>JACKII010000001.1:0-679225 GCA_020638555.1 Alphaproteobacteria bacterium | reverse complement strand
ACCTCGCCACCCGCCGCGAGAACATCCGCATGCGGGTTGGCGCGGGCCAGGTGGCAGCGCACAAGGCCCCAGGGTGCCGGGCCGGCCGCCAGTTCCACGGGCACATGGCTGGCGATCAGGCCCTCCGGCCCCTGGCTCACCAGGGTCGCGGCCGCCTGCCGCCGCATCTCCGCCAGCAGCGTCTCGGCATCGTCCTCGCGGAACTGGTTCGGAACATACATGGCGCAAGCGCTCCCGCTGTCATACCCTCGTCGTCACCGTCCGCTCTCCTTAGGGGACCCGCAAGGATTTGACCATGATCATCGCGCAGATCAGCGACAGCCATATCGAGGCGCCCGGCGTCCTCACCTACGGCACGTTCGACGCCGCCGCCTCGCTCGCCCGCGTGGTCGAGGCGCTGAACGCCTGCGACCCGCAGCCGGACCTGGTGATCCACACCGGCGACCTCGTCCATCACGGCGACGCGGCGCAATACCCGCCGGCGCGCGAGATCCTGGCCGGGCTGAAGGCGCCGCTGGTCGCCATTCCCGGCAATCACGACAGCCGCGAGGGCTTCGCCGCCGCCTTTGCCGATGCGCCCTGGCTGCCGGCCGGCGGCCCGTTCCTGCACTTCACGGTCGAGGATGCGGGCCCGCTCCGCCTGGTCTGCCTCGACACCGTGGTCCCGGGCCAGCCCTATGGCGCGCTCTGCGCCGACCGCCTCGCCTGGCTGGAGGCGCAACTGGCGGCCGCGCCGGAGCGGCCGACCGTGGTCGCCTGCCACCACCCGCCCTTCGCCACCGGCCTGACCGGCACCACCAAGGTCGGCCTGGACCGGGGTGGGCCCGAGTTCGCCGCCATCCTCTCGCGCCATCCCCAGGTGCAGCGGCTGATCTGCGGCCACTCGCACCGGCCGATTGTCGGCACATTCGGCGGCCGGCCGGTCTGGGTCGCACCCGCCACCTGCTACCAGTTCGAAGCCGGCTTCAGCGCCGTCAACACCCTGGCCCTGACCCGCGAGCCGCCGGGCTATTCGCTGCACCGCTGGCTGGACGACCCGGTCCAGGGCCCGAGCCTTGCCAGCCACCACATTCCGGTCGGCGATTTCGGCCGGCCCATGGTGTTGCTGAAAGACGGCAAGCGCGTCTGACCGGGTCGACCTCGGCAACGGTTGGCGGCTGCTCTCGCGGCAACGCAGCGTTGAGCCCAGGCACGATCGCGCCTACATTCAGTGAAGCTCGAAAGGCCACCACCAAAATGCCGGACGCTTTTGTCCTCCCTCCCGACCTGCAAGCCCTGGTCGATGACGCGATCGCCAGCGGCGATTATAGCGACCCTGAAGCGGTCTTGCGGGATGCGTTCGGGCTCTGGCAGGATCAGCGTGCCTTACTGCGACTTTCGCCGAACGCACTGCCTGCTGCTGCCGAGGCGGCAATCGGTCGTTTGTGGGACGAAGGCATGACCAGCGGGCAGAGTTTGGAAGGCGAGGCCGTTCTCCTGGAACTGCGGGAGCGTTTCGGCTCAAAGGCCAACTGATGGCCCTCCGGTTTTCGCCTGCGGCCCGGGCGGACCTGATCGGCATCGGCGATTACATTGCGGCCCGCAATCCCGATGCCGCCGCGCGCTTTACGGAAGCCTTGGATCGGCGCTGCCGGCAATTGGCCCGACGGCCGTTTCTCGGTGTCGCGCGACCGGAAATCCGTCCCGATCTGCGGCTGTTGACCTTCCGCTCCTATCTTATTTTGTATCGCGTCACCGGACCGGATGTGGAAATCGTTCGCGTCGTTCACGGCGCGCGCCATTTGCCGGGTATGTTCGAACCGGATTGACACCCCTATGCCGGCGCCCGGTTGGCCGCCAGCGCCGCCGCATAGCTCGGCCGCTCGCGCACCCGCTCGCGATAGGCGAGCCAGGCCTCCGGCAGCGGGCAGTCATAGCGCTCGGCCCAGTCCAGCACCGTGGTCATGCAGATATCGGCGCCGGTGAACGCCTCGCCGGTCAAATAGCGGCGCCCATCCGCCAGGTCCGCCGCGCTCGCCCGGATCATCTTGTCGAAATAGGCCCGTGCCGCCCGGCACGCGACCGGTGCGGCGCCATAGATCTCTGGCAGCCCCTCGTGCCGGCGCAGCACATAGAGGGCGGTGGCGTCCAGCTCCATCGCCACGAAGGACAGCCATTCGAAATACTTCGCCCGCATCGGCTGCGCCGTCGGGATCAGCGAGCGCTCCGGCGTGCCATAGGTCTCGGCCAGATAGGTGACGATGGCGGCGCTTTCGGTCAGCACCAAGTCGCCGTCCCGGAAGGTGGGGATTTTCCGCCTGGGGTTCAGCCGACCGTATTCCGGCGTCTCGGTCTCGCCGCTGCGCGACTGGATCGGCACGCTGCGATAGGCCAGGCCCAGCTCGATCAGCGCCCAGTGCACCCGCAGCGCGCGGGACGAGACCGCGCCCCACAGCACCCTCTCCCCCATGGGACCCAAGCCTCAGGCCAGATGCCGGGTGCCGGCGGCGCGCTTGCGCACGCCGTCGGCCTCGCGCGCCAGCCGCTTGGCGATGCGGTCGGCGGCAAAGCCGGTCTGGGCCAGCGCGATGCCCTGGTCGAACACCTCGCCATAATGCTGGATCAGGTCGCCGCGCAGGTGAAAGCAGCTCATGCCCTCGAAGGCGACGCGCTTGCCCTCGGCGGTGGCGAGCTTGCTCTCATAGCTGAACAGCCAGTGGGCATAGCCGATCTCGCCCTGAATCACCGGCTCGCGCATGTCCCAGCGGAACGCGCGGGCGTCGCGCCAGAAATGATTCTCCAGCATGTCGGCGATGGCGTCGCGGCCCTGGAAAGCGCCATAGAAGGTGTCGTGATAGATGCCGTCGTCGGTGAACAACCGGGCCAGCGCCTGGCCGTCCCCGGCCTCGACGGCATCGGTGAACCGGTTCAAAAGGTCGATGAAGCTCATACGGCGGCTCCTTCCACGTGTTTCGGCGGCAGATACAGCTTGACCGCCATGATGGCCGCCGGCAAGGCCGCAATGAAGAAGCCCAGCGTCGGGTCGCCGGTCGCCTCCAGCAGCAGGGCATAGAGCATGGGATAGCTCATCATGCCGGCGCCGGCGCAGGCCAGCGCCGCGCCCGTCACCGGCCCGACGCGGCCTGCGGGTGCCAGCCGCGCGATCTCGGCCATCATCAGGCCGTGCCAGCTGAGCGCGCTGATGCAATAAAGGATGGCGACGGCGGCAATCGCCAGGTCGCTCCACTCGCGCCGGACCAGGCCCATGCCCACCGCCGCCACCACCATCACCGCCGCCAGATAGGCGATGACCCGGCGCGCCGGCATCAGCGCGCTGCCGACCCAGCCCCACAGGATACGCGCGACGATGGCCGTGGTCATGGCAACGGAGAAGATATGGTTCGCGCCTTCCAGCGACCGGCCCATATTCTCGGAGATGTAGGTGACGAAATACGAGCCGAACAGCCCTTGCAGGCCGACAAAGCAGAACATGCCAAGCGCCAGGTCGCGCAGGCTCGGCGTGCCCAGCACCTGCCGGATATTCTGCCAGATGAAGCCCGGTTTCAGCGACTGGGCCGGGTTGCGGTCGGTGTCGAAGCGCTCGCGGATCGGCTGCAGCAGGATCGCAAACGCGATCATCGCCACGCCGCAGGCGACGAAGGCGCCGCGCCAGCCGATCCAGCCCAGCAACAGCGGCACGGCAATGCCGGCCATCAGGCCGCCCACCGGCACGCCGGTCTGCTTCACGCTGAAGATCAGCGGCGCGTATTTCGGCGGGCTGTAGCGCGCCAGCAGGTGCGAACTCGCCGGCGTCGACACCGAGGAGGCAAGGCCGGTCAGCGCCGCCGCGGCGACAAACACCGGCAGCGCGCCGAAATAGCCGAGCATCAGCGCCAGCCCCATGAACACCAGCGAGGCCTGGCTCATCCGCACCGCGCCGAAGCGCAGGATGAAGCCGCCGCACGACAGCTGCCCCATGCTGGAGAAGAAGTAGAGCACGCCGGTGTAGAAGCCGATCAGGTGCGGGTCGATGTTCAGGTCGGCCGCCACCGCCGGCGCCATGTTCGGCAGCACCAGCGCAGCGAAATACGCGAACGCCTGCTGGATCAGCATGGCGGAAATCACGATCAGAAGGGGCGCAGACATCGGCCTCGCTTAGGGATTGACGGGAGAGGGGCGCGGCACCGACCGCAACAGCATGATGCCCGTGATCAGCGTCGGCGCCGCGGCGACATAGAAGCCCAGGTCGTAGTCGCCGGTCGCGGCCACGATGGCACCGAATGCGCCCGGCAGCACCAGCAGGCCCGAAAAGCAGCAGAACAGCACGCCCGCGGTCGCGACGCTGGCATTGCCGGCCGGCGCCAGGCGCGCCACCTCGGCCAGGTGGACGCCGTTCCAGCTCACCGTCGTCGCTCCCATCAGCAGGCCGGCGCCGATGATCCAGAGCCGCGAACTCTCCGGCCCCAGCAGGATGATGCCGAATGTCGCCGCCACCATGGCCCAGGACAGGAAGGCCAGCAGCGGCCGCGACGGCAGCACCCGGCCCGCCAGCGCGCCCCAGAAAATGCGGCCGGCGATGGCGATGGCGCTGGCCCAGGCCAGCATCTCGCCCGCCTCGGCAAAGGGTCGGGCCGCGTCGTGCACCAGATAGGCCACGTAATAAGACGTGAACGTCACCTGCAAGCCGCTGAAGGCGAAGCCGGCGAAGGCCAGTTCCGCCATGTTGCGGCTGCCGACCGCGGTCCGGAGCGCCAGACCCACGTCGGCCAGGGACAGGCGCCGGTTCGGCTGCCGGTCGTCGTCATAGGCCCGGTGCGCCGGCCACAGCGCCAGCGCCAGCGCCCAGCAGGCGAGCGCGCCCGCCAGCAATCCCGACTGCCAGCCGCCGACGGCGACGGCGAAGGGCAGGAACAGGCCGGCCAGCATGCCGCCGAACGGCACGCCGGTCTGCTTGATCGAGAACACCAGAGGTGCGGCCTGTGGCGTCGCAAACCGCGCCAGGATGTGGCTGGAGGCCGGCGTCGAAGGCCCCATCCCCAGGCCCAGGCACATGGCCGCCACCGGAAACAGCCAGAGCCAGCCGAGCCCGCACAGCAGCAGCCCCAGCCCGGCCATGGCCAGCGCGAACTGGCTCATGCGGAAGGCGCCAAAGCGCAGGATCACGCCGCCGCTCGCCACCGAGGTGGCGATGCCGCAGCCATAGAGCACGCTGGTGAAGACACCCAACAGGCCGGGGTTGACGCCGAACGCTTCCGAAATCGGCGGCACCAGCACCGGCACGGAATTGCTGGCAAAGGTGATCAGCATCTGCTGCACCAGCATCGCGCCGGAGACGACGACCAGCGGGTTCATGGTCGGACCCAGACCCGGTGCCGGTGTTCGCGAGCGCGACCGGTCCCGGCTCCCGCCTCCGGCGCGGCCGGGAAACACCTCACTCCAAGGATCGGTGTATCCCGGTGGGGGCGGAGCCGCCATCCGGGGCCGGTGTCATGCTTCGAACACCGTCCCCTCGGGAGTTCGCGGCCGTCAAGCACGGCCCGCGCGTCACCAGCCCTGGCCATAGGTGCTGGGCACCACCTCTTTCGCCGTCGCCTCGCGCCGGCCGAGCCAGTAGGCCTGCTGGTCCGGCACCGTCGCCAGATGGTTCTCGAAGCCCAGCTTGCGCGCCGCGTCCATCGGCCAGTTCGGGTTGTACAGAATCTCGCGCGCCAGCGCGATGATGTCCGCCTGCCCCTTCTCCAGGATTTCCTCCGCCTGCTCGGCGTGCACGATCAGGCCGACCGCCATGGTCAGCATGTCCGCCTCGCGCCGGATGGTGTCGGAATAGGGCACCTGATAGCCGTAGGACGGGGCGAACTCGGTCGGGCTGCCCTGCATGCCGCCGCCGGAACAGTCGATCACGTCGACGCCCAGCGTCTTGACGATCTTCGCGAGCCGCACGCTCGCCGCCAGGTCCCAGCCGGCCCGGTCCTCGCACGAGAGGCGCAGGAACAGCGGCTTGTCGTCCGGCCAGTGGGCGCGCACGCTCTCCACCACCTCGGTGCAGAAGCGCATGCGGTTGGCTTCCGAGCCGCCGTACTCGTCGTTGCGCAGATTGGCGACGGGGCTCAGGAACTGGTGGATCAGATAGCCGTGGGCGCCGTGGATCTCGAACACGTCGAAGCCGCATTCGTTCGCCCGGCGCGCCGCCTGGCCCCACATCCCGACCAGGTCCTTGACCTCCTGGTTGGTGAGCGCGCGCGGCGTCGGATCTTTCGGGCTGGCCGGCTCGGCGCTGGGCGCCACCAGCTCCCAACTGTCCCAATAGGCCCGGTCGACGCCGGGATTCTCCAGCAGCGGCGCCCCGCCCTCCCAGGGGCGATAGCGCTTGGCCTTGCGGCCGGAATGGCCGATCTGGATCGCGGCGACGCTGTCATGGGCCTTGATGAAGTCGGCGAGGCGCTTCACGCCCGGAATGAACTTGTCGTCCCAGAGCGCCAGATCGCCGACCGTGCCGCAGCCGCGGCGATCGCACTTGGTGCTCTCGACGAAGGTCAAGCCGGCACCGCCGGCGGCGAACCGGCCGATATTCATCAGGTGCCAGTCGGTGGCGAAGCCGTGGTCGGCGGCGTACTGGTGCATCGGCGCGACGCAGACGCGGTTTTTCATGGTGACGCCGCGAATGGTCAGCGGCTCGAACAGCTTGGGCGAGGCCATGGGGCGAATGTCCTTGGGAATAACGCGAAATGTGGCCGCCACCATAGCCCCGGATTTCGGGGATGGCGAGACGGAGCGGATGATGGCGTCGGCGCGCCAATCGCGGCCCCGCCCTTCGATGCGCGCTCTGGCGAGCGCCACTCGGGGCGAGACTATATCTTTCCTTTCACCCTGAGGAGCGGCAATGCCGCGTCTCGAAGGGCCGGCTCAGCGCCTTCCCCTCACAGGCTCCGCGCCACGATCAGGCGCATGATCTCGGACGATCCCGCATAGATGCGGTTCACACGGCTGTCGGCATAGAGTTTCGTGATCGGATATTCCGCCATGAAACCATAGCCGCCGTGCAATTGCAGGCACTCGTCGGTGGCGCGGCCCTGCAATTCGCTGCAATAGAGCTTGGCGGCCGCGCCCATTTCCTGGGTCAGCGTGCCGTCGGCCTGGGCGGCGAGGCATTTCTCGACAAAGGCGCGGGCGACCAGGCATTCGGTGCGGATGTCGGCCAGCTTGAACTGGGTGTTCTGGAAGTCGAACACCTTCTGCCCGAACGCCTCGCGCTCGCGGGTATAGGCGACGGTCCAGGCCAAGGCCGCCTCCGCCGCGGCCAGCCCCTGGATCGCGGCTTGCAGGCGTTCGCGCGGCAATTGCTCCATCAGATAGCGGAAGCCCTGGTTTTCCTCGCCCAGCCGGTTGGCAACCGGCACCCGCACCTGGTCGAAGAACAGTTCGGACGTGTCCTGCGCCTTCATGCCCAGCTTGTCGAGATTGCGGCCGCGGGCGAAGCCGGGCCGGTCGGTCTCGACCAGGATCAGGCTGGTGCCCTTGGCGCCCTTGTCCGGGTCGGTCTTGCAGACGACGATCACCACGTCGGCGTGCTGGCCGTTGGTGATGAAGGTCTTCTGGCCGGTGATGACATAGTCGTCGCCGTCGCACACCGCGCGGGTCTTCACCCCTTGCAGGTCGCTGCCCGCCGCCGGCTCGCTCATGGCGATGGCGGCGATCGCCTCGCCCCTGGCCATGGCCGGCAGCCAGCGCCGTTTCTGCGCCTCGCTGCCGTAATGTTCGATATAAGGCGCGCAGATGTCGTTGTGCAGCGCCATGCCCAGCGCTGCGCCGGCGGCGTTGGCCTGCATCACCTCCTCGCAGAACACGGCGCAGAAGCCGAAATCCGCGCCGGCGCCGCCATAGTCCTCCGCCGTGGTCGGCAGCAGCAGGCCCAGCTCGGCCGCCTTGGTCCAGAGCGCGCGCGGCACGATGCCGGCCTTCTCCCATTCGGCCTGAAACGGCACCACCTCCTCGGCCAGGAAGCGGCGGCAGGTCTCGCGGAACAGGTCGTGCTCGGTGGTGTAGACGGGGTTCGACGGCATGGGCGGGGTTTCCTGAGCGTGCGGATCTTTGCGCCAGCCTAGCACGCTTTCCCACCCACCGGTCGAGAGGCCGGAGGCCGGGGGCGCGCCCCGAACAATCCATTTGGTCGCACCCCGCGCATGTGATAGTATTCACCCCGCTCCTACTTGGTTGGGCAAGAGCATTGAAGAAATGGAATGGAGGCGATTATGTCCGCATTTGAAACCGCCCAGAAATTCTTCCAGGCCTGCGAGGCCCCGCAAGGCTGGGACGGCTGCAAGTCCTATGTGGCCGACGGCGCGGGCTTCTCCTGCCAGGCCGGCGCCCTGGCAGGGGTCACCACGCTGCGAGACTATTGCGAATGGATGAAGGGCCTGGCGGCCGGCCCGCTGCCGGATTGCACCTACACGCTGCACGCCAAGTCCTGGGACCCGGATACGAACACCGCTACCTTCGTGGCGACCTTCCACGCCACCCACACCGGCGAGGGCGGCCCGGTCCCGCCCACCAACAAGTCGTTCGACACCGACTATGTCTACGCCATCCGCATGAACGGCGACGGCAAGGTCGCGTCCATGACCAAGGTCTGGAACGACGCCCACGCCCTCGCCCAACTGGGCTGGACCTGACCCCGCGCCCGGCCAGCGGCGGCGGACGGCAAGGCCCGCCCCTCCCGAGCAGGACTCGCGACCGATGAGTGACAGCGACAAGGTGTTTTCGGGCTCGATCCCGGAAATCTACGACACCTATCTGGTGCCGCTCATCTTCGAGCACTACGCCGCCGATCTGGCTCGCAGGGTCGCCGTGCACGCGCCGGCCAGCGTCCTGGAAACCGCGGCGGGCAGCGGCGTCGTCACCAGGGCGCTGGCGCCGCTGCTGGCCACGACCGCCGCCTACACCGTCACCGACCTGAACCAGCCGATGCTTGCCCGGGCGCAAGCGCGCCAGCCGGCCGACGACCGCCTGGCCTGGCAGCAGGCCGATGCGCTGGCGCTGCCGTTTGGGGACCAGGCCTTCGACGCGGTCTGCTGCCAGTTCGGCGTGATGTTCTTCCCCGACCGCGTTGCCGGCTACCGCGAGGCCCGGCGCGTGTTGAAGCCGGGCGGCCGCTTCCTGTTCAATGTCTGGGACCGGATCGAGGAAAACGTGTTCGCCGATGTCGTCACGGCGGCCGCGGCCACGATCTTCCCGCATGATCCGTCCCGCTTCCTGGCGCGCACCCCGCACGGCCACCACGACGCCGACCGCATCGCCGCCGACCTCCGCGCCGCCGGCTTCGCGGATATCGCGGTCGAAACGGTCGCGGCCGTGAGCAGCGCCGCCTCGCATCGCGATCCCGCCATCGCCTACTGCCAGGGCACGCCGCTGCGGAACGAGATCGAACACCGCGATCCGGGCGCGCTGGAGGCGGTTACCGACACCGCGGCCGACGCGATCCGCAACCGCTTCGGCAGCGGGCCGGTTTCGGCCAAGATCCAGGCCTATGTCGTCGGCGCCACCCGGCCCGCCTGACCGTGGGATTCAATCCACGGCCAGCCGCCAGGCCTTGCCGTCGGTCTTGAGATAGCCGGCGGTGGGCGTGTGGAAGTGGGTGCCGATCACCAGGGTCAGCGTGTCGGCCAGGCGCTTGTACATGTCCACCCGCGTCGCATAGCCCTGGGCCACGTCCCAGTCCGGCGCGCTCGGCCATTCCGGATGGGCGAACTGGCAGGGATGGTGCAGGAAGTCGCCGGTGATCAGCGCGCTCTGGCCCTCGCTCTCGATCATGACGCTGTGATGGCCGGGCGTGTGCCCCGGCGTCGGCACCAGCCGCACCTCGGTGCAGACCACATGGTCCTGGGTCACCAGCGTCTGCAGGCCGGCGTCGACGATGGGCAGCACCGAGTCGGTCATCACCTGTTGCTGGCCGTCGCGGTCGTGGGCCATCCAGTGGTTGAACTCCTTCTCGCCGAACAGGTATTCGGCGTTCGGGAAGGTCGGGACCCATTTCGCCCCGTCCCATTTGGTGTTCCAGCCCACATGGTCGATGTGCAGATGGGTGCAGAGCACCGTGTCCACGCTCTCCGCCGGATAGCCGGCGGCGGCCAGGTCGGCCAGATAGGCGGTCTGGAGCTTGTTCCAGGCCGGGACCGAGCGCTCCTTGTCGTTGCCGACGCAGGTGTCGACGACGATGGTCTTGGTCGGCGTCTCCACGATCAGCGAGTGGATCGCGCCGCGCAACCGCCCGTCGGCGCTGGCGAAATGCGGATAGAGCCAGCCGATCTCCTGCACCTTGTCCCGGGTCGCGTCCGGGATGATGCGCGACATGCCGCCGGTCGCCTCGATCTCGACGATCCGGGTGATTTTCACGGCGCCGATGCGCCAGACTTCGCCGACCATGGGGTTCCTCATTTGGCGTTTGTGCTAGGGTTGGGGCTGAGTATATCGGCTGGGCGCCGGCGCGCCATGGCCGATTTCGGACCCGCTCGCTGCCGGAGGCCCGCCCCGCCATGGCCGACATCGTCAACCTCAATCGTGCCCGCAAGGCCAAAGCGCGGGCGGAGAAAGCCGCCGCAAGCGCCGCCAACCGCCGCAAATTCGGGCGCACCAAGGCGGAGAAAGCCCACGACCGGGCCGAGACCGAGCGGGTCCGCACGCTGCTGGACGGCGCCCGGCGCGACGACGACGGCACTACCGGCCCGGCGGACCAGTGACCGGTCGCCAACCGCCCGCCCCATCCGTTAGACTGGCCGGCCAACGCCACACCCGAACCCGACAAGGATCATCCCCAATGCGCATCGCCTATATCGGCATCGGCCAGATGGGCGCCGGCATGGCGCTTTGCCTGCAACGCGCCGGCTTCGACGTCATCGGCCACGATGTCAGCCCCGCCAGCCGCGATGCGGCCGCCGCGGACGGGCTCGCCGTCACCGACGACCTGCAAGCGGCGGTCGACGGCGCGGACTTCCTGCTCTCCAGCCTGCCGAATTCCGCCATCGTGCGCGCGGCCTGGTTGGGCGAGGCCGGCATTCTCGCCTGCAACCCCAAGGCCGGGGCGATCTGCATCGACTTCAGCACCATCGACGCCCAGACCATGGTCGATGTCGGCACCGCCTGCCGCGCCCGCGGCCTGGGCGTGATCGACGCGCCGGTCAGCGGCGGCCCGCAGGAGGCGGCGGACGGAAGTCTGGTGCTGCTGCTGGGCGGCTCCGACGCCGATCTCGCCCGCGCCAAGCCGCTGTTCGACGCCTTGGGCTCGGCACAACTGCCCACCGGCGATGTCGGCACCGCCAAGACGGTCAAGCTGGTCAACAACGTCATGTCCATGGGCAATGTCCTGGTTGCGGCCGAGGCGTTCGCGCTGGGCGAGGCCGCGGGCGTCGACCCGGAAGTGCTGTTCGCCACCCTCTCCCAGAGCGGCGGCCGCTCGCACCATTTCCTGAAGCGCTGGCCGAATGCGCTGCAATCCAACTGGGCGCCGGGGTTCAAGATGGAGCTGGGCGAAAAGGACGTGGCGCTGGCCATCGACGTGGCGCGCAGCCTGCGCCAGCCCATGCCCGTGGCCTCGCTGGTGCGCGAGATGATGACCACGGCGCTTGCCGGCGGCTATGAGGGGCACGACGTGGTGGCGATGCTGGACCTGTACCGCAAGCTAAACAAATCGGGCGGCCGGAACTGATCCGGCCGCACCTTTCACTCCCTAGACAAGTTGTTCCAAAATGACGCAGCCCGTACCTCGGCAGGCAATTCCGACAATGACTGTAACATATGCAATATAATTTTCATATTTATTGTAAATATGCATTTATGCATGATATTATTTGATAATTTGAATGTAAAATAAAATTTATTGCGCGGCCACCCGGCAAAATCGATTTACCATACCTGGCCACCGACTCCCTTTACCATGTTATTGTATTCTTTTCGACTAATCCTGTAGGATCGTTGCGCCCACATACATCGAATAGTATGGGTTGTCTGTCCGCCACGGTCTTCAACCACGGCGCAAGACAATACAGGAGTGAGACAATGCGTTTACTGACAGCCGCTGCCATCGCAGCGTTTTCGCTCGCAGCCCTCCCGGCGCATGCCCTGGTGATCGACGATTTCAACGACGGCACCAGCTTCAACGTCGTCCCCGGCAATCCGGGCCCGACCAATGTGGCATCGGTGTCGGCGATCGGTGGCAGCCGCACCATGTTTGTCGAGGCGACCAGCTCCGACGGAACCACCCTGGCGTCGACCGGGTCCACGCTGGACCACGGCCAGACCACACAAGGCCCCGGCTCCTCGTCCGTGACCTGGGATGCCAACGGCGTTGGCCTGGGCGGCATCGACCTGACCGATGGCGGCGCGGCGACCCAGGTCCGCATCACCGTCCTGTCGATTGACGTCGGCAATGTCGACCTGGCCCTGGAGGTGACCGACACGGGCGCCCAGATGTCGACCCTGGCGCTCACCGGCCTGAATGTGGGCACGTTCGGCTTCGATTTCGCCAGCTTCGTCGGCACCGCCGACCTGACGGCGGTGGACTCGATCAAGCTGATCATCGCCGCCGGCACCAATTCCGACGTTTCGCTCGATCTCGTCGAAACCAACCGCCGGGTGTCCGAGCCGGGCATGCTCGCGCTGGCGGGCGCCGGCCTGATCGGCGGCGCCATCGTCACCCGCCGCCGCCGCCAATAGGCCCATCCGTTACGTCGCTTGCTCCCTCGGGCGACGGAAACTTGGCAGCAGCCCTCACGGTCGAGGGCTGCTTTTTTTTGCCGCGCCGGTCGGCTGGACAGGCGGCCGGCCATCGCAGTAAGGGTTAAGGGGCGCGGAGAGTCACTCTCGGCGGCTTCGCCACCGTCCACAGGAGCACCGCCATGCAGAAGCCGGTCATCATCGCGATCGTGGTCGCCGCGGCCATCATCGCGACGTTCGTCTTCGGCTCCCTGTTCCAGGAAAAGCACGAAGGGCCGCTCGAAAACCTGGGCGAGAAACTCGATCAGAAGCTGAACTGACGGAGGCACCGCCCGAGAGGCAAGGACCCCTGGGCGTTCGTATCCCCTCAGGCGGTTTTGTCCTCTCAGGCGTTCTTGATCGTCAGCCCGGCATCGACCGGCAGCACCACGCCGTTGATATAGCTCGCCGCCGGCAGCACCAGGCTGAGCGTGCCGTGCGCCACCTCCTCCGGGTCGGCATAGCGGGCGATGGGGATGCGGCGGCGGGCGAATTTCTGTTTCGCTTCCTCCGGGTATTTCTCGGTCATGCCGGTGCGGATGGCGCCGGGGCAGATGCAGTTGACCGTGATCCCCTCCTTGCCCAGTTCCACCGCCAGCGAGCGGGTCAGGCCGATCACCGCGTGCTTGGTGCTGGTGTAAGGGCTGATCGACGGCGTCGCGCCCAGCCCCTCGGTCGAGGCGATGTTGACCACCCGGCCGCCGCTCTCGCAGCGGCGCAGCCAGGGCAGCGCCGCCCGGATCGTGTGGGTGTGCGCGGTAATGTTCACCGCCACCGCCCGCTGCCAGCGTTCCTCATAGTCCTCGGCGTCGATCGGGCAGTGCACGGAAACCCCGGCATTGTTCACCAGGATGTCGAGCCCGCCGAAGCGGTCCGCCACCGCGGCCACCACCCGGCCGACCGCAGCCCGGTCCGCCACGTCCAGGGTCCAGGCCTCGGCCGAGCCGCCGGCCTCGCGGATCGCCGCGGCGGTGGCCTCCGCCGTCTCGCCATTGACGTCGCAGCAGGCGACATGGGCGCCCTCGTCCGCGAACAGATAGGATGTCGCCCGCCCCATACCGGAGCCGGCCCCGGTGACCAGCGCCACCTTGCCGGCAATCGAACGGGAAAGTTTGCTCAAACGTGCCATGATCCGTGTCTCCTTTCAGGCCGTCGCCGCGCCGTCGACCGGCAGGGCGGCACCGCTCACATAGGCTGCCTCGTCCGATACCAGGAACAGCGCCGCATTGGCGATATCCTCCGGCCTAGCCGCCCGTCCGGTGGGGTTGGCGGCGGCATATTGGGCGACCAGGCCTTCCTTGTCCTGCCCGGCGGTGGATTGCTGATCCGGCCGGGCAACGAACACCCGCAGCATCGGCGTGTCGGTCGGGCCGGGGCACACCGCGTTGACGCGGATATTCTCCGCCGCATAGCGCTTGGCGAGCGAGCGCACCAGGCCGACCACGCCGAATTTGGCCGCCGAATAGACCGGGCTGAACGGCGAGCCGCGCAGCCCGCTGGTGGAGGCGGTGAACAGCAGCGATCCTCCGCCGCGGGCGCGCAATTCCGGCAGCGCCGCCTCGGTCGTCACCAGCACGCTGCGCAGGTTCAGGTCCACGGCCAGTTCGAAATCCGCCATGTCCAGCCCCTCGATGGCGGCCGGGCCCGGATGGCCCACATGGTTCCAGACGAAGTCGAGGCCGCCGAACCGCGCCGCCGTCTCCCGGACGATGCGGCGCGCATTGGCGTCGTCGCGCAGGTCGCAGGCGATGCCCAGCGCCTGGCCGCCCGCGGCCTCGATCTCGGCCACCACCGCCCGGACGGCCTCCGGGTCCAGGTCGACGACGCCGACGGCCGCCCCTTCCCGGGCAAAGCGGACGGCCCCGGCCCGGCCCATGCCGGAGCCGGCAGCGGTGACAAGGCCGATCTTGTTGGCAAGACGCATGAATGGGGTTTCCTCTGTTTCGGTGTCTTGGTTGTGGGTCAGAGCTTAACCAAAGCCGGCCGAACCCCCAAGCATCCGCACCGCGTTGCGGACGGTTCCGCAATTTCGACACCATTCCCGAATTTCCACCCTATTGCGGACCGTTTCGGTCATATTTCGGCTGGAGGCACGTAACTTGTTATGATATATATGATACAATAGTAGCGATTTGGCGGCAAAGTCTGTGGGCAAGTTTCTGACACACACAATTTGAAGGAGAGTTTTCATGCGTTTGCGCAATGCGTTTGCGGTTGCGTCAGCGGCACTTGCCCTCGGGTTCGCCGCACCGACCCATGCCGCCACCATCCTGGCGATGAAGGTCAGCGACCTCGCCCCCGCCGCCACGTCGGCGGATGGCCTGATCGACCCGTACCAGGACTGGCTGAATGCCGGCGGCCACAACGAAGGCGTGGCCGGCGCCACGTCGTTGACCAACAACGGCATCGACTACAAGAACAGCTTCGTCGACAGCAATTGGGGCGATGTCCAGACCGTGCGCGTCGCGGTCTATTCCGGCGGGGTCGAGCAGATTTTCATCGAATTCGACGCCAGCGGCACCGACAAGGGCAATTTCTTCGCCGCCAGCCATTTGACCGCCTCGACCTACGGGCTTGCCAGCTTCGCGGTCCACAATTTCTTCTCGATCCCCGGCGATCCGGGCAATGACCGGCACTGGTTCGTCGAGCGCAATTATGGCGGCTGCGGCAACGACCGCGGTCTGCTGGTGGTGATGGACGGCGCCGACTCGAACTGGGCCTGCTCGTGGGAGGAAAGCCGCGACGCCCTGGTCGGCATCGACACCCGCGCCTTCCTCTATGCGCTGCCGCCGGTCGCCGTCGATGCCGACGTGCCGAACTGGAACACCGGCCCGATCGGCACCGGCGACGTGTTCGCCGTGTTCGTCACCACCGCGTCCGTGCCGGAGCCGGCCACCTTCGGCCTGCTGGCCGTGGGCGCCATCGGACTCACGGCCGCCGCCCGCCGGCGCCGCGCCTGAAGCCACCCGCCATTGCGGCGAACGCCCCGGAGCGAACCGCCGGGGCGTTTCGCTCCGGCCCACTCATCCTCGCCCCCGCGACACCGCTTCGCAGCCCCCGGTACGGATTGGCGCATAGGTGTGGGACGGGAATGATGTGATACTTTTGTGTAAGGCCCGCTGGTCGGGCACCCGTCTTAACGGACCGAAGGAGCATCCTCATGGCGACAGCGCAGACGGCGGCGACCCCCTCCGCCCAAACCGGCGCACCGGCCGAGCATTTCGACGTGCTGATCGTCGGCGCCGGCATTTCCGGCGTCGGCGCGGCCTATTATCTGCAGCAGAACAACCCGGACACCGGCTTCGTCGTGCTGGAGGCCGAGGAAAGCTTCGGCGGCACCTGGTGGACGCACCGCTATCCCGGCATCCGGTCGGACAGCGACCTGCACACCTTCGGCTACAGCTTCAAGCCCTGGGTCGGCCCGCCCATCGCCACGGCCGAAGAAATCCTGAAATACATGGGCGAGGTGATCGAGGACAACGGCATCGACCGCCACATCCGCTATCGCCACAAAATCCTGGCCGCCGACTGGTCGTCCGCCGACAGCCTCTGGACCGTGACCGCGGAAGACGGCGCGACCGGCGCGCAAAAGCGGTTCACCTGCAACTTCCTCTACATGTGCCAGGGCTATTACCGGCACAATCAGGGCTATATGCCCGAATGGAAGGGGGTCGAGGACTATAAGGGCCAGTTGGTCCATTCCGAGGAATGGCCGCGGGACCTGGACTACAAGGGCAAAAACGTCGTCGTCATCGGCTCCGGCGCCAGCGCCGCGACCATCGTTCCGGCCATGGCGGGTGTGGCCAAGCATGTGACCATGCTGCAACGCTCGCCCACCTTTTTCCGCATCGGCCGCAACGCCATCGACATCGCCGAGGAATTGCGCACGCTCCAGGTGGACGAGGAAATCGTGCACGAGGTGACGCGGCGCAAGATCATGTACGATCAGGCGGCCTTCACCGACATGTGCCGCGACCGGCCGGACGCGGCGAAAAAGATGCTGCTGGACAATGTGCGCGGCTCGCTGCCGGACGGCTATGACGTGGACACCCATTTCACGCCCGGCTACCGCCCCTGGCGCCAGCGCATCGCCTTCGTGCCGGACGGCGACCTGTTCCAGGGCATCAGCGCCGGCCAGGCCTCGGTCGTCACCGACGAGATCGACCGCTTCGTCGAGAACGGCATTCTGCTGAAGTCGGGCAAGGTGCTGGAGGCCGACCTGATCGTCGCGTCGACCGGCTTCAACATGTCCATCATGGGCGACATCGCCTTCCGCCTGGACGACAAGCCGCTGGACTGGCACCAGACGGTGACCTATCGCGGCACCCTGTTCACCGGCGTCCCCAACCTCGCCTGGGTGTTCGGCTATTTCCGCGCCAGCTGGACCTTGCGCAGCGAACTGGTCGCAGCATTGGTCTGCCGCCTGCTGAACCACATGAAGGAAACCGGCGCCACCAGCGTCGAGGTGGCGCTGCGCCAGCAGGACCAGGACATGGAAATCCAGGACTGGTGGGATCCGGACGACTTCAACCCGCACTATCTGGAGCGGGCCGTGCCCTATCTGCCGCGCCGCGGCAGCACCCGCGACTGGCAGCACACCCAGGACTATTGGCGCGAGAAGGACGAGTTCCCGGCCATCGACCTGGACGGCGAGGAATTCGTCTACCACCACGCACGCCGGGCCGACATCGCCGCGGAATAGCGGCCCTCACCCCACCGGCCACCGGCTCCTTGCCCAATGCCGCCGCTCCCACCGGGGCGACGGCATTGGTCTGTCCGCACGGCACGGTCTTGCAATCGGACCGGTTTCGGCCCATGTCCTAGCCCGCTGAACCGGCCCCCGGAGCCTGTTCGGAAATGTTAAGGTTCGTTCCGTCTTGTTCAGCTTCGCGCCCCTCCCCCACCCCCTAGGAGTCGAGCCGTGAGCGCATCGGTTCCCATCGTCCGCACCGTCGCCGATCTGCGCGCGCAGGTCGCGGCCTGGCGCGCCGCGGGCGAGACCGTCGGCCTGATCCCGACCATGGGCGCGCTGCACGCCGGCCATCTGAGCCTGGTGGACGCCGCGCTCGCCCGCTATGACCGGGCGGTGGCGACCCTGTTCGTCAACCCGAAACAGTTCAACGACCCGGCCGACTACGCGAAATACCCGCGCACCGAGATCGACGACGCGGCCAAGCTCGCCGCCGCGGGCGCGCACCTGCTCTATTGCCCGGACCCGGACCAGATGTATCCGGACGGCTTCGCCACCAATGTCAGCGTTGCCGGCGTCAGCGGCGGCCTTTGCGGCGCGGCGCGGCCCGGCCATTTCGACGGCGTGGCCACGGTCTGCACCAAGCTGTTCCTGCAATCCGGGGCCGACGGCGCCTTTTTCGGCGAGAAGGACTACCAGCAGCTGAAAGTGGTGCAGCGCTTCGTCGCCGACCTGGATATCCCGATCGCGATCCACCCCTGCGAGACCGTGCGCGACCCGGACGGGCTGGCGCTCTCGTCCCGCAACCAGCATCTGTCGCCGGCCGAGCGCGCCATTGCGCCGGCCCTGAACCGGGCCATGCGCGCGGCCGCCACCGCCATCCGCACCGGCACGCCGCCGGCCGACGCCCTGGCGGCGGCCGCCAAGGCCATCCTGGCCGCCGGCTATGACCGCGTCGACTATCTGGAGGCCCGGCGCCAGTCGGACCTGTCGCCGTCATTCGCCCCGGGCGAGCCGGCCCGCATCTTCGCCGCGGCCTTTCTCGGCACCACCCGCCTGATCGACAACATCCCGATCGGCTGACGCTTCCTGCCGGCGTCCCCGGCCGCCGTTTGCGCTTCCCCGGCCGCCATTTGCGCTTCCCCGGCCGCCGTTTCAACTGCCCCGGTCGCCGTTTCAGCTTCCCCGGCCGCAGAGCCGGGGCCTCCGGCCATGCGCGCCAAGCCTGGAGCCAGAAGCGCCTCGGAATGAGATCCCAGGTCGAGCCCGGGAAAGCTCATGGTGTCCGGGAAAGCGCGTGGTGTCCGGGGCGGCGTCAGGCGTGGCGTCCGGGGATGCGGATGACGCGAGGCCCGTGCGATCGCGCGCCCGCTGTCAGCCCGCCAGCCGCGCCGGCGCCAACTCCTCCACCGTAACACCGCAGTCCGTCAGGTCCGCCGGCAATGCGCGGTCCGTCGCCACCGCCGCCGCCGCGCGGCCCAGCGCCTCCGCCGTCATGATGCCGAAGCCGCCCTGGCCGGCAAGCCAAACAAATCCCGGCTCCGCCGGGTCCCGCCCCGCCACCGGCATCCGGTCCGGCAGGAACGAGCGCAGGCCGGCCCAGCGGTGGGTGATGCGGCGCACCTCCAGCGTGGTCGCCTGCTGCACCCGCTCCGCCGCCAGTGCCACATCCCATTCCTCCGCCTGGGCGTCGACCGGCGGCGTGTCGGTCTCGTCCGCCGGCGAGGCCAGCACGCGGCCCGCCTCCGGCTTGAAGTAGAAGTCCTCGGTCGCGTCGATCACCATCGGCCAGCGCGGCAGGCTCTCGACCAGGTCCGCGGGCGGGTCGAAGGTGATGCAGGTGCGCCGCTTCGGCTGCAAGCCCAGCGGCGCCAATCCCGCGAGCCGCCCGACCGCATCGGCCCAGGCGCCGGCGGCATTCACCACCGTGCCGGCGGCAAACGCGCCCGCCGCGGTCTCTATCCGCCAGCCGGCGCCGTCCCGCCGCAAGCCCATCACCCGCGCATCGCAGACCAGCCGGCCGCCGGCACGGGCAAAGCCGCGGAGAAAGCCCTGGTGCAGGCCGTTCACGTCGATATCCTGCGCCGCCGGCAGCCAGTAGGCGCCCGCCAGCGGCTCCGGTCGCAGCGCCGGGCTGAGGCGGCAGGCCTCGGCCACAGAGACCGGCTCGGCGATCCTGGCCGCCAACTGCTCGGGCGAGAACTGGCCGTCCAGCGCCGCCTGCTGGTCCGGCCGGCCGATCACCAGCAGGCCCCGCGGCGTCAGCAACGGCGCGGCGGCGAACCCCTCCGGCGGCGCGGCCAGAAAGGCGCCGCTGGCCTTGGCGAGGCCGCGGATCAGCGGGTTTCGGTAGCGCTCGGAAAAGAGGGCGGCCGAGCGGCCGGTGGTGTGGTAGCCGGGCCGGTTCTCCGCCTCCAGCAGCACGACGCGGCCCCGCTCCGCCAGCCGGCCCGCCACCAGCCCGAACGCGGCCGACGCCCCGGCGATGCCGGCGCCGATCACGGCGAAATCAAAGGTCTCGGTCATCGCCCGTCCTCCCCGGCTCACTCCGCCGGCCGCACCCGCGGTGCCTCGCCATGCTTGGACAGAGCCGCCGCCTGGGCCGTGCGCCGTCGCTCCAGCGGGCCGACCACCACGGCCATCAGCGGCGGCACCACCAGCAGCGTCAGCACCGCCGAGAGGCTGAGCCCGCCCAGCACCACGCTGCCCAGCCCCCGGTACAGTTCCGAGCCCGCGCCGGGAAAGATCACCAGCGGCGCCATGCCGAAAATGCTGGTCAGCGTCGACATGAAAATCGGCCGGATCCGGTTGCTGGTGGCCTCGATAATGCCATCGGTGACGCCCATCCCCTCCTGGCGGATGTGGAACAGCGACTGGTGCACCAGCAGGATGGCGTTGTTCACCACAATGCCGATCAGGATGATGAAGCCCAAGAGCGTCAGCATGTCGAGATTCTGGAGCGTGAACAGGTTCAGGATCGCCAGTCCCGCGACCGCACCCGCCGCCGCCACCGGCACCGAGACCAGGATGACCAGCGGATAGACGAAGCTCTCGAACAGCACCGCCATCACCAGGAACACGATCACCACCGCCAGCACCAGATCGACCGACATGTGGTCCCAGGTCTTGGCCAGTTCGCTCGCGGAGCCCTCCAGCGAGAACTTGACGCCCGGCGGCAGCCCTTCCGCCGCCAGCGGCTGGAGCACCTGCGAGCGGATCAGGTCCATCGCCTCCTCCAGCGGCAGGTCGGCGCGCGGGCTGATTTGCAGGGTGATGGTGCGCAGGCGCTCGTTGTGGCGGATCTGGGTCGGGCCGGACGTCACCTCGATCCGGGCGAGTTCGCTCGCCGGCAGGATCATGCCGTCGCCGGTAACGACCGGCAGATAGTTGATGCCCTGGGTGCGCAGGATCTCCTCCGACGGGCCGCGCAGCATCAGGTCCAGCCGCTTCGCCCCCACGGTCACCTCGGCGACGCGCAGGCCGTCGTTAAACACGTCGACGGTCTGGCCCAGCTCCACCGCGGAGACGCCGGCATCGGCCAGCCGCGCGCGGTTCGGCGTCAGCCGCACCTCCGGCGCGCCCAGGGTCAGGTCCGGCAGCGGCCGCATCTGGTGGCCGTCCGCCCGCGGCAGCGCCGCCTCCACCTTGCCGGCCGCCCGCTGGGCGACGCTGACAATGTCGTTCAGCTCCGGCCCGGAGACGTTCAGGTCGATGGCGCGCGAGCCGCCGATGCCGCGGCCGAACAGCGAGGCGTTGCGGAAAAAGCCGATCGTCCCCGGCTCCTGGAACACCGGCGCGCTCATGGCCGGGATCAGGTCCTTCACCCGGGCCGGGTCGGCCGAGCGCGCGATCACCAGGGTGAGCGAGGGCAAGGCGACGAAATAGAAGTCCTCGATCTTCGGCGTGCCGTCGGCCGTCGGCTCCGGCCCGGTCTCGCTCACCCACAGCGGGCGGACGCGGTCCTCCACCCGGCTTGCGATCTCGGTCATGGTGTCGAGGTTGTAGCCGGGCGGCGGGATCATATAGCCGATGATCAGGTTGCGGTTGCCGTCCGGCAGATAGTCCAGCTTCGGCAGCAGCAGCACCGTGGCGGCGGTCGCGACGGCGGTGATGATGGCGACCGAGCCGATGGCGGCGGTCTTGCGGCGCAGCACCAGGCGCACATAGCCGACGACGCCGCGGGCGAACCAGCGCGCGAAATGGTCGACGCCCGGAATGCGGATCGGCTTTTCCGCCACCGGGCGGGTCAGCAGGCTTTGCGCCAGCGCCGGGATCATGGTGATCGCCACCAGGAGCGACAGGCAGACCGAGACGCTGATGGCGACCGCGATGTCGCGGAACAGCTGGCCCACCTCCAGGTCCATGACCAGCAGCGGAATGAACACCATCACCGTGGTCAGCGCCGAGACCAGGATCGCGCCCCAGACCTGGTTCGCGCCCTCATAGGCGGCGTCGCGCGGGCTGCGGCCGGATTCGCGCAGGCGGTAGATGTTCTCCAGCACGACAATGGCGGCGTCGACCACCATGCCGACGGCAAAGGCGATGCCCGCCAGCGAGATCACGTTGATCGAGCGCCCCAGCGCCGCCATGGCCACGAACGAGCCGATCACCGAGACCGGAATGGCGATGGAGACGATCAGCGTCGGCCGCCACGAGCGCAGGAACAGCAACAGCAGCCCGGCCGCCAGCAAGCCGCCGACGACGATGTTCTGGCGCACCAGGTCGATGGCGGAGTCGATATAGACCGTCTCGTCATAGGTCTGGATCAGGCGCAGCCGGGCCCGCGGCAGCAGGTCCCGGTTCAGGTCGGCCACCGCGGCGCGGATGCCCTCCATGGTCTCGATCACATTGGCGCCGGTCTCGCGGTAGAGCGGCACGCCGATGGCGGCACTGCCCAGCCGGCGGATGGTCGCCCGCGGCTTGTCGTAGCCGAAGGCGATGTCGGCGACATCGGCCACCGTCACCCGGGCGACGCGGCCCGTATCCGGATCGGTCAGCGAGCGCAGCACGACGGCGCCCACCGCCGCCGGGCTGGTCAGTTCGCCTTCGGTGCGCACCACATAGGTGCGCTTGCCCTCGTCCACGTCACCGGCGGACATGGAGGCGTTGGCGGCACGCAGCCGGCCGACGATCTCGCCGATGGTCAGGCCGTAATGGGCCATGCGCTCCGGCTGGACGGTGATCTGCAACTGCCGTTCGGCGCCGCCATAGATGCGGGTGCTGGCCACGCCCGGCACCCGCTCCAGCCGCTCGGAGACGGTGTCTTCGATGAAGTCGAAAAAGGTGTGGATCGGCTCGTCATTGCCCGGCTCGCGCACGACGATGAACCAGGCGATGGCGTTGTCCTCGGACGACGAGGTCTTAAGCGACGGCTCGTCCGCCTCATCCGGATAGCCGTTGACCTGGTCCAGCCGGTTCGAGACCAGCAGCAGCGCCTGGTCCATGTTCTGGCCGACCCGGAAATGCAGCGTGATGCGGCCGCGCCCGGTCTCGGACGTGCTCTCCAGGGTTTCCAGGCCCTGGAGGCCGCGCAGCGCCTCCTCCTGGCGGTTGACGATTTCGCGTTCCACCTCAGCCGGGGCGGCGCCGGGCCAGTTGGTTTCCACCTCGATCACCGGCTTGCGCACATCCGGGATCAACTGGATCGGGATGGTCTGGAGCGCGATGACGCCGAACATCACCACCAGGATGACGCCGGCGATGACCGCAATCGGCCGGTCGATCGCGACCCGGATCAGGTTCATGAGCCGGTCCCTTTCCCGCTCGCGGCGGCCGAGCCGCCGGCTTTGCCGTCACCCGGTTTTGCGCCGCCCGGTTTTGCGCCTCCCGGTTTTACGCCGCCCATGGGCGCGCCGGTCGTCACCGGCTGGCCGGGGCGCAGGCGTTCGTTGCCGCGGATCACCGCCTGCATGCCGGCCTCCAGCCCGTCCAGCACCACGAAGCGGCTGCCGGTGGATTCGCCCAGCAGCACCCGCTTGCGCTCCGCCTTGCCGCCCTCGACCACGAAGACGAAATAGCCGCCCTGCTCGATGACGGCGTCCTTGTGCACGGTCAGCACGTCGCGCGCCGCGCCGACCGGCACCCGCACCGTCGCGGCGGCGCCGGCGGCGGCGTTGAGGGCGCTCGGGTCGAATTGCGGCGTGAAGCGCACGGCGCGGGTGCGCGACATGGTGTTTTCCTGCGGCACCACCGCCCGCACCACGGCCTGCTGCGGCGGCCGCTCGTCCAGGTCGACCGTGACGGTCAGGCCCGGCTCCAGCCCGCCGATGCGGGTGGCGGGCACGTCCGCCTCGATCTCCAGCGAGCGGTCGTCGATCAGGTCGACCACCGGCGCGCCGTCGGCAACATAGGCGCCGGCCTGGATGTAGCGCCGGCTGACGACGCCGTCGAACGGCGCGACGATGTGGGCGCGCTTCAGGTCCAGTTCCGCCACGTCCAGCTCGGCCTTGGCGGTCTCCAGCACCGCGGCGAATTCGACAATTTGCAGGCGGGCCTGCAAGGCCGCATTGGCCAGATCGTCCAGCCGCGCCTGGTTGAAGGCGGCGGACCTGCGCAGGCGCTGCATGCGCGTCCATTCCTGCTGCGCCTGCTGCTCGCGCGCCTCGGCGCCGTCCAGTTGCGCCTTGCGATAGCCGACCGTGGCGCGCCGCTGTTCCACCTCGGCCGCCAGCCGGTCGGTGTCGAGCACGGCCAGCACGTCGCCCCTGGCGACCCGGTCGCCGACCGCCACGCGCATCTCCGTCACCGCACCCCGACTTTGCGCCGCGATCGGCCCGGCGCGGCGGGCGACGAAGCGGCCCTGGATCGGCTGGGTCTGGCGCAAGGGCTCCCGCACCACCGGATCGACGGCGACCAGGGCCGGCCGCTGGGCCCGGGCTGTCGAGGCGAGCGCCAGGGCCAGAACCCCCAGCAGCAGCGCCAATAATACACGCGCGCCACACGCAGGCCCAAAGGTCTGACAACGAGACATCAACAAGATCGCAAGCCTCTCCACCGGGATCACTACCCGCATGCGCCGCGACGTCTTCACCGCGAACGCTGGCGTTATCGAGCGCCACCTTATACGCTTTTTGGCGACCGAACGCGAAGGTGCAGATGACGACGACCCTGTTCACGACTGCGGCATGCGCCGCCCACCGCCCGCCGGACGGCCATCCGGAGCGCCCGGAACGGCTGGAGGCGGTGTGGCAGGCCCTGGCCGCGCCGCCATTCGCCGCCCTCGACCGGCGCTCGCCCCGCGCCGCACGGGACCGGGATTTCGCCCTGGTCCATCCGGAACGCTATGTGGAGGCGATCCTTGCGCACGCGCCGGCGGAGGGCCTGGTGATGCTGGACGGCGACACGGCGATGTCGCCCGGCTCGCTCGACGCCGCCCGCCACGCCACCGGCGCGCTGCTGGACGCGGTCGACCTGGTGCTGGCCAAGGCCGGCCGCAACGCCTTCTGCGCCGTGCGCCCGCCCGGCCACCATGCGGAGCCGGAGCGGCCCATGGGCTTCTGCCTGTTCAACAGCGTCGCCATCGCCGCGCGCTACGCCCAGGCAGAGCACGGCCTGGAGCGGGTGGCGGTGGTCGATTTCGACGTCCATCACGGCAACGGCACCCAGGCCTCGTTCTGGGACGAGCCCAGCCTGTTCTACGCCTCCACCCACCAGATGCCGCTCTACCCCGGCAGCGGCCGCGCCTCCGAACGCGGCGCCAACGGCCGCAATATTTGCAATGTGCCGCTCGCCCCCGGCTCCGGCTCGGCCGCCTTCCGGGAGGCCATCTCCCGGGGCGTGCTGCCGGCGCTGCGGGCGTTCGCGCCGGAGCTGATTCTGGTCTCCGCCGGCTTCGACGCCCATGCCCGCGATCCGCTCGCCAATCTGGCCCTCCAGACCGAGGATTTCGGCTGGGCCACCCGCGAACTTTTGACCGTGGCGGGCGAATGCTGCCATGGTCGGCTGGCATCCGTGCTCGAAGGCGGGTATGACCTGCAAGCGCTCGGCGACAGCGTCGCCGCCCATGTCGCCGAATTGATGAGGCCCGCCGGATGACCGATCCCGCCGCCGAAACCGCTGCCAAACCCGAGATCGCCACCCTGTCGTTCGAGCAGGCGCTGGCCGAGCTCGAAGCCATTGTCAGCCGCCTGGAACAGGGCAAGTCCAGCCTGGACGACGCCATCGGCGCCTATGAGCGCGGCGCGGCGCTGAAGGCCCATTGCGAGGCGAAGCTGCGGGAGGCGCGCGAAAAGGTGGAGCGCATCACGCTCGACACCGCGGGCCAGCCCACCGGCACCCAGCCCTTCGAGACCTGAGGACCCGATCCGATCATGGCCGGATTCAGCGAGGAACTCGCCGCCATCGCCGCTGCGGTCGATCCGCTCATGGCGAAATTGCTGCCGGACGGCGACGGGCCGGAGGCCCGCCTGTTCGACGCCATGCGCTATGGCGCGCTCGGCCCCGGCAAGCGGCTGCGGCCGTTCCTGGTGGTGACCAGCGCCCGGCTGTTCGGCGTGCCAGACGACCGCTCGTTGCGGGTCGCCGCCGCCGTGGAACTGCTGCACAGCTATTCGCTGATCCACGACGACCTGCCGGCCATGGATGACGACGACCTGCGCCGCGGCCGGCCGACCGTGCACAAAGAGTTCGACGAGGCGACGGCGATCCTGGCCGGCGACGCCCTGCTGCCGCTCGCGTTCGAGATCCTGACCGACCCGGCCACCCATCCGGACCCGGCCGTGCGCTGCGCCCTGGTCGGCGGCCTGGCCCAGGCGGTGGGCGCACGCGGCATGGTCGGCGGCCAGATGCTGGACCTGAGCCCGCCCGCCGCCCCCACCTATGGCGACGTGGTGCGGATGGAACGCCTCAAGACCGGCGCGCTGTTCGCGTTCGCCTGCGAATGCGGCGCCCTGCTGGGCGAGGCGGACACCGCCGCCCGGGCGGCGCTCTATGCCTATGCCATGGACATGGGCCTGGCCTTCCAGATCATCGACGACCTGCTGGACCATGAAGGCGACGAGACCGCCGTGGGCAAGCGCGTCGGCAAGGATCGCGACGCCGGCAAGGTCACCGCCATCACCGCCCTGGGGCCCGACGCCGCGCGCGCTCAAGCCCACTTGTTGATCGAACAGGCACTGGCGCATATTGCTCGCTTCGGAGAAAATGCCAATCCGCTGCGCGACGCGGCGGTATTCGTGGTCGAGCGGCGCGCCTAGACGGGCATGGCGCCGGGCCCGGACGGAACGCGTCCGACGAGGCCGCCTGCGGTTCGGGCGCCGTCGGACCACACAGCTTGAGGAGACCCTGGTGTCGATCCCCAACAGCAAGACCCCGCTGCTCGACCGCGTCACCTGGCCCGCCGATCTGCGCAAGCTGCCGGAAGCCGACCTGCGTCAGCTGGCGAACGAATTGCGGGACGATACCATCGACAGCGTCTCGGTCACCGGCGGCCATCTGGGCGCGAGCCTGGGCGTGGTCGAACTGACCGTGGCGCTGCACTATGTGTTCGACACGCCGGACGACCGGCTGATCTGGGATGTCGGCCACCAGTGCTATCCGCACAAAATCCTGACCGGCCGGCGCGCCCGCATGCAGACCCTGCGCCAGGGCGGCGGGCTTTCCGGGTTCACCAAGCGCAGCGAAAGCGCATACGACCCGTTCGGCGCGGCCCATTCCTCCACCTCGATTTCCGCCGGCCTCGGCATGGCCGTGGGTAGCCAGTTGCAGGGCCGGCCGCGGCGGGTGGTCAGCGTCATCGGCGACGGCGCCATGTCCGCCGGCATGGCCTATGAGGCCATGAACAATGCCGGCAGCATGGACGCGCCGCTGGTGGTGATCCTGAACGACAACGACATGTCGATCGCGCCGCCGGTGGGCGCCATGAGCGCCTATCTCTCGCGCCTGATCTCGTCCCGGCCCTATGCCTCGCTGCGCCATCTGGCCCGCGACATCGCCCGCATCTTCCCCGGCCCGTTCGAGAAAGCCGCCCGCCGGGCCGAGAGCATGGCCCGCGGCATCGCCACCGGCGGCACCCTGTTCGAGCAACTGGGCTTCTATTATGTCGGCCCGATCGACGGCCACAATCTGGACCATCTGCTGCCGGTGCTGCGCAATGTGCGCGACAGCGCCGACCACGGGCCGGTGCTGATCCATGTCGTGACCCAGAAGGGCAAGGGCTATCCGCCGGCGGAAGCCGCGGCCGACAAGTATCACGGCGTCTCCAAGTTCAACGTCGTCACCGGCGAGCAGGCCAAGGGCAGCGCCAAGGCGCCGAGCTACACCAAGGTGTTTGCCGACTCCCTCATCGACGAGGCCGAGCGCGACGAAACGATTGTCGGCATCACCGCCGCCATGCCGTCCGGCACCGGCATGGACGCGTTCGCCAAGGCGTTTCCGGAGCGGACCTTCGACGTCGGCATCGCCGAACAGCACGCGGTCACCTTTGCTGCCGGTCTGGCGACCGAGGGGTTGAAGCCGGTCTGCGCCATCTATTCCACCTTCCTGCAACGCGCCTACGACCAGGTGGTGCACGACGTGGCGATCCAGGGCCTGCCGGTGCGCTTCGCCCTCGACCGCGCCGGCTATGTCGGCGCCGACGGCTCGACCCATTGCGGTGCCTTCGACATCGCCTATCTGGGGCCGCTGCCCGGTTTCGTGCTGATGGCGCCCTCGGACGAGGCGGAACTGCGCCACATGGTGGCCACCAGCATCGCGCTCGACGACCGCCCCTCGGCGATCCGCTTCCCCCGCGGCGAGGGCCAGGGCGTCGCCCTGCCCGAACGGGGCGAGGTCTTGCCGCTCGGCAAGGGCCGGGTGGTGCGCCAGGGCACGGCGGTCGCCCTGCTTGGCTATGGCTCGCGCGTCGCCGACTGCCTGGCGGCGGCCGACCGGCTGGCCGCGCACGGCCTTTCCGCCACGGTGGCGGATGCCCGCTTCGCCAAGCCGCTGGACACCGACCTGGTGCGCCGCCTCGCCCGCGAACATCCGGTGCTGGTGACGGTGGAGGAAGCCGCGCCCCAGGGATTCGGCGCCATCGTGCTGGAGTATCTGGCCCGCGAAGGCCTGCTGGACCATGGCCTGAAAGTGCGCCCGCTGACCATGCCGGACGCCTTTCTGGAGCAGGACAAGCCGGAGGCCCAGGTGCACCAGGCCGGCCTGGATGCCGAGACCATCGCCGCGACGGTGCTGGCCGCCCTCGACCGCGACAGCCGCGAAGCCCGGGCCTGACCGCCCCGGTTTCGCCATCGCCTCTCCCAAAAAAAGACACCCCGGAAGCCAGAGCTTACCGGGGCGAAGTCAGGAGAGAGCGTGAACCGCGTTGGGGATACGGAAAATGTATCTCCGAACGGTTAACACACGGCATCCCGGAAGGGCAGGAGCGATAACGCAACGCTCGGGACGCCATGTGCATACAGTATCTTTGCACAGTTCACCGCAGAATCAAGCCCCAATTTACAATCGTGCGCGTCCGGGAATTGTATTTGCGAGCTTTGCGTGCAAGGACAATGCGATAGTTGCGTCGTCGGCTGGATTACGCCTAAGGTATGCGGATGCCCACCGCCTTGGAAGAGGTCCCTGGATGCCTTATCTTGACCGCAATGGGGTACGGATTGCCTATTCCGTGACCGGAAACGGGCCTGCCATCCTGCTGTCGCACGGGTTCAGCCTGACCCGCCGCATGTGGGCGGCGCAAGCCGCGCATTTGCAGGACCGCTACACCGTCATCACCTGGGATTTCCGCGGGCATGGCGACAGCGACTACCCGGACGACCCCGACCTGTATTCCGAGGACCATTCCGTCGCCGACATGGCCGCCCTGCTGGACCATCTGGGCGTGGACAAGGCCATTGTCGGCGGCCTGTCGCTCGGCGGCTATACCAGCCTGTCGTTTTATGCGGCCCATCCGGAGCGCTGCGCGGCGCTGCTGATCATCGACTGCGGCCCCGGCTATCGCAAGGACGACGCCCGGGACGAATGGAACGCCCGGGCCGAGGCGCGGGCGGTGAAGTTCGAGCAGGAGGGCCTGGACGGGCTCCAGGCGGCCGGCGAACACCGCGACGCCACCGGCCTCGCCCACGCGGCGCGCGGCATGCTGGCCCAGAGCGACGACCGGGTGATGCGCGTGCTGCCGGAGATCGCCGTGCCGAGCCTCGTCATCGTCGGTGCGAACGACGCGCCGTTCCTGGCCGCCAGCGACTATATGGCGAAGAAAATCCCCGGCGCCGTCAAATCGGTCATCCCCAATGCCGGCCATGTCGCCAACCTGGACCAGCCGGCGGCGTTCAACGCGGCGCTGGACGCCTTCCTGGCGACGCTGCCGCGCTAACGCCGAGCGGAGCCCTCCGCTGAGGACCGGCTGGCGCGAATTCTTTTCCCGCTGGCGCACCACCCCATCTTCTCTTTCCTCGCGGATGCGGGGACAGGAGAGTGGGTCAACCCGTGCCGAAAGCGCTCTAACGCTGGGTCAGGGCCACGCCGGACAGGACCAGGCCGGCGCCGACCATTTGCGGCAGCGTCAGCCATTCGCCCAGCATCCAACTGGCCAGCACCACCGCGGACACCGGCGTCAGATAGAGCCAGACCGTCATTTTCGGCAGACCCAGCCGGCGCAGGCCGCCGTTCCAGGTCAGCATACCGAGGCAGCCGATCACCAGCGCCATATGGGCGAAGTTCAGCGCCAGGCCGGACGGAACCGCGCTCCAGTCCTGTGCCAGGGCGCCGGGGATGGCGACGGGCAGCAGGAACAGCGCTCCCAGCAGGGCCGCCCAGGCCGCGGAGCGGGCCGCGCCGATGCGGGCGATCACCGGCCGCGACAGGGCCCCGTACAACGCCCAGACGCCGGCAATGGCCACGAACAGCGCATCGCCGGCCAGGGAGCCGCCGCCGATGGTCACCGCGGCGAACGAGTTGTTGATGACGCAGAACACCCCGGCAAACGCCACCGCGATTCCCGCCCAGGCACGCGCCGGCAGGCGATGGCCCTGGACCGCGTGGATCAGCGCCGCGAACACCGGCGTTGTCGAGACCAGCACGCTGGCCTTGGACGCGGTGGTCAGATCGAGCGCGATGCCCCACAGGCCCTGAAACACGGTGAAGCCCAGAAACCCGGTGAAGGCCAGGATCGGCACTTCCCGCCAGGGCACGCCGGCGCCACGCCGGGTGAAGAGTTGCAAGCCCAGCAACAGCACCGTCCCGGCCACCAGATAGCGCGCCGAGGAAAACACGAACGGATCGACCACCGCCACCAGCGGCTTGCCCACCGGATAGGCGCTGCCGAAGCTGAGTGCGGTGTAAAGGCCCATCAGGTGCCCGGCGGCCACCGAGCCGCCGCTATTGGCGTCCGGCGAGGCCTTGGCTGTGGCGGTCATGCGCGCGTCCTATCCCCTCACCACCGTGTGGCCGCCCATCATCGCGGCCCGTGTCATCGTCGCACGCGTCATCGCCAGAAACCGGCGGCGGTGGCGGGCACGCCAGAGCCAATCATAGCGCCAGGGCCGGTCCGACAGGCGAATGGCGGGTGTGGGAACATAGACCATGGCCTCGCCCGGCTCGCCGTCGGCGAACGTGAATTGCAACACCTGACGCTCATACTCCTCCCCCTCGAACGCATCGCCGCGGGCGAGCGCGGGCGCGTCCAGCCCGTCCAGCACCAGCAGGTCGGTTCGGGCGCCGGCGCGGGGCCGGATGCCGGGATAGATCTCGCCGGCCACATACACCCGTTCCCAGCCGGCCAGCACCCCCGCGCGGGTGCGGCAGCGGCCCAGCACCAGCCGCCGCACCTCTGCGTCCAGCAGGGTGCCGTAGACGCCCAGCGGCGGATTCAAGGCACCAGGTCCTCCGGATCGGCGGCGGGCGTGGAGTCGAACCGGCCCAGCGCCGTGACCAGGGCATAGATGCCGGGCTCGCTCCGTTCGACGCCATGCCGGGCCAGCAGGGTCGGGTCGAGCCGCGCCTGCACCCCTTGCGCGGTCTCCCCATCGGCGCATTCGATCAGCAGGCCCCAGCAGGGCGGGTTGTCCGGCTGGGCGCGCATCCGGGTCTCGTTGGAGGCGGCACCGGCATCGTCCGCCGCAGCCAGGGGCGCAGCCAGCACGGCGCCCAGAATGTCGGTGTTCTGCGCCAGCAGTTGCGGCAGCGCCTCGCGGGCGAGCCAGTCCGCCAGCCCGGCCTCCGCGCCGGCGGCCGGCGTCAGCCGCCAGGAGGCGCAGGCCCCGCCCAGGCCCTGCCCCAGCCGGGCCTCCACCCGGCCAGCGACGCGGGTAACGTCGCGGAAGCCGGGCATGACCGCCTGGGTCCAGCCGGTCGGGTTGTTCTGCCGCTCGGCATAGGCGTCGCTGGCGAACACCGCGGGGCTGTCCAGCTCGTACCAGGCCAGATAGGCCGGCGCGCCGTGCACGGCCTTGTAGCGCCGGCCGTTCCGGAAGCCCGGCACGTTGGCGCGTTCGGAGAGGTGCTGGCGGTTGTACCAGGCGTTGAAGCGGGCGTCCTGCTCGGCGGTGACGCCGGTCCAGACGATGAGAATGCCGTCGCCGGACATGCCTCAGATGCCCTGCATCCAGGCGCGGAGGGCCGCGCCGATCTCGTGCGGCGAGTCCTCCTGGATGAAATGGCTGCCCTTCACCGTCACCTCGGTCTGGTTCGGCCAGGTGCGGCAGAACTCGCGTTGCGGCCCGGTCAGGATCGCGCCCGGCTCGGCGTTGACGAACAGCTTCGGCAGCGGGCTTGCCGCCAGCCAGTCGGCATAGTCGCCGGCGATGGCGACCACGTCCGCCGGCTCGCCCTCGATCGGGATCTGGCGCGGCCAGGTCAACGTCGGCCGGCGGCCCTCGCCCGGCTCGGCGAAGGGCCGGCGATAGACGGCCATTTCCGCATCCGCGAGGGGGCGGATGATCGAGCCCGGCAGCACGCGCTCGACGAACACGTTCTTGTCCAGCACCATCGCCTCGCCATTGGCAGAGCGGAAGCCCTGGAACACGGGTCTTGCCGCGTCCGGCCATTCGGCCCAGGTCACCGGGCGGACGATGGCCTCCATATAGCAGATGCCCCTGACCGCAGCGCGGTGGCGGTTGGCCCAGTCGAAGCCCAGCGCCGAGCCCCAATCGTGGATCACCAGCGTCGCGCCCGCGGTAACGCCCAACTGTTCCAGCAGGCCGTCGAGATAGCGGCGGTGCTCGACGAAGCGGTAGGAGTCCGGCCCGACATCGTCCAGCTTGTCGCTGTCGCCCATGCCGATCAGGTCCGGCGCGATCACCCGGCCCAGATCGGCCACGTGCGGGATGACGTTGCGCCAGAGATAGCTGCTGGTCGGGTTGCCGTGCAGGAACACGATGGGATCGCCGGCGCCGGCCTCGTAATAGGCCATGCGCTTGCCGTCGACAGTGGCGAAGCGCTTCGGCAGTTCGGCGGTGGAGAGGTCGGACATGATCAGGGTGTCTCCTGAAGGGGCGATGGTTGTTTGGCCTTGACCTTCATCATCACGGATCGGGACCCTGGCGCAAGCAACACGCGGCAGGAAGCGCGCGCCACGTTGAATCTCTCTTCGGCGTCATTGCGAGCGGGCGAAGCCCGCGTGGCAATCCAGAGACGCCGCGGCTCAGCATGAGAAGGTGGTCTGGATTGCCGCGCCCGCGACTGCGGGCTCGCAAAGACGCCGGAGGGGAGAGTGCCGGCCCCGGACGCCGCCGCGTCGGGACCATGGCGAATCTCGCCCCCCTATTTCACCATTGCCGGCACGCCCAGGCGGTCGCGCGGCGTGCCCAGCACGCGCTCGAACGCCACCGCCATGGCCAGCGCCTGTTGGTCGGCGCCGTTCGGCGTCAGCACCTGCAACCCCACCGGCATGCCGGCAGCGTCGAGGCCCACCGGCAGGGTCACGCCCGACAGCGCCAGGATGTTGCCGACGCTGGTGTTGCGCAGCGACTGGAGGTTGTGGCTGGAATACGCCTCGACCGATTGCAGGTCGGCCAGTTTCGGCGGGGTGATGGGGATGGTTGGGCCGACAATCGCGTCCACCCGTTCGAACACCGGCCGGGCCTCCGCCGCCATTTCGCCGATGCGGGTGACGCGGCGGATGTATTCGTTCGCCGGCACGGATTCGATGGCGGTGAAGCGCGAGCGCACGATGGGGTCGACCGCGGCCTTCCATTTCGCCATTTCCGGCCGGGAGATGAAGGCGGCGAACTCGATCCCGGCAATGCCGCCCTGGCGGAACAATTCGTGCAGTTCGACCAGGTTCGGCACCTCCACCTTGACCACGCGCGCGCCGGCGGCGGCGAGCGCATCCAGCGCCTGCTGCACCGCCTCGGCCACGCCGGGGGAGGTCCCCTCGAACATCCAGTCGCAGACGCCCAGGGTGAAACGGCGCGCCTCGACCCGGCGGCAATCGGCCAGGAAGGCCATCGGGTCGTCCGTCTGCGGGTCGAGCGCGGCGAAGGCCAGCGCCGCATCCTCGGCCGAGCGGGCCAGCACGCCGGCAGTGTCCAGCGTCGGCGACAGCGGCGCGATGCCCGCGAGCGACCAGCGGCCGTAGGTGGTCTTGACGCCGACCGTGCCGGTCCAACTGGCCGGGATGCGCACGCTGCCGGCGGTATCCGAGCCCAGCGCCGCCACGGCCGAGCCCTGCCAGAGCGAGACGCCGGCGCCGGAGGACGAACCACCGGGCGCGCGGTGGTCCCGGGCATCCCAGGGATTGTGCGGTGCGCCGTGATGCGGGTTCATGCCAATGCCGCCGAACGCCCATTCGACCGTATGGGTCTTGCCGGGGATCACGGCCAGGTTGCGACGCAGCGTGCGCACCACCGGCCCTTCGGCGGCGAACATCGGCAGCGCATGGGGCGAGCCGGCAAAGGTTTCGTAGCCGGCGACGGCATAAAGGTCCTTGGCCGAGACCGGCAGGCCCTGCAACACTCCCAGGTCGAAGCGGGCGGCAAACGCCGCGTCGGCGGCGTCCGCCTGGGCGCGGGTATAGTCCGGGTTCCAGTCTCGATAGGCGTTGAGCGCCGGCTCCAGCCGGGTCTGGGCGTCGATGGCCGCTTCCGCCAGGTCGCGGGCCTTCAAGCGGCCCTCCCGCAGGCCAGTTGCAAGCTGCGCGATGGACTGGCCGGAAAAATTGGTGTCGCTCATGAAATGGAAGGTCCCGCTGTCTGGTGATCCGTGCCGGTTGCCATTGCTGCCACCTATGGACAGACGACAGCCGAAGCGCCATCTGATAGCCCATACCTATCGGCACCGGTGAGGCGTGACAAACATTCTCGCGCCGGGGTCGCGCAGGTGCAACCTGGGAAAGACCGATCGATACGATGACGGAGCAACGCACCAACGGGGGATTTCTTCGCCGCCGCGCCCGCCGGATCCGGCGCAGTTTCGCGGCTCGGATCCGCACCTATTTTTTCGCGGGCGTGCTGGTCACCGCGCCGATCACCATCACGGTCTGGCTGGCGATCCAGATCATCGATTTCTTCGACTCGACCGTCCGCAATTTGATCCCGGCCGGCTACAATCCCGAAGCCCTGCTGCCCTTCAGCATTCCCGGCGTCGGCCTGGTGGTGTTCATTGTCGGCGTGACCCTGATCGGCGCGCTGGCCGCCGGCATGCTCGGCCGGTTTTTCATGCGCACGGCCGAGCGTATCGTGAACACGATGCCGGTGGTGCGCACCATCTACAACGCCTTGAAACAAATCCTGGAAACGGTGCTGCAAAGCAAGTCCGAGGCGTTTCGCCAGGTGGTATTGCTGGAATATCCGCGCCGCGGCATCTGGTGCCTGGGCTTCGTCTCGGCCAAGACCGAGGGCGAGGTGCAGAACCTGACGGACCAGGACATGCTCAACGTCTTCCTGCCGACGACGCCGAACCCGACCAGCGGCTTTCTGCTGTTCCTGCCGAAACGCGATGTCTATGTGCTGGACATGACGGTGGAGGAAGGCATCAAGATGGTGGTCTCGGGCGGCCTGGTGACGCCGCCGGATCGCAAGGCGAACGAGCACAAGGCCGACCCGCCCATCCACGTCGCCAGCATTCACGACGAAGCCCGCGCCGACGAGGCCGCGGCGCAACGCCGGCTACAGGGGGCCTAGTCGGCCCATGATCCGGCGCGCCGGCGGCTCCGATCCAAGGACAACAGGATGACCCGAAACACCGACGTCGCCCGCGGCGTGATCCAGTCGAAAAGCGTGGGCCTGGCCTTCCTGCTGACCTTCCTGTTCGGGCCGCTGGGGCTGCTCTATGTCTCGATCCCGTGGGGGATCGTGCTGTCGCTGGCCGCCCTGATCCTGGGATTCGTGACCTTCGGGGTGGCGACCGGCGTCATCTGGCTGATCTCGATCATCTGGGCGGTGATCGCCGCCAACCGCCACAACGAACGCCTGATCGAGGGGCTGTAGCGGCCCGTCGGGACGTCGCCAGCGAAGGCCCCCTTCGGCTGCGGTGTTCCCCGGGCGAGGCGGAGCCGAGACCCGGGGCCGGTGTCTTCCATCGAACACCGCGGCTGTGGGTGTTCGCGAGATCGACCGATCCCGGACGCCCGCTCCGCAGGCTCCGGGACACAGCCGCCGCGCCTCAGTGGCGGAAATGGCGCATGCCGGTGAAGACCATGGCGAGGCCGGCCTCGTCGGCGGCGGCGATCACCTCCTTGTCGCGGATCGAGCCGCCCGGCTGGATCACCGCCGTCGCCCCGGCTTCCGCCGCGCTCAACAAACCATCGGCGAACGGGAAGAAGGCATCGGAGGCCACCACCGAACCCTTGGCGAGCGGCTCGCTCAGGCCCGCCGCCTCCGCCGCATCGGCGGATTTGCGGGCGGCGATGCGCGAGGAATCGACCCGGCTCATCTGGCCCGCGCCGACGCCGACCGTGGCGCCGTCCTTGACATAGACGATGGCGTTCGACTTCACGTGCTTGGCGACGCGGAAGGCGAACAGCAGGTCGGCCATTTCCCGCTCGCTCGGCGCACGCTTGGTGACCACCTTCAGCGCGTCGGCGCTGACCCGGCCGTTGTCGCCGGTCTGCACCAGCAGGCCGCCGGAGAGCGTGCGCGCGGTCAGGCGCTGGGTCGACGGGTCCGGCATGCCGCCGGTCAGCAGCACCCGCACGTTCCTCTTCTTGCCCAGCACGGCCAGGGTGGCCTCGTCGGCCTGGGGCGCGATCACGACTTCGAGGAACAGCTTGTTCAACTCCTCCGCCAGCGCCGGGTCCGGGGCGCGGTTCAGGGCGACAATGCCGCCGAACGCGCTGACCGGATCGCAGCGCAGCGCCTTCACCCAGGCGTCCATCAGATCGGCGCCGACGGCGACGCCGCAGGGATTGGCGTGCTTGATGATGGCGACGGCGGGCTGGTCGAACTCGGCGACGCATTCGAACGCCGCGTCGGTGTCGCTCAGGTTGTTGTAGCTGAGTTCCTTGCCCTGCACGATCCTGGCCGAGGCGACGCCGGGGCGGGCCTCGCCATTGGCGTAGAAGGCGGCCGCCTGGTGCGGGTTCTCGCCATAGCGCAGCAGGTCGCCGCGCTTGCCGCCGAAGGCCAGATGGCGCGGCATGCGCTCGTCCACCTGCTGGCCGAACCACTGGGCGATGGCGGCGTCATAGGCGCCGGTGCGGGCATAAGCGGCGGCGGCGAGGCGGCGGCGCAGCGCGGCGGAGGTGGCGCCGTTCTGCGCCTCCATCTCGGCGCGGATCGCGGCCAGGTCTTCCGGCTCGGTCGCCACGGTCACATAGGCGTGGTTCTTGGCGGCGGCGCGGATCAGGGCCGGGCCGCCGATGTCGATATTCTCGATGCAGTCGTCGAAGCCGGCGCCGCCGGCCACGGTGCTCTCGAACGGGTAGAGGTTGACCACCAGCAGGTCGATCGGCCGGATGCCATGCTCGGCCATCTGCCGGGCGTGCTCGCCGCCATCGCGCAGGCCCAGCAGGCCGCCATGGATCATCGGGTGCAGGGTCTTGACCCGGCCGTCCAGCATTTCCGGGAAGCCCGTGACTTCCGAGACGTCCTTCACCGCCACGCCGGCCTCGCGCAGCGTGCGCGCGGTGCCGCCGGTGGACAGAACCTCCACCCCTTGGGCCGCCAGAAACTGGCCGAATTCGGCGAGGCCGGTCTTGTCGGACACGCTGATGAGGGCGCGGGTGATTTTCACGGAGTCGGTCATGGAAGTCTCTCACTGTGGCCGGGGGCGTGGTGCGGATCACCCGCTTCATCCCAAGTGGCGCCAACGGCGCGCATCGAGGGATGCCGCAAAGGATCCGTCGCCGCGTCCCTCGATATGCCGGCTGTGCCGGCCACTCGGGATGAAGCGTTGGGGGTGGTTCCGCTATTCCACACAGGCATCGCGCAGCGCCCGGATGTTCGCGGCATAGCGCGCGGGCCCGCCGGCGAACACGGCCGAGCCGGCCACCAGCGTGTCGGCGCCGGCGCGGAAGATGCGGCCGGCATTCTCCGGCTTGACGCCGCCGTCCACCTCCAGCCGCACCGGGCGGGCAGAGGCATCGATGGCCTGGCGCAGGCGTTCGATCTTGGCGATCTGGCTGTCGATGAAGGATTGGCCGCCAAAGCCCGGATTGACGCTCATCACCAGCACCAGGTCGCAGAGGTCGAGCACGCCCAGCACGGTTTCGACCGGCGTGCCCGGGTTCAGCGTGACACCGGCCTTGCAGCCCGCGGCCTTCACCGCCTGCAACGAGCGGTGCACGTGCGGCCCGGCCTCAACATGCACGGTCAGATAGTCGGCGCCGGCTTGGACGAAGGCGTCGATATAGGGGTCGACCGGGCTGATCATCAGATGCACGTCGAACGGCAGGTGCGAGTGCGGCTTCAGCGCCTTCAGCACGTCCGGCCCGATGGTGAGGTTGGGCACGAAATGGCCGTCCATCACGTCCACATGCACCAGATCGGCGCCGGCGGCGGTGATGGCGCGCACCTCCTCCCCCAGCTTGGCGAAATCGGCGGAAAGGATCGACGGCGCGATCGCGAGGGGTTGTTTCTGGCTCATGGGTCCGGTCCTGCGGCTCCTGTCGGATGATCGCCTAGCAGGCGACTCCCCGGCCGACAAGCGGCCCTTAAGTCGCCCCTCGATGCACCAGGCGGGCGATGTAGAAGCCGTCGATGCCGCCCTGCCCCGGCCAGTGGCTCGGCAGGGTGCGGAGGTCGCCGTTGGCCGTGACGAATTCGGCGCAGCCGGGAATTTCGCCCGCGCCAACCGGCTGCCGCCCCCAGGCGGGATGGCGGCGCAGGAACGCCTCGATCCGCTTCGGCCCTTCCTCCGGCTGCAACGAGCAGCAGGCATAGACCAGCAGGCCGCCGGGCTTGACCATGCCGGCGGCGTTCTTCAGCAGCGCGTCCTGCACCTGGGTCAGGCTGGCAATGGCCTCGGGCGTCTTGTTCCAGAGCACGTCGGGATGGCGACGCGCCGTGCCGGTGGTCGAGCAGGGCGCGTCCAGCAACACCGCGTCCACCGGCGAGCGCGGCCGCCAGTAGCGGCCATCGGCAACGTCGGTGTCGGCCGAGAGATTGGTGCGCTCCAGATTCTCGAACAGGCGTTCCAGGCGCTCGCGCGACTGGTCGACCGCCATCACCTGCGCCCCGGCCGCGGCCAGTTGCAGCGTCTTGCCGCCGGGCGCGGCGGCGAGGTCGACCACGCTCTTGCCATGGACGTCGCCCATCAGCCGGGCCGGCAGCGCCGCGGCGGCGTCCTGCACCCACCACACCCCCTGGCCATAGCCGAACAGGTTCGGCACATGGGTGGTCTTGGCAATGCGGATGGTGCCGGTCGGCAGCACCCGGCCCTGCAACCGCTCGGCCCAGACCGTCAGGTCCTGCCCCGCACGCAGCGTGATGTCGAGCGGCGGGTCCTGCATCTGGGCGCGGACGATGGCGCGGGTGGCGGCCTCGCCATAGGCCTCGCACCAGGAGCGCCAGAGCCAGTCCGGCAGGTTCAGCCGGTCGGCGTCCTGCTCGCGCAGGACGGTGCCGCGCGCCTCCACCAGCCGGCGCAGCACGGCATTCACCATGGATTTCATGCCGGGGCCACGGGTCATGCGCGTCGCCTGATCGACGGCGGCGTGCGGCGGCGTATCCAGGAACAGCAACTGGGCGGCGGCGAGGCGCAGCACGTGCCGCACATAGGCGTCGCGGCCTTCCGGCTGACGCTGGACGAACCGGCCGACCGCATCGTCGATCTGGCCGAGCCGGCGCAGGACAGTGGTCACCAGCAGGCGGGCGAAGGCGCGGTCGCGGCCGTGCAGCTTGCCCCAGGCCGGGTCTTCCGCCATCGCCTCTTCGAGCGGGCGGCGCCGGTCCAGCACATGATAAAGGGTGCGGCCGGCCGCGGCGCGCGGGCTGGGCGCTTCCGGCGGACGGGTGGGCCGGCGGGCGGAAGAAGCAGGGGCCGGGCGGCGCGAACCGCTGCGGGCAGACGGCCGGGGCGGCCGCTCGTCAGACATGGTGAACTCTTAAACCTTATGCAGTGGCCACCCGAGGCCGAACGCGCCCTCAGCCCCAGGGGCCGGGCGCTTGTCCGCGAGTCGCGAAGCTGCCATGGCCGGTGCTGCCGGCCATCGCGCGCAGCCGGCGAATGCGCTCTTCCATGGGCGGATGGGTGGCGAACAAACCATCAATGGCGCGCGCATGCAACGGATTTACGATGAACAGATGCGCCGTGGCCGGGTTGCGCTCGGCATGGCGGTTGTCGATGCGCTCGGCATCGCGGCTGAGGCCGGCCAGCGCATCCGCCAGCCAGAGCGGATCGCCGCAGATCTCTGCCCCCAGGGCGTCGGCCTGGTATTCGCGGGCGCGGCTGATCGCCATCTGTACCAGGGTGGCCGCCAGCGGCGCCAGGATCATGCTGGCCAGCACGCCGACCACGCCCAGCGGATTGTTGCGGTTGTCGCCGAACAGCATCTGGAACGAGGCGATGTTGGCCAGCACGCCGATGGCGCCGGCAATGGTTGCCGTCACCGTCATGGTGAGCGTATCGCGGTGTTTGATGTGCGCCAGTTCGTGCGCCACCACGCCCGCCACCTCCTGCTGGCCGAGGCGATGCATCAGGCCGGTGGTGACGGCCACGGCCGCGTGCTCCGGGCTGCGGCCGGTGGCGAAGGCGTTCGGCTGGTCCTCGTCGATCAGATAGACCCGCGGCATGGGCAGGTCCGCGCGCTCCGCCAGCCCCTCGATCATCTCATAGAGGCCGGGGGCATCGGCGCGGCCGATCTCCTGCGCATTGTACATGCGCAGCACGACCTTGTCGGAATTCCAGAACGCGAAGGCGTTGGTGGCCAGCGCGAACACCAAGGCGATCATCATGCCGCCCTGGCCGCCCATCAGCCAGCCGGCGACGAGGAACAGCGCGGTCATCGCCGCCAGCAGCATAAAGGTCCGGGCCATGCGGGCCGCCCCTCTCTCCGATTCCGGGTCGAACAGGCTGGAAATAGGGGGCGGTGCCGGTTGAATCAAGCGGGTGGCCGCCCGCCCGGCCGGCGTGATAAGACCGGTTGAACCGATCGTCGACACGTCCCCCAAGGGAATGCGCGCATGAGCGACAAGCCCACCCCGCCGGCCGAAACGCCGGCACCCAAGGCCACCCCGACCGTCTACAAGGACCCGGGCCCGCAGAAGCAGCCGCCGCCCGCCGGCGAGGATCCGACCAAGCCGGACCCGACCCGCTATGGCGACTGGGAAATCAACGGCCGCTGCATCGATTTCTGAGCCGGGGCGGCACGACCGACCGAAGCGAGGGCGGGTCATCATGACATTGGACGGCAAAGTGGCGCTGGTCTCCGGCGCGGCGGGCGGTATCGGTCGGGCAGCGGTCGCGGCCCTGGCGGCAGCGGGCGCGACCGTGGTCGCCGCCGTCGAGACCGAGGCGCAGCGGGCGGACCTGAACCCTGCCTGCCTGCTGGACGTGCGCTTCGAGGACCAGTGGCGCGACTGCGTCGCCCGGATCGAGCGTGAGTTCGGCCGGCTCGACGTGCTGGTCAACAATGCCGGCATCCTGCGCGAGGCCAATTGCGAGGACACGGACACCGCCACCTGGGACCTGGTCCACGACATCAACCTGAAAGGCGTGTTCCTGGGCTGCAAGGCGGCGATCCCGGCGCTGCGGCGGGCGGGCGGCGGCGCCATCGTCAACGTCGCCTCCATCGACGGCATTCGCGGCAATTTCAGCCACATCGCCTATTCCGCCTCCAAGGGCGGCGTGGTCGCCCTGACCCGGTCGCTGGCCATGGACCATGCCGAAGAGAATATCCGCGTCAACGCTGTCTGCCCCGGCACGGTGAACACGCCACTGGTCGCCTCCATGCTCTGGAATTTCTCCTCGCACGAGGAAGCCCTGGAAGCGGCGCGTCGGAAACACCCGATGGGCCGGATCGCCGAGCCGGAAGAGGTCGGGAGCCTGATCGCCTTCCTCGCCGGCCCCGGCGCCAGCTTCATGACCGGCATGGCCGTGCCGGTGGACGGCGGCCGCAGCGCCCGCGCCTGAGGGCGCCCCCGCCCCATCCGGTGCGTGGGGCCGCAAATTTTCGCCGGCCTGTGAACCAGTTTACATCCGTATCGCATCAGAGCCCCTAGATTCCCTTCCATGCCTCGGGCAGAGCGAAATGTCCTCGCCCCGGGGCGGTTTGGAGGAGGTCATGGCAATGCTGATGAAAGGATCGGTTCTTCCCCGACAGGCCGCTCGGCTGCCGAGCGCGGGGTTCCGCCGCTGGCTGGACGCGAACGGCGCCCGCACCTGGCTTTGGGCGGCCATCGCCCTGGGGCTGCTCTGGGTCGGGATGATGGTGCACCTTCCCTATTGAACGCCGCCGCCACGGGCCATCGCAGAGGCCGTGGGACTGGACGGCATGGCGCGGCTCGGATTGAATGGGGCCGGATTTTCCGAACCCACGTCTTCCGAATCCAAGTCTTCCGAACCCACGTCCAGACGGAGTTGCGCCATGCCGATCCAAGCCGGCGATACCATTCCCAACGTCAACCTCTATTTCATCGGCGAAAGCGGCGGCCCGGAGGCGAAGCCGGCGCACGAATTGCTGGGCGGCAAGACCGTCGTCCTGTTCGCCGTGCCGGGCGCCTTCACCCGCACCTGCTCGGCCAAGCACCTGCCGGGCTTCGTGAACAACGCCGACGCGATCAAGGCCAAGGGCGTGGACGAGGTGGTCTGCCTCAGCGTCAACGATGCCGCCGTGATGCGCGCCTGGGGACAGGCGCACGGCGCCGACGGCAAGGTCACCATGCTCTCCGACGGGATCGCCGACTTCGCCAAGGCCATCGGCCTATCCAACGACATGAGCGCCCGCGGCTATGGCGTCCGCTCCAAGCGCTATGCCATGCGGATCGAGAACAACGTCGTGACCGATCTCTGGGCCGAACCGCCGGGCGAATACGGCGTCTCCAGCGCCGAGGCGGTGCTGGCACAACTCGGCTAGTGTGCTTGCGGTCCTGGTTGACCCACTTCCTGCCCCATCTCCCGCTTCCGCGAGGACAGGGGAGATGGGCTGGTGAGCCAGCTTGAAAAGACTCCACCCTAGACCCGAGGGCTGCGGCCATGGCGGTCATCGTTTTCGGCTCCATCAACACTGACCTGGCCCTGGGGGTGGACCACCTGCCGGTGCCGGGCGAGACCGTGCTGACGCCGGGCTATCAGGCCGTGCCGGGCGGCAAGGGCTGCAACCAGGCCGTGGCCGCGGCCCGGCTGGGCGCGGACGTGCGCATGGTGGGCGCGGTCGGCGACGACGCCATGGCCGCGATCCCGCTGGACGCCATGACGGCGGCGGGCGTGGACCACCACGACGTGCGCGTGGTGGCCGAGCCGACCGGGCTCGCCGCGGTGATGGTGGCGGACGACGGCGAAAACGCCATCGTCGTCGCCAGCGGCGCCAACCGGGCGGTGCGGGCCGACCAGCTGACCGACCTCCACCCCGGCGATGTCCTCGTCTGCCAGATGGAAGTGCCCTTCGCCGAGACCGCTGCGGCCCTGCGAGCGGCCAAGGCGGCGGGCGCCCTCACCCTGCTGAACCTCGCCCCGTTCGGCGCCCTGCCAGAGCCGGCCCGGGGCGCGGTCGACTGCTGGGTGGTGAACGCATTGGAGGCCGTGGGCCTGGCCGCACAGGTGGGCCTGGCCGCACAGGTGGGCTTGGCCGCGGCTGACGTCCCGGCCCTGAGCCGCGCCCTGGCGGCCCGGCTCGGCGCGACCGTGATCGTGACCTTGGGCGGCGACGGCACCCTGGCGGCGACCGCCGCCGGCGAGGCCTGGCGTGCGTCGGCGCTGCCGGTCGCCATCGTCGATACCACCGGCGCCGGCGATGCCTTTGTCGGCGGCCTGGCAACGGCCATGGCCGAAGGCGCCCCCCTGCCCGAGGCGCTCCGCCTCGCCAGCGCCGCCGGCGGCCTTGCCTGCACCGGCTTCGGCGCCCAAACCGCCCTGCCGGACCGGGCGGCGGTTGCCGCGAGGCTCGCCGGGGTGAGCGTCACCGCGTTCTAGGCAAGCAATGCCAGCCTTTTTGGCAAACAATCCCATGAACCAACATGGCCATGGGCATTTTCAAAACAGTAAATTCCGCGCATCATACTATCTTGTGTCTGCGTTTAATTAAAACCCGTCGAATTTTGACTCAGGTCAATTGCTCCGACCGGCACCCCTGCCCAAATCATTGCCGTCGCCCGCGGTTTCGCCGGGCGGCTGCGCACACACGAGGCATTGTCCACGCAAGAGGAGGACCCGCCGTGAGTTTGCTTCCTTCGCTTTGGGGCCCATCGTCCGACAAGGACCCGTTTCGCTCGTTGCAGCAGGAAATGAACCGCCTGTTCGAACAGTTCGGCCGCGGCCTGCCCGCCACCTGGAGTGCCCCGGGGAGCGCCCCGGGTGGTGGCTTCCTCGCCCCGACCGTCGATGTCGCCGAAACCGACGGGGAAATGACCGTCACCGCCGAACTGCCCGGCGTCAGCGAGGACGACATGCACCTCTCGCTGGTCGACAACATCCTGACCATCAAGGGCGAGAAAAAGGCCGAGGAGACCAAGGAGGACAAGGAAAAGCACTACCGCCTTGTCGAACGCTCCTATGGCAGCTTCGAACGCTCGATCCCGCTGGCCTTCAAGGCCGACCCGGACAGCGTCAAGGCCAGCTTCAAGGACGGCGTCCTGACGGTGACGATCCCGAAACCGCCCGAGGCCGCGCCGAAATCCACCCGCATCCCCATCGGCAAGGGGTGAGGACCGGTCGGGCGGCTCCGCGGCGCCGGCCATCCCACGCCGGCACCGGGTGCGCTTGACCGCCGGGCCGGGGGAAGGGAAGCTTGACCCTTTCCTTTCCCCGGCAGGACACCGGCCCCATGAAAATCACCGCCATCCGCGCCCACTGGCTTTCCGTGCCGATTCCGGAGGCGCAGCAGCACACGTCCGATTTCGGCCGGACCCGCTCGTTCGACGCGACGCTGGTGGAGGTCGAGACCGATGCCGGCATCACCGGCTATGGCGAGGCCAAGGCCGCGGTCGGCTCCGCTGGCACCAATGCCGGGCTGGTCACCATCGTCGAGAAGGAACTGGCGCCGCTGCTGATCGGCCAGGACCCGCGGCAGATCTCGCGGCTCTGGGACGTGATGTACAATGGCAGCCGCGCTCACTACGCCATCGCCCGCGGCCATGTCTTTCCGGTGCTGGGCCGGCGCGGCCATGTGGTGAGCGCGATCAGCGGCGTGGACATGGCCCTCTGGGATATTCTCGGCAAGAGCCTGAACGCGCCGGTGCACCAGTTGCTGGGCGGCAAGCGGCACGAGACGATGCCGGCCTATGCCTCCGGCGGCTGGAAACCCACGGCCGAGGTGGGGGCGGAGCTGAAATCCTATATCGACCGCGGCAATTTCCGGGCGGTGAAGATGCGCGTCGGCTCCGGCGACGGCACGCTGGCCCACTCCATCGAGCGGGTGCATGCCGCGCGCGACTATCTGGGGCCGGACATCGCCCTCATGTGCGACGCCCACGGCACCTTCACCGTCGCCGAGGCCAAGCGGTTCTGCCGCGCCGTCGCCGAGTGCAACATCGACTGGCTGGAAGAGCCCGTCACCGCCGACGACAAACGCGGCCAGGCGGAGGTGCGGGCCGCCACCGACATTCCGATCTCTTGCGGCGAAAGCGAGTTCACCCGCTTCGCCTTCCGCGACCTGGCGGAGTTGCGCGCCGCCGACATCTTCCAGCCCGATCTCTCGATTGCGGGCGGCATCACCGAAGCGGTTCGGATCGAGGCGATTGCCGCCGCCTACCAGATCCGCTTCGCGCCGCATCTCTGGGGTGGCGCGCTCTGCTTTGCCAGCGGCCTGCACGTGCTGGCGGCGGCGACCAGCGGCTTCATCGTCGAATACTCGCTGGGCGCCAACCCGATGCTGCACGAGTTGGTGGTGGAAGACTTCCCGGTGGTGGACGGCCATCTGGCCATCCCGGACCGGCCGGGCCTGGGCGTGACGATCGATGCGGATTTCGTCGCGCGCTACCGGGTGGCGGCATAGGCGAAGCCGCGCGCGGGCGCGCGAAAACCGGCGGCGGCGGCGTTCGCGAGAGCGAGCGGCCCCGGATCGGCGCTCCGCACCGTCCGGGGAACATCTTGCCGATGAAAAGTCTATTGCGGCCCCTGTACTCCGGAACTCGCGGAGCGGGCATCCGGGGCCGGTCTCATCCTTCGATCACCGCCCGCAGCCGGGAGCGGCGCCCCGATCTCAGCCGGGCTTGCGGCCGACCGTGCGTTGCAGCACGCCCTCGACAAAGGGTACGGTGTGCACGTCCTGGAAGCCGGCGGCGGCGAAATAGCCCTCCACGTCCGCGGTCGAGTGCGCGAGGCCGGTGCCGTTGACGATGGCCTCCGACAGGCCCCACAGCGCGGCGTCCGCCGGGCCGGAGCGGTCGGCGTCCAGCGCCTCGCCCACCAGATGCATCTCGCCGCCGGGGGCGAGCGCGTCGAACGCCTTTTTCACCACGGCGGCGATTTCCTCGCGCCCGTACATGGGCAGGTTCGAGGCCATGACCGCCACGTCGGCGCCCGCCGGGAACGGGTCCTTGTTGAAGTCGCAGGCCAGCGCCTCCACCCGGTCGGAAACGCCGTTTTCGGCGATGAACTCCCGCGCCACCACGGCGACCGACCCCAGGTCCAGCACCGAGGCGCGCAGGCCCGGGTATTGCTTCGCCGCCTCGATGCAATAAGCGCCGGAGCCGCCGCCGATGTCGATCATGTGCTTTTTGCCGGTCAGGTCCACCTGGCGCAGGAACAGCCGGCCGGCGCCGCGGCCGATGGAATAGGTGGCGCGGTGATAGCGCCGCGCATCCTCCACCGTGAATTCCGACACCTTCACATTGTCGGCGCGCGGCGGGGTCTGGTTCTTCAGGATCTCCGACAGGCGGCCCCACTGGTCCCAGTCCGGCTTGGTGAACAGCATCCATTCGCCGGCATAGTGCGGCTGGCCCTGCACCAGAAACCGGTCCACGTCGGGCGCGTTGCGGAGCCTGTCGCCGTCCCGCTCCACCAGACCCAGGCCGACGCAGGCGACGATGATGCGCTCGCCGTGCAGCGGCGTCACACCCATGGCCCGGCTGAGATCGGCCTCGGTGTCGTGGCCTTCGGCGATCTTGGTGAACAGGCCCAGTTCGACGGCGGCCATCAGGGCCGCGGCCTCGCGATAGGCGCGGACCATGTGTTGCAGGCGGACGGTGGTGGGGCGGGGATTGGCGGCTTGGCTCATGGGACTGGCGGTTCCTCGTTACGGTCTGGGTTTTTCGGTCTGGTTGCGGGGCGGCCGGATGCCGGGGAACAGCAGCATAACAGCGGCCACCATGTGGAAGGCAACAAACGTCATCAGCGCACCGCCATAGGAGCCGGTGCCGTCGCGCAGCCAGCCGGCCAGCCCCGGCCCCACGCCCGCGCCGGTGTAAAGCGCGATATTGGCAAAGCCGTAGACCCGGCCATAGGCGGCCGGACCGAACGCGTCGCGCAACAGCAGCGGCGGCAGCATGACGATATTGCCGATCACGAACCCCGCCACCGCGGAGCCAAGATAGATCGCCGGCAACCCATCCGCCCGCAACACGATGGCGATGCCGACGGCCTGGGTCAGATAGGTCGCGGCGGCCAGCCAGGCGAGCGGCATCCTCGTGCTGAGCCACCCGGTCACCAACCGGCCCACCGCACCCGACAGAACGCCGACGCTGATGGCGTAGGAGGCCTCCGCCGCACTCAGACTCTCGCCCAGATAGGCGAGCTGGTGGGACAGATAGCCGACCTGGCTCGCATACCCCAGGCCACCCGCCAGCGCGATCCGCCAGAAGCGCGGCGTCCGCAACGCATCGCCGAGCGTGAAACTGGTCTCGGCACGGTGGGCGGCTGGCCGGTCGGCCCCCGCCGGCCGGCGCAATGCCAGCAGCGCCAGCGGCACCATGGTCACGGCCACCAGCCCGCCGATCACGCTCACGGTGGCGCGGAAGCCGTAATCGGTGCTGGCCTGCACCATCAAGGGCACGCTCACCGCCCCGCCAACGCTGGAGCCGGTGAGCGCCAGCGCCAGCGGCAGGCCGAGCCGGGCGCCGAACCAGGGCACCAGCGAGGCGCTGATCGCCGGCGTCGCCAGCAACGGATAGCCAGTGGCGAGCAGCGCATAGGCGGCGTAAAGCTGCCAGGGCTCGGTCAGCCAGCCCATGGCCGCGACGCCGCCGCCGACCGCCAGGCCGCCATAGGCGACTGCCAGCCGGGTGCCGACCGTGTCCGCAATCCAGCCGAACAGCAGCGTCACCGGGATCGCCAGCCAGAAAAACAGGGTCATAGCGTTGGCGATCAGGCCGGTGCTCCAGCCATGGGCGGCCTTCAGCGCCGGCAGATAGACCGTGTTGCCATAAAACACCGTGCCCCAGGCCAGCAGGGCCATCCAGAAGCAGACGGCGGTCATCAGCCAGGCATAGGCGGGCGGTTTGGACGGGGTCACGGACGGGTCTCTCGGCATGGCGTGGCTGGGAAACCCGGATAGGGGGCGCCCGAACAAGCGGGAGAGATTGCCTCCGCCCCGCCCGCCGGTCGAGAGGCAATCGTCCCCACGGCAACCGCGTGCGGCGGAATCCGCCCTTGCGGCACTCAGCGAATCCCGGTCGGATGCGAGGGCTCATCCTGCCCAAGCCGTGGTCCGCTTCCATGCCCGACGGCGACCTGTTCGCACCCGAAAGTCTCGACTCCATGCCTCGCAGCGAGCCCGATCCGCGTGCGGTGCTGCACGATGTGTGGGGTTACAGCGATTTCCGCCCCGGCCAGGCGCCGGTGATCGCGGCGGCGCTGGCGGGCGAGCCGGTGCTGGCGATCATGCCGACCGGCGGCGGCAAGTCGCTCTGCTACCAGCTTCCGGCCCTGGTGCGGGACGACCTTTCGGTGGTGGTCTCGCCGCTGATCGCGCTGATGCGCGACCAGGTGGCGAACCTGACCGCGGCGGGCGTGCCGGCCGGCACGGTCAACTCCGCCAACAGCCCGGAGGACAATCGCCGCGTCCTGGCGGCGCTGCACAATGGCGAGTTGCGGGTGCTCTATGTCTCGCCGGAGCGGCTGCTCTCCGACGACATGCTGGGCCGGCTGCGCAATCTGCGCCCCGGCCGCATCGCCATCGACGAGGCCCATTGCGTCAGCCAGTGGGGCCACGATTTCCGCCCGGACTATCTGCGCCTCTCGACCCTGGCCGAGCACCTGCCTGACGTGCCGCGCATGGCGCTGACCGCCACCGCCGACGCCGCGACCCAGCGCGATATCCTGGACAAGCTGTTTCCGGGCCAGGAGGCGCGGGTGTTCGTCTCCGGCTTCGACCGGCCGAACATCCGCCTCGCCATCCAGCCCAAGACCGGCGTCAAGGCGCAGGTGAAGGCCTTCGTGCAACGGCACAAGGGGGCGGCCGGCATCGTCTACTGCCGCAGCCGCAAGCGGGTGGAGGATGTGGCGGCGGCGTTGCAGGCCGACGGCATTCCGGCGCTCGCCTATCATGCGGGCTTGCCGGCTGAGCAGCGCGACGCGATCCAGGACCGGTTCATCGCCGAGGACGGCCTGGTCATGTGCGCCACCATCGCCTTCGGCATGGGCGTCGACAAGCCGGACATTCGCTTTGTCTGCCACCACGACCTGCCCAGTTCGATCGAAAGCTATTACCAGGAAATCGGCCGCGCCGGCCGCGATGGCGACCCGGCGGAGGCGCTGATGCTGTTCGGCGCCGACGACATCAAGCTGCGCCGCGATCTGATCGAAAGTTCGGAGAAGGCGCCGGAGCAGAAGCGCATCGAACACATGCGCCTGAACCAGTTGCTGGCGCTGGCCGAGACCGGGGATTGCCGCCGCCAGGCGCTGCTGGCCTATTTCGGCGAAAGCCGGCACGAGCCGTGCGGCAATTGCGACCGCTGCCTGACCCCGGCGGCGAAGGAGGACGGCACCATTGCGGCGCAGAAATTCCTCTCCGCCATGGTGCGCACCGGCCAGCGCTTCGGCGCCGAGCACCTGATCGCCATCCTACGCGGCGAGAGCGGCGAGCGCATCGTCAAGCTCGGCCACGACCGGCTGCCGACCTTCGGCGTCGGCCAGGAGCACTCCAAGGCCGAATGGCGGACCATCGCCCGGCAGTTGATGGCCGCCGACGTGATCCGCAGCGATTTCGAGGGCCATGGCGGCCTGATCCCGGGCGAGCATGCCCGCGCGGTGCTGAAGGGCGAGCGCAAGGTGCAACTGGTGCGCGACCCGAAGGCCGCGACCACGGCCAGGCTGCGACGGGCGGCGGCGGCGGGCGACGAGGCCGACCTGACCGGCGAAGCGGCCGAGACCTATGAGCGCCTGCGCAAGCTGCGGGCGCAGATGGCCGCCCGGCGCGGCGTGCCACCCTATGTGATCTTCTCGAATCGCACCCTCAGGGAAATGGCGCTGGCCCGGCCGCGCACGCTGGCGGAGCTGGGGGCGCTGTACGGCGTCGGCGCGCGCAAGGGCCAGGAATTCGGCTCGGCCTTCCTGGAAGCGCTGGCGCAATAGAGCGCTTTCGGTCCTGGTTAAACCCCTCATCTGCCCCATCTCCCGCGGACGCGGGAGGCCATGCCTGAGAGCTTCTCACAGGACAGGGAAGATGGCATGGTGAGCCAACGGGAAAAGGCTCCGCTTTAGCCGCCCGATCCCTGGGGACCGGGCGGCGGGCGGTGCGCCTACTCGTTCTGGCGGTTCTCGATCAGGTCGTCGACCACCTGCGGCTCGGCCAGGGTGGAGGTGTCGCCCAGATTGCCGAAGTCGTTTTCCGCGATCTTGCGCAGGATGCGGCGCATGATCTTGCCGGAGCGGGTCTTGGGCAGGCTCGGTGCCCACTGGATCAGGTCCGGCGAGGCGATCGGGCCGATCTCGGTCCGCACCCAGCGCACCAGTTCCGCCCGCAGCGCGTCCGATGGTTCCACGCCGGCGATCAGGGTGACATAAGCGTAAATGCCCTGGCCCTTCAGGTCGTGCGGATAGCCGACCACGGCGGCTTCCGCCACTTTCGGGTGGGCCACCAGCGCGCTTTCCACCTCGGCCGTGCCCATGCGGTGACCGCTGACATTGATCACGTCGTCGACGCGGCCGGTGATCCAGTAATAGCCGTCCTCGTCGCGATGGGCGCCGTCGCCGGAGAAATACATGCCCGGATACATGGCGAAATAGGTCTCGACGAAGCGGTCATGGTCGCCATAGACCGTGCGCATCTGGCCCGGCCAGCTGTCCAGGATCACCAGATTGCCGCTGGTGGCGCCGTCCAGCAGCGCGCCCTGGTCGTCGACCAGCGCCGGCTTGATGCCGAAGAAAGGCAGCGTCGCCGAGCCCGGCTTCAGGTCGGTCGCGCCCGGCAGCGGCGTGATCATATGGCCGCCGGTTTCGGTCTGCCACCAGGTGTCGACGATGGGGCAGCGGCCGTCGCCCACCACCTTGTGATACCAGAGCCAGGCTTCCGGGTTGATCGGCTCGCCGACCGAGCCCAGCAGGCGCAGCGACTGGCGGCTGGTGCGCTTCACCGGCTCGTCGCCGTCGCGCATCAGCGCGCGGATCGCCGTCGGCGCGGTGTAGAAGATCGCGACCTGGTGCTTGTCGCACACCTCCCAGAAGCGGCTGACGGTCGGGTAGTTCGGCACGCCCTCGAACATCAGCGAGATGGCGCCGTTGGCCAGCGGGCCATAGACGATATAGCTGTGGCCCGTGACCCAGCCCACGTCGGCGGTGCACCAATAGACCTCGCCCTCGCGATAGTCGAAGGTGTAGTGGTGGGTCATGGCGGTGAAGACCATATAGCCGCCGGTGGTGTGCAACACCCCTTTCGGCTTGCCGGTCGAGCCCGAGGTGTAGAGGATGAACAGCGGGTCTTCCGCGTTCATTTCCTCCGGCGGGCAGTCGGCCGAAACCTTGGCCATTTCGTCGTGATACCAGACGTCCCGGCCGCTCACCATGGTGACGGGGTTGCCGGTGCGGCGGACGACGATGCTGCGCACCGGCTTGCTGCAATGGTTGAGCGCCTGGTCGGTGTTGGCCTTCAGCGGCACGGTGCGGCCGCCGCGCAGCCCCTCGTCCGCGGTGATGACCAGGCGGGAATCGCAATCCTCGATCCGGCCGTGCAGCGCTTCCGGCGAGAAGCCGCCGAACACGACGGAGTGGATGGCGCCGATGCGGGCGCAGGCAAGGATCGCCACCGCGGCTTCCGGGATCATCGGCAGATAGATGGTGACGCGGTCGCCCTTCTTGGCGCCCTGGGCTTTCAGCACATTGGCGAACTTGCACACCTCTTCGTGCAGTTCGCGATAGGTGATGTGCTTGGACTCCGCCGGATCGTCGCCTTCCCAGATGATGGCGGTCTGGTCGCCGCGGGTCTCCAGGTGGCGGTCCAGGCAGTTGTAGGCCGCGTTGGTGGTGCCGTCGTGAAACCAGCGAATGTGCAGGTCGTCCTTGGCGTAGGAGACGTCCTTCACCTTGGTATAGGGCTTGAACCAGTCGATACGTTTGCCGTGCTCGCCCCAGAACCCTTCCGGATCCTCGACCGAGCGGCGGTACATTTCGTCATAGGCGGCGCGGTCGACATGGGCGCTTTGGGCGACGGCCGGCGTGACCGGGAACAATTCGTCGGTCATGGGTGCCTCCTCCAGGCAGGGCTCGGTGTGGCTGCGGGCAGCCTTTTTGTAGCATATGGTCTATCGCTGGCGGCTGGGCCAGACTATTGGACTTCCGTCCAGACGCCCATTCTAAGAGGAACGATCCATGCCTGCCTATGTCATTGCCCGCGTCAATGTTACCGATCCGGACCAGTACGCCAAATACCGCGCGGTCACGCCGGGCTGCATCGCGGCCTTCGGCGGCGAGTTCGTGGTGCGCGGCGGCGCGATGGAGACGCTGGAAGGGCCGCAGGAGGACCGGCGCATGGTGGTGATCCGGTTCGATTCCATGGAAAAGGCCCGCGCCTTCTACGAGTCCGAGGCCTATCAGGCCGCGATCCAGCTGCGCCAGCCGGCCTCGGAAGCGCAACTGGTCCTGCTCGAAGGATGCGCGGACTAGCCGGGATTCATGGGTCTCGCTTTCGGTTTCCTGCTGACCCTGGGCGCGATCTGGGGCCTGTCGGTCAGCACCAGCAAGCTGGCGGTCGCGGCGTTCGGGCCGATCTCGGTCGTGTTCTGGTACGCGCTGATCGCCTTTCTGGTGCTGAGCCTGGTGTCGGCGATCCGGCGCAAGCCGCCGCCGCTGAACGGCCGCCATCTGCGCTATTACCTGGCCAGCGGCCTGATCGGCTTCGCCATTCCCAGCCTGAACAACGTGATCGTGGTGCAGCACGTGCCGGCCGGCATTCTGTCGACCGTGATCGCGACCGCGCCGGTGTTCACCTACGCCATCGCGCTCGCGGCCCGGCAGGAGCGGTTCCAGGCCGTGCGCGCCATCGGCATCGGCCTGGGGCTGGTCGGCACGCTGGTGATCCTGCTGCCGGCCAACAGCCTGCCGGACGCCGCCATGGTGCCATGGGTGGCGCTGGGGCTGCTCACCCCCTGCCTGTATGGCGTGACCGCCGTGGTGATCAGCCGGTACATGCCGCGCGAGACCGATGCGATGACGCTCGCCAACGGGTTTTTGGCGGTGGCGACGCTGTTCTATCTGGCGATCCTGCTGGCCAGCGGCTCCGACGCGGTGCCCTGGCCGCCGGTCTGGCCGGCGAGCCATATGGTGCTCTGGCTCGGCCTGTCGTCGAGCGCGGCCTATGTGCTGTATTTCCAGATCATCCGCATGGCCGGCCCGGTCTATCTGAGCCAGGTCGGCTATCTGGTGGTCAGCATCGGCGTGCTGGCCGGCATGCTCATTTTCGGCGAGCGGCACAGCCTGTGGGTCTGGATCGGCATCGGCCTGATGGTGGCCGGGCTGGCGCTTGTCAATCTGGGACAGATGCGGGCCCGGCGCGCGATCCGGGCCGCCCGCTGAGCCGGCGCGCGGACAAATCGTACACCTTGCCGGGGCGGGCATGGACGGGCGCCGGGCCGCGGGCTAGCCTGGGCCGATCCGCACACGAACCGCGCCGAATCGAGGAATTCTCGCCATGTCCGAACTCTCCGGCCTGGAAATGGTCCAGGTCGAAATCGCCGACCACATCGCCGTCGTCACCATGAACAACCCGCCGGTGAACGCGCAGAACCAGCGCTTTCACGAGGACATGATGCTGGCCTTCGACACGCTGAGCGACTTGGCCGACGTGCGCGTCGCCGTGCTGACAGGCGCCGGCAAGTGCTTCTCCGCCGGGGCCGACATTCGCGGCCGCGCCGGCAAGGAGCGCGGGCCCGGCGAGCAGTGGCAGCACAGCCGCCGCGCGCGCGAGTGCTTCCATGCCATCGTGGAGTGCAAGAAGCCGGTGATCGGCGCCATCAACGGCCCGGCGCTGGGCGCGGGCCTGGCGGTGGCCGCCTCCTGCGATATCCTGCTGGCGGCGGAGGAAGGCAATCTGGGCCTGCCCGAAATCAATGTCGGCCTGCTGGGCGGCGGCCGCCACACCATGCGCCTGTTCGGCCATTCCAAGACGCGCATGATGATGTTCACCGGCCAGCGCCTGTTCGGGCCGGAACTGGCGCGCCTGGGCGTGGTCGAGAAGTGCGTGCCGCTGGCGCAGTTGATGCCGGAGGCCATGACGCTCGCCGCCGATATCGCCGCCAAGAGCCCGATCGCCATGACGCTTGCCAAGCACGCGCTCAACACGATCGAGGATATGAGCCTGCGCGACGGCTACCGCTTCGAGCAGAACATGACCGCGGAACTGGGCAAGTACGAGGACAGCAAGGAAGCCATGCTGGCCTTCGCCGAGAAGCGCAAGCCGGTATTCAAGGGGCGGTAGCGCACCGCGCACACGCTTGCAGCACCGGCGTTTCCCGGCCGCCGTGGAGCGGAGGGCCGGGACCGGTCGCTCTCGCGAACAGGACCGTCACCGGTGTTCGCACGCCGCGAGCGGCCCCGGATGGCGCGTTTTCGGCACGGGTTGCCCCCTCCTCATCCCCTCTCCCGCGCCAGCGGGAGCCCATGCCTGAGAGCTTCTCCCAAGGACACGGACTCTGTAATGGCCTCTCCGGCATGGGTCCCCGCTTCCGCGGGGACAGGGAAGCTGGGCTGGTGAGCCCGCGGGAAAAGAAACCGCGCTACAGGTCTCCCGTTACAGTTCTCCCAGGGCCATGCCCGGTTCGTAGTCGCGGTCGGGCACGTCCTTGACCACCGCCTGGCCGCAAATCACCGTCTTGCGCTCGGCGTCATAGGTCAGGGTGGGCGCGCCATGCAGCTCCCACCCCTTGTTCAGCATGGCGGTGACCCGGTGGCAGAAGGCCGAATCGTCCTTACCGGTCAGATAGCGATAGGCGCGCATCGTTAGGCCGCCAGTTGGAACCGGGTGCCGTCGAGCGCGGCGAACAGGGCCGCCTCTTCCTCGGCGCTGAGCGCCACCACCGGCGGGCGCGTCGTCAGCCAGCCCTTGTCGCCCGTATGGCGCGCGGCGATGGCCTTCAACGCCGGGATCAGCACCTGGCTCTGAATGGCGAGCCGCTGGGCGGTGAGTTCTTCCTGGATCGCGTCGACCTGGGGGTCGTCCTTCTTCGCCAGCACCTCGGCACAGAGAGCGACCGTGGCGTTGGCGGTGGCGCTGATGCAGCCGACGCCGCCCGCGCGCAGCACCGGCAGCAGGAACTGCTCCGAGCCGGCAAAGACACCGAAGCCGGGGAAGCGGCGGCACATTTCCAGCATGTTGTCGAGCTTGCCGCTGGAATCCTTGATGCCGGCGATCGTGGTCGGATAGGCCTTCAACAGCCGCTCGATCAGGTCGTGGCTGATCGGCGTCGCCGACATTTGCGGGAAATGGTAGAAATAGATGCGCAGCTTCGCATCGCCGACCCGCTGGATCACCTCGGAATAGGCGGCATAGAGGCCGTCGTCCGAGACGTTCTTGTAGTAGAATGGCGGCAGCATCACCACGCCGGCAGCACCATGGCTGAGCGCGTGCCTGGTCAGTTCCACCGTGTCGGGAATGGCGCAGGAGCCGGTGCCCGGCAGCATCTGGCTGCCGGCGATACCGCCTTCGGCCACCGCGTCCAGCAGCTTGCGCTTCTCCGCAACGCTGAACGAGTTCGCCTCGCCGGTGGTGCCCAGCACCGCCAGGCCGTTCGCCCCCTGGTCCAGCAGCCAGCGGCAGTGGGCGACGAATTTCGCGGTATCGGGGGAAAGGTCCGGGTTCATCGGCGTCAACGCCGCCACCCACACGCCGCCTGGCTGAGTCATGCTGCTGGTCTCCTTCTTCGCGCGCCCCGCCTCCGGGGCCGATCCCGGCGGAATGTGCCGTGGGATTTGCGGCGGACCTTAGGCGCGGACGGGCGCCCGGTCCAGGGGCCTTCCCGCCATCCGGGCGCCGCCGTTTCGCCGCGGCCCGCCCGGTCGTTGACCGAATCTTCGGAAAGATCGTACCGTCTGGAAGGACACCCGGCCCCCGGGCCGGACGACAGCAGAAAGGGAGGTCGATGCGGCTTCAGGCACCCGGTTCGGCCCGGCAATCGTCCCCCGGCCGGCCATCGGCAGTGCGAGGCAACGGCCCGAACGGGCCGGCCCTGCAAGCGTTGCAGGCAATGGCAACGCAAAGCCCGCAGGCCCGGCAGGCGAACGCCTGGCAACGGGCGGCGGGCGGTTCGGTTCGGAGCACCGCAAGCGGCAGGACGCGCCGCGGCGAGCCGCTGCAACGCAAACGCGATCCCGCCGCAAAGCAAACGACCGAGGACTTGGCTGACGCTCACATGGGCGACGAGTCCGAGAACGTGAATGAGCCTGCCGATGCGGAACGCCAGTACCAGGCGAGCCTGACCAAGGGCCGCGACCTGATCGGCGACGCGTTGGCCTGGTACACGGATGCAACCGCAAACGCTCCGGCCAGGGACGATCGGTCCGTGGTGCTCGATGTGCTAGGCGCCGGTTACAAGTATTTCTGGATGATCCGAGGCGACGAGGTCACGGTCTGCATCGACCGCAGTTCGCGCACCGACCATGTCCTGCCGCAGGAAATTTCCGGCTATGCCGCGTTCGACGATTTCGAGGACGATCAGAGTTGGATGTACGCGAACACGTTCAACGTCAGGACCGGAGCGTTCCACGCCAGCATCAACTACCGGACCATGGACGCAGACTTTGCCAAGACCGACGTCTACGATCCGCCGCTGCCGAATTCGACCATCATCTGGTTCCAGAAGGTCATCGCGACCCATGTTTACCGGAAGGCCCATCCCGACGCCGAAGTCTCCGGGCGGCTGCAATCCATCTCGCGCGAGCAGGTCGGCAACACGCAGACGCTCGCCACCATCTTCATGGCCGACACCGACCGCACGGCGTTCGAGGGCGGAACGGTGACCCTGACCGAACCCGATGAGGAAGCCATCGCCCTGCTGGGCTCGCCGAACGGCCGCTCGGCCCTGTTCGCGCTGATGGACCACATGCCGGGCAATGGCGCGGTCGATATCGCATCGGTCAGCTTTACCGAGGACGGTCTCGTGATCACCTATGTCTATGCCTGAAGCGCCCGAAACCCGGACCCATTCGGCCATCATCGCCACCGCAATCGGCCGCATGCTCCTGGTGGTGACGGCGAGCTATGTGGTCCGCGTCGGCTGGGTGGACGCCGCGGAACGCGCGCCCGCCGCCGACGCGCCGCCGCTGCTGGCCGAGGCCTGCCGCCAGGTGCGGGCCTATGCGCGCGGCGAGCGCAAGACCTTCGACCTGCCGGTAGCGCCGGCGGGCACGCCGTTCCAGCAACGGGTCTGGCGCCGGATGCAGCAAATCCCCTATGGCGAGACGCTGACCTATGGCGCGATGGCGGCAGCGCTCGATTCCAGCCCGCGGGCGGTGGGCGGCGCCTGCGGCAAGAACCCGATCCCGGTCGTCATCCCCTGCCATCGGGTGATGGGCACCAACGGCCGGCTCACCGGCTTTTCCGGCGGCGAGGGCGTCGCGACGAAACAGCGGCTGCTGGAACTGGAACGGGCCAGGCTCGGCCCATCGGATGGCGGCCTGCCCCTGTTCGACGCACTGGCCGAGCCCGCGGATCGCTAGAGGCGGAGGCCACGATGCGCGCGGATGATGCGGCAACGTCACTCTTTCTCCCAACCGCAACCTCCCGACAGCCCCCCCAACCGCACCCTCACACCCGCACCCTCACACCCGCAACCTCACACCCGCAACCTACCAACCACAACCGAGCTTTCCCGGACGCGGCCGCGCCCGCGATCCGGGATCTCCCGCCGGGTACGATGCAAGCCCCGGGAGTTCTCCCCGGCCAGAGGTCCCGGCTCGGCACCGGCCCTTCGGGCCGGCTCCGTCCGGGAAAGCGGTTAGAGTGCCAATCGGTTAACCTCCTACGGGGAGCCCTGCCCATGCAATCCTTCGCCGAAATCCACCGCCTCGCCGCAGACCGCCACGGCGGCGCGGACGCGCTGGAAGCCGGGCTTTCGAAGCCCAAGACTGCGGACGAACTCAAGGCCATTCCCGACCATCGCTGGCTCGCCATGTTCAGCCGCGTCGTGTTCCAGGCCGGCATGTCGTGGAAGGTGATCGACGCGAAATGGCCGGGCTTCGAAGAGGCTTTCCACGGCTTCGACATCGCCTATTGCGCCGGCCTGACGCCGGACGACCTGGACACGCTGGCCCAGGACACCCGCATCGTCCGCTCGCCGCCGAAAATCGCGAGCGTTGCCTTCAACGCCGCCCTGCTGCGCGACGTCGCCGTAGAGCACGGCAGTGCCGCCGCGCTGTTCGCGGACTGGCCGGCCGACGATTTCGTCGGCCTGCTGGACCTGCTCCGAACACGGGGCAACCGCCTCGGCGGCAATTCCGCGGCCTATGCCCTGCGCTTCCTCGGCTGCGACGGCATGGTGTTCGGGCGCGACGGCGTCGCCGCGCTGATCCGGGCCGGCGTCGTCGACAAACCGCCCAAGACCAAGCGCGACTTCGCCAAGGTGCAGGCGGCCTTGAACCAATGGCGCGCGGAAAGCGGCCGGACGCTGACCGAAATCAGCCAGATCCTGGCCAAGTCCATCGACGCCGCCGGCTGACCGGCCTATGCCTTCAGGATCGCTATCCGTCGCCCGCAGTGTTCCGCCATGACCGCTCCCCCCGTTCTCACCCCACTGGCCGATGCCGAGCGTCGGCTGGCGGCCCTGGAGCAGCAGGTGCAGGCCGACCTGTTCGCGCTGCGCCATCCCGAGAAGCTGTGGGTGCCGCCCAAGGCCTCGCCGGACGGGGCGCATGTCCACAATGTCGTCATCGCCGGCGCGGGGCAGGCCGGACTGGCGGTCGGCGGCCTGTTGCGGCGCGAAGGGGTCGACAATGTCCTGCTGATCGACCGACGGCCGGAGGGGCGCGAGGGCGTCTGGCACGATTTCGCCCGCATGCCGGAAATCCGCTCGCCGAAGCACTATCCGGGGCCGGACCAGGGTGTGCCCAACCTGACCTACGAGGCCTGGCACCGCGCCGCGTTCGGCGACGAGTCCTGGGATGCCATCGACCTGGTGCCCTTGCCGCAATGGAACGCCTATCTGGTCTGGATCCGCAAGGTGCTGGCCCTGCCGGTCCGCAACGAAACCGAACTGACGGCGATCCGGCCCCATGCCGTCGGCCTGGAACTGACCGTGCGCACGCCGGCGGGTGACGAGCGGCTGGTCTGCCGCCGGCTGGTGCTGGCGACGGGGCATGACGGCACCGGCCGCTGGTGGATGCCGCCCTATCTGGAGGCGCTGCCGGCGCAGCTGCGCGCCCAGGCCGCCGACCCGATCGACTTCGGCGCGCTCAAGGGCAAGACCGTGGCGGTGCTGGGCATCGGCGCCTCGGCGGGCGACAACGCCATCGCCGCGCTGGAGGCCGGGGCGGACGCCGTGCACATGTTCTGCCGCCGCGACACCATCCGCCGCCAGCAGGTCTATCGCTGGGTGATGAGCGCCGGCTTCCTGCGCCACTGCCACGAACTGGACGACGAATGGCGCTGGCGCTTCATGACCTATGTGCTGGAAACGCGCATGGCGATGCCGCCCAACACCTGGGCCAAGGTCTCGTCGCTGCCGGGCTTCCACCTGCACACCAGCGCCAACTGGCGGGGCGCGCGGACGGAGGGCGGCCGGGTGATCGCCGATACGGAGCAAGGACCCTTCGCCGCCGATTTCGTCATCGCCTGCACCGGCCACGACCAGGACCTGACCGCCCGGCCGGAACTGGCGCCCTTCGCCGACCGGGTGCAACTCTGGCGCGACGCCTACCGCCCGCCGGCCGACGAGGCGAACGAGCGGCTGGCCCGCTATCCCTATCTGGACCGCAATTTTGGCTTCATGGAGAAAGAGCCGGGCGCGGCGCCCTGGCTCTCGCGCATTCACGATTTCAGCTTCGGCCCGACGCTCTCCTTTGGCCCCAGCGGCTGTTCGATCAGCACGCTGCGCCTGACGGTGGAGATGCTGGTGGCCGGCATCACCCGCCAATTGCTGCGCGAGGACGTGGAAGAGCACTGGCGGGCGCTCCAGGCCCACCCGGACTATATTCCGTTCTGACCGGACGGGGCGTTGGCCCTCGCGCCCCCCTTCTCCCGCGGAGGCGGGAGCCATGCCGGAGAGCGTCTCCCAGGCTCCGGACTGTATCGGGAAGGCTCAGGCATGGGTCCCGCGTCAAGCGCGGGACGGGGGATGGGGCCGCGGCGACTGCGGTTCTATACCAGGGACCGTTGGCAGCAGGCGGCAGGCGCCCTACTCCACCACCTCGCCCCAGAGGTCGTAGGCATCGGCATCGGTGACGCGGACGCGGACGATCTCGCCGATTTCCAGCTCATTCTCGCCGTCCAGATAGACCTGGCCGTCAATGTCCGGCGCGTCGGCGCTGGACCGGCCGATGGCCTCGTCCTCGTCGACATCGTCGATGATGACGTCGATCTCGCGGCCGATCTTGGCGATCTGCTTCGCCGCGCTGATCTCCTGCTGCAACGCCATCAGCCGGTCGAAGCGCTCCTGCTTCACCGCATCGGGTACCGCGCCGGGCAGGTCGTTCGAGGGGGCACCCGTCACCGGCTCATACTGGAAGCAGCCGAGCCGGTCGATCTGCGCCTCCTCCAGCCACTCCAGCAACTCCTCGAACTCCGCCTCGGTCTCGCCGGGGAAGCCGACGATGAAGGTGGAGCGGATGGTGAGGTCGGGCACCTGTTTGCGCCAGGCGGCCAGGCGGTCCAGCACCTTTTCCTGGTTGGCGGGCCGGCGCATGGCCTTCAACACCCGCGGGCTGGCGTGCTGGAACGGAATGTCGAGATAGGGCAGCACCTTGCCCTCGGCCATCAACGGCAGCACCTGATCCACGTGCGGATAGGGATAGACATAGTGCAGCCGCACCCACGCCCCCAGCGAACCCAGCGCTTCGGCCAGGTCCAGGAAGCGGGTCTGGTATTCCCGGCCCTTCCAGGTGCTGGGCGCGTATTTCAGGTCGAGGCCGTAGGCGCTGGTGTCCTGGCTGATCACCAGCAATTCCTTGACGCCGGCCCGCACCAGGGCTTCCGCCTCGAACATCACCTGGGCCAGCGGCCGGCTCACCAGATCGCCGCGCAGATGCGGGATGATGCAAAACGAACAGCGGTTGTGGCAGCCCTCGGAAATCTTCAGATAGGCGTAATGGCGCGGCGTCAGGCGCAGCCCCGCCTCCGGCACCAGATCCTGAAACGGGTCGTGCGCCGGCGGCAGCGCGTCGTGGATCGCGCCCATCACCTGCTCGTACTGGTGCGGGCCGGTGATGGCGAGCACGTCCGGGTGCTCGCGCCGGATCAGGTCCGCGTCCTTGCCGAGGCAGCCGGTCACGACCACGCGGCCGTTTTCCGTCAACGCCTCGCCGATCGCCTCCAGGCTCTCGGCCCGGGCCGAGTCGAGAAAGCCGCAGGTGTTGACCAGCACCAGGTCGGCGCCGGCATAGTCGCCGACGATCTCATAACCCTCCGAGCGCAGGCGGGAGACGATGCGTTCGGAATCGACCAGGGCCTTGGGGCAGCCCAGGCTGACGAGCCCGACTTTCGGTGCGGTGACGGTTGGCATGGATCAGTTCTGTCCCGATGGCGGCGGCGTGGCCGTTTCGCCATTCTGCGGCTCCGGCGCATAGAGCGACCGGAATTGTTCGATATTTTCGCGCGCGTCCTGCAAATCGCGGAGCGAGTCGGAGCGGACCAGGGCCAAACCCTGCTCCAGCACCCGTTTCAGGCTGGCATAATCCTCGTTCGCCTCCTGCTCCGCGCACTCCAGATAGCGGCGCATGTGCAGCATATACTGGTTGAAGCCCTCGACCGCCAGATTGAAGGTCACCGCATCGGTGATCTGCACGTTCGGCGCCCGCGGCTTGTAGCAGCGGGTGGACTCCCAGACGCGGTAGTCCGTGACCTCCGGCCGGTCGAGCGTGCCGGCGCGGGCCGTGAGGGCGCCGCCGGCGACGATGACAACGGTGGCAGCGGTGGCCACAACGGCGGCGGGCAACAGCAAGGACCGGAACAGGGGCATGGCATCAGCTCGCAGGGTTGCGTTTGACGCGGCGGGTGACGGCGCTGGCGGTCAGCAGCACGCGCTCGCCGCAGGTGATCTGGCCGCGCACGAAGATCAGCTTGCCGCCGCGGCGCACCACCTCGCCGCGCGCCACCAGAAAGTCGCCGATGGCGCCGGAGGCGATGAACTGGGCGTCCAACTGCACCGTGATCGCCCGCTCGCCCGGCAGCCCTTCCCGCGCCGCCGCGCACAGGGTGAGGTCGGCCATGGTCATGAGCAAGCCGCCATGCGTGGTGCCGGCGGAGTTGCAGTGCTTCTCCTCCACCAGCAGCACGACCCGCGGGTCGCCGGCGGCCTCCAGCGGCTCGTAGAACGGGCCGGTGGCGATCTCGTGCGGGTCGATCGGGTCGGAAATGCGGTAGGCCGCGGGAAAATCGGCCGGGATCGGGCTCATCGGCGGCGAGGCTCCGGGCAGTGGGGGGCGGGCGAGGCCGCAGGTATACACAGGCCCGCAGCCGCGGGCAAAGGGCCCCGCCGCCGCGGGCTAAGGGCCTCGACGCCGCTTTAGCGACGCCGGCGCACCTCGCTCGCCTGCATCAAAACGATGCCGCCCAGCACCAGCGCCGCGCCGGCGGACTGCAACGGCGTCAGCAACTCGCCGAACAACAGGAAGGCCGCGACAATGCTGACCACCGGTTGCAGGTTGGTGAGCATGGCGCTCTTGGCCGGGCCGATATGGTGGATGGCGACATAGAACAACGGGATGGAACTGGCCTGCAACAGCGCGACGCCAATCATGCCGGCCCAGCCGACCGGCGCCGTCGGCAGGACGACCGCATCGCGGGCCACCGCGACCGCGATCAGGCAAAGCGCCGCCACCACGGCCATGTGCCAGAACATGACCCAGCGGTCGCCCTTGGGCAGAACCCGGGCACTGCCGATGACGTTGACGGTGGTGGCGATGGAGGCCGACAGGCTGAGGGCGACGCCCAGCGGGTGCGCGGTCTCGAAGCTGACCCCCAGCATCAGCGCCAGGCCGACAAACGCGATCAGCACCGAGGCCACCTGCACGCCGCCGGGCCAGCGCCGGGCCAAGGCGGCCTCACCCAGGGCGATCAGCGGCGGAAAGGTGAAGAACAGCAGCGCGGCCAGCCCGATCGGGATGAACTGCACGGCGGCGATGTTGCCATAGAACATCACCGCCATGGGCAGGCCCAGCAGGAAGCACAGGAACCAGAGCCGCCAGGACAGGCGCAGGCTGCGCCCGGTGGCCAGACAATAGGCACCCGTCAGCAGGACGAGCAGGGTTGCGCGCAGGGCCGCTACGGTGACGCCATTGGTGCCACCTTCGTAGGCAAACCGCGCCACCGCGACCGCCAGGCCCAGCCCGACCGAGCAGGAAAACGCCGCCACATAACCCATCATCGCGCCGAGCCGCTTCCCGCGGCTCGTGCTGGATCGGATCAGGAGAGGCCGCGAATTACCGGAATGCCAAGATCCTTGATCTTCTTGCGCAACGTGTTGCGGTTCAAGCCCAACATTTTGGCAGCCTGGATCTGGTTGCCGCGCGTGGAAGCCAGCGACAGCCGGATCAGCGGCGCCTCCACCTCGCGCAGCACCCGGTCATAGAGGCCCGGCGGCGGCGGCAGGTCGTCATGGGCGTCGAAATAGCGTTTCAGCACCCGCTCCACCGCGGTTTCCAGGCCCTCGTCCGCCGGCACGGTGGCCCCGCCCCCTTCCGGTTCGGGCGGCGCGGAAATGTCGGCCAGCTCCATCTCCACCGATTCGAGCCGGATGACGTCGTCGGTGTAGAGCGCCACCAGCCGGCGCACGAGATTTTCGAGTTCGCGCACATTGCCGGGCCAGCGGTGCTGGCGCAGGCGGGCGATGGCGGTGGGCTCGATCTGCTTTTGCGGCAGCCCCTCCTGGGCCACGCGGGAGAGGAAGTGATGCACCAGGTCCGGCACGTCCTCCAGCCGTTCGCGCAGCGGCGGCAGGCGGATCGGCACCACGTTCAGGCGGTAGTAGAGGTCCTCGCGGAACTGCCCCAGCCGGATCAACTGGCGCAGGTCGCGGTGGGTGGCGGCGACGATGCGCACGTCGGCGCGGATCGGCGTGCGGCCGCCGACGGTGGTGAACTCGCCCTCCTGCAACACCCGCAGCAGGCGGGTCTGCGCCTCCAGCGGCATGTCGCCGATCTCGTCCAGGAACAGGGTGCCGCCGGCCGCCTGCTCGAACTTGCCGGCATTGCGCTGCACCGCACCGGTGAAGGCGCCCTTCTCGTGGCCGAACAGCTCGCTTTCGATCAGTTCGCGTGGCAGGGCGGCCATGTTCACGGCGACGAACGGGCCGTGGCGGCGGCGGCCGTAATCGTGCAGTGCGTGGGCGACCAGTTCCTTGCCGGTGCCGCTTTCGCCGTGGATCATCACCGTCAGGTCGGTGCTCATCAGGCGGGCCAGCACCCGGTAGATTTCCTGCATCGCCGGCGAGCGACCGATCAGCGGCAGGTCCTCTTCCTCGTGATTCCTGTCGGCGGCGACCGCATTGGCCGGCTCGCTCAGCGCACGCTCGACCGTGCGCACCAGTTCGCGCAGGTCGAACGGCTTCGGCAGATAGTCGAAGGCGCCGCGCTCGGTCGCCTTGACCGCGGTCAGCAGGGTGGAATGCGCGCTCATGACGATGACGCGCAGGTCGGGCCGGCGCTTCTTGATGCGCGGCACCAGATCCAGGCCGTTTTCGTCCGGCATCACCACGTCGGTGATGACGAGATCGCCGGCGCCATCCTCGACCCAGCGCCACAGCGTCGCCGCGTGCGCCGTCGCCCGGACCTCGTAGCCCGCCCGGCCCAGCGCCTGGGTCAGCACCGTGCGGATCGCCCGGTCATCATCGGCAATCAGGATGGTTGCCGGCTTCATTGCCACTCTCCTACGCGAATCGTTCGCAGTGATTACACCCGGATCGTTCATAGCGTCCCCGCTGCCACCGGCAACATGACGGTGAAGACCGTCCGCCCCGGCTCGCTGTCGCATTCCACCAAACCCCCGTGCTCGCTGACGATTTTCGCCACCAGCGCCAGCCCGAGCCCGTGCCCGCCCGGCTTGGCCGAGACGAACGGATCGAACAGGTGCGCCCGCATGTCGTCGGGCACGCCGGGCCCGTTGTCCTGGATGCGCACCACCAGCGGCAGGTCCACCGGCTTGGCCGCACCCGGCACCATCAGGCGCACGCCGTGCTCGTAGGCGGTGGAGAGCACGATCTCGCCCCGGTCCCGGCTCACCACCTCGCACGCGTTCTTCAGCAGGTTGACGAAAACCTGGATCAGCTGGTCGCGATGGCCGAAGGCCGGCGGCAGCGAGGGGTCGTAGCGCTCGATCAGGCGAATGCCCTCGCCAAAGCCGGTTTCGGCGATGCGCCGGGCGCGCTCCAGCACCTCGTGGATGTTCACCGGCCCCCGCTCCAGTCCGCGCGGGTCGGCCACCAGGCCCATGCGCTCGACCAGGCCATTGATGCGGTCCACCTCGTCGCAGATCAGGGTGACGAGTTCCTGATCCTCCGCCGACGCGGCCATTTCCAGCAGCTGGGCGGCGCCGCGAATGCTGGCCAGGGGGTTCTTGACCTCGTGCGCCAGCAGCGCCGCCATGGCCGCGACCGAGCGGCCGGCATGGCGGTGCAGCAATTGCTGGTCGACCCGCTGGGCAATGGTGTGCGGCGAGATCGACAGCACGATCCAGCCCTGGTCGCGCCCGTCGGCGTCCAGCACCGGGGAAAGCTGCACCGAGACCGCCGGGATCGACACCCGCGGCGTCTCCAGCGGGATGCCGTGGTCGGCAATGCTGGCAACGCTGCCGCGCACCTGGCGCGCCAGCGCGTGCAGGGGCGAATCGGCGGGGATGAGTGCGTCCAGTCGCTGCCCGATCAGGCCGTGCCGGCTGGTTTGCAGGATCTGCTCCGCCGACGAATTCGCCTGCCGCACCACGTCATTGGCATCGATCACCAACACCGCAGCCGACAGCGCTTCCAGGATTGCACTGGCATCGGGCACAGATTCGAGGAGCATCTGCATAAATCTTGTTCATTTTCCTAAATGATGAATTCTTGAGCAATTTAGGTGCACCGCACACAGATTGCAAGCCCTCTGTTGCGTTTGCGGTGCCCGTGCTATCGGGACGCATGCCCGAGACCCGACCCGAGTCCCTACCCCAGACCGCCGCCCTGATCGTCGCCGCCGGCCGCGGCAGCCGCTTCGCCGGCGCGGCGCCGAAACAATACGCCTGCCTCGGCGGCCAGCCGCTGCTGCGCCGGGCGGCGGCGGCGCTGCTGGCGCATCCGGCGATCGGCACGGTGGCCTGCGTGATCCACCCGGACGACGGCGCCGCCTACGCCCGCGCCACCGCCGGCCTGCCGTTGTTGCCGGCCGTCGCGGGCGGCCCGACGCGGCAGGCATCGGTGCGCAACGGCCTGGAATCCCTGGCGAACCTGCCGGAGCCGCCGGCGCGGGTGCTGATCCACGACGCGGCACGGCCGTTGCTGATGCCGGCGGTGGTGGACCGGGTGCTGGCGGCGCTGGCGGATGCGCCGGGCGCCATCCCCGCCCTGGCCGTGGTGGACACGCTGAAACGGGCCGATGGCGCCGGCGCCATTGCCGAAACCGTGCCGCGCGCGGGCCTCTGGCGCGCCCAGACCCCCCAGGGCTTCGATTTCGCGGCGATCCTGGCGGCCCACCGCGCCGCGCCGCACGAGGATTTCACCGACGACGCCGACCTGATGCAGGCGGCAGGCCACCGCGTCCGGCTGGTCGAGGGAGACGACATCTTGCTGAAAGTCACCACCGCCGCGGACCTCGCCCGGCTGGCGGCGCTGCTGGCGGCGACACGCGAAACCCGCACCGGGTTCGGCTATGACGTGCACGCGTTCGCGGAACCGAAGGGCGCCACGGGCGCCGCGGGCGCCGCGGGCGCGGGCGACCATGTCACGCTCGGCGGCGTGCGCATCCCGCACACCCGCGGGCTGGCCGGCCATTCCGATGCCGATGTCGGCCTGCACGCGCTCTGCGATGCGCTCTATGGCGCGCTGGCCGAGGGCGATATCGGCCAGCACTTCCCGCCCTCCGAAGCGGCCTGGGCCGGAACGGACAGCGCCGTGTTCCTGCGCCATGCCATGGCGCGCGTCGCCGCGCGCGGCGGGCGAGTGCTGCACCTGGACCTGACCCTGGTCTGCGAGCGGCCGAAGATCGGCCCGCATCGCGACGCCATGCGCGCCCGCATCGCCGCCCTGGCCGGCCTTGCGCCCGACCGGGTGGCGGTGAAGGCCACCACCAGCGAGCGCCTGGGCTTCACCGGCCGCGAGGAAGGCATCGCCGCCCACGCGGTCGCCACGGTGGAACTGCCGGCGGGCACGCCAGAGAGCGCGGAAGCGGGCGGCAGGGATCCGGCGCCATGATCGCAAAACTCCTCGCCACCTGGTTCGGCAGCGGCCTGCTGCCGAAGGCGCCGGGCACCTGGGGCTCACTGGCGGCGCTGCCGCCGGGCCTGCTCCTGCTTTGGGCCGGCGGGGTGGAACTGCTGGCCATCGGCACGCTGGCGGTGAGCCTGGCCGGAATCTGGGCCGGCGGCCGCTATGCCGCCGCCCTGGGACGGGACGACCCCGGCGCCGTCGTCATCGACGAAGTGGCGGGCCTGTGGCTGGCCCTGCTGCCCTGCGCCGCGCTGGCGCCCCTGGAGATCGCCCTGGCCTTTCTTCTGTTCCGCGCCGCCGATATCCTGAAGCCCTGGCCGGCCTCCTGGGCCGACCGCACGCTTCCCGGCGGACTCGGGATCATGGCGGACGACTGGATCGCCGGCGTCTATGCCGCGCTGGCTCTCGTCCTGCTGCAATCCGGAGGCCTGGTATGAGCCTGTTTCCCGACGACGTGGTCGCCCTGGCGACCGAGGCGCTGGCCGCCTTGCGCCGGGCCGGGTTGCGGGCGGCCACGGCGGAGTCGTGCACCGGCGGCCTGATCGCCGCGGCATTGACCGAGATCGCGGGCTCCAGCGATGGCATCGGCCGCAGCTTCGTCACCTATTCCAACCTGGCCAAGCGCGAGGTGCTGGGCGTGCGGGCGGAAACCCTGGCGGCCCATGGCGCCGTTTCCCCCCAGACGGTGACCGAAATGGCGGAGGGGCTGCTGCGCATTGCCGGCGACGATGCGGACCTGGCCGTGGCGGTCAGCGGCCTCGCCGGTCCCGGCGGCGGCTCGCCGGAAAAACCGGTCGGCACCGTGCACCTGGCCATTGCCAGCCGCGGCGGCCCGACCGCAACCCTGCACCGGGTCTATGCGGGCGACCGCAGCGCCGTGCGCCTGGCCGCCGTGCGCGACGCGCTGGCGCTGATCAAGACGCGGGCCGCCGGCTGAGCCGGTCACGCCGCGCGGCGACGCGCCAGCCCTGCGAGCCCCGCCGCGCCAACCGCCAGCAGCGGCAACACGCCCGGTGTGGGCGCGGCCACGGCATCGCCGAAGAACTCGACCTCGCTCAGCATGATCCAGATATTGCTGCCGCGGCGCTGGATGCCCACGTCGAACGAGGACGCCACGATGTTCAACCCGGTCACCTCCACCGCAAACGGCGCCGAGCCGGCCGGGTCGGCGATCGCCTGCGCCACGCCGTCGACGGTCACCCCGGCCGGCGCCATCACACCGCCCAAGCCGTTCGGATCGTCGAAATGGAACACGACGCGGTTGATGGTCGGCGTGCCCGAAAAATAGAAGGTGATGGTGGGGTCGAAGGTGAACCAGCCCACATAGGGCCCGTTCGGCGCGATTTCGGCGTCGATCCAGTTCTGGGTGGCGACAACCCCATCGGTCAGATCGCCGACACCGCCGGACAAGGCCGCGCCATTCGCGGCCTTGTTGCCGGAGCCGGTGTAGGTTTCATCGTGATAGGTGTAGGTGCCGCTTTCGCCATTGCGCATGTCATAGCGGATCGGGTCGATCTGCACCGCCTGCGCGGCGGATGCAACCAAACCCGTCAGGCCGGCCAACGACGCGCCAACCAACCGAAAATCCATCTCTCGTCTCTCCAAACGTCGTCCTTGATGGTCAACATCTCTGTCGTACCATAATATTACCGACATCATAAGAGTCCCGAGAGCCCCCGCGCGGCCGTCCCTCAGACGTGCTCGTCGTCGGCGGTCATCAGTCGGAACAGCAGCGCGCCGACAATCGCGCCAACAATGGGCGCGACCCAGAACAGCCAGAGCTGATCCAATGCCCACGATCCCTGGAAGATCGCCTGGCTGGTGCTGCGCGCCGGATTGACCGAGGTGTTGGTCACCGGAATCGTCACCAGATGGATCAGGGTCAGGGCCAGGCCAATCGGGATCGGCGCGAAGCCGGCCGGCACGCGGCCATGCGTCGAACCCAGGATCACGATCAGGAAACCGGCGGTCATCACCGCCTCGATCACCAGGGCCGAGACCATATTGTAACCGCCGGGCGAATGCGCCCCATACCCGTTCGATGCAAAGCCGGCACTGGCGTCGAACGCCGGCCCGCCGCTGGCGATCACATAGAGCACCGCCGCCGCGGCGATCGCGCCCAGAAGCTGGGCGATAATATAGCCGGGCAGGATTTTCGCGCTGAAGCGCCCGCCGACCACCATGCCGATCGAGACCGCCGGATTGAAATGGCCGCCGCTGATATGCCCCACCGCATAGGCCATGGTCAGCACCGTCAACCCGAACGCCAGCGCCACGCCCATAAAGCCGATGCCCAAATCGGGAAAGGCCGCCGCGAGCACGGCGCTGCCGCATCCGCCCAGCACCAACCAGAATGTTCCAATGAATTCCGCAATCAACTTGCCCATTTCCAACTCTCCACGTTGCGTTACTTAAATAAAGCCCGCAATTCGGTACCGTGATTTTGTGGGAAACTGATGGCAAGCGATCCTCTGCGGCGCCAGGTCGCATGAGCCGATCACGCCGGGCCGGACCGTCCGTCGGTCAGGCGGGATCGGGGCGGCGCATCACCACGTGTTCGGGCTCGGCGGTGAGCACGCCTTCGTCTTTCTGATTGCGCACATCCCAGGACAGGCCGACATAGCCCCGGTCCGACCGCGACGACGGCGTCAGCGTCTGCACCGTCACCAGCACCCGCAGCGTGTCGCCCGCATAGACGGGCTTGAGGAAGCGCACCCCGTCCAACTTGCGGCCGGTGATATTGGTGCCGGCAAACAGGCCGATGCCGTGCACCAGCCGGAAGCAGACGCTGAGCGTGTGATAGCCGCTGGCGATCAGACCGCCATAAATCGAATGCTCGCGCGCATAGTCGGCGTCGGTATGGAAGGGCTGCGGGTCGAACTGCCAGGCGAAGTCGATGATTCCGGCCTCGGTGAAGGTGAAGCCGGCGGAGGCGAACCGCTCGCCCACGGCGAGATCGTCGAAATAGCGGGCGGCGACGCTTTGGACCGGCGGTGCCATCGCCTCACTCCGCCGCCCGGGGCGCGGAGCCGGCGGCCCCGGCCGCCAGATCGGCCTGGTCCTTGGCGTTGTAGTTGGAGTCGTACCACCAGTGCAGATACTCGCTGTAGGTCATGGGCGGGTATTGCGGCGGGTCGTCCGGCCCCTGGCAGGTGGGCAGGCAGGCGATCACGGTATCCATGTGCGGCCCCAGAAAATACGGAATTGCGTACCGGGGCTCGCCGATGGGCGGCAGCGCCCGGTGCGGGGTCGAGCGGTAGTGGCCGTTGGTCCAGCGGTGCAGCATGTCGCCGGAATTGACCACGAAGGAGCCCGGAACGTCCGGCACGTCCAGCCATCGGTCCTCGCCCACGCGCGCCTGCAGGCCCGGCACGCCGGAGCGCGCGAGGAAGGTGAGGAAATTGGCATCGGTGTGCGGGGCGATGCCGTACTGGCCGGCCTCGCGCTCGCTCACCGCCGGATAGTGGGACAGGCGGAAGGAAAACTGGCTCTCGGCGAAGGCGGCGTCGAAGAAATCGGGCGCCAGGTCGAGCGACACCGCCAGCGCCGGCAACAGGCGCCGCGCCATGGCGTCGACCGCGTCGGTGTATTCCAGCAGGGTTTCGCGGAAGCCCGGCAGGTTGTCCGGCCATTCGTTCGGCCCGGCAAAGCGGCGGCCGGCCCGCACCAGCGGATCGTCCGGCCCGCGCTCGCGCTTGATGAAGAACGCTTCGTTCCGGTCCGGCTTCGCGTCCGCCTCGCTGACGCGGGAGGTGCGGACATTGTAGCGCCCGGCGGCCATGTAGCCGTTGTTGTGCGCGTTCATCAGCACCTTTTGCTTCGCCGCCATCGGCTGGGCGTGGAAGCGCCGCGCCTCGGCGAAGGTGCGGTCGATCAGGTCCTGCGGCACGCCATGGCCGGTGATGAGCAGAAAGCCGATGCGCGTGAAGGTCTCGCGCAACTGGCGGGCGACCGCCTCCCGGCCCGCCGCGCCGCCGTCGGCCAGCGGCGCAAGGTCGATGACGGGGATGCGGTCGGGGGCGGCGCTCATGGCAATATCCTAGCTTTCGAGTCCGGGCGGCGGTCAGGCGGTGGCGACCGCCTCGGCAATCGCCTTGCCGATCTCCTCGGTCGAGCCGTTGCCGCCCATGTCGCGGGTTTTCGGCCCGCCGCCGGTCAGCACGGTCTCGATGGCACGCTCGATGGCCTGGGCCGCGTCGGAATGGCCCAGATGTTCCAGCATCATCGCGCCGGACCAGATCTGGCCGATCGGGTTGGCGATGCCCTTGCCGGCAATGTCCGGCGCCGAGCCGTGCACCGGCTCGAACATGCTGGGATAGCGGCCTTCCGGGTTGATATTGGACGAGGGCGCGATGCCAATGGACCCGGCCACGGCCGGCCCCAGGTCGGAAAGGATGTCGCCGAACAGGTTCGAGCCCACCACCACGTCGAACCAGTCCGGGTGCTGCACGAAATGCGCGGTCAGGATGTCGATATGGTACTGGTCCGTCGTCACCTCCGGATACTGCTTCTTCATCTCCGCGAAGCGCTCGTCCCAATAGGGCATGGTGTGGATGATGCCGTTGGACTTGGTGGCCGACGTCACCTTCTTGCGCTTGCGCGTCATCGCCAGGTCGAAGGCGTATTTCAGGATGCGGTCGACGCCGCGGCGGGTGAAGGTGGTCTGCTGGCTCACCATCTCGTAGGGCGTTCCGGCATAGAGGCGGCCGCCGATCTCCGAATACTCGCCCTCGCAATTCTCGCGCACGACGAAAAAGTCGATATCCTCCGGCCCGCGGCCCGCCAGCGGCGACGAGACGCCGTCCAGCAGGCGCACCGGGCGCAGGTTGACATACTGGTCGAACTCGCGCCGGATCGGGATCAGCATGCCCCAGAGCGAGACATGGTCGGGCACGCTCGGCCAGCCGACGGCGCCCAGGAAAATGGCATCGTGCGGCCGCAGCAGGTCGATGCCGTCCTCCGGCATCAGCCGGCCGGTTTTGGCATAGTCCTCGCACGACCAATCGTACTGGGTGAACTCGTAGCGCAGGCCGAAGCGGCTGCCGACGGCATCCAGCACGCGCAGGCCCTCGGGCACGACCTCCTTGCCGATGCCGTCGCCGGGCAGGACGGCGATTTTGTATTGGGCGGTCATATTCGGACGGTTCCTCGGGTTTGCAATGGAGTCTAAAAGGCCGCGATGGCCTCGACCTCGATGACGAAGCCGGGTTGGGCGAGCGCGGTGACGCCGACCAGCGTGCTGGCGACCTTGAGGTCGCCGAACACCTCGGCCCGCGCCGCGCGGTAGTCGGCCACCTTGCCCATGTCGGTCACGTAGACGTTCAGCCGGACGATGTTCCGGATCGAGCCGCCGCCGGCCTCGACCTGCGCCTTGACATGGCGGAAACAGGCCAGCGCCTGGGCCTTCATGTCGCCGGGGTTCGCGACGCCGCCCTGGGCATCGTAGTCGACCTGGCCCGACAACACGATCAGGGTGGAGGCGCCCGTCACCTTGATGGCCTGGGCATAGGCGGGCGGGTCGAACACACCGGGGGCGGCGTAGGGTTGGAGCGTGGCCATGGGACGAACCTTCGGGATCGGATTCTGTGGACGCCCGCGAGTGTAGCGTTCCGCCTTGCGACCGGCTACCGGCATCGCGCATGGCGAAATCCGCGGCTTGGCTCAGGGAGAAACCCGCTGGCACGGCTCAGGGAAAAAACCCGCCGGCTTGGCTCAGGGAGAAACCCGCCGGCGCGGCTCAGGGCATGGTGCGGTAATAGTGCCAGAGCGTCACCGCCGCGGCGGAGCGCCAGGGCGCCCAGGCCGTCGCCAGCTCGCGCGAGACTTTCGGCGTCGGCCGCGCCTCCAGCCCGCGCAGGCGCTGTTGCGCCGTCTGCAGGGCCAGATCGCCGGCGGGCCAGACATCGGGGCGGCCCATGGCGAAGATCATATAGACCTCCGCACTCCAGACGCCGATGCCGGGAACCGCGGTCAACGCCTGGACCACGGCGGCATCGTCCCGCTCCGGCAAGGAGTCGAGCGGCAGGCGGCCGTCGAGAATGTGCTCGGCCAGCGCCGTGGCATAGGCGATTTTCGGGCGGGAAAAGCCGCAGGCGCGGATCGCCTCCGGCCCGGCGGCCAGGAAGGCCATCGGCGTCAGCGGCTGCACCGCGGCGCACAGGCGCGCAAAAATGGCCCGGGCCGAGGCGGCGGAAACCTGTTGGGCGACAATGGCGCGGACCAGGGTCTCGAAGCCCGGCGGCCGCAGGTCGAAAACCGGGGCGCCCGCCTCCTCCACCGCCCGCGCCAGCGCCGGATCGGCCGCCGTCAGCGCGGCGAGCCCCGCTTGCAGGGCCCGGATGCGCGGGTCTTCGCCGCCGTCGGCGCGCGGGTCGCTCACGCGGGCAAGGCGCCCACCGGCAGCGCCTGGGTTTTCCAGCGCGGCCGCAGGCTGAAGGCCGTGGCCAGCGCGCTCAGGAACAACAGCACCGCCACCGCCTGGTGCGTCGCCGCCAGCGGAATCGGCACATTGGTCAGCAGGGTGAGAATGCCCAGCGAGACCTGCAAGCACGCCACGCCCATCAGCAGATTGACCGCCATCAGCGCCGTCCGGTTCAGGCTGGCCTGGCGGCAGCGCCCCCACAACACCGCGATCAGCGTGAACGTGGTGATGGCGATCCAGCGGTGATTGAACTGGATTGCCGACTGGTTTTCGAACCAGTTCAGCCAGAAGGGCGACATGTGCGCGTATTCCGCCGGCACCAGCCGGCCGCCCATCAGCGGGAAAGTGTTATAGATCAGCCCGGCATTCGTGCCGGCGACGAAGGCGCCGGAAACGATGGTGAACAGGATCGCGCCCGCCACCAGCCAGGCATGACCGGCCAGGGACCGGCGTACGCGCATGCGCCGGTTCGGCGGGATCAACAGCGACAGGCCCAGATAGAACAGCAAGGCCAGGATGATCAGCGCGAACACCAGATGCGCGGCCAGACGATACTGGCTGACATCGGTGCGCTCGGCGAGGCCGCTCTTGACCATCCACCAGCCGACCAGCCCTTGCAGCCCGCCCAGCAGCAGCAGGCCGAACAGCCGCAGCGCCAGGCGCCGGGTCAGCCAGCCGCGGACCAGGAAGAACAGGAAGGGCAGCAGGAACAACACGCCGATCAGCCGGCCCCAAAGCCGGTGGATGTATTCCCACCAGAAAATCAGCTTGAAATCCGCCAGACTCATGCCGGCATTGATCTGATGGTATTCGGGAATCGTCCGATAAAGCGAGAAAACCCGCTGCCACTCGGCATCGCTCATGGGCGGAATCATGCCGATCAACGGGCGCCATTCCACCATCGAAAGACCGGACTCGGTCAATCGGGTAATACCGCCAATACAAACCATTGCGAATACTGCTGCAACCAAAGCAAACAGCCACCCGGCTATTATCGCTCTGTGACGAATCGCCACCATCTATCGGATACACTCCCCAGATCGGGCGTTGTTACTGCCGGAGAGTGTATGGACGAGCCCCCCCGCCATCAAACGACGGGTTGCCGCAAGCGACGGCTCAAAGTGTCGCGCGGAACGGCCGCCGCAGCGGCCGGCCCGACAGGGTCAGTGCAGGCGAAGCTCGCCGTCGACCACGCGCAATTCCGCCGGGCTGACCAAGCCTTTCTGGGCGACCCGGACCGAATGCACGCGCCCCTCCAACTCCCGGTCCCAGAAATCCAGGAACCGGCGCAGCACCGGGAATTCGGGCGCGATATCCAGCTTCTGCCAGACGAAGGCCTGGAGCAGGCGCGGATGGTCCGGCATGTGGTACAGGATTTCCGCGGTGGTCAGCCGGTAACCGGCCAGTTGCTGCGAAAGGAATGTCATACGCGCCGTACTCCGTCCTGCCATCATTGCCAACCCGCGAATTGTGACGGGGATTGCCAGGGGCGATCAAGACGACTCGTCGCACAAAAGCGTAAAAATCTATTATATTTCTTTATGTTGGCAGCCAGCATCGGCGAGTGCGAACGAATTGTTAGCACTCACCCGGGCTGAGTGCCAAATTTTTCCTTGCAACCACGGGCCTTCCTTCCTAAATGGCGGCGCATCCCGGGCGTGCCAATCCGGTCGCCTTGGGTCACCGATGTGACATCACCTGCAAGCAACCTCAAGGGAGACTCCCGAATGCGTTTCAGGCCGCTGCACGACCGCGTTCTGGTCCGCCGCGTCGAGTCCGAGCAAAAGACCGCCGGCGGCATCATCATTCCGGACACCGCCCAGGAAAAGCCGATGGAAGGCGAGATCATCGCCGTCGGCTCCGGCCGCATCGCCGATGACGGCGCGGTCACGCCGCTGGACGTCAAGGAAGGCAACCGGATCATTTTCGGCAAGTGGTCCGGCACGGAAGTCAAGATCGGCGGCGAAGACCTGCTGATCATGAAAGAGTCCGACATCATGGGCATTATCGAAGACTGATCGTCTTCGACCGCGCTCCAGATAATACACCCCCGATCGGATAGAAGAGGGATATAAACTACCATGGCTGCGAAAGACGTCCGTTTTTCCGCCGATGCCCGTGAGCGCATGCTCAAGGGCGTCAACACCCTGGCCGACGCCGTCAAGGTGACGCTGGGCCCGAAAGGCCGCAATGTCGTGCTCGACAAGGCGTTCGGCGCGCCGCGCATCACCAAGGACGGCGTGACCGTCGCCAAGGAAATCGAGCTTTCCGACAAGTTCGAGAACATGGGCGCCCAGATGGTGCGCGAAGTGGCGTCGAAGACCAACGACGTCGCCGGTGACGGCACCACCACCGCCACCGTGCTGGCCCAGGCCATCGTGCGCGAAGGCGCCAAGGCCGTTGCCGCCGGCATGAACCCGATGGATCTGAAGCGCGGCATCGACCTGGCGGTCGAAGCGGTGATCGCGGACCTGAAGGGCCGGTCGAAGAAGATCAACGACTCCTCCGAGGTCGCCCAGGTCGGCACCATCTCGGCCAATGGCGAAGCCTCCATCGGCAAGATGATCGCCGAGGCCATGCAGAAGGTCGGCAACGAGGGTGTGATCACCGTCGAAGAGGCGAAGAGCCTCGAGACCGAGCTCGACGTCGTCGAAGGCATGCAGTTCGACCGCGGCTACCTCTCGCCCTACTTCATCACCAACGGTGAGAAGATGATCTGCGAGTTGGAAGAGCCGTACATCCTGCTGCACGAGAAGAAGCTCGCCAGCCTGCAGCCGATGCTGCCGGTGCTGGAAGCCGTCGTGCAGAGCGGCAAGCCGCTGCTGATCGTCGCCGAGGACATCGAGGGCGAGGCGCTGGCCACGCTCGTGGTCAACAAGCTGCGCGGCGGCCTGAAGATCGCCGCCGTGAAGGCGCCGGGCTTCGGCGATCGTCGCAAGGCGATGCTGGAAGACATGGCCATCCTGACCGGCGGCCAGGTCATCAGCGAAGACCTGGGCATCAAGCTCGAGACCGTCACCCTGGACATGCTGGGCCGCTCCAAGCGCGTCAGCATCAACAAGGACGAGACGACCATCGTCGACGGTTCCGGCGAGAAGGCCGACATCGAGGCGCGCTGCAACCAGATCCGCCAGCAGGTCGAGGAGACCACCTCCGACTACGACCGCGAGAAGCTGCAAGAGCGTCTGGCGAAGCTGGCCGGCGGCGTCGCGGTCATCCGCGTCGGCGGCGCGACCGAGGTCGAGGTGAAGGAGCGCAAGGATCGCGTCGATGACGCCCTGAACGCCACCCGCGCCGCGGTCGAGGAAGGCATCGTCCCGGGCGGCGGCACCGCGCTGCTGTATGCGGTCAAGGCCCTGGATGCGCTCTCCCCGGCGAACGAGGACCAGAAGGTCGGCATCACCATCGTCCGCCGCGCGCTGCAGGCGCCGGTGCGCCAGATCGCCGAGAATGCGGGCGAAGACGGCGCCGTGGTCGCCGGCAAGCTGCTGGAAAGCTCGGACGCCAACTTCGGCTACAACGCCCAGGACGGCCGGTACGAGGATCTGGTGAAGGCCGGTATCATCGACCCGACCAAGGTCGTGCGCACCGCGCTGCAGGACGCCTCGTCGGTTGCCGGCCTGCTCATCACCACCGAGGCCATGGTGGCCGAGCGTCCGGAGAAGCCGGGCGCCGGCGGCATGCCGGACATGGGTGGCATGGGCGGTATGGGCGGCATGGGCGGCATGGACTTCTGATCCACCCCCCAACGCTGTTACCGACAGGGAGGCCGCGCTCAACCGAGCGCGGCCTCTTTGCATTCGAAAAGGCGGGAGGAATTCCGGCGGGGAAACCGGGTGCGGCCCGACACGGGAGCCCCGACGATGCCCCCACCGGCCCGGCAAAACGGGACGCCGCAATGCAAACAGGCCCCGAAACCGGGGCCTGTGCGTCTGAAGTCTGGAACGGTGGGAAAAGCAGCGTCAGCGGCGACGGCGGATCCAGCCGATCCCCAACAGCCCCGCCAGGCCAAGCAGCAGGCCCGGCGCTTCATCGACGGTCACCGTCAAAGCGGTGTTGACGGACGTGGTCGAGAATGGCTGGAAGCCGGCACCGGCGGTCGGATAGTCGATCCGGACGCCCTGCGCCAGCGAGAAGGCCGCCGGCGTCGAGCTCGCATTCACGGTCAGGTCGACATCGTTGATCGTGCCGGTCCCATGGCTGTCCGGCAGCGCGATCGGCCCCAGTTCCATATTCGTCAGGTCGACCGCCGTGCCGGTGTTCACGGTCGTTCCCGCCGCCGTGGTGCCGGTCGTCGACTCGTTGACCGTCCACAACGTGCCGGGACCCAGCCCGTAATCCGTATCGATCGCGAAGATATCCAGGGCCACGTCGGCCGTCAGCCCCGACACGCTGACAACGGACAAGGTCAGACTGCCGGCGCTCGGCGTCGACGACGATGTGGCTGCGGCAAAGATCAGCGCGAACCGTGGGTCGCCGGTGATCGTCATATTGACATTGCCGCCGCCAGCGGCGCCGTCGGCGGTGGTGGCCGTGCCGAACGGGGTCGCATCGCCCACCATGCCATCGCCATCGTCGACGGCGATATAATCGATTCCGGCCGTTGTCGGATCATCGATGGCCAAGATCAACCGCGCCTGCGCCGGCACGCTGCCGACGGCGCCCATGATCGCGGCCGCACCCGCAGCCAGGGTCAGTTTCGATACCACACTCATCACCGCACCTTCTTTTTCGCAGCCCGCACTCGACTGGCGGGACGGTTAACGGATGCAAAACCATACCCTGATCCTCGCCATTTGCAACCATGAATTATGCCATCGTATTGTAATACCGTATCTTATTGCAGGGAATTTGTCCGGTATTTCAGGCAACAAATGCATTTTCCTGTAGACATTGGGTTGAATCGCCAGCGAAATCGGCCTTCGGATCGCCACAACCGTATCGAACCGGCGATCGCGGCGGATTGTTCGGCCGCGGGGCTGTGCTATGCATGCCCCTTGCGCCTCGTCCATTGTCCGGCGCGGGGCCGGGCAATCATCGCGGCCGGTCTTGGGAGGCCGCCAGTGCCCGATCCGATCCGCATTGCCGCTCTCCAGGCCCGTCTCCATGCCCGCTCTTAGGTCCGTCCATTACGGCTGGGTCATCGTCGCCGCCTGCCTGCTGGTCGGCATGAGCGGCTATGGCACGTATTATTCCTTCACCCTGTTCTACCCCTATCTGGTCGACGAGTTCGGCTGGAGCCGCGCCGCGATCTCCGGGGCGATGTCGCTCGGCCTGGTGACCTATGGCGTGTTCGCCCTGCCCATGGGCTGGTGCGTCGACCGGTTCGGGCCGCGCCTGACCATCGCCCTCGGCGGGCTGCTGATGGGCGGCGGCACGCTGCTGGGCGCGTATGTGACCGAGCTCTGGCACCTCTACGCCCTTTATGGCGGCATCGCCGGCATCGGCATGGGCGCTGCCTGGGCGCCGCTGGTCTCGACGATTTCCCGCTGGTTCGAGGACCGGCGCGGCCTCGCCATGGGCATCGGCCTCCTGGGCGGTGGCACCGGCACGCTGGTCATGGCCCCCATCGTCGAGGCGCTGCTGGACGCCTATGGCTGGCGCGAGACCTATTGGTGGCTCGGCATCGCCACGGCGGTGGTGATGGTCGGCGGCGCGCTGCTACTGCGCCGCGCCCCGGCGGACATGGGGCTGGAGCCTTATGGCGCCGGCGCGGCCGCGGCCCGCCGCCGGGCCAATGCGGGGCGGGAGCCGGAACTGCCGGTCTACAACAGCCTGGGCGCCATCGTTCGCACCGGCCTGTTCTGGCGCATGGCGCTGACCTTCGGCTTCTGGTGGTTCGGCGGCGCCATCGTCTTCGTCCAACTGGCGCCCTTCATCCTGGAGAAAGGCTTCGACCTGACCTTCGCGGCCCTGGCGGTCGTGGCCTTCAGCGCGGCGAACGGCGCCGGCAAGGTGCTGGTCGGCATGGTGAGCGACCGGCTCGGCCCGCGCCCGTCCTACCAGGCCGCCTGCGCGCTGGCCGGGCTCGGCATGGTCGGGCTGGCGCTCGCCAGCAGCCCAACGGGGGTGATCCTGGCCGGGCTGGCCTTCGGCTTCGGCTTTGGCGGCGCCTCGCCGCTGCTGGCCACCATCGCCGTCGGCCTGTTCGGCACCGGCGCGGCCGGGGCGCTGATGGGCGCCATCCTGGCCCTGATGGGCACGGTCGGCGCCGGCGGCCCGCTGGTAAGCGGCCTCATCTTCGACTGGACCGGCAGTTATGCCACCGCCTATCTGCTGGGCGGGGCGGTGTTCGCCGTGTCGGTGGCGCTGGCGGCCACCCTGCACCACCCGGACTAGGGCGCGCGGTTTCCCGGCCGAGGCGGAGCGGTGCGCCGGGACCGGCCGGCGGCAAGCGAACACCCAAGGGGGCGGTGTTCGGATGATGACACCGGCCCCGGATGGCGGCTCCGCCACCTCCGGGGAACACGGGCGGCTCCGCCACCTCCGGGGAACAAGGGCTTCCGGGGTACAGCGGCCCCTCGGAATGGCACCTCAGAAGTTCGGCGCGTCCAGGCGGCGGTCGTCCAGATACCAGGCATCGACGCGGTTCCAATAGAAGGCGACGCAGTCACGGATCGGGGCCACCGCGTCGATGGCCTCCGGATAGCCCCAGACCGCGTTTTCGGCCTCGCGGTCGCCGACTTGCACGCTCCAATAGCGCGCCGTGCCCTTGTAGGGGCAAAAACTCTGCCGGTCCGACTCGCGGAGCGCCTCCCAGCGCACATCGGCGCGCGGAATGTAGAAGGCCGGCGGCAGCGTCTCCTCGCGCAGGATCAGGGCGCGGTCGCTCTCGGCGAGCGTGGTGCCGGCGAACTCGACCCGCACCGGTGCCGGCGCGGGTTCCAGGGTGATGGTGCGGGGCGGCGGGGCTGCCTTGTCGCTGCTCATGGGCTTCGGGCCTCCTTCGCGGGCGGGCGAGAGGACCATGCTAGCGCCTCACCAGCCGTTGTCATCCCCGTCCTGCTGCCAGGCGTCCGGGAAGTGCTGCGGTGGCCCGCCGGGCGTGACCACGATCAGGTCGAGACGGACGAAGCTGTCGGCGTGCTCCGGATGATCAGCCAGAAAGTGCTCGCCCGCCGCCGCGATCCGCGCTGCCTGCCGGGCGGAGAGGGCGTAGAGGCCGCGGCCGGTGGAGGCCCGCGCCTTCACCTCCACCAGCGCCAGCACCGGCGGCCGGAAGGCGATCAGGTCGATCTCGCCGGAGGGCGTGCGCAGCCGCTCGGCCAGGATGGTGTAGCCCTGGGCGCGCAGCCAGCCAGCGGCCTGGGCTTCGGCCGCGCGCCCCAGGCGTTCGCGGCGCTGGCGTTCGGCGGTCACGCGTCCGGCTCCCGGTCGTTCGCATCGCCATCCAACGCCCGCGCCAGTTCCAGGGCGCGGGCATAAACAGCGCGGCGCTTCAGCCCCGTCGCCTCGGCCACCGCGGCGGCGGCATCGCGGACGCTGTCGCGGGCAAGGGCCGCGCGCAACAGCGTGTCCAGGTCCTCGGCCGACGGCTGGCCGGCGTCGGCGGCGGGTGGCGCCACCAGCAGCACACACTCGCCGCGCGGGGGATCTTCGGCGGCGCCGGCGGCCAGGACTCCGGCAGGGCCGCGCCGCCATTCCTCGTGTCGCTTGGTCAGCTCGCGGGCGAGGCAGGCCGTCCGCTCGCCCAGCACGGCGGCGATGTCGGCCAGCGTGTCGGCGACACGGCCCGGCGCCTCGTAGAACACCAGGGTCGCCGGTATCGCCGCCAACTCCTCCAGGGCGCGGCGGCGGGCGCTCTGGCGCGGCGGCAGGAAGCCGGCAAAGCAGAACCGGTCCGTGGGCAGGCCGGCGCCCACCAGCCCCGCCAGCAGCGCGCTGGGGCCGGGGATGGGCACGACCGGGTGCCCGGCCTCCAGGGCGGCCGCCACCAGCCGGTAGCCGGGGTCGGAGACCAGGGGCGTGCCGGCATCGCTCACCAGCGCCAGCGCCTCCCCCGCCTCCAGCCGGCGCAGCAGGCCGGGCAGCGCCTGGCGGGCGTTGTGCTCGTGATAGGGCAACAGCGTGCGGCAAAGGCCGTAGCGCTGCACCAGGCGCAGGGTCAGGCGCGTGTCCTCGCAGGCGATGGCCGCGGCGTCGCGCAACACCCGCAGCGCCCGCAGGGTCACGTCCTCCAGATTGCCGATGGGCGTGGCGACCACATAGAGGCCGGGGGCCAGCGGAGCCGGCGGCAGCAGGGTGTCGAGCGCTTGCATGGCCGCCAGCCTACACGCTTCGCGCGCGGAAAGCAGGCACGGGAAATCAGGCCAGGACGTTCGGTCGCCTGCGGACAAGGCCCTCGGATCGCTATATAGTGGCGACTCGAGTCGAGGAGAGTTCCTGCCCATGCCGATCCAACGTCGCAAATCCACGAGCACCGCCATCGGCCGCGGCCTGCGCCGCCGCTGCCCGGCCTGCGGCCAGGGCCATGCCTTTGCCGGCTATCTGCGCGTGGTGGACCAATGCAGCCGTTGCGGCGAGGCGCTGGGCCATATCCGCGCCGACGATTTTCCGCCCTACCTGACCATCGTGCTGGTCGGCCACCTTGTCGTGCCGACCGTGCTGCTGACCGAACAGACCCAGCAATGGTCCATGACGACCAACATGATCGTCTGGCCGGCGGTCACCCTCGCCCTCTGTCTGGCCTTCCTGCCCTTCCTCAAGGGCGGGGTTCTGGGCCTGATGTGGTCGCTCGGCCTGAACGGGCGCGAGCGCCAGGGATCGCCGAGCCTGTGAGCGAGCGGCCATTCTGGGAGGCCAAATCCCTCTGGGAGATGACTCCGGAGGAATGGGAGTCCCTGTGCGACGGCTGCGGCAAGTGCTGCCTGCTCAAGGTCGAGTACGAAGACACGCACGAGATCGAGCCCACCTCCGTCGCCTGCCGGCTGATGGACCCGCACACCTGCCGCTGCGGCGACTATGCCAACCGCTGCACCCTTGTGCCGGACTGCATCGACCTGTCCCAGGCGGATATCGGCGCATTGTCCTGGATCCCGCAGACTTGCGCCTATCGCCTGCTCTCGGAGGGGAAGCCGCTCTACTGGTGGCATCCGCTGGTCTCCGGCGATCCGGAGACCGTGCACACGGCCGGCGTTTCCGTGCGGCACCGCACCATTTCCGAAGACGAACTGGCCGACGAGGCGGATCTGATCCGCTATGTCGTCGACTGGCAATTGTAGCCTCCGATGCGGGAGGTGCCGCCGGACCTGACCATCCGCGTCGATGGCCGTGCCCGGCGCATTTCGCTGCGCCTGAACGCCCGCGGCGCCCCGGTCCTGACCCTGCCCCATGCCCGCCTGAAAGGCGAAGGCCTGCGCTTCGTCGCCGCCAAGCGCGACTGGCTCGCCGCCCAGCGGGCGCGGACGCCGGAGCCGGTGCCGTTCCGGCCGGGCGCGGTGGTGCCGGTCGCCGGCGCGCCCCACGAAATCGCTCTCGCCGGGCGCGCGCGCGATCCGGTGCGGGCGGCGGACGGCGTGCTGCATGTCGGCGGCCGGGAGGAAACGGTGCCGGCCCTGGTCACGGCCTGGCTGAAAGCCGAGGCGCGGCGGACGCTGGTGCCGGCGGTCGCGCGCCATTGCGAGCGCCTGGGGCAGGCGCCGCCGCCGCTGGCGGTGCGCGATCCCAAATCCCGGTGGGGCAGTTGCTCCAGCGCCCGGCGGCTGTCCTTCTCCTGGCGTCTGGCCATGGCGCCGATCGAGGTGCTGGATTATGTGGCCGCGCACGAGGTGGCGCATCTGGTGGAATTGAACCACAGCGCCCGCTTCTGGGCGCTGGTGGCGCAACTGACACCGGGCTTCGAGGCGCAGGAAGCCTGGCTGAAACGCCACGGACGCGGGCTGCACCGCTACGGCTGATCCCCGGACGGTGCGGAGCCCCTCTGATCCCCGGAGGCGGCGGAGCCGCCATCCGGGGCCGGTGTCTTCCTTCGAACATCATCGCGGCCGGTGTTCGCGAGAGCGGCCGTTCCCGGCCCTCGCCTCCGGCTCGGCCGGCAAACGGCATAGCCATCGGCGGCAGGCTTGCGGTATCAGGGCGGGAACCACCGCCAACCGCAGAGCCCCGCCATGCCATGTGAGCCCGCCACCTACATCAACCCCCGCACCGGCGCCACCTGGCCGCTGGCAGAGCCGCTCTGGCGCGCGCCGGACGACCTGGGGCCGGTCGAACTGACCGACGGGCCGGGCCTCACGCCTGCGGACATCGCCCGCGGCGAGGGCTCGCTCTGGCGCTATCAGTCCGCACTGCGGGTGCCGAAGCGGCTGTCGCTCGGCGAGGGCTGGACGCCGCTGGTGCCGGGGCGCTGGAACGGCCGCGACGTGCTGTTCAAGTGCGAGCACCTGCAACCCTCCGGCTCCTACAAGGACCGCGGCATCGCCGTGCTGGTCAACGCCCTGATCGCGGCGGGCCTGACCGAGATTTTGGAGGATTCCAGCGGCAATGCCGGGGCGGCCATGGCCACCTATTGCCGGGCCGCCGGCATCGCCTGCGCCATCTATGCCCCCGCCGCCGCGCCGGCCGGCAAGCTGATGCAGATGCAGGCCTTCGGCGCCGACCTGCACCGTGTGCCCGGCTCGCGCCAGGACACCACCGACGCCGCCCTGGCAGCGGCCGAAACCCGCTTCTATGCCTCGCACGCCTGGCAACCCTTCTTCGTCGAGGGCACCAAGACGCTGGCGTTCGAACTCTGGGAGCAAATGGGCTTCCGCCTGCCGGACCATGTGGTGATGCCCGCGGGCCAGGGCGGCAATGTGCTGGGGCTCGCCACCGGCTTCGCCGAACTCGTCGCCGCAGGCCAGATCGCCAGGCCGCCGCGCCTGCACGCGGTCCAGGCCGAGGGCTGCTCGCCGCTGGTGGCGGCGTTCGAGGGACGGGAGGCCCCGGCGCTGGCGCCGACCGTCGCCGACGGCATCGCCACGCCGCAGCCGGTGCGGGCGGCGGCGATCCTGGAGGCGGTGCGCGGCTCCGGCGGGCAGACGGTCGCGGTGAGCGAAGACCGGATCCGGGCCGCACTGCGCGACCTGCTGGCCGGGGGCTGGTATGTGGAGCCGACCACCGCCGCCGGCGCCGCCGGCCTCACCCGGCTGCAGGAGGCGGGCCACATCCAGCCGGGCGAGAGCGCGGTGTTGCTGCTCACCGGCCACGGCCTCAAGGCGGGAGCGGCCATCGCCGCCGCGCTGGGATAGGCGGCGCTTTCGCGGCTGGAGCGAAGCCGCCTTTTCAGCTTTCCCGGCCGCAGCGGAGCGGAGGGCCGGGATCTCCGGGGGAGTTTCGCCCGGACCGGGGTCCCGGATCGGCCTTGCCGTCCGGGAAAGCGCAAGAGGGGGGAGGCCCCGCCTCAGCCGCCCAGCATGCGGCGCAGCAGTTCGATATCCTCCTGCAGCACCCGGTCACTGCTCTGCAACTCGTCCACCTTGCGCACCGCGTGCATGACCGTGGTGTGGTCGCGCCCGCCGAACTTGCGGCCGATTTCCGGCAGCGAGCGGGTGGTGAGTTGCTTCGCCAGATACATGGCGATCTGGCGCGGCCGCGCCACCGCCCGCGCCCGGCGCGGCGAGGACATGTCGGCCAGGCGGATGTTGTAGTGCTCCGCCACCCGGCGCTGGATGTCGTCGATGGTGACGCGGCGGTCGTTGGCGCGCAGCACGTCGCGCAACAGGTCCTGCGTCGTCTCCACGCTCAGTTCCCGTCCCACCAGCTCCGCATGCGCCACCAGCCGGTTGAGCGCACCTTCCAGTTCGCGCACGCTGGAGGAAATGCGGTGGGCCAGGAATTCCATCACCGCCTTGGGAATGGCGATGCCCATCTGGTCGGCCTTGGCCTCCAGGATCGACAGGCGCAGTTCGTAGTCGGTCGGGTGCAGGTCGGCGACCAGCCCCCAGCCGAGGCGCGAGCGCAGCCGATCCTCCAGCCCTTCCAGGTCGGACGGCGACTTGTCGGCGCTGATGACGATCTGGCGGTTCTGGTCGACCAGGGCGTTGAAGGTGTGGAAGAACTCTTCCTGGGTCGATTCCCGGCCGCAGATGAACTGGACGTCATCCACCATCAGCACGTCGACCGAGCGCAACTGCTCCTTGAACGCCACCGTGTCGCGGAAGCGCACCGCGCGGATGAACTGGTACATGAAGGTTTCGGCCGAGATGTAGAGCACCCGGCGCCGCGGGTCGCGCTGGCGGATATGCCAGGCGATGGCGTGCATCAGGTGGGTCTTGCCCATGCCGACCGGGCCATAGAGGAACAGCGGGTTGAAGGCCGCCTCGTTCGCTTCCGCCACCCGGCGGCAGGCCGCGTGCGCGAACTGGTTCGGCTTGCCGACGACGAAATTGTCGAAATTCAGCCGGTGGTCCAGCGGCGCACCGATGGTGGTGACCCATTCCTCCGCCGGCACGCCGGCATCGATCGCGTCCGGCCGGTCGTCGGACGGCACGCCCATCCCGACCCCGCCGCCGTCCGGGACGGTCCGCGGAGCGGCCGGGACGGCACGCCCGGACCGGGCAGCGACGGACGCACCGCTCACGGCCGGCGTGGCGGCCCGCAGCGTGGCGGGTGCGGCCACCCGGCCGGCATCGACCCGGCCGGCATCGCAGTCCGCCATGTCATGGGCCGCCGTCTCGTGCGCCGCCGTCTCGTGGGCCGCGACGACCACCGTGACGGTCTCCACCTCTTCCGCACTCCAGAGCGCCCGCAGGCGGTCGCCGTAAAGGGCGTTCACCCGGTCGCGCATGAAGCGGGTCGGCACGGCGATGGTGACGGCGTCGTCCGCCGCCCCGCTGAGCGCCATCGGTTTCAGCCAGCTGCGAAACACGCCCTCGCCGAACTCGCCCCGCAGCTTGCCGCGGATGCGCTGCCACTGAACGGCGCGCAGTTCGTCCAGGCCCAGGGGTTCGGATACGGCTTCGGAGACGATGTCGGTCATTGCCCGTCTCCCCCGACCCGGTGCGGCGCTTCCGGCAGGCCGGCACCGCGCCAGCCGCCATGGCGGATTCCGTCCGGTCCGGCCACGCCTTCGAAGCCCTCCCGCACATTCACCGCATGGGCGTATCCGGCCGCTGCCGCCGCGGCCGCGGCGGCCAGGGAGCGAACGCCGGAACGGCACAGGAAATACAACCTGGCGTTGGCGGGAATCCGCTCCGCTTTCAATTCTGCGATGAAATCCGCGTTGACTCGCATGTCCGGCGGCAACTGCCAGGACACGAAATGCAACTTATGCGATAGATTCCCCAGATTCGGTGCACCGACGGCCGCCCACTCCTGGGGCGTGCGAACATCGACAATGTGCGCCGCATCGTCGGCCTGAACGGCATCCCAAGCGACTTGGGCGGAACATTCTGGAATTGTTGTATTATCCGGCATTGTTCGAAACTTTCTTCTTTTAATTTAGAGTATTCTTGATGGGAAACCGCAATGATCTCCCCCTGAACCAAAATTCTAAGCTAGTAGTAATTCCGGTAAATGCGACTTCTGTCGCGACCCGTCGACAGCAACATAACTTGCCAACCCTCGCGTCTTCGTTGAACCAACCGCATCCGGCACCGCCCGTTGTTATATTTGTTAATTATTTTTATTGAGCTGCTCCGATCTAGCAACCGGAATGTAACCTTACGCCCGCCGTCGAGACAACGGCCAAAACCGCCCGCCGGCAAAAAAAAGTGCTTGACCCCACGCCCCCTTCGTAACAGCCACCCGGGCCCAAAATTCAGCCATAAACGCAAGCGACCGCGTTAACTATTCCACTTTCAATAGAAAATGCCGGCCCTGGTTTCCCAGGGCCGGCATTTTCAAAATATGGGTGTGCGGCGGGCCGCTAGCCGATGGCTTTGACCTGGCGGCTCAACCGCGAAATCTTGCGCGCTACCGTGTTGCGGTGGGCGACGCCCTTGTTGACGCCGCTCATCAGCACGGGCTGCGCCTCACGCAGCGCATCGCGGGCCGCGGCGGCATCGCCGGAGGCAATCGCGGTTTCGACCTTTTTCACATAGGTCCGATACTGGCTCACGCGAGCCTTGTTGACGGCGGTCCGACGCGCCGTCTGGCGCACGCGCTTGCGTGCTTGCGGAGAATTGGCCATGGCTATCCCTTGCCGCCGGTTGTTCGAAGATCGGGGCTTATACGGTCTCGAACCCGGAAGGTCAAGCGGCTGGCACGCCAAATTCGCCGCCGATCCGGGGTAAAGTGCCGCTTCGACACCGTCTCAACGGTGTTTGAAGGCCGGCGCCCGCTTGTCGACGAAGGCGGCCATGCCTTCCATCTTGTCTTCGGTCGCAAACGTGGAGTGGAACAGGCGCCGCTCGAAGCGCACGCCCTCGGCCAGCGTGGTCTCGTAGGCGCGGTTGACGCTTTCCTTGCAGATCATGGCGATCGGCAAGGACTTGTCGGCAATGGTCTCGGCGGTGGCCATGGCATCTTCCATCAGCTTGTCCGCCGGCACGACGCGGGTGACGAGGCCGCAGCGCTCGGCTTCCTCGGCGCCCATCATGCGGCCGGTCAGGCACATGTCCATCGCCTTGGACTTGCCGACAAATCGCGGCAGGCGCTGGGTGCCGCCGCCGCCCGGAATGGTGCCCAGATTGATCTCCGGCTGGCCGAACTTGGCGTTGTCGGCGCAGATGATCATGTCGCACATCATGGCGATCTCGCAGCCGCCGCCCAGGGCATAGCCCGCCACGGCGGCGATCACCGGCTTGCGCGCCTTCGACACCCGCTCCCAGCCGACGGTGATGAAGTCGGCCATATAGACGTCCATATAGCCCTTGGACGACATTTCCTTGATGTCGGCGCCGGCGGCGAAGGCCTTTTCCGAGCCGGTCAGCACCAGGCAGCCGATATTCTCGTCCGCCTCGAACCGGTTGATGGCGTCCTCCAGCTCGTTGATGAGCTGGGCGCAGAGGGCGTTCAGCGCCCTGGGCCGGTCCAGCCGAATCAGGCCGACACGGCCATGGGTTTCGACGGCGATCATCTCATAGGCCATGGGAAAAGCTCCTCGGAGGCACATGGGGGTGAAGAAGTCCGTACCGCGCGACGGGCGCAGCGGAGGCTGTTCTAGGTCAGACTTGGCAGGACGGGCAATAGAAAGTGGAACGGCCTCCCTGCACGTGCCGCGCAATGACCGCGCCCTCGCGGCAGGGACAGGGCTGCCCTTCCCGACCGTAAACCCGCCAGGAATGCTGGAAATAGCCCAGCTCGCCATCGGTCTGGACATAGTCGCGGAGCGAGGAGCCGCCGGCCGCCACGGCCTCCTCCAGGGTGGCACGAATTTCCCGGGCGAGCGCCGCGGCCTCGCCATCCGTCAGGCCGCCGGCCGCGCGGAACGGCGACAGGTGGGCGCGATAGAGCGCCTCGCACACATAGATATTGCCGAGGCCGGCCACCAGCCGCTGATCCAGCAACGCGGCCTTGAGCGGCGTCCGCCTGCCGGCAAACAGCCGTTGCAGGGCCCCGCCGTCCAGCGCGTCCGAAAGCGGCTCCAGGCCCAGGGTTTTCAGCCGGGGATGGGCGGCCAGCGCGGCCGCGTCGGCGACCCAGTCCATGGAGCCGAAGCGGCGCGCGTCCTGATAGAGTACGGTATCGCCCGCCGCGGTCGTGACAACCACATGGACATGGTTCTCGCCCCGGCGGCTGGCCGCATTCTGCCCCGCGGGCTCGACGATCAGCCGGCCGGACATGCCGAGATGGATCAGCCAGACGCCGCCATCGTCCAGGTGCGCCAGCAGGTATTTCGCCCGGCGGTTGAGCCGATCCACCCGGCGCCCTTCCAGGTGCCGTTCCAGGTCGGGCGGCAGCGGCCAGCGCAGGTCGCGACGGCGCACCTCGACCCGGGCGATTCTCGCGCCCTCCAGCACCCGCGCCAGACCGCGGCGGGTGGTCTCGACTTCTGGCAATTCCGGCATAAGGGGGATGCTAGCCGCGGATTTGTGCCTTAGCTATGGTTCTCCCCAATTGATCCCGCATTCATCCCCAGGATTTTCCCCTCCCCATGACCAAGACGCATTTCGGTTTCCGTTCCGTCGACGAAAACGAGAAGGCCGGGTTGGTCCGGGGCGTGTTCTCGTCGGTGGCCGGGCGCTACGACCTGATGAACGATCTGATGAGCGGCGGCGTGCACCGGCTCTGGAAGGACCGGCTGGTGCGCCGCATGGCGCCGCGCGCCGGGGAAACCGTGCTGGACCTGGCCGGCGGCACCGGCGACATCGCCTTCCGCCTGGTGCAGGCGGCCGATTGCGAGGTGGTGGTCTGCGACATCAACGAGGCGATGATCGGCGTCGGCCGCGACCGCGGGCTCGACCGCGGCCGGATCGAGGGGCTGGAATGGACCGTGGGCGACGCCGAGGCCCTGCCCTTCGCCGACGACAGCATGAATGCCTGCTGCATCGCCTTCGGCCTGCGCAACGTCACCCGCCCGCCGGTGGCGCTGGCCGAGATCCTGCGGGTGCTGCGGCCGGGCGGGCGCTTTTTCTGCCTGGAATTCTCCAAGGTGATCGTGCCGGGGCTCGACCGGCTCTACGACGCCTATTCCTTCAAGGTGCTGCCGAAGATCGGCAAGGTGGTGGCGCGGGACGAGGCCTCCTACCGCTATCTGGCCGAGAGCATCCGCCAGTTTCCGGACCAGGAAGGGCTGGCGGCGATCATGCGGCGGGTCGGCTTCGGCTCGGTTGCCTATGAAAGCTGGTCCGGCGGCATCGTCGCGGTGCATCGCGGCCGCAAGCCCGCCTGACCCGCCCGCCATGCTGCGCCTGCTGTTCCATCCGCTCCGCATCGCCCGCATTCTCTGGGTGCTGGCCCGCCACGACGCGCTCTACTGGCCCCAACTCATGGGCGAAGGGGCGCTGATGCAGGGGGCGTTGCGCGCCCTCGCCCGCCACCGCCTGCCGGAACGGCCGGGCGAGCGGCTGGCCCTGGCGCTGCAACGGCTCGGCCCCAGCTTCGTCAAGCTGGGGCAGGCGCTGTCCACCCGCGGCGACATCCTGGGCGAGGCGGTCGCCCGCGACCTGGCCGCGTTGCAGGACCGGCTGCCGCCCTTCGCCGGCGCACCCGCCGTCGTGTCGCAGGCGCTGGGAGCCGAGTTATCCACACGATTCACCGAATTCTCCCCAGAGCCGGTGGCCGCCGCCTCCATCGCCCAGGTGCATTTCGCGGTCACGACCGAGGGCGAGCCGGTGGCGGTCAAGGTGCTGCGCCCCGGCGTCGAGCGGCGGTTCGAGCGCGACCTCTCTTTGTTCGCGTGGATGGCCTGGCTGGTCCACGCCCTGTTTCCGTTCACCCGCCGCTTCCGCCCGCGCGAGGTGGTGGCGGTGTTCGCCCGCTCGGTCCGTATCGAGCTGGACCTGCGGCTGGAGGCGGCGGCGGCGGCGGAACTGGCAGAGAACTTTGCCGACCATCCGGGCTTTCACGTGCCCGCGGTCGACTGGCAGCGCACCGGCCGCCGGGTGATGACGCTGGAACGGGTCGAGGGGCTGCGCATCGACAACGCCGCCGCCATCCGCGCCGCCGGCCACGACACGCACCGCATCATGGCCATCGCCGCCGAGGTGTTTTTCCGCCAGGTGTTCGTGGACGGCTTTTTCCACGCGGACATGCACCCCGGCAATGTCTTCGTCCGCCCGGACGGCGGCCTGACCGTGGTCGATTTCGGCATTATGGGCCGGCTGGATGCGGCCGGGCAGGACTTCATGGCCGACGTTCTGGTCGGCTTTCTGCGCCGCGACTACCGGCTGGTGGCCGAGGCTCATGTACGGGCTGGCTTCCTGCCCAAGGGCCAGGACCCGGCGGTGTTCGCCCAGGCGCTGCGCGCCGTCGGCGAGCCGATCCTGGACCGGCCGATCGCCGAGATTTCCATGGCGCGGCTGCTGCTGCACCTGTTCCAGGTCACCGCCCAGTTCGACATGCCGGCCCAGCCCTCGCTGCTGCTGTTGCAGAAAACCATGCTGATGGCCGAGGGGCTGGGGCGGAATCTTGACGACACCATCGACATGTGGACCATCGCCCGGCCGCTGATCGAGGACTGGATGATCCAGAACCGCGGCCCCGATGCCCGCCTCGCCGCCGGGCTGCAACAGGCGGTCGCCACGCTGGAGCGCCTGCCCCGCCTGGTCGAGCACGCCGAAGTCCTCGGCGAGCGGGCACTGAACGGCAAGGGTGGCGGCGTCTCGCCCTGGTGGGCGGCGGCGGCCGGCGCCATCGGCCTGCTGCTCGGCCTGGTGCTCGGCTGAGCGGTGCACGGCTGAGCCGGGGGCGAGCGCCGGGACCGGTCGCCCTTGCGAACACGGACGGCGGCGGTGTTCGACCGAAGACACCGGCCCCGGACGGCGGCTCCGCCACCTCCGGGGAACACAAACTTTCAAGCACAGTGTTTCCCGGCCGAGCCGGAGGCGAGCGCCGGGACCGGTCGCTCTCGCGAACACGGACACCGGCGGTGTTCGCATGCCGCCCCCGGCAATCAGCGGGCGTAGCGGTCGATGGCGAAGGGCGAGAGGTCGATGGCCGGTGCGCGGCCGGCGATGACGGCGGCGATGTGCCGGCCGGTGATCGCCCCGCCCGTCAGGCCCAGATGGCCGTGGCCGAAGCCGTAGGCGACATTGCGGTGTTTCTTCGAGCGGCCGATCACCGGCAGCGAATCCGGCGTCGCCGGCCGGTGGCCCATCCAGGGCTGGGCGTCGCCGGTATCGACCGTGCGGAAGATCTCGCGGGCGTGACGCACCAGCTTGTCGGCCCGGCCCCAGTTCGGCGCCGCCTCCAGCCCGGCGAATTCCACCGTGCCGGCCAGGCGCAAGCCCGGCTCCATCGTCGTGCACATGAATTTGCGCTCGCCGAAGCTGATCGGCCGGCTGGTCTCGAAGCCCGGATGCGGCAGCACCATGTGATAGCCGCGCTCGCTCTCCAGCGGAAACGGCTCGCCCAGCTCGGCCGAGAGGCGGTGCGACCAGGCGCCGGCGGCGATAACGAAATGGTCGAAGGCATGGCGCCCGCCGTCCGCGGTGCGGAGCGCGGCGACGCCGGCGCTGCCGGTCTCGAACCCGGTGACCCGGGCGCGCAAATGCCGGCCGCCCGCGGCCAGGACCATGGCCGCCAGCCGCCGGCACAACTCGCCCGGATTGCGGCAATGGGTGCCGTCCGGATAAAAGCCGGCCCGCACGAATTGCGGCCCCAGCGCCGGCTCCAGCTGGCGCAACTCGTCGCCACTCAGTTCCTCGACCCGGTGGCCGTGGCGGCGGGCGAGATCGCGCACGATGGCGTCGCCGGCAAACCCCGCCTCGGTCTCGTAGACCGAGACGCTGCCGGTCTGCTTTAGCAAGTCATCGGCCCCGGCATCGCCGGTCAGTTCGAGGTAAGCCTCCCGCACCGGCCGGTAGAGTGACGCCAGCGCCGCCGACTGCGCCTCGTAGGCCTTCGCCGCCGCCATGAACTTCATCAGCCAGGGGGCGGCCTTGGGCGCATAGCCGATGCGCACCGCCAGCGGCCCGAGCGGGTCCAGCAGCCAGCCCGGCACCCGCTTCCAGATGCCCGGCAGCGCCATCGGCGCAACGCTGTGGCCGGAAATCGCGCCGGCATTGCCGAAGCTGGTCATGGTGCCGGGCTCCTCGGCATCCACCAGGGTGACGCGAAAGCCTTCGCGTTGCAGATAGGCGGCGGCGCAGATGCCGATAATGCCGGCACCGATCACGGCGACCTGACCTTGGGCGGAGTCCGTCATGGGCGAGCCATCCTCGTGTGTGTCCAGCCTGGAGACCGGGGGAACCGCTTGGCCGTTGCGCCGGCCCGCGGCTCGGGCGACACTCGCCATTAAAGCGATTTGCCCCGCCCGGAGAAACGAGGAAATGCCATGGCCCGCAAACTCATCGACATCTCGATCCCGCTGACCAACGCCATTGTCTGCGACCCGCCGCACATGCGCCCGCAGATCCAGTATATGAACCACCACGACACCGCGGCCCAGATGGCGGAGTATATGGGGGTCAAGGTCGAGGACCTGCCGGAGGGCGAGTACGCGGCGGTGGAGAAGGTGACGATCTCCACCCACAACGGCACGCATCTGGACGCGCCCTATCACTTTTTCAGCCGCATGAACGAGGGCATCACGCCCGGCGGCGAGCCGTCTGCCACCATCGACCAGATCGCGCTCGACTGGTGCTACCGGCCGGCGGTGAAGCTGGACTTCCGCCATTTCGACGACGGCTATGTGGCGACGCCCGGCGATGTGCAGGCGGAGTTGAAGCGCATCGGCCACGCATTGCAGCCGCTGGACATCGTGCTGGTCAACACCGGCGCGGGCGCGCATTTCGGCCAGGACGACTTCATCGACCGCGGCTGCGGCGTCGGCTACGAGGCGACCTGCTGGCTGCTGGACCAGGGCGTGCGCGTCACCGGCACCGATGGCTGGAGCTGGGACGCGCCCTTCAGCTGGACGCGAGAGAAGATCAAGGCGGGCGGCTCGCCGAAGCTGATCTGGGAGGGGCACCGCGCCGGGCGCTACAAGGGCTATTGCCACCTGGAGAAGCTGTGGCGCCTGGACCGGCTGCCGGCGAACGGCTTCGAGGTGATCTGCTTCCCGGTCAAGGTCGAAGCCGGCTCCGCCGGCTGGACAAGGGCGGTGGCGGTGGTGGAGGAATAGAAGGGCGGAGGCCCGGACTTAAGCCGGCCCCGGCTTCAGGGCCGGGGCACACCGTTCCTCATCATCCTGAACCTGTTCCCCGGCCAAGGCGCAGCCTTGAGCCGGGGCCGGCCGCTGGGGGGCCTCCAACCGCTACAGCAGCCGTTCGATCCCCGCCGGTGCCTTGCCGGTTTCGACCAGGGTCACGGCCTCGACCAGCTTGGTATTGGCGGGGGTGGGGATGCCGATTTCCGCACCCTTGGCCGCCACCAGGCCGTTGATGAACTGGATCTCTGTGCGCCGGCCCTTCAGCATGTCCTGGCCCATGCTCGGCCGTGCGCCCTCTTTCGCCTTGGCGGCATTGTCCAGCAGCTTTTTCTCGACCGCGGCCAGGTTCGGGGCGTCGTTGGCGCCGCTTTCCAGTTCCTCGGCCGCCTTGACCCAGACTTCGGGCGCGAAGCCGTTGGTGTCCTCCAGCGCATAGCCGAGCGCCTGGCCGACCTTCACCGCCTCGCCGGCGATGCGGATCGAGAGATGCCGGGCCGGCTCCTGCACCATGTATTCCTTGATGCTCATGCCGGTGGAGGCGGCGACGCCGTTGCCCATGGCGTTGGCCACCAGCTTCGACCAGCGCTCGCCCCAGAGATTGGTGGTGGCCTTGGCGCTGTCGATCTTGGAGAGCCAGCCGACCAGCATTTCCAGCCTTGGCGTGATGACGCAGGTGGCCTCGCCGGCGCGAAAGACGGTGTGGGCGGCGCCGCCCTTGGCGATGCGGCGGATGACATGGCCGGGGCCGACCAGCTCGACGACGATCTTGGCGGCGATGCAGCCCAGCGTCTTGCCCCAGCCGACAATGCCGGCAATCGTTTCCTCGTTCATGCAGTTTTGCAGCGAGACCACGCAGCCGGTCGGCGCCAGATAATCCTTCACCAGCATGGTGGCCCAGGCGGTGTCGTAGGACTTGACGCAGATGAAGGCGATGTCGATCGGCCGCTCGCGCTTCAGGCCCTGCAATTCGGTCAGGTTGTAGGCCTTGACCGGCACGGTGAAGCATTCCTCCGCCGTGGTGCCTTCCAGGGTGATGCCGTCGGCGCGCATCTTCTCGACATGCTCGGGCCAGGCGTCGAAGAACGAGACGTCCAGGCCCTGTTGGGCGAGATTGCCGCCGACATAGGCGCCGACGGCGCCGGCGCCGACGATCATGATGCGGGGGTTGGTCAGTTCGGTCATCGGGCGGGTTTCCTCCAATTCGGTCGGGCGTCAGGCCGCTTCCAGGGTGACGCGCCACATGACGCGGCGGTGGCCGTCATAGTCGTTCACGGCATAGTGCTGGCTGGCGAGATTGTCCCAGACCGCCAGCGTGCCGGGCTGCCAGCGCAGGCGGCAGGTGAATTCCGGCCGCTTCAGATGCTGGAACAGGTATTGCAGCACCGGCTCGCTTTCCGCCTCGGTCCAGCCCTTGAATTTCAGGGTGTGGATGTAGTTGACGAACAGCGCCTTGCGGCCGGAGCGCTCGTGCACCCGCACTGCCGGATGCTCGGCCTCCATCGAGAGCTTGTCCATGTTCTGGAGCTGGATGCTCTTGGACTTGGCGTTCATGAGCTGCTTGCGGTCGCCGACCCGGCCGGCGCCGGCGGACGAAATGCCGACCAGCGGGTCGATCAGCCGTTTCATGCCCTCCGACAGCGTGTCATAGGCCATGTACATGTTCGCAAACAGCGTGTCGCCGCCGGCGGGCGGGATATCCAGGCCATAAAGCGCGGTCGCCGCCGGCACCCGCTCCAGATAGGTGGTGTCGGCGTGAAAGGCGCCGCCGCCGAAATTGGCCTTGTCCTCCGGGTTCTTGATCAACGGCGTGATCTTCGGATGGCTCTCCAGCCCCTTGGCGAACGGGTAGACATTGGGCACGCCGAACAGGCCGGCGACGCGCAACAACTGGTCCTCGTCCAGTTTCTGGTCGCGGAAGAACAGCACCAGATGGTCGACGAAGGCGCGCTTCACCTCCGCCTCGACGGCGTCGGAAAGCGGCTGCGAAAGATCGACCCCGAACACCTCGGCGCCCAGCGCGCCGGCAACGGGCTTGACGTCAATCAGGGCGTAGGACATCGGCGGACGGGCCTCTTGCAACATAAGGAAGGGCGCCCGGCGGGGCCGCGCGCATGCCGCCAACAGTATCGCCGCCGCGGGCGCGGTGCCAGAGTCAAATGGGACCGAGGCAGACTCGTGCAAATCCGGTTCTGTCCGCCCCTTCCGCCTGAGGCGCGAGCGGAGCGAGCCGGCCTGTGGCGAGCTGAAGCAACGGGCGACAGCCTTAAGCGCACCCGAGACGCCCCTGTTCCCCGGAGGTGGCGGAGCCGCCATCCGGGGCCGCTCTGGGCGTGCGAACACCGGCGACGGCGGTGTTCGAAGGACGACACCGGCCCCGGCTCGCCGCTCCGCAGCGGCCGGGAAACAAGGAATCCGGTGAGGTGCGGAAGCGCCCTAGCCCCGTTTCGCCCGGAGGTCCGCCAACACCGGCAGGATATACTCACGAAAGCGGGCCGGGTCCTCGCTCATGGGGAAATGGCCGAGGCCGCGCATGGTCACCACCTCCGGCCCGCCGGCAATCTTCGCCGCCGTCCGCTCCGTATCCGCCGGCGAGCAGGAAAAATCGTACTCGCCGGTCAGGAGATAGAGCGGGCAGACGCCCGGGTCGATGCGGTGGGTGTCGTTCCGGAAATCGCCGTCGACGCGGTAGAAATGCAGGTCGCCCTTGAAGATGCCGGGCCCGCCCTGCATGTAGCCCCAGAGCGTCTCCCAGCGGTATTCGTCCGGGGCGGTCGGCGCTACCAGGCCGCTGACCACCGCGGCGGCGACATTGCCGCCGTCCAGGTCCGGCCGGTTCAGCCAGTCCAGGTCGTACCAGCCTTCCGGCTGGAAATCCGCCGCCTCCAGCCCGATCAGACCGCCGAACTCCGCGGCGTGGTGAATGGCCAGATAGACCACCACCCGTCCGCCGATGGAACAGCCCATCACCACCGGTTTTTCCAGCTCCAGGCCGGCGCAGAAGGTGCGGATCAGGTCGGCATAGCCGGCGGCGGTCAGGGCATAATCGCCGCCCTCGCGCCAGCCCACGGGCGGCAGCGACTTGCCGTGCCAGGGCATGTCGAAGGCCAGCACGCGGAAATGGCGCGTCACCTCGGCGTCGGTCAGCAGGTGGCGCCACTGCTTGTTGTCGGCGCCGGCGGTGTGCAGGCAGACCAGCGGAATGCCGTCCGCCGGCCCCGCCTCCTCGAAATAGACCCGGTGCGGCTTGCCGCCCAGCTCCAGGTGGATGTAACGGCCGGTGATCGGTTCGATATGGGCGGGCATGGCGTGGTTATTCCTGGGAAACGGCCGGGTTCCGGACCGAGGGTTCTTGCCGGCGACGCCCCTCCCTCCGGGCGTCATTGCGAGGCGCCCGGAGGGCAACGAAGCAATCCAGGCACGGCTCGGACGGGTACGGGCGGTTCTGGATTGCTTCGCCCGCTCCGCGGACTCGCAATGACGGCCAAGGATGGGAAGCGGGACGGCGACGCTGGCTGGCAGCACGCCCCTCGCCCCTCAGCATGGGGAATTGAACTCAATGAGGTTCATGCTCGGGTCGAAGCAGAACACCTGGCGGAAGTCGCGCATGGCGATGCTGCCGGCGTCGGAATAGGGCACGCCCATGGCGTCCAGATTGGCCATGACCCGGTCCAGGTCGGGCACGCAGAGCGCCACATGGCCGCCAATGCTGGGATTGTGCGCCAGGCCGTTGTTCGCGGCCCAGGTGGCGTCCGGCCTGATCAGGTGCAGGCCGCGATTGTCGGAGCCGAACACGCCCAGCGCCTCGCGGTCGGCGCGGAAATTGCCGGCCTCGACCGGGCGGACCAGTTCCTTTTCCGTCAGGCCCAGAATGTCGGTGTAGAAATCCACCGCCTTGCGCACGTCGATCACGGCGATGTTCACATGGTGCAGGTACCAGCCGCCCGGCTGGTCGACGCGGCCGTGCTCCTCGTCCGGCGCCGGCGGCGGGCCGGCGCGCTCGCCCACCGCCTGGTTGATCTCCACCAGGTTGAAGGACGGGTCGAAGCAATAGACCTGACGCATGTCGGCCATGGCATAGACGCCGGCATCGTCATAGGGGATGCCGGCGGCCTGCAACCGCCGCACCACCGCGTCCAGATCGTCGACGGTGATGGCGAAATGGCCGCCCAGGGTCGGGTTGTGCAGGAAGCCGTTCTGGTGGGCGAACAGCGGCCGCTCGGTGACGATATGCAGGCCGCGATTGTGGTTGCCCAGGCTGGCGCGGGTGTCGGAGACGCCCTCGTCCCGCCGCTCCGGATCGGGATAGGCCCAGGCGCATTCCTCCAGGCCGGCCGCCCGATGGAAGAAGGCGACGGACGCGCGCACATCGTGCGCCGGAATGTTGACGTGGTGGACGTACCAACCCATGAGACGAACCCTCCGTTAGGCGAACAGGGCGCGCGGCTTGGCCAGCACGTCCTTGATATTCTGAAGCTGTTGCATGAACACGGTCATGTCGCCGTCGATGCGCAGCGCCCGGGCCTTGACCAGGCCGAACAGGTCGTGGTGCGGCGGCGTCGGCACCGGCTGCCAGTGCGCCAGCCAGACCGCGGGCGCGGCGTTGAAGGCGACGGCGGCGGGCGTGAGGATGGTCGTCGCCGCGACCGCGCCCGCCGGCTCGCCGGCCACGAACGGCAGGAACCAGCGCGTCTCGCCCGCGCTCACGGACAACTGGCCGGTAAAATGGCGGAAGCGGTGCATCAGCGCCGCGTCGGCCCGCACCAGTTCCGGAATGGCCATGATGGCGCTGGCGACGGACGGGGCAACGGAGGGCATGGGCAATCCCATCGGGGCGGAACGGGTCGAGGCGCAACCGCGCGGTTCAGGGCAACAGGCCCAGCGTTTGCATCGCGAACATTACGGCAGAGATGCTGGCGACCGCAATCGCCGTTGCCAGCAGAATGCTGGTGGTGGCGATCCCCACCGCCGCCTCGTACTGGCGGGCGGCGATGTAGACGGTGGTGCCGACCGGCATGGCGGGGGCCAGCGTCGCCACCGCCAGCGTCAGCGGCGGCAGGCCGATGGCGAGCCCCAGGCCCAGCACCGCCAGCGGGTGCAGGGCCAGCTTGCCCAGCACCACGGTCGCCACCGCCCCCGGCTCGTTCGCGACGCCGCGATGGGCCAGATCGCAGCCGATGGCGAACAGCGCGCAGGGCAGGGCCGCCTGGCCGATCAGGCCCAGCGTCTTGTCCACCAGCGCCGGCAGCGGCAGCCCCGCCACGCCGATCGCCAGCCCCGCCACCGTCGCCAGCACCACCGGATTGCGGACGACATTGCCGAAGGCCGTCACCAGCGCCCGGCCGGAGCCGCGGGTGCGGCCTCCGCGCCGGCCGCTCTCGATATCGCGCGCCTTGGCGATGTCCAGCAGCACCATGGCAAACGGCAGCAGCACCATGGTGTCGAAGGCCAGGATCAGCAGCAACTGCACCACCCCGGCCTCGCCGAACAGGGCGAAGGTGATCGGCAGCGCCATGTAGAAGCCGTTCGAGAAGCTGGCGCCCAGGCCCATCACCACGCAGCCGGCCATGCTGCGCCGCCAGGCGAGCCAGCCGAGCAAGGCGGCGAAGGCGAACACCGCGGCCTCGCCGCCGACATAGGCCACCAGCCCCAGCGGCTCCAGCCCGCCGTCGGCGGCCGCGCCGGCAACGGTGCGGAAGGCCAGCGCCGGAATGGCGAAATAGAACACCAGCGCGTTCAGCTTGTGGGCGCCGACCGCGTCGAACACCGGCAGGCGCTTGCCCGCGGCAAATCCCAGAAACACCACCGCAAACAGCGGAACGATGGCAGAGAGAACGTCGCCCATCGGAGCCTTTGCGAGAAACGGGGAGGAAGCCGGGGGAGACCTGCATGGCCCTATGGCCATGGCACCGTCAAGGTGGTAGGGCAAGTTCTTTTCCCGCTGGCTCACACTCCATCTTCCCTGTCCTCGCGGAAGCGGGGACCCATGCCTGAGAGACAAATACAGAGTCCATGTCCTGTGAGACGCTCTCAGGCATGGGCTCCCGCTTACGCGGGAGATGGGGCAGGAGAGTGGGTCAACCAGTGCCCAAAGCGCTCTAAGCGCTCGAACCACACCCCTTTTTCGAGACGGGAGCCCCGACCATGAGCGACTTTGCCGGCCAGACCGCCCTCATCACCGGCGCCACCAACGGCATCGGCCTGGGGCTCGCCAAGGCCCTGGCGGCGGAGGGCGCCCGCATCGCCGTCGCCGGCCTCGGCCCCGCCGATGTCGACCCGACCGTGGCCGCGCTCCGGGCCGACGGCGCCGATGTCCGGGGCTTCCAGGCCGACCTGGCCGGGCGCGACGGCTGGAAGGCTCTGCTGGCCGCGGTGCAGGCGGCGTACGGCCAGGGCGGCGTCTCGATCTTCGCCTATTGCGCCTCGCCGAAGCGGCTGGAAAGCGACACCGTCCTCCAGGTCTCGGAGGAGACCTGGGACGGCATGGTCAACACCAATCTGCGCTCCGGCTTCTTCCTGGCGCGCGAACTGGCCCGCGACATGATCGGGGCGGGGGTGACGGGCCAAATCCTGTTCATCACCTCCCAGCACCGGTTCAGCCCGCGCAACCTGCCCCATTACAGCGCCTCCAAGGCGGGGCAGGAAATGCTGGTGAAGGAGTTGGCGAAGGCGCTGGGCCGCCACGGCATCCGCGTCAACGGCATCGCGCCGGGCGCGATCCCCGGCGGCGGCTTCGACGCCTCGACCATGCCGGAGATCAACCGGATGGTGCCGCTCGGCCGCCCGGGCACGCCGGCGGACATTGCCGGCGCCGCACTCGCCCTGCTCTCGCCCCGATACGGCGCCTACATCACCGGCGAGGTGGTGTCGGTGGATGGCGGCATCCAGCTCCACAACTGGATCACGCCGCCGGAGACGATCTGAGACGCCTCCGGGACGAAACCGCTAGCGCCCCCGAAACCGCGGCTCGCGCTTTTCCAGGAAGGCGCGCACGCCCTCTTTCCGGTCCTCGGTCTCCAGGGCGCGGTCCTGGCTCCAGCTTTCCCAGAGCGCGGCGTCATAGGGCTCGCGCAGCAGGCCTTTCAGCACCGCCTGCTTGGCCATCGCCATATGCCGGGTCGGCCCTTTGGCGAGGCGTTCGGCGAGCGCCAGCGCCGCGTCCATCAGGGCCGCGGCCGGCACGATGCGATTGACGACGCCGGCGGCGCGCGCGTCCTCCAGCGGGATGTCGTCGGCCAGATAGAGCCACTCCATGGCGCGGGCATAGCCGGCCATTTTCGGCAGGGTCCAGGTGATGAGATCGTCCGGGTGGATCGCCCGCTTCAGCCAGACCGGGATCAGCCGCGCCTTGTCGGACGCGATGCGGATATCGCAGAGCAGCGCCAGGCCCAGGCCGCCGCCCGCCGCCGCGCCGTTGATGGCGGCGATGGTCGGCTTCGGCATTTCCAGCAGTTCGACGCACCAGGCGAAGCGCGGCTCCGACGGGCCGGTGGGCCAGGGGCGCTTGTCCTCGGCGGCGAGGTCGGCGCCGGCACAGAAGCCGCGGCCCGCACCGGTCAGCACCAGACAGCGGGCCTCCGGGTCGGCGGCCACAAGCCGGATCATCGCCCGGATCTCGTGGCGCATGACACCGTCGAACGCGTTCAGCCGGTCGGGACGGTTGAGGGTGACCACGACGACGCCGTGGTCGCGCCGCTCCAGCGTCAGGGTCTGGTATGCGCTGGTCATGGAAGCCCTCTCAAACCAAAACCGTCATTGCGAGCGGGCAACGCCCGCGTGGCAATCCAGCGGCGCGAAACCCTGGATTGCCACGGCCGCGTCGCGGCCTCGCAATGACGGCGGGAGTGGACGAGAGCGGCGAACCGCCCCTCAGAACGGCACGTCGCCGCAAATGGTGATGCGGTGCATGCGCCGGCGTTCCTTGTAGTCCGGCACGGCATAATGCTGGACGCACCGGTTGTCCCAGAGCGTCAGCGTGCCGGGCTTCCAGTTCACGCGGCAGGTGAATTCCGGCCGGATCGAGTGCGCCTTCAGGTATTTCAGCAAACCGTCCGACTCCGCCTCGGTGAAGCCGTCGAACCGCTTGACGTGGCTGCCGACATAAAGCGCCTTGCGCCCGGTTTCCGGATGGGTGCGGACGATGGGGTGGGCGCTTTCCGTTTGCAGGTCGCCCGGATCGCGCACCTTCGACGCCATGTCCGGATTGGCGCCATAGCGCGCGCCGCGGTCGGCCGCCTTGCTGCCGACGCACCAGCCCTTCACATCCGCCAGCATGGTCTTCATGCCGTCCGAGAGCGCGTCATAGGCGTCGTACATGTTGGCATACATCGTGTCGCCGCCGGCGCTCGGCACCTCGTGCGCATAGAGCATGGTCGCCATGGCCGGCTTCGGGTTGAACATCTGATCCGTGTGCCAGGCCGAGCCGAAGGTGAAGGTGTCGGTCGGCTCTTTCTTGATCTCCAGAATGTCCGGATAGGCGTCCATGCCCTTCATGAACGGGTGATGGTGGATCTCGCCGAAGCGGTGGGCAAAGGCGATCTGCTGTTCCGGCGTGATGGTCTGGTCGCGGAAGAACACCACCTGATGATCGAGCCAGGCCGCCTTGATCTCGGCAAACACGGCGTCGGTCAGGCTGGCGAGGTCCGCGCCGCGGATCTCCGCCCCCATGGAGCCGGCGAACGGGTGCACGGTGATGTGCTGATAGGCGTTGGCGCTGTCTAACGGCATGGGCTGGGGTCCTTCCCTCAAAGACAGCCGCGGTCTAGGCGGCTTGGGCCTGCTCGATGGTCGGTTGGTCGCCGGCCACGGTGGTGCGGCGCACGTCGCGCACCTCTTCGGTATCCGCAAACGGCCGCGCGCGGTGCATGGTCTGGCGGTTGTCCCATTGCACCAGATCGTGCTGGCGCCAGACATGGGCATAGACGAATTCACGCTGGGTGGCGTGCTCGGTCAGGTCGCGCAGCAGGGCGCGCGCCTCCGGCACCGGCCAGCCCTCGATCGCGCCCGCATGGGCCGAGAGATAGAGCGACTTCCGCCCCGTCACCGGATGGGTGCGCACCAGGCGCTGGCGCACCGGCGTGAAATTGGCCTTCTCGTCCTCACTCAGCGCGTCGAAACCCAGCAGGCCGCGGGAATAGACCAGGGAATGCAGGCAGACCAGATCGTCGATCCGGTCCTTGGTCTTGGCGTCGAGCGCGTCATAGGCGGCGCGCATGTCGGCGAATTCGGTGTTGCCGCCCTCGGGCGGAATCCGCCGGCCCGACAGCAGCGAATACTTGGCCGGAATGGCCCGGAACGAGCTGTCCGAATGCCAGAGCTGGTTGCCCAGGTTGAACATGCGCTGGCGGTCGTCGCGGCCGTAGGGCTTGTTCTCCTTGTTCAGGTTGGAGACATCGGCCAGTTCGGCCCGCAGGCGGCGGTCCTTTGCCTTGGTGATGTTCGACTTGTTGTCCGGCAGTTCCAGCTTGCCGAAATTCTGGCTGAAGGCGATCTGCTGCTCATCGGTGATGGCCTGGCCGCGATAGACCAGCACCGCATAGCGGTCCATGCCGGCTTCGAGCCCGGCCACCTCGTCGGCATTCAGCGGCCGGGTCAGATCGACGCCGGACACCTCGCCGACGAACACCGGGTGCAGCGGGCGGATTTCGAGGGCCATGCGGGGCTTCCTCCGTAACGGTCGTGTTGATCGATAGTATTACAGCAGACCACTCTACCGCAACAATGGCGGAGATTGCGGCGAGCGGGTGTTGGAGTCCGCTCCTGTTTACTCCGCCCACCGGGGCTTGCGCTTCTCGATGAAGCTGGCGACGCCCTCGCGGCCTTCGGCGCTCAGCATGCAGCGGCCGAAGGCATAGCCGCCGGCCTGGCGGGCCTCCTCCGGCGTCAGGCGCGGCAGGCTCATGATCAGCGCCTTGGTCTCGGCATTCGCGGCCGGGCTGCAAGAGCGCACGCCGGTGCGGATCTCCAGTTCGGTCGCGCCCAGCGCCGCCTCGCTCGCCACCACATAATCCGCCAGGCCGAGCCTGAGCGCCTCCGCGCCGCGGAAGCGACCGCCGGTCAGCATCAGCCGCCGCGCCGCCGGCAAGCCGATGCGGCCGATCACGAAGGGCGCGATCTGGGCCGGGACGATGCCGATCTGCGTCTCGGTCATGGAGAACAGCGCGTCCTCGGTTACGACGACCACGTCGGCGCAGCAGGTCAGCCCCAGGCCGCCGGCGATGGCCGCGCCCTGGAACACGCTCTGGAAGCCCTTGATGTCGCCGCCGGCACAGAACACCCGGCCCTTGCCGCGAAGCGTGACGCCGCGCAGGCTGCGGTCCTCGCGCACCGCCGCGACCACGGCGGCCAGTTCCGCCGACACCTCTTTAGAGAGGGCGTTCCGCGCCTCCGGCCGGTTGAACCAGATGGTGAGCCAGTCGGCGTCACGCTCCAGCAGGAAGTGCTCGCAAGGGGGCAGGGCGGTCATGGCGAAGGGTCCGTCGGGCTCGGAAGGGAAATGCGCGCCAGTGTGCCGGCCTGCCCCGGCCCTGGCGAGCCCTAATTCGCTTTCGCATCCGCGAAGGGCCGGATAGGCTGCGAGGCTCCCGTACCGTCTCACCCGACCGTCAGGCTTGCCCATGTCCGCTATCATCACCCCCGTCGCCGCCGAGTTCCGTACCGACGACGGCCTCCGCCTCGTCGCCGACCGCTGGGGCGACGGCGACCACACCGTGCTGCTGTTCCACGGCGGCGGCCAGACCCGCCACGCCTGGGGCGGCGCGGCCGAGCGCCTGGCCGCCGCCGGCTGGACCGCCTTCACCATCGACCAGCGCGGCCATGGCGAAAGCGACTGGAGCGCCGAGGGACGCTATGCCATCGACCACTTCGCCGAGGACGTGCGGGGCATCTGCCGCGGCTTCCCAGTGCCGCCGGCGGTGGTCGGCGCCTCGCTCGGCGGCATCTCCGCCCTGATCGCCCAGGGCGAGTGCGACGAGGCCATCCTTTCCGCCCTGGTGCTGGTCGACATCACGCCACGGGTGGAACGCGCCGGCGTCGAGCGCATCATCAACTTCATGGCCGCCAAGGCGGAAAGCGGGTTTGCAACGCTGGAGGAATGCGCCGACTACGTCGCCAGCTACCTGCCGCACCGCAAGCGGCCGAAGGACCTCTCCGGCCTGATGAAGAATCTGCGCCAGCGCGACGACGGCCGCTATTACTGGCACTGGGACCCGCGCTTCGTCACCGACGCCGACAAGCGCATGGAGGACCGCGACCCGGAGCGCATGATCGCCGCCGCCCGGCGCCTGAAATGCCCGACCCTGCTGGTGCGCGGCGGCTCCAGCGACCTGGTGAGCGAGACCGTGGCGCGGGAATTCCTGGACCTGGTGCCCCAGGCCGAATTCGCCGACGTGGCCGGCGCCGGCCACATGGTGGCGGGCGACAAGAACGACGCCTTCACCGAGGCCGTGCTGCCCTTCCTCGAAAAACACCACTGACGCCGGGGACGCGGCGGGGGTTTCCGGGACGCCGATTTACCCCGGACGGTGCGGAGCGCCGATCCGGGGCCGGTCGCTCTCGCGAACACGGATTGCGACGGTGTTCGCGAGAGCGACCGGTCCCGGCCCTCGCCTCCGGCTCGGCCGGGATACGGTGGCGGCGCTTCCCGACGGCACTGCGGTTTAGAGCATTTTCGGTACCGGTTGAGCCACTCTCCTGCCCCATCTCCCGCGCAAGCGGGAGCCCATGCCTGAGAACCTCTCACAGGACACAGGCTCTGTATTTGTCTCTCAGGCATGGGTCCCCGCCTCCGCGGGGACAGGGAAGCTGGGCTGGTAAGCCAGCAGGGAAAGAATCCGCTCTACGCGCCGCGCTGGCGGCGCACCTGGTCCCAGGCGGCGTTGATGCGGGCGAGCTTGTCGGTGGCGACGTCGATCGCCTCCTGCGGCAGGCCCTGGGCCATCAGCCGGTCCGGGTGGTTCTCGCGCACCAGATCGCGGTGGCGGGCGCGGATCTCCTCCAACGGCGCGTCGTGGGCCACGCCCAGAATCGTGTAGGGGTCGCTCTCGTCCGCGCCCATATGGGTTTCGCGGATGCGGGCGAAATCCGCCACGCCGATGCCGAAAATCTCCGCCACCCGCTCCAGAAAGCGCAGCTCGTCCGGCGTGACCTTGCCGTCGGCGGTGGCGATCACGAACAGGCAGTCCAGCACCTGCTCCAGCACCAACGGGCTGTCGTGCAAGATGCGAGAGAGCTGGTGGGCGTAGGACTCGAAGCCGGCCACGTCGCGCTTGGCCTGGTTGAACAGGCGGGCGACGTTCTTCTCCTCGTCGGGGGCGGTGCGGAACACCCGGCGAAAGGCGGCGATCTCGTCGCGGGTGACGACGCCGTCGGCCTTGGCCATCTTCGCCCCCAGCGCGATCACGCCGATGGTGAAGCCGATCTGACGGGTGACGCCCTCGTCGACCCGGGGCTGCTGCGATTCGCTTTTCTGGTCGACGGCGAAATGGCCGGCGACCGCGCCGATCAGCGCGCCAATCGGGCCGCCGACCGCCAACCCGGCGGCCCCGCCCAGAATTTTTCCCCAAATGCTCATAATCGTCTCTCCGCCGCCGCCGGACCGGCTGGCGCATACGCTGGACCGCCGCCGCCGCATGGACCATAACCACGGGAGGACCCGGAACGCCACCTACCAAAAGGCATGACGATGCAATCCGTCCCAGCCCGCGCCGGCATCCAGGTCGGCGACCCGTTCCCGCCATTCGAGGCCATGACCGCCGAAGGCCGGCCGCTGAACCTCGACGGCGATGCACTGGCCGGCCGCTCGCGCCTGATCGTGTTCGTGCGCGATGCGGACGCACCGGCGACGGCCGCGGCCCTGGCGCGCCTTGCCGCCTGGGCCGACCATCTGGCCGAGCTGGATTGCCCGGTTTTCGTCGTCCTGCCGCTGCCGCCGACCGCCGCCAAGGCCAGGGCGGACGCGCTGGGCCTGCCCTTCGCCATTCTCTGCGATCCGGACCTGAAAGCCGCCCGCGCCCTGACACCGGCGCTGATGGCGGCCGACGCGCCGCCGCTCGCCAGCGTGTTGCTGCGGCCGAACCGGCACGTGCAGGCGGTGCTGGGGGCCGAGGCCGAGGACCATGGCGACATCGCCTGCGCCTTTGTCGAGAAACTGCGCCCCGAACGCGCCTGGCGGGTGCAGACCGGGCCGGTGGCGCCGGTGCTGTTCGTGCCCGACGTGTTCAGCCCGGCCGACTGCCAGCGGCTGCTGACGGTTTTCGCCATGCAGGGCAACACGTTCATCGAGCCCGGCCATGGCACCCAGAAGCGGACGCAGGACTACAAAATGCGCATCCCGGACTATGGCCGCAACGACCGGGTCGACCATTGGGTCGTCACGGCCGACACCACGAAGTTCATCGCCGAGCGCCTGTTCGCGCGCGTGGCGCCGGTGGTGCATAGGGCGTTTCACTACCGCCTGACCCGCTATGAGCGCTTCCGCATCGGCCGCTACGAGGCCTCGGACCGGGCCAAGGGCGTGGTCGGCGCCGCCCACGGCCACCGCGACAACACCGAGCCGAAAGTGGCCCATCGCCGCTTCGCCTGCTCCGTCAACCTGAACGCCGAGGCGCACGAGGGCGGCGGCATCGTCTTTCCCGAATTCTGCGGCACCGAATACGCCCCGCGCACGGGCGAGGCGCTGGTGTTCTCGTCCTCGCTGCTGCATCAGGTCATGCCGGTGCGCCGCGGCACCCGCTACACCCTGCTGAGCTTCCTGTTCGGCGAAACCTGAGGCCACCCGGCTCCGTCCGCTTGCCTCAGGTCATCCGCCGGCGCACGGCCACCAGCCCGGCCAATGCGAGCCCGCCCCCCATGGCCGCCAGCGTGCCCGGCTCGGCAGCCGCCTGCGGCAGCTGGCAGGGGCCGGCGCCGGTCTGCGTAACGGTACCGTCCAGATTGCCCTCCAGGATGCAGGTATAGGCCAGGGCGTGCTGGCCCGTCGTCGTCGAAATCTCGTACTCGACGAACGGGATTCCGGCGGGCGTGCCGGCATCCACCTGAAACGGCGGGAATTCGGTCATGGCCAGGTTCAGCGTGCCGACGACAAAGGCATAGTTGCCGATCGCCAACCGATCGGCGCCGAAGCGATCCATATGGAACGAGCCCATGCCGCCATTGTCGGCGGAGGCGAGCGCGGCCACCAGATTGCCGGCGCCATCGACACTCCACAGACGGGCGGCCAGAGTGTCGGTCATCGGCTGATCGAGAAAATCGCGGATGTCGAACTGGAATTCGATATCCTCGACGCTGGAGACCGTGAAAAACTGGATGTCGATCGTCGCCTTGTCGTTGGCGTCGTCGATCTCCAGATAGCCGGCGGTTTGCGTCACGGCCTGGGCCGATCCGGCGGCAAACAATGCCGCCGCGGCAGCGATTGGGCCAATGCGGTTCATGCGACTGTCCTCCTTGCTCCCTGAGCACCATGGGCATGGTATACGAGAGTAGGAAGACAGGCAATTGTGGTATTTTGTTGATCTTGCGCCCCTCCCCCACCGCCCGGTCATGCGGCCGGGCGGTGGGGGGGCCGGGAGCGCCGGGAGCGCCGTCAGGTCTTGGCCGCGTAGGGCGGCGGCACGAAATAGCGCGGGAAGTCGCCAATGGCGGTCATGTCGACCTCGACCATGGTCGGGCCGTTGACTTTCAGGGCCTCGGCGACGGTGGCACCGAACCTGGCCCCGTCCGAGACCTTGAAATACGGCAGGCCGGCCAGTTCGGCCAGCTTGTCCAGCGGCGGGCCGACCGGATCGGCATAGAAGTGCCGCTCGCCATAGAGCGCGTCCTGGATGTCCTTGATGACGCCGTACTGGGAGTCGTTCATCACCAGGATGCAGCAGTCGATCCGCTCCTGCACCGCGGTCCAGATCTCGCCCAGATTCAGGAAGAAGCCGCCATCGCCGGTCATGGCGACGGTCTTGCGGCCGCCGCCGAGCGCCGCGCCCATGCCGAGCTGGAAGCCCGGCCCGATGGCCGCCCCCACCGGATAGATGTTGGTCTCCGGCGACAGGATCGGGAACAGGCGATAGCCCCAGGTGGTGTGCGACTTGGTGATGTCGCGCACGAACAGGGCATCGTCCGGCATGGCGGCGCGCAACTGTTCGGCAAAGTCCGCATAGGGGCCGAGGGTTTTCTTGTAGTCCGCATGGACGTCGGCCCGCAATTGCTTGACCTCGTCGCGATAGCTCTCAGGCAGGTTCAGCTTGCCTTCCAGCCGGTCGGCGAGCGCGTGCAGGGCCGCGTCGGCGTCGCCCACATGGAACAGGTTGGTGGCATAGGTCCGCCCGTTCGCCGCCGGGTCGATATCGATCTGGATGCGGTTGGCCGGCAGTTCCACCGACAGGTCGCGGGTCTCGTGCGCGCGCACGCGGCTGCCGGCGATCAGCATGCAGTCGACGGTCTTGTAGAACGCCTCCACCCGCGGCACGGCGATGAAGCAGCCCAGCACCATCGGGTCGGTCTCCGGCACGACGCCGCGACCGAGGCCGGAGGTCACCAGCGGAATCCCCATGTCGATGAAGCGTTGCACCGCATCGCGGGCGAACTTGGCGCCGTTGCCGGTCCACAGCAGCGGCCGCTTCGCCTTCAGCAACTGGTCGGCGATCAGGTCGAGGCTGGCCGCGTCGCCCGCATCCGGCGCCGGCGGCGCGATGGTCAAGTGGTCCAGCAGTTCCGGGCGCGGGATCTTGGTGCGCTGGATGTCGATCGGGATTTCGACGCTGACCGGGCCGGTCGGCGGCGTCATGGCGGCGCGGGCCGCCTGCATCAGCGTGCCCAGCGCGCTTTCGGCCGAGCGCACGCGGAAGGCGGTCTTGGACGTGCTCTCCAGCATGCCGAGCTGGTCGGCCACGTCGTGCACCGCGCCCTGGCGCTTGTCGACATTGCCGGTGGCGGTCTGGCCGGTCAGGTGCAGCATGGGCGAGCCGGCGAACACCGCCTCGATCAGCGGGCCGGTGATGTTGGCGGCCCCCGGGCCGGTGGAGGTGATGGCGACGCCCAGCCCGCCATTGGCACGGGCATAGGCGTCGGCCATATGGCCCGCGCCCATCTCGCCCCGCGTCGGCACGAAGCGGATGGCGTTGCGCCGGCCGATGCCGTCCAGCATCGGGATGTTGTGCACCGAAACGATGCCGAACGCGGTGGTGACGCCGGCCGCCTGCAAGAATTCGGCAACCAAGTCGCCTACCAGAATTTCCTCCGCCATCAGGCGCTTCCTCACTTGTCTGGGGTGATCGTGGCGGAGATGATACGCGCGCCCGTCCCGTTCGCCAAGGAGGCCCCCTCCCGTGCCGACCCATCTCGCCAATCTCTCGTTCGACTTCGACGCCATGTCCGCCCTGGTCGCCCGCGGCATGAAAACGCCGACCGCGATCAGCCGCGGCGAGTACGGCGCCATGGCCGTGCCGCGCATCCTGAAGCTGCTGGCCCGCTACAACATCAAGGCCAGCTTCTTCATCCCCGGCCTGACGCTCGAAACCTATCCGGGCCGGGTCGAGGAGATCGTCGCCCAGGGGCACGAGGTCGGCCATCACGGCTGGACCCATGTCCCGCCCGCCAACCTGGCCGACGGCGAGGAGGAGGAACACCTGGTCCGCGGCAACGAACTGATCGAGAAAATGACCGGGCAAAAGGCCCGCGGCTACCGCTCCCCCGCCTGGGACCTGTCGGACCAGACCGTGGACCTGCTGCTGAAGCACGGCTTTCTCTATGACAGCAGCATGATGGCGCACGACTGGCTGCCCTATTACGCGCGCGCCAACGACGTGGTGCACGACGATCGCGGCATGGAGTTCGGACCGGAAACCTCCCTGCTGGAAATGCCGATTTCCTGGGTGCTGGACGACTACCCCCATTTCGAATACCTGCGCACGCCGCAGGGGTTGTTTCCCGGCCTGCAAAACGCCTCGAACGTGCTGGAGAACTGGACCGACGAGTTCACCTACATGACCCGCAACACGGACTGGGGCCTGCTGACCTACACCTTCCACCCGCTGGTGATCGGCCGCGGCCACCGCATGCTGATGCTGGAACGGCTGATCCTGAACCTGCTGGAACAGGGCGCGGAGTTCGTGACCCTGGAGGACGGCGCCCGACGCTTCCAGGCGCAGACGGCCTGAGCCGCGCGGCCGGGGCTAGCGCGTTTTCGGCACGGGCTGCCCCATTCTCCTGCCCCCTCTCCCGCGGAGGCGGGAGCCCATGCCTGAGAGCTTCTCACAAGATATGGACTCTGTATTGGTCCCTCAGGCATGGGTCCCCGCCTCCGCGGGGACAGGGAAGCTGGGTTGGTGAGCCAGCGGGAAAAGACTCCGCCCTCTAGCTATCGGGGCCGACCGAGATATCGGCCGGCGTCTCGGTTTCCTGCTCGCACTGGCGCAGATGCAGCCCGCGCGGCAGTTTGGTGCCGGGATTGCCACAGGCGGCTTCCAGCCGCTCCTGCTTCAGGCCGCGCACGCCGGTCAGGTTGGCGTCGCTGAAATTGGTGCGCCGCAGGATGGCACCGTCGAAGGTGGCGCCCCGAAGGTCCGCGCCGCTGAAATTGGCCCGCTCCAGCCGGCTGTCGGTGAAATCGGCATCGCGCAGATCGGCGTTGAGCAATCGAACCCGGTCCAGGTCGCTGTTGGTGAAATCGGCGCCGACCGCGTTGGCCCCGCTCAAGTCCGAGCGCTCCAACTTGGCGCTTTCGATCCGCGTCCCGACCAACCGCGCCTTGCGCATGTCCGCCCGCTTCATCAGCGCGTTGCGCAGGTCCGCCTTGTCGAACACCGCCTCGCGCAGGTCGCTTTTGCCGAGATCGACCTCGCGCAGATCCGCCCGACCGAGATCGGCGCGGGTCAGCACCGCCTTCTCCATATCCGCCCCGGCTATGCGGGCATTCGTCAGCTTGGTGTCGGCCAGCTTGGACTTTTCCAGGTTGCTGCGGCGCAGGTCGCTGTCGCTCAGGTCCGCCCCGGAGAGGTCGATCGCCTTGAGGTCCGATTCCCGCAGGTTGACGCCGCGCAGATCGGCCGCCGGAAAAAACCCCTGGATCAGGGAAATCCCGCTCAGGTCGCACCGGGGGCAGGCGCCCGTGGCCTTCATCTGCGACGCGTGACCGGGCTCCATCGCCAGGCTGTGGCCCGACAGCACCAGGCACGCGATTCCGGCGAGGACGAGCGATCGCATGGTGAAACTCCTCTCCCGGCCGCCCGGGCCGGGTCCAAAACGTCCGGACGTGGTCGTATCATGGGGGGATGCGGACGCGCTCGCAAGGGCGGGAACCGTGACAATCCGGGCCATCGGCCGCCGCGCGCGGCGCCTCGCCCCCGCCGGCCGCAACAAAGGCTTGACCCGGGCGGCCGATCGGATCATACAACCCCGGTTCGTTTTCGTCAGTCCGCGAGGGTTCGCGCACTGGCGCGAATTGCATTGGCAGGAATGGTGTCGACAAGAACGGCATTCACCCGGACGGCAATGCAACCGGAACCCGCCGGCAACCGAAAGCAGAAGGACCCGCACATGTTTGAGAGCCTGACCGGCCGCCTCGGCGATGTGTTCGACCGCCTGCGCAAGCGCGGCGCGCTGTCGGAGGCCGACGTCAAGGCGGCGATGCGCGAAATCCGCATTGCGCTCCTGGAAGCCGACGTGGCGCTGCCGGTGGTCAAGTCCTTCATCGACAAGGCCACCAACGCCGCCATCGGCCAGGAAGTGCTGCGCTCGGTCTCGCCCGGCCAGCAGGTCATCAAGATCGTCCACGACCAGCTGGTGGACATGCTGGGCCGCGAGCCGGCGGAACTCAACGTCCGGGGCAACCCGCCGCAAGTGGTGATGATGGTCGGCCTGCAGGGCTCGGGCAAGACCACGTCCACCGGCAAGCTGGGCCTGCGCCTGAAGACGCGCGACAAGAGAAAAGTGCTGATGGTCTCGGTCGACGTGCACCGTCCCGCCGCCATCCAGCAATTGCAGCAACTGGGCCAGCAGACCGGCCTGGACGTGGTGCCGCCGATCTTCGGCGAAATGCCCACCGCCATCGCCAAGCGGGCGCTCGATAGCGCGCGCAAGGGCGGCTATGACGTGCTGATGGTCGACACCGCCGGCCGCCTGACCATCGACGAAGCGATGATGCAGGAAGCCGCCCAGGTGCGCGAGGTGGTGCAGCCGAGCGAGGTGCTGCTGGTCGCCGACGCCATGACCGGCCAGGACGCGGTGCAGATCGCCGAGACCTTTCACAAGCGCCTGGGCGTCACCGGCATCATGCTGACCCGCGTCGACGGCGACGCGCGCGGCGGCGCGGCGCTCTCCATGCGCGCGGTCACCGGCCAGCCGATCAAGTTCCTGGGCGTCGGCGAGAAGATGGACGCGCTCGACGTGTTCCACCCGGACCGCATCGCCGGCCGCATCCTGGGCATGGGCGACGTCGTCAGCCTGGTGGAGAAGGCCGCCGAGACCATCGAGCAGGCCGAGGCGGAGAAGCTCGCGAAAAAGGTCCAGAAGGGCCGGTTCGACCTGGAGGATTTGCTGTCGCAATTGCGGCAGATGAAGCGCATGGGCGGGCTCGGCGGGCTGATGAGCCTGCTGCCGCAGATGGGCAAGATGAAACAGGCCATGGCCGACGCCAAGATCGACGAAAAGCTGCTGGCCCACCAGGAAGCGATCATCCTGTCGATGACGCCGCAGGAACGGCGCCGGCCGGAGATCATCAAGGCCAGCCGCAAGCGCCGCATCGCGGCCGGCTGCGGCCTGGACGTGCAACAGGTCAACAAGCTGCTGAAGCAGTACGACCAGATGCAGCAGATGATGAAGAAGATGAAGAAGGGCGGCGGCAAGGGCCTGGCCGGCCTTCTGGGCGGCATGGGCGGCGGCGGCATGCCGCCGGGTGGGATGCCGCCGCTCGGCGGGGGCGGCCTGCCCCCGATGGGCGGTGGCGGCGGCCTGCCTCCCTTCGGGCGCTGAGCCCGGCCCGAACCGCGAAGTTTTGCCAACACCCCTCTTGAGGAGATCAACCCCCGAATGTCTTTGAAACTGCGTTTGTCCCGCGGCGGCTCGAAGAAGCGGCCGTATTACCGGATCGTCGTCACCGAAGCCACCGCCCCCCGCGACGGCAGCTTTATCGAGCGCGTCGGCACCTACAACCCGATGCTGCCGAAGGATCACGAGGACCGGGTGCGCCTGTTCCAGGATCGCATCCAGCACTGGCTCGACCACGGCGCGCAGCCGACCGACCGCGTGCAGCGCTTCCTGGCCCAGGCCGGCATGATGGCCGCGCCGGCGATCCCGAACCAGACCAAGAAGAGCCAGCCCAAGGCCAAGGCGCAGGAGCGCCTGCGCGAGGCCGAGGAACGGCGCAAGGCCGCTGAGGAAGCGGCGGCGGCCGGCGGCGAGGCCGAGGCCGGCGAGGAAGCCTCGGCCGAGTAATCGGCCGGGTTGCTGCCGGCAGGCAAGCGGACAGGATTTCGGATACCGTGGCGGTCATGACGGAACACCAGAGCCACCCTGGCGAGACGGCGAACGCCGGGACGCGCGTGTGCGTCGCGGCGGTGGCCGGCGCGCACGGGGTCAAGGGCCTGGTGCGCCTCAAGGCCTTCACGGAAGTGCCGGAGGACTGCACCGCCTACGGCCCGCTTTCCAGCGCCGACGGCAGTCGCACCTTCCGGGTGGAGTTGCTGGGCCGGCACAAGGCCCTGCTGCTGGCGCGCATCGAGGGCGTCGGCGACCGCGACCGGGCCGAAGCCCTGCGCGGCACCCGCCTTTATGTCGACCGCGCGGCCCTGCCGGAGCCGGAGGACAACGACGAGTTCTACCATGCCGACCTGATCGGGCTGGCCGCGGAATTGCGCGACGGCACGAGGATCGGCCGAGTCCGGGCCGTCTACGACTTCGGCGCGGGCGACACGCTCGAACTCGGCGAAACCGCGGACGGCAAGGCGTTGCTGGTGCCGTTCACCCTGGCCGTGGTGCCGGAAGTGGACGTGGCCGGCGGTCGGCTGGTGGTCGCTCCGCCGCCGGGGCTGCTCTCCGGCGACGAAACCGTGGGCGACGAAACCGCGGGCAGCGAGGCGGGCGGCGACGCGAGCGACGGAGTGCCGGACGCATGAGCTGGCGCGCCGTCGTCCTCACCCTGTTTCCGGAGATGTTTCCGGGGCCGCTCGGCCATTCGCTGGCCGGCAAGGCGCTGGGCCGCGGCGACTGGGCACTGGACGCCGTCAACATTCGCGACTACGCCACCGACAAACACGCCACGGTCGACGATACCCCGTTCGGCGGCGGCGCCGGCATGGTGATGCGCGCGGACGTGCTCGACCGGGCGCTGGCAACGGCGGCGGACCCGCGCGGCCCGGTGATCTATCTCAGCCCCCGCGGCGCGCCGCTGACCCAGGCCCGGGTCAAGGCGCTGGCGGCCGGACCGGCGGTGACGCTGCTCTGCGGCCGGTACGAGGGCGTCGATCACCGGCTGATCGAGGACCGCGGCCTGGAAGAGATCAGCATCGGCGACTATGTGCTCTCCGGGGGAGAGACCGCGGCGTTGGTGCTGCTGGATGCCTGCGTGCGGCTGTTGCCGGGCGTTCTCGGCGATCCGGCCTCGCTGGCGGAGGAAAGTTTCGAGCGCGGGCTCCTGGAATACCCGCACTACACCCGCCCGGCGGAGTGGAACGGCCGGTCGGTACCGGACGTGCTGCTCTCCGGCAATCACGCGGCCATCGCCCGCTGGCGGCTGGCCCAGGCCGAGGCCATCACCAAGGCGCGGCGCCCGGACCTCTGGGCCGCCTATGCCGGTGCGGCGGCGGCGAACGGTTAACACGAACACAAGACAGGTTTGAACCGAGATGAACATCATCGAACAGATCGAAGCGGAAAACGTCGCGAAGCTCACCGCCGAGCGGCCGGTGCCGGAATTCCGTCCGGGCGACACCGTGCGCGTGAACTACAAGGTGGTCGAAGGCACCCGCGAGCGCGTGCAGGCCTATGAGGGCGTCTGCATCGCCCGCAAGAGCGCCGGCATCAACTCGTCCTTCACCGTGCGCAAGATCTCGTCCGGCGAGGGCGTCGAGCGTGTGTTCCCGCTCTATTCGCCGAACATCGACTCGATCGAGGTGGTGCGCATGGGCCGTGTCCGCCGCGCGAAGCTCTATTATCTGCGTGAGCGTCGCGGCAAGTCGGCCCGCATCACCGAGCGCAGCCGCGCGTCGCGGAACGCGCTGGAAGCCAAGGCGGCGGCCCGCGCCGAAGCCGCGGCCCAGGCGCGGAACGATTCCGCCGCGGCTGATTAAACAACGGGTTATGCCCGCAGCCGTGCTGCGGGATTGATTGTTCGCTCACGCGCCCTGTAGATAGGGCGCCGTGAGAATTCGGCTGGAACCGCAGCCAGATGGGAGAAAACGGCAATGGCGTCTCCGCGCACCCTTTTTGACAAGATCTGGGACAGCCACCTGGTGGCGACCCAGGAAGACGGCACCTGCCTGATCTACATCGACCTGCATCTGGTGCACGAAGTCACCAGCCCGCAGGCGTTCGAGGGGCTGCGGGCCGCCCACCGCAAGCTGCGCCGGCCGGACAAGACCCTGGCCGTGGCCGACCACAACATCCCGACCACCAACCGGGCCGGCGGCATCGCAAACGAAGAGTCCCGCATCCAGGTCGAGACGCTGGAAAAGAACGTCAAGGAATTCGGCGTTCCCTATTTCCCGGTCATGGATATCCGCCAGGGCATCGTCCACATCATCGGGCCTGAACAGGGCCTGACCCAGCCGGGCATGACCGTGGTCTGCGGCGACAGCCACACCGCGACGCACGGCGCGTTCGGCGGCCTGGCCTTCGGCATCGGCACGTCCGAGGTCGAGCATGTCATGGCCACCCAGACGCTGATCCAGCGCCCGGCCAAGAACATGCGCGTGACCGTCGACGGCACGCCGCCCAAGGGCACCACCGCGAAGGACCTGATCCTGGCCATCATCGGCAAGATCGGCACCGCCGGCGGCACCGGCCACGTGATCGAGTTCGCGGGCGAGGCGATCCGCGGCCTGTCCATGGAAGGCCGCATGACCGTCTGCAACATGGCGATCGAAGGCGGCGCGCGTGCCGGCATGGTCGCGCCGGACGAGACCACCTTCGCCTATCTGAAGGGCCGCCCCTACGCGCCGAAGGGCGCGGCGTGGGAAGCCGCCCTGGCCTATTGGAAGACCCTGCCGAGCGATGCGGGCGCGACCTATGACAAGGAAGTCGTGCTGAACGCGGCGGAGATCATCCCGACCGTCACCTGGGGCACCAGCCCGGAGGACGCGCTGCCGATCACCGGCACCGTGCCGAACCCGGCGGATATCGCCGACGAATGGCGCCGCGCCTCGATCGAGCGCTCGATCGAGTATATGGGCCTGACCGCCGGCCAGAAGCTGACCGACATCAAGGTCGACACCGTGTTCGTCGGCTCGTGCACCAACGGCCGCATCGAGGATATCCGCGCGGTCTGCGAGATCGCCAAGGGCCGCAAGGTGGCCGACGGCGTGCGCGCGCTGATCGTCCCCGGCTCCGGCCTGGTCAAGGAACAGGCGGAAAGCGAAGGTCTGGACGCCATCCTGCTCGAAGCCGGCTTCGAATGGCGCGAGCCGGGCTGCTCCATGTGCCTGGCCATGAACGACGACAAGCTGAAGCCGGGCGAGCGTTCGGCCTCGACCTCGAACCGCAATTTCGAGGGCCGCCAGGGCCCCGGCGGTCGCACCCATCTGGTCAGCCCTGCCATGGCGGCGGCGGCGGCCATCACCGGCCATCTGGCCGACGTCCGGGAGTTGTTGCCTTGACCCCACCTGTCGTGCTCGATCTGGATTATGAGTGGCTGGACGAAGACGACGAGGAGTTCGACGAGGACGAAGGCCTCGGCGATCTCTTCTACCGGGATGCCAAGACCGGCCACTACACCCAGGTTGCCGCCATCCATCTGCCGCACTTCATCGCGCTCTACGAAAGCGATGAAGACCTGCTGAATTAGACCGACGGGAGTTTCGCCGCCATGCGCAAGTACGAGACCTTCACCGGCGTCGCCGCCCCGATGCCGGCGCAGAATATCGACACCGACAAAATCATCCCGGCCCGCTTCCTGAAGACCATCAAGCGTGCCGGCCTCGGCAAGAACCTGTTCAACGACCAGCGCTTCAACGACGACGGCAGCGAAAAGCCGGATTTCGTCCTGAACAAGGAAGCCTATCGCAAGTCGGAAATCCTGGTGGTCGGCGACAATTTCGGCTGCGGCTCCTCGCGCGAGCACGCGCCCTGGGCGCTGACCGATTTCGGCATCAAGGCCGTGATCGGCACCGATTTCGCCGACATCTTTTTCAACAACAGCTTCAAGAACGGCATGTTGTTGATCAAGCTGCCGAAAGACGTGGTCGACGAGTTGATGGACGACGCACAGAAGGGCGCCAATGCCCGCCTGACCATCGACCTGGAAGCCCAGGAAATCACCCGTCCGAACGGCGAAACGGTGAAGTTCGACGTCGATCCGTTCCGCAAGCACTGCCTGCTGAACGGCCTGGACGATATCGGCCTGACCATGGAAAAGCGCCAGGATATCGACACCTTCGAGGGCAAGGACGGCAACGCCCGCCCCTGGGCCCCCAGCATCGCGGCGGAGTAATCCGCCGCCGCGCCGCGATCCCGTCCCGGCGCGGCCCCTTGTTCAGGCATCCAAGGATTCAAGGGGCCAAACCAGCATGACCCGAGCGACCCCACATCCGCCCGGATACCGCGCGGATGTGGACGCTTTGCGCGCCGTCGCGGTTGTGGCCGTCTTTCTGTTTCACCTCGACATCGACGTGGTCTCCGGCGGCTTTGTCGGCGTGGATGTGTTCTACGCGATTTCCGGCTACGTCATCTTCCGCACCGTGTTGCAGGACGTGGCCGCGGACCGGTTTTCGTTGCGCGCCTTCTGGCGCCGCCGCCTCTGCCGCATCCTGCCGGCATTGTTGCTGACCGTGCTGGCGTGCACCGCCGTGGGCTGGTGGCTGATGACGCCGGCCGAGTATGCGGAGTTCGGCAACAGCGCGCTTTCCGCCATTCTCTCGGTCTCGAATTTCTATTTCAACGACCGGCTCCAGTATTTCGGTGCCACCGCCCGCGAAGTGCCGTTGGTGCACACCTGGTCGCTGGGCGTCGAGGAACAGTTCTACCTGACCGCGCCGCTGCTGATCCTCTGGCTGGTGCGACGGCGGGCGGTCGGGCGATTGCTGCCGGTGCTGGGCGTCCTCGTACTGCTGTCCTTCGCCTACAACCTGTTCGCGCTTTATGGCCTGGCGAACGAGCGCCACGCCTTCTACCTGCCCATGGCGCGCTTCTGGGAGATCGCGGTCGGTGGCGTCATTGCCTGCTGGGAGCGGCGACGCACGGGCGACCTGCCCTTCCGCGAGCCTCTGGCCTGGGCGGGCGTGGCCGGCATTGTCGCCGCCTGCCTGCTGATCGACACGAACACGCCGTTTCCGGGCTTTGCCGTGCTGCTGCCGGTGGGGGCGACCGCACTCTTCCTGGCCAGCGGCCTGCGGACCGATAGCCCGGGCGGGCGGGCGTTTCAGGCCGCGCCACTGGTCTTTCTCGGCCGGATTTCCTACTCGACCTACCTGTTCCACTGGCCGGCCATCGCCTTTTACACCATCGCCACCGGCCAGGACCTGGATGCCGGAAGCCGCATCGCCATTGTGGCGGGAACGCTGGCCCTGGCTGCGTTGAGCTGGCGCTGGATCGAGACTCCGTTCCGCCAGGCCCATCGCCGCCGCCCCGGCGCACGGCCGGTTGTCGTGCTGGTCGGATCCGCCGGCGTGCTGGCCGCCCTGGCCCTGGCCCTGCCGCTGTGGGACGGCCTGCCGCAACGCCTGAACGCCGCCGCCCGGCAGAAACTCGCAATGCTGCAACGCCCGGAGCCGACGCCGCCCCTCTCCTGCCAGCGGATTGCCCGGCTGACGCCTGTCGAGAAAGCCGGCGTCTGCTCCGTCACACCGCAGGCGGACCGGTTCCACTATCTGTTGTGGGGCGATTCCCATGCGGGCATGTACCACGCCGCGCTGTCCGAAACGCTGCATCCCGCCGGCAAGACGGGCGTGCTGGCGACCATGCCGGATTGCCCGGCGCTGATCGGGGTCTACACCTCCAAGCGCAAGAATCGGGCGGAATGCCAAGCATTGCAGAAGCATATCGAGGCCCTGGTCGCCGATGAGCGCATCCCCGTCGTGGTCCTGGGCGGCCGCTGGGCCAACCTCGCCTCGGACCTGCGCGCGCCGGGCGACGGGGGGATTCCCAAGACCGTATTCGATGCCGAGCACGATGGCGACCGGATCCCGTTCGCAGCCGCGCTGGAGCGCACCGTGCGCCGTCTGCGCACCACCGGCGCACGGGTCGTCGTCGTCGGGCCGGTGCCGGAAATCGACTTTTCCGTCCCGGCCATGCTGGTACGCACCACCCAGCTGGGAAACGCGCTGCCGACCGCTAGCCGCCGGGACTTCGACCGCCGCCAGGCACAGGTGCTGGCGGCCCTGCACGGGCTGGAGTCCTGGCCCGGCGTTCGCGTCGTCTATCCGCACCACCAACTCTGCGATGCCGCCCATTGCCGGATCGCATCGGGCGCTGACCCGCTCTATCGCGACGACGATCATCTGAGCCACGCGGGCAACCGCCTCGTGGCACCGATGATCGCCGCCGCCATCCTGGACGCAGCATCATGACCCCGGTTCCCTCCACCCCCGCCTATCGTGCCGACGTCGATGCCTTGCGCGCCATCGCGGTGCTGGCCGTCTTTCTGTTTCACCTGGGGGTGGCGGACCTGCCCGGCGGCTTTGTCGGCGTCGACGTGTTCTACGTCATCTCCGGCTTCGTCATCTTCCGCGCGCTGTATCGGGAGGCGGACCAGGGCCGGTTTTCCGCCTGGCGTTTCTATCGCCGCCGCATCTGCCGCATCCTGCCGGCGCTGATCCTGACGCTGGCGGCCTGCCTGGCGGCCGGGGCCGCCGTCATGGTGCCGGACGATTTCGCCCGCCTTGCCAACAGCGCGCTCGCCACGCTGGTCTCGGGTTCCAACATCTATTTTGCCGACCGGGTCGACTATTTCGCGCCGTCGGTGCACGAGACGCCGCTGGCGCACACCTGGTCGCTGGGCATTGAGGAGCAATTCTACCTGCTGGCGCCGCTGCTGGTCCTGGCCTTCGGGCGAAGCTGGGGCGGGCGGCGCTGGGGCGGGCGCGGGCTGGTGCGCGCGCTGGCGGTGGTCAGCCTGCTGTCGCTGGGCTGGAATCTGGTGGCGGTCCATGGGGTGGGCGACGAGGTGCGCGCCTTCTATCTGCCCATGGCACGGCTCTGGGAAATCGGCGCCGGCGGCCTGATCGCCTGGCTGGAGCCACGCTGGCGCCCCCGGGGGGCCGCGCGGACGCTGCTGGCGGGGCTGGGCTTCGGCGGCCTGGCGGCGAGCTTCGTCCTGATCGACGAAGCCCTGCCCTTTCCGGGCCTGACGGCGCTGGCGCCGGTGGCGGCGACGGCGGCGGTGATCGCCGCGGCCCTCCCGGCCTCCGGTGTTGCCGGCCGGGTGCTGGCCGCCGCTCCGGTGCTGTTCATCGGCCGCATTTCCTATTCGCTCTATCTCTTTCACTGGCCGCTGATCGTGTTCTACGGCCTCTACCGCGAAACCGTGTTCGGCCCGTGGGAGCAGGCGGGATTGCTGGCCGTCGGCATCGGCCTCGCCGCGCTCAGCTATCGCTTCGTCGAAACCCCGTTCCGCGGCGCCCACCGCCGGAGCGGCCGCCCCTGGGCCGAGACCAAGATCGCCGGTGCCGCCCTGGTGACGGGCGCGGCCGCCCTGGCGGTCAGCCTCACCGCGGGCCTGCCGCAACGGCTGTCGCCGGCGGCGCAGGCGGTGGCGGCGGAATTGGAGGCGATCACGGTCAACCCCAAGGGCTGCCACCGCGTCGAGCGGCTGGCGCCGTTCAAGGGCGGCCAGCTCTGCACCTATGCGGGGCCGGATGCGGGGCCGGACTCGCGCTTCGGCTATCTGCTCTGGGGCGATTCCCATGCGCGGGTGATGGCCAAGGGGCTTCAGCAACTGACGCCGGTCCCGGGCCTGGTCCTCGACGTTTCCGCCTGTCCGGCGCTGCAGGGCGTCCGCCGCTCCGACCAGGGCAACGCGACGGCCTGCGATGCCAGCCAGGCGCGGGCGCTGGCCCTGGTGCGGGACGAACGCATCCCCGTGGTGGTGCTGGCGAGCCGCTGGGCCACCGTGGCCTCGCCGGTGCCGAGCCCCGGCGACGGACTCGCGCCCTGGCATCTCTACGACAGGGCGAACGGCCACGAGCTTCGGTTTGCCGACGCGCTTGCCCGCACCGTCGCACAGTTCCGCGACCTGGGCGCCCGGGTCATCCTGGTGGGACCGGTGCCGGAAGCGCCGTTCGACGTGCCGAAAACCCTGATGCGGGCGGTCCATCTGCAACAGCCGATGCCCGCCATCGACCGCGCCAGCTTCGACCGGCGCCAGACCGAGGTGCTGCCCGTGATCGCCGCAGAGGCCAAGCGCCCCGGTGTCGCCGTCTTCTGGCCGCACGACCGGATGTGCGACGCCGACACCTGCCGCGTCGTCGACGGCCATACGCCGCTCTATGCCGACGACGACCATCTGAGCCTGCCCGGCAGCCTGGAGGTTTTGCCCGGCCTTGCCGACCTGGTCTTGCGCACGGTGACCGCCGCGCGGCAGACTGCGCCGATCACACGGTAGCGCCGGCCGGACCCCTCCGGGTGGTGCCGCCGGAAAACGAGGGAGGAAGCCATGAAACTGGTTCCGCTCGGCCCCGGTTTCGGGGTGGAGGTGCAGGGCGTTTCCCTGCTCGACGCCGCCTCGTCCGAAGAGGCCTTCGCCGCGGTCGAGGCCGCCTTCGAACAGCATTCCGTGCTGCTGTTCCGCGGCCAGGCGGTGACGGACGCCATCCAGATCGCCTTTTCCCGCGGCTTCGGGCCGCTGGAACTGGGCAAGGTCGGCTCGCGCGGGGCGGGCGGCTTTCTGGGCCAGATCTCGAACATCGCCGACGACGGCTCGCTGCTGCCGCCGGACCATCGCTCCTGGCTGGTGGCGGCGGCGAACCAGCTCTGGCACACCGACAGTTCGTTCCTGGCGCGCCCGGCCAAGGCCTCGGTGCTGTCCGCCCGCACCGTGCCGGATCGGGGCGGCGAGACCGAATTCTGCTCCACCCGCCTCGCCTGGGAACGGCTGACGCCGGCGCGGCAGGCCGAATTGCGCGACCTGGTGGTCGAGCACGCCTATTTTCACTCCCGCGACCGGATCGCGCCGGACCTGATGACGGCGGAACAGCGCGCTGCCATGCCGGCCGTGGACTGGCGCCTGACCTGGCCCAACCCGAAGAACGGCCGCCGCTCGCTCTACATCGCCAGCCATGCGGGCGCGATCCGCGGCATGGCGCCGGACGACGCCACGGCGCTGCTGGACGCGTTGCGGGCGGAGGCGACGGCGGAGGGCCGCACCTACCGGCATCGCTGGCAACCGGGCGACGTGGTGATGTGGGACAACCGCGCCACCATGCACCGCGGCCGGCCCTGGCCGGCGGACTCCGCCCGGAAAATGGTGCGCACCACCATCAAGGCAACCGAAGCCGACGGCCTGGCAGCGGTGCGCCCGCCGGCCAGCGTCGCCAACGCGGCCAGCGCGGCCAGCGCGGCCGAGTGATGGCGATCGACAAGGAGCAGGCCACCAACTGGCTCGCCTGCCAGCGCGTCGCCCGCCTCGCCACGGCCGACCGGCAGGGCGCCCCGCATGTGGTGCCCGTCTGCTTTGCCCTCAGCGGCAATCGGCGCGCGATCTACATCGCCATCGACGAGAAGCCGAAAAGCGGCACCAAGCCGTTGAAGCGCCTGCGCAACCTGGCGGAAAACCCCCAGGCGGCCGTGATGGCCGACCAGTATGCCGAGGATTGGAGCCAGCTCGGCTGGGTGCTGGTGCGGGGCCGGGCGGACATCCTCCAGCACGGCGCCGAGCACGACGGCGCGCAGGCCCTGCTCACCTGGAAATACCCCCAATACCAGGACATGACCCTGGACCCGCTGCCCGTGATCGCGCTCCGCGTCCAGCGCTGGACCTGGTGGGGCCGTCTGGACGGGTGACCCGTCACGCCGGTTGATTTTTCCCGCGATCTGGAAACAATTCGCCCCAATTCCCTCTGGATCTCTTCAGGAGTTGCCACCCATGAGCGCCTCACACGCGAACGCCCGCTACGACGCCGTCGTCGTCGGTGCCGGCTTTGCCGGCATGTACATGCTGCACAATCTGCGCAAACAGGGCTTCAACGCCCGGGTCTACGAGGCCGGCGACGATGTCGGCGGCACCTGGTACTGGAACCGCTATCCCGGCGCCCGCGTCGATATCGAGAGCATGCAGTATTCCTATTCCTTCTCGGAGGAGTTGGACCAGGAATGGCAGTGGACCGAGAAATACGCGCCGCAGCCGGAAATCCTGAAATACGCCCGGCATGTCGCCGACCGGTTCGACCTGCGCCGCGACATCCAGTTCAACACCCGCGTGACCAAGGCGCATTTCGATGAGAAGGCCAAGCGCTGGACCGTCGAGACCGACCAGGGCGACACGGTCACCGCCCGGTTCTGCATCATGGCGGTCGGCTGCCTTTCGTCCGCGAACAAGCCGCCCTTCGAGGGCATCGACGACTTCCAGGGCCCGATCTATCACACCGGCGAGTGGCCGCACGAGGGCGTGGATTTCACCGGCAAGCGCGTCGCGGTGATCGGCACCGGCTCCAGCGCGATCCAGTCCATTCCGCTCATCGCCCGCGAGGCCGACCAGCTCACCGTGTTCCAGCGCACCGCCAACTTCACCGTGCCGGCCTGGAACTCCCCGGTCGATCCCGAATGGGAGGCCGAGGTGAAGGCCGACTATCCGGCGCTGCGGGCCAAGGCGCGGGCGCGGCCGACCGGCTTCTATTTCAAGTTCAACACCACGCCGGCGCTGGAAGCCAGCGACGCGGACCGGCGCCAGACCTATGAGGAATTCTGGGCCCGCGGCGGCCTGCCCTTCCTCGGCGCCTATGGCGACCTGCTGTTCAACAAGGACGCCAACGACACCATCGCCGACTTCGCCCGCGAGAAGATCCGCGAGATCGTGAAGGACCCGGAAACCGCCGAACTGCTCTGCCCGAAGGACGTGTTCGGCTGCAAGCGGCTCTGCGTCGACACCGGCTATTTCGAGACCTACAACCGGCCGAACGTGAAGCTGGTCGATATCTCCCAGTCCGGCGTCGAGCGCATCACGGCCGCGGGCGTGGTCGCCAACGGCGAGGAATATCCGGTGGACGCCATTGTCTGCGCCACCGGCTTTGCCGCCATGACCGGCTCCTATGACAAGATCGACATCCGGGGCCGCGACGGCCAGGCCCTCGCCAAGGCCTGGGAGGCGGGGCCGCGCACCTATCTGGGCCTCTCGACCCACGGCTTCCCCAACCTGTTCATGATCACCGGCCCCGGCTCGCCCAGCGTGCTGGCGCAGATGATCCAGTCGATCGAGCAGCATGTGGATTGGATGACCGACTGCCTCTGCCACATGCGCGACGTCGGCGCCGAGACGTTCGAGCCGACGCTCGCCGCCCAGGATGCCTGGGTCGAGCATGTGAACCAAGTGGCCGCGATCTCGCTGCGCTCCACCTGCTCGTCCTGGTATGTGGGCGCCAACATTCCGGGCCGGCCGCGGGTGTTCATGCCCTATATCGGCGGCTTCCCAATCTATGTGCAGAAGTGCAACGAGGTGCAGACCCACGGCTATGAGGGCTTCACCTTCGACGGCGCGCCATTGCGCAACGAGGCGCCGGAAGTGCGGGAGACCGAGCGCTGGCGCGTGCCGCTGGACGTGGACGTGATCTCTCCGGCCATGCTCGCCTCCGGCCAGGTGCCGGTGGTCTGAGCACCGGCGAATTTTTTTGGGGACTGCGGCATTCCGAGCGCAACTCGCCGCTTGGCAAAGCCCGCGTTCTTGAATAGATTGCGCCGCTAACGACGGGGAGCGCAGAGCCGCTCCCCGCTCTGGTCCGCGGTAGCTCAGTGGTAGAGCAATCGGCTGTTAACCGATCGGTCGTAGGTTCGAATCCTACCCGCGGAGCCAGCTTCTTCCCCCTCTCGGGGGATCCTTCCCAAAATCATCCGCTCATGAGCCCCGGCTCGCCTAGTGCGCCGGCGCCGTGCGCCCTATTCGGCCGCTGTCGGCGCCGACGTCCCCACCTGCTCCGCAACCTGCGTGTGCCGGGGTTTGCGGGCGAGATAGGTGTAGACCGCCGGGATCACGAACAGGGTGAAGAACGTGCCGACCAGCAGGCCGCCGACAATCACCCAGCCGATGTCGTGCCGGCTCTGCGCACCAGCGCCGGTGGCGATCGCCAGCGGCACGGCGCCCAACACCATCGCCCCCGTGGTCATCAGGATCGGCCGGAAGCGCAGGGCCGCCGCCTCTATCGCCGCGGTTCTCGCGTCGACGCCGCGCGCCTGCATCTGGTTGGCGAACTCGACGATCAGGATGCCGTGCTTGGTGATCAGGCCGATCAGCGTCACCAGCCCCACCTGGCTGTAGATGTTCAGCGTGCCGTCCGCCAGCCAGAGCGCCAGCAGTGCGCCGGTCATCGACAACGGCACCGTCAGCATGATGATGAACGGGTCGACAAAGCTCTCGAACTGCGCCGCCAGCACCAGGAAGATGAAGGCCAGCGCCAGCACGAAGGTCAGGTAAATGCCGGAACTGGAGCTTTTGTATTCCCGCGCCTGGCCGGAATAGTCGATCCGCGCCGCCGCCGGCACCACCTCGCGCGTCGCCTTTTCCAGCACCGCCAGCCCATCCGCCAGCGAGTAGCCGGGGGCCAGGTTCGCCGTGATCTTGGCCGAGCGCAGCTGGTTGAAATGGTTCAACTCCTTCGGCGCCACGGTCTCGGTGATCGACACCAGGTTGGACAGCGCCGTCAACGTGCCGCTGGGCGTTTTGACATAGATCCGGTTCAGGTCGTCCGGGTTGGTGCGGTCGATGTCCGCCATCTGCACGATCACGTCATACTGCTCGCCGTCCTGCTCGTAACGCGTCACCTCGCGCCCGCCCAGCAGCGTTTCGATGGTGCGGCCGAGGCGGGCCACGTCCACGCCCAGCGAGGCCACCTTGTCGCGGGCGATGTCGATGCGCAGTTGCGGCGTGTTCAGTTGCAGGTCGGTGTCGACATTGATCAGGCCGGGATAGGAGTCCACCTTGGCACGGATCTGCTCGACCCACTGGTCCAGCTTCTCGTAGGGCTCGATGGTGCCGATGACGATTTCCACCGGCTTGGAGTGCCGCGACTGGCCGAGCGACGGCGGCAGGATCGGAAAGGCCCGCACGCCGGCCACCTGCGCCACCTTCGGCGCCAGCGCCGCCGCCACCTGGGCCGCGGACCGCTCGCGCTCGCTCCACGGCGCCAGGCTGATGAAGATCAGCCCCTGCGACACGGTCGGATAGCCGGAGACGACGAAGCGGCGTTCGATTTCCGGGATCGCGTCGACCATCGGCTCGAACTGCGCGGCATAGCGGCTGGTATAGTCGATGGTCGCCCCTTCCGGCGCGCTGAAGAACAGGCGGATAATGCCCTGGTCCTCATAGGGCGCCAGCTCCGATTTCAGGTTCGCCATCAGGGGATAGCCGGCCCCGGCCACCGCCAGCCCCAGCAACAGCACCGCCGGCCGCAGCCGCAGCGCCCGGCCGAGCGCCCAGCGATAGCCGCCGGCCATGCCGTCCATCACCCGCTCGGACGCCCGGAAGAACGCGCCGTGCCGGGCGGTGTGCGGCCGCAGCAGGCGCGAGCACATCATCGGCGACAGCGTCAGCGCGACGAAGCCCGAGACCAGCACCGCGCCGGCCAGCGTCCAGGCGAATTCCGTGAACAGGCGCCCGGTCGCGCCCGCCATGAAGCCGATGGGCACATAGACCGCCACCAGGGTCAGGGTCATGGCGATGATGGCGAAGCCGATTTCGCGGCTGCCCTTCAGCGCCGCCTCGAACGGCGTCGCCCCTTCCTCCACATGGCGATAGATGTTTTCCAGCATGACGATGGCGTCGTCGACCACCAGGCCGATGGCCAGCACCATGGACAGCAGCGTCAGCGTGTTGATGGAGAAGTTGAACAGATACATCAGTGCGCAGCCGCCGATCAGCGCGATCGGGATGGTGACGATCGGCACCAGCGTCGCCCGGCCGGAGCGCAGGAACAGGAAGATGATCAGCACCACCAGCACCACCGCCTCGGCGATGGTGTGGTAGACGTTGTTGATCGACTCGTCGATGAACACGGTCGAGTCATAGGCGACATGCACCTGCATGCCTTCGGGCAAGGAGGCGGAAATGGCCGGCAGCGCCGCATAGACCGCATGGGATACGTCCAGCGGGTTGGCGGTCGCCTGCTTGATGACGCCGAGGCCGATGGCGGTCTCGTTGTTGAAGCGCACCACCCGGCGCGTGTCCTGCGGCCCCACCTCGGCATAGCCGACGTCCGAGAGCCGCACCAGATAGTCCGGCCCGCGCCGCAGCACCAGATTGTCGAACTGTTCCGGCGTGGAAAGCCCGGTCTTGGACAGCACCGAGAATTCGCGGTTCGTGCTTTCGATCCGGCCGGCGGGGATTTCGACATTCTGGCTGCGCAGCGCCTCCTCCACATCCAGCGGCGTCAGGTCGAGCGCGGCCAGCCGGTCCGGGTCGAGCCAGAGCCGCATGGAATAGCGCCGCTCGCCGAAAATCCGGACCGAGGCGACGCCGGGCAGGATCTGCAACTGGTCGGTGACATAGCGATCCGCATAGTCGCTGATCTGCGGCGGCGTGTGGCGTTCGCTGGTGAAGGCCAGATACATCATCGCCCGCGCGTCGGCCTCGACCTTGGCGATCACCGGCTCGGTGATTTCGTCCGGCAGCCGCCCCCGCACCCGGCCGACCCGGTCGCGCACGTCGGCCGCCGCCGCATCCGGATCGCGGTTCAGCTTGAAGGTGACCGTGATCTGGCTGCTTTCCGGCCGGCTGATCGAGGTCATGAAGTCGATGCCCTCGATCCCGGCCAGCGAATCCTCCAGCACCTTGGTCACCTGGCTTTCGACGATGTTGGCGTCGGCGCCGCGATAGGTGGTCTGGACGGTGACGACGGGGGTGTCGACGTCCGGGTATTCGCGCACGGTCAGGCGCTGATAGCTGACCAGTCCGACCAGGCAGAGGATCAGGCTCAGAACGGTCGCAAACACCGGGCGGCGAATGCAGAGTTCCGGCAACCTCATGAGGCGGACCCTTCGGCGGCGGACGAAACCTTGCCCTGGGGTCCGGCATTGCCGCCGACAATGCGCACCGCCGATCCCTCCCGCACCTTGGCCTGGCCGGCGGTGATGACGACATCGCCGGCCTGGAGGCCCTCGACGATCTCCACCTTCCCGGTTTCGCGCAGGCCGATCTTCACCTCGGTCAGCACGGCCTTGCCGTCGATAATGCGGAAGACGAAGCGGTGGTCGCCCCGCGGCACCAGGGCTTCCTCCGGCACCACCAGCGCTTGGTCGCGGCGGTCGACGATCATGCGGACGCGGGCGAACAGGCCGGGGCGCAACCGGCCCTCGGCATTCGGCAGTCGCGCCCGCACGCCGATGCTGCGGTCGTTGGCGCGGATGCGCGGGTCGATGGCATAGACCTCGCCCAGATAGGATTTGCCCGGGAACGCATCCAGCGTGATATCCACCGGCCGCCCCACGGCGACCAGCCGCAAATAGCGCTCCGGCAGGCGGAAATCGACCTTCAGCGGCACGATCTGTTCCAGGTTGACGATATCGTCGCCGGCCTTGATGTAGTCGCCGACGCTGATGGCGCTGAGCCCGACCTCGCCGGCAAAGGGCGCGGTGATGATGGTTTTCTGAAGCCGCGCCTCGGCCAGTTCGACGCTGGCCTCGTTCACCCGCACTTCCTCGCGCGCGATGTCCAGCGCCTGCTCGCTGCTGTGGCCGCGCTGGTTCAGGGCCTTGGCGCGCTCGTAATTGCGGGCGCTCAGGTCGCGCCGGGCCTTGGCCTGGTCCAGTTCGCCGCGGTAGATCGCATCGTCCAGGCGCACCAGCACGGCGCCGGCCTCGACCCTGGCGCCTTCGACATAGCCGATTTCCGTCACCCGGCCGGCGATTTCCGGCCGCACGATGACCGAGGCCTCCGAGGCCAGATCGCCCACGGACGAGACGGATTCCACCACCACCTGCGGCTGGAGCGTGACCGCCTCCACCGCCACCAGCCGCTTGGCGGCCTGGGCCAGGGCGGGGTCGGACGGAACGGCCGTCGCGGCCAACCAGAGGCCCGACAACGCCACCACGAGCAACAAACGCCTATGCGGCAATACCAGGGCCCGGTCGGGGCGAACGCTCAGAATCAACCCGATCATCCTCATCTGGATCGTGACGCCGGAAAGTAGCGCTACAATGTCCGGCCTCCAAGTGTGAATTTGTATACAATTGTACATGGCAGACCGACTGCAGGCGCCGGAAATGTCGTCTTGCCATCGCCGCCGCAGGCCTTCGAGCGCACCAGCCGCGGGCGCGGTCCCGCAACGGCCGCCACGCCGCGCGTGCCCTCTGGTCGGATCGCCCGCAGCGGCTATGCTGGCGAAAACCGTCCGTTGCCAGCAACAGGGAGTGCCATGCAGCGCCTGCTCATCGCCAATCGCGGCGAGATTGCCATCCGCATCGCCCAGACCGCCGCCGATCTGGGAATCGAGACCGTCGCGGTCTACAGCCAGGACGACGCCCAGAGCCTGCACACCCGCGTCACGGACCGGGCGGTGCCGCTGGAGGGCTCCGGCCCCGCCGCCTATCTCGACATTGCGGGCGTGGTCCAGGCCGCCCGCAATGCCGGCGCCGACGCGGTGCATCCGGGCTATGGCTTCCTCGCGGAGAACGGCGATTTCGCCCGCGCCTGCGCCGCCGCCGGCCTGACCTTTGTCGGCCCCACTCCGGAGCAGCTCGACCTGTTCGGCGACAAGGTGGAGGCGCGGCGCCTGGCGGCGGAGCGGGACGTGCCGTTGCTGCCGGGCACCGACGGCCCCACCCTGCTGGACGTCGCCCGCGCCTTCTTTGCCGGCCTGGAGCCGGGCACGTCGGCCATGCTGAAGGCGGTGGCGGGCGGCGGCGGCCGCGGCATGCGCGTGATCCACCACGAGGACGACCTGGCCGAAGCCTTCGAGCGCAGCCAGTCCGAGGCCCGCACCGCCTTCGGCCGCTCCGACGTATTCATCGAGCAATACCTGCCGCACGCCCGCCATATCGAGGTGCAGGTGGCCGGCGACGGCTCCGGCGGCGTGATCGCGCTGGGCGAGCGCGACTGCTCGATCCAGCGCCAGCACCAGAAAATCGTCGAGATCGCCCCGGCCCCGAACCTGCACCCCGCCGTGCGCGAACGCCTGCACCAGGCCGCCTCCGACCTGGCCGCGGCGGTGAAGTACAGGAGCCTCGGCACGTTCGAATTCCTGGTGGACGGCGACGACCGCGGCGCCGACACCACCATCGCCTTCCTGGAATGCAATCCGCGTCTGCAGGTGGAGCACACGGTGACCGAGTGTGTCACCGGCCTGGACCTGGTGCAGATCCAACTGGCGCTCGCCGACGGCAGGTCGCTGGCGAGCCTGGGCCTGAATCCGGCCCGGCCGCCGCAGCCGAACGGCTATGCGGTGCAGGCGCGGGTCAATCTGGAGGCAATGCAGCCGGACGGCTCGGCCCGGCCGACCGGCGGCACGCTCACCGCCTTCGACCCGCCGTCGGGCGTGCGGGTGGATCATTACGGCTATACCGGCTACCGCACCAATCCGCGCTTCGACTCGCTGCTGGCCAAGGTCATCGTCCACGCCCCCGGGAACGGGAAGACGGATGGCGGCCTGCCGGAGGCGCTGCGGCGCACGGAGCGGGCGCTGCGCCGCTTCCGCATCGGCGGTGTGGCCACCAACCTGCCGGTGCTGCAACGCATCGTGGCGCACGAGCGGGTGCGGTCCGGCGCCACCTATACCCGCTTCATCGAGGAAACCATCGACGAGCTGTTGCAGACGCCCACCGCCCCGCCCTTGCACTTCGCCGCCGCCACGCCGTCTGACGCCAAGCGGGCCGGCCCGCGCGTCGACCCGAACGATCCGCTGGCGGTGCTGGTGCTGGGCCGCGAGCAGAACCCGAATGCCCAGGCCGACGCCGCCCAGCCCGGTGCCGCCGCTCCCGGCGCGGCGGACGCCAGCGCCGACGGCCCGGACGGCCCCGATGGCACCGAGGCCGTGCGCGCGCCGATGCAGGGCACCGTGGTCTCGCTCGCCAGGACCGAGGGCGAGACCATCGTCGCCGGCGAAGCGCTGCTGATCATGGAAGCCATGAAGATGGAGCACGTGATCGCCGCGCCGGTCAGCGGCATTGTCCGCCTGATCGCGGTCGAACCGGGCGAAACCGTGTTCGAGGACCACGCCCTTGCCTTTGTCGAGCCGGCGGACGTGGAGACCGGCGAGGCGGCGGAAGAGGAGGAGATCGACCTCGACGCCATCCGCCCGGACCTGGCCGAGGTGGAGGCCCGCCGCGCCAAGACCCTGGACGAAAACCGCCCCGACGCCGTCACCCGCCGGCGCAAGACCGGCCACCGCACCGCGCGCGAGAACATCGCCGATCTGGTCGACGACGGCTCCTTCCACGAATACGGCGCCTTCCAGGTGGCCGCGCGGCGCAACCGCTCCACCATGGAAGAGCTGATCGACCGCACGCCGGCGGATGGCCTGATCGCCGGCCTCGCCCACATCAACGGCGACCGCTTTGCGGACACGCAGTCCCGCGCCCTGGTGATGAGCTATGACTACACCGTGCTGGCCGGAACCCAGGGCTTCAACAATCACCACAAGAAGGACCGCATGTTCGCCCTGGCGGCGGAGATGCAATTGCCGCTGGTGATCTTTGCCGAGGGCGGCGGCGGGCGGCCGGGCGACACCGACAAGTATTTCTCCGCCGACCTGCACATCCCGGCCTTCAACCTGTTCGCCAAGCTTTCCGGCCTGGTGCCGATGGTCGGCATCACCACCGGCCGCTGCTTCGCCGGCAACGCCGTGCTGCTGGGCTGCTGCGACGTCGTCATCGCCACCGAGGGCTCGAACATCGGCATGGGCGGCCCGGCGATGATCGAGGGCGGCGGCCTGGGCGTCTACACGCCGGAAGAGGTCGGGCCGATGGACGTGCAGACCAAGAACGGCGTCGTCGACATCGCGGTCAAGGACGAGGCCGAGGCGGTGGCCGTCGCCAAGCAATACCTCTCCTACTTCCAGGGGCCGGTGTCGGACTGGCAGGCCGCGGACCAGCGCTGGCTGCGCCGCGCCGTGCCGGAAAACCGCCTGCGCGTCTACGAGGTGCGGGATGTGATCGAGACGCTCTGCGACCAGGGCTCGGTGCTGGAGCTGCGCAAGGCGTTCGGGCCCGGCATGATCACCTGCCTTGCCCGGATCGAGGGCCGGCCCATCGGCGTCATCGCCAACAACCCCAAGCATCTGGGCGGCGCCATCGACTCGCCGGCGGCGGACAAGGCGGCGCGCTTTCTGCAACTCTGCGACGCGTTCGACATTCCGGTGCTGTTCCTGGTCGACACCCCCGGCAACATGGTCGGGCCCGAGCACGAGAAGACCGCGCTGGTGCGCCATTGCTGCCGCGTGTTCGTGATCGGCGCCAATCTGAGCGTGCCCTTCTTCACCGTCAGCCTGCGCAAGTCCTATGGCCTCGGTGCCCAGGGCATGGCCGGCGGCAGCTTCCACGCGCCCTATTTCTCGGTCGCCTGGCCGACGGCGGAATTCGGCGGCATGGGGCTGGAGGGCGCGGTCAAGCTCGGCTACCGCAACGAACTGGCGGCGATCGAAGACCCGGAGGAACGCCGCCGCGTCTACGAGGAGAAGGTCGCCGGCATGTACGACCAGGGCAAGGCGCTGACCACGGCCACCAATTTCGAGATCGACAACGTCATCGACCCCGCCGATACCCGCGACTGGGTCCTGGCTGGCCTCCGCGCCTCGCCGCCGCCGAAACCGCGCGACGGCAAGAAGCATTCCTGGATCGACACGTGGTAGGAGGCCGCCCCATGCCCCTCCCCCCGCAAACCGACCTCCCCGCCGACATCCAGGCGGCGATCCAGAACGCCTCGCCGTGGTCGACGCGCACATGGCGGCGCTGAACGCCCGCGACCCGGACGGCCTGGCCGCCACCCTGCACTTCCCGCACTACCGCCTCGCCGGCAGCGCGATGAAGGTCTGGCAGACGCCCGCCACCTATCTGGACGACTTCTACGCCCGCGCCGGCGCGGGCTGGGCGCGCAGCCAGTGGAACCGCCGGGACGTGATCCAGGCGGAGGCGGAAAAGGTGCATCTCGCCATGGAATTCACCCGCTTCCACGCCGACGGCTCCGAACTGGGCACGTTCCGCTCGATCTGGGTCATCACCCGCATCCGGGATCGCTGGGCGGCCCAGTTGCGCAGCAGCTTCGCGCGGTAGCGCTGCCGGAAACGTCGCGTACCCCGGACGGTGCGGAGCGCCGATCCGGGGCCGGTGTCATCCTTCGAACACCACAACCGCCGGTGTTCGCGACTGCGAGCGGCCCCGGCTCCCCGCTTCGCGGCGGCCGGGGTACACCATGCGCGGGAACCGCGCGCACCGCCCCGCCCTGGACATCCGCCCCCCGCCGCGCCACCATCGGGTGTGCCCGAAACCGCCTGCCGCGAAGGACCCCCCATGCCGATCATCAACCGCATCGCCGACCTGCACGAGGAGATGACCGGCTGGCGGCGCGACCTGCACGCCCATCCCGAAACCGCGTTCGAGGAACACTGGACCAGCGACTATATCGCCGAGAAGCTGGAAACCTTCGGCCTCGACGAAATCCACCGCGGCATCGCCCAGACCGGCATCGTCGCCGTGCTGCGCAACGGCAGTTCCAACCGCACCATCGCGCTCCGGGCCGACATGGACGCGCTCGACATTCTCGAAGCCAACGATGTGGCGCACAAGAGCCAAATCCCCGGCAAAATGCACGCCTGCGGCCATGACGGCCACTCCACCATGCTGATGGGCGCGGCCAAATACCTGGCCGAAAGCCGGAATTTCGACGGCACCGTCTATTTCATCTTCCAGCCGGCGGAGGAGAACGAGGGCGGCGGCCGGGTCATGGTCGAGGAAGGGCTGTTCGACCGCTTCCCAGCGCACGCGGTCTACGGCATGCACAACTCGCCCGGCATGCCAGTGGGCGAGATGGCGATGCGCGCCGGCCCAGCCATGGCCGGCTATGACATTTTCGAGATCGTGGTGGAGGGCTACGGCACCCACGCCGCCCGGCCGAACCAGGGCGTCGACCCGGTGGTGGTGCAGGCGCAGATCGTGCTCGGCCTCCAGACCATCGCCAGCCGCAACGTCAACCCGATCGACAGCGTCGTCGTCAGCGTCACCCAGGTGCATGGCGGCGACACCTGGAACGTGATCCCGCAGCAGGTGGTGCTGCGCGGCACCGTGCGCTGCTTCAAGCCGGAGGTGCAGGACCAGACCGAGGCGCGCATGCGGGCGCTGGCCGAGAGCATCGCCACCGCCCACGAGGCCACGGCCACCGTGCGCTACGAACGCCGCTACCCGCCAACCGTCAACGACGAATCCCACATGGAAAAATGCGCCGCCGTCGGCCGGGCCCTGCTGGGCGAGGACAAGGTCTCCACCGACGCGCCCCAGGGCATGGGCTCGGAGGATTTCTCGTTCATGCTGAACGAGAAACCCGGTTGCTATATCCGCCTCGGCAACGGCGCGCCCGGCGAATACGGCAGCGTCGTCGTGCACAATCCGCGCTACGACTTCAACGACGCGGCCCTGCCCTATGGCGCCAGCTATTGGGCCATGCTGGTCGAGCAGGAGCTTGCCCGGGGTTGAGAACCGCGCTAGGCGAAAGGGCGTGACGACGACCGCGCCAACCGACCCCACCGACCCCGCCGCCCCACCGACGCCACCCCGTCCGGCCGGGCGGCTCAGGGCGTTGTGGAAACGCTGGCGCCTGGGCCAGCGCCTGGGACTGGCCCTGGTGGTGGCGGCCTTCATCGCCTCGCTGCTGACCTATACGGTCTTCAGCGGCTCGGCCACCTTTCTGCCCGCAACCCCGTCGGTGCTGCTGGCGCTGCTCAATCTGGACCTGGTGCTGTTCCTGGCCGTGGCGGTGCTGGTCACGCGCCGGGTGGTGAAGCTCTGGGGCGAACGGCGGCGCGGCCTGGCCGGCTCGGGCCTGCACGTCCGGCTGGTCTATCTGTTCAGCCTGATGGCCGGCGGTCCGACGGTGCTGGTGACCACGTTCAGCGTCGTCTTCCTGCATTTCGGCCTGCAGGGCTGGTTCAGCCAGCAGGTGGACGAGGCGCTGCGCGACTCCCTGACCGTGGCCGATGCCTATTTGCAGGAGCACGGGCGCGCCGCCGCCCGCGACACGCTGGCCGTGGCGGCCGACCTGCGCCGCGACCGCGCCGAAATCGGCGACACCAAAGAGGCGCTCACCGCCTTCCTGGAACGCCATTTGCGCTGGCGCGGCCTGCAGGCGGCGATCATCTTTTCCGCCGACGGCGCCGTGGCAGCCCGCGTCGGCGACCTGGCGTCCATGGCGCGGGAACTGGTGCCCGACTGGGCCATAGAAGAGGCCCGCAACGGACAGGTGGCCGTGGTCGTCGGCCATTCCGGCGACCAGCTGCGCGGCCTGGTGAAACTGGACGGCGAGCCGGAGCGCTTTCTCTATATCGCCCGCGCCGTCGACCAGGAGGTGCTGCGCCATGTCGCCGACGTGCGCGCCGCCGTCGGCCGCTTCCAGCGCCTGCAAACCGAACGCGGCGATATCGAGCTGACCTTCGCCGTCATCTTTGCCATGCTCACCCTGCTGCTGGTGGTGGTGGCGGTCTGGTTCGGCCTGGTCTTCGCCGGCCGCCTCACCCGCCCCATCGCCGCCCTGGTCGAGGCGGCGGAGCGGGTGCGGGCCGGCGACCTGGAAGTGCGGCTCGGCCCGATGGGGGAGGTGGCGGAGTTCCAGACGCTCGGCCGAACCTTCAACCGCATGACCCAGCAACTCCTGGCCCAGCGCCAGGAACTGGTGGAAGCGAACCGCCAGCTCGACCAGCGCCGCATGTTCACCGAGGCGGTGCTGGCCGGCGTGTCGGCGGGCGTGGTCGGCCTGGACCATGAGGACCGCATCCGCTTTCCCAACCGCATGGCCAGCCAGTTGCTGGGGATCGATCTCGACGAATACCGCGACCGGCCGCTGGCCGATCTGCTGTCGGACATCGGCCCGCTGATCGAGCGCGCCCGGCGCTGGAAGGGCAGCACGACCGAAGGCCAGATCGACTACCCCACGCCCGACGGCACCCGCACCTTCCTGGTGCGCGTGACCGCGGAGACCGGCGGCGATGCCGGCAGCGTCGTCACCTTCACCAACATCACCGAACTGCTGGACGCCCAGCGCAAGGCCGCCTGGTCCGACATCGCCCGGCGCATCGCCCACGAGATCAAGAACCCGCTCACCCCGATCCAGTTGTCGGCCGAGCGTCTGAAACGGCGCTATCTCTCCCAGGTCAGCAACGACCCGGAGACCTTCCAGCTCTGCACCGACACCATCGTACGGCAGGTGGAGGGCTTGCGCCAGCTGGTGGACGAGTTTTCCAATTTCGCCCGCCTGCCGGCCCCCCGGCCGACGCCCAGCAACCTGACGGCCATTGCCCGCGAGGCCATCGCGCTGCAACAGAACGCGGCCCCCTCCATCGCCTTCGCCCTGACGAGCGAGCCCGACCCGCTCCAGGTGACCTGCGATCCGCAACAACTGGCGCGGGTGTTCACCAACCTGCTCCAGAACGCGGCCGAGGCGATCGAGCGCCGGGCCGAGGAGGAGGGCGAGGCCGCCCCGCCCGGCCGCATCACGGTCGCGCTCCGCCAGGGCGACGGCGAAACCATCATCGAGGTCACCGACAACGGCCCTGGCATTCCGGCGCACTTGCGCGACCGCCTGGCCGATCCTTATGTGACAACAAGAGCGCGCGGTACGGGGCTTGGACTCGCAATCGTGCAAAAAATCGCCTCCGATCACGGAGGGAATCTGGTATTCCTCGATGCCTCAGGCGGTGGTGCCCTTGTGTGCGTGACCATCGCCGACCGGCTGCCGTCACAGGGCCAGGAGCATGGCGTACGACATATTGGTGGTCGATGACGAGGCTGACATTCGCCTCCTCATCAGCGGATTATTGGAAGACGAAGGCTACGAAACCCGGCAGGCCGGCAGCGCGGATCAGGCGCTGGCGGCGGTCGCGGGCCGGCGCCCCAACCTGATCGTCCTCGACGTATGGTTGGAAGGCAGCCGGCTCGACGGCATCGAACTGCTGCAGGAGTTTCAGAGCGCCGTGCCGGACGTGCCGGTGGTCATGATCAGCGGCCACGGCACGATCGAAATGGCGGTCTCCGCCATTCACGGCGGCGCCTTCGACTTCATCGAAAAGCCGTTCAAGACCGACCGGCTGCTGCTGGTGGTCGAGCGCGCCCTCGCCGACGCCCGCCTGCGGCGCGAGGTGGAAGAACTGCGCCTGCGCGCCGGCATCGACGTCGAACTGATCGGCCAATCGCCGGCGATGAAGACCATCCGCCAGGCCATCGCCAAGGTCGGCCCGACCAACAGCCGCGTGCTGATCGCCGGCCCCAGCGGCGCCGGCAAGGAGGTGGTGGCCCGCCAGATCCACATGGCCTCGCGCCAGGCCGAAGGGCCGTTCGTCGTCGTCAACTGCGCGTCGATCGCGCCGGAGACGATGGAGATCGAGCTGTTCGGTGCGGAAACCGACAGCGGCCAGCGCCGTATCGGCCTGTTCGAACAGGCCCATGGCGGCACGCTGCTGCTGGACGAAATCTCCGACATGCCGCTGGAAACCCAGGCCAAGATCCTGCGCGTGTTGCAGGAACAGTCGTTCGTGCGCGTCGGCGGCATCGCCCCGGTCCAGGTCCAGGTGCGCGTGCTCGCCACCACCAGCCGCGACCTGCAGGCGGCGGCGGAGGCCGGCAGGTTCCGCCAGGAATTGTTCTACCGCCTGGCGGTGGTGCCGATCGACGTGCCGCCGCTCAACGCCCGGCGCGACGACATCCCCGACCTCGCCGCCCATTTCCTGGCGCTGGCCGCCCGCCTCACCGGGCGGCAACCGGGCCATGTCACCGCAGAGGCCATGGCACAGTTGCAAGCCTATCACTGGCCGGGCAATGTGCGGCAGTTGCGCAACACCATGGAGCGGATGCTGATCATGGCCGGCGATCAGGACGCCATCGGCACCGATGCCCTTCCCCCGGAAATCACCGGCCGACTGGCCGAAGGCGAGGCCAGCCTGGCGGCGGAGCTGGTCGGGATGCCATTGCGCGAGGCGCGCGAGCATTTCGAACGGGAATATCTGCTGGCCCAGGTCACCCGCTTCGGCGGCAACATTTCCCGCACCGCGGGATTCGTCGGCATGGAGCGGTCCGCCCTGCATCGCAAGCTCAAATCCCTGGGCCTGACCGTCGGGAGCGAACGGCCGTGAGCGCTGAACCATGAAAGTGATCGTCTGCGGCGCCGGTCAGGTGGGCACCACCCTGGCCCGCCACCTGTCGAGCGAGGAAAACGACGTGGTGGTGATCGACCAGTCGCCGGAGTTGATTCGGCGCCTGGACGATAGCCTGGATGTGCGCGGCATTGTCGGCTACGCCTCGCGCCCCGGCGTGCTGGAGCAGGCGGGCGCGGCCGACGCCGACATGATCATCGCCGCCACCGTGTCGGACGAAGTGAACATGATGGCCTGCATGGTCGGCCACACCCTGTTCCACATCCCGACCAAGATCGCCCGCGTGCGCGACCAGGAATATTCGTCCGAGCGCTGGGCGAAGCTGTTCGGCGAGGAGGGCCTGCCGATCAACGTCATCATCTCGCCCGAGCAGGAGGTGGCACGCGCGATCATGCGCCGCCTGCACGCCCCCGGCGCCATCGAGATGATCGAACTGGCAGACAATGCCGTGCGGTTGATCGGCGTGCGCCTGGGCGAGGACTGCCCGATCATCAACACGCCGCTGCGCCAGCTCACCGCCCTGTTCCCGGATCTGAACATCCAGGCGGTCGGCGTGGTGCGCGAGGGCCGGGGCTTCGTGCCCAGCGACCAGGACCAGCTTTTCCCCCGCGACGAACTGTATTTCGTCGCCGACACGCTGCACGTGCCCCGCGCCATGGCCGCGGTCGGGCTGGAAGAGCCGGAAAGCCACCGGGTGCTGATCATCGGCGGCGGCAATATCGGCCAGCGCCTGGCGCGCATCATCGAGGAAGAAGACCGCGATATTTCCGCCCTGCTGATCGAGCTGGATCCGGCCCGCGCCCAGACCGCGGCGCAACGGCTGCCGCGCACCACGGTGCTGAACGGCGACGCCATGGACCCGGACCTGCTGGAGGAGGCCAACGCCAAGCGGGCCGACACCATCATCGCGGTGACCGATCACGACGAAACCAACATCCTGTCCGCCCTGCTCGCCAAGCGCTTCGGCACCAACCAGGCCATCGCCTTGGTGACGCGCCCGGCCTATTCGGCGCTGTTGCAGCCGCTCGACATCGACGTGGTCATCAACCCGCGCGCCATCACCGCCTCGATCATCCTGCAGCATGTCCGCCGCGGCCGGGTGCGGGCGGTGCATTCCATCGGCGACCAGTTCGGCGAGATCATCGACATCGAGGCCATGGAATCGTCCGGCATTGTCGGCAAGCCGCTCTCGGACTCGAAGCTGCCGCACGGCGCCATGGTCGGCGCGGTGGTGCGCGAGGGCAAGGTGATCATCCCCCGGCCCGACACCATCATCCGCGCCGGCGACCGCGTCATCCTCTTTGCCGTCGAATCCGTCATCAAGCGCGTCGAGCGCATCTTTGCCGTCAGCATCGAACATTTCTGAAGAGAGTGCCCCATGAGCCGCGTTGCCTATGTCAACGGCCGCTATTGCCCCCATGCCGAAGCCCGGGTCTCGGTCGAGGACCGCGGCTTCCAGTTCGCCGACGGCGTCTATGAGGTGATCGCCATCGACCGGGGCCGGTTCGTGGACGAGCTGCCGCATCTGGACCGCTGGGACCGCTCGCTCGGCGCGCTGCGCCTGCCGCCGGCCATGCCTCGCGCCGCGCTGCGCCGGGTCATGGCCGAGGTGATGCGCCGCAACCGGGTGCGCGAGGGCATCGTCTATCTGCAACTCACCCGCGGCCAGGCCCGCCGCGACGCCCCCTTCCCGCGCCGGGCCACGCCCACCCTGGTCATGACCTGCCGCCGCCAGGGCCTGCCGAGCGAGGCGCAGGTGCAGACCGGAACGGCCGTCCTCAGCGTGCCGGAAATCCGCTGGCAACGCTGCGACGTGAAGTCGGTGGCGCTGCTGCCGAACGTGCTGGCCAAGCAGAAGGCGCGCGAACACGGCGCATTCGAGGCCTGGTTCACCCGCGAAAGCGACGGCGTCGTCACCGAAGGCGGCTCCACCAACGCCTTCATCGTCGACGGCGAGGGCCGGCTGGTGACACACCCCGCCACCAACGCCATTCTTGGCGGCATCACCCGCGACCGGGTGCTGAGCATCGCGCGGGCGGCGGGCATGACCGTGGAGGAGCGGCCGTTCACCCTCGCCGAGGCCAAGGGCGCGCGCGAGGCGTTCATGACCTCCACCACCACCGGCGTCTACCCCATCGTGCGCATCGACGACGACGCGGTGGCGAACGGCCGGCCCGGCAGCCTCAGCCTGGCCCTGGCCGGGCACTACCGCACCTTCTCCGCCACCGGAGCCATGCCCTCATGACCGGTTCGCTGCCCCGGCCCCGCGCGCTGCTGTTCGACTGGGACGGCACCCTGGTCGACAACTGGGATGCCATCGTCTCCGGCATCAACGAGGCGCTGGCCGCCTTCGGCAAGCCGACCTGGAGCCGCCCGGAGGCGATGGATCGCATCAGCGCCTCGCAACGCGACAGCTTTCCCGTGTTGTTCGGCGACGACTGGCAGCGGGCGCGCGACATTTTCTACGCCGGCTTCGAGCGCGACCATCTCGACCTGCTAACCGTCCTGGACGGCGCCGAGGCGCTGCTGGATGCCGCCCGGCCGCTGACCGTCGCGCTGGTCTCCAACAAGAGCGGCCGGCATCTGCGCAAGGAAGCCAGTCATCTGGGCTGGCAACACCGCTTCCACGCCATGGTCGGTGCCACCGATGCCGAGCGCGACAAGCCCGACCCGGCGCCGGTGTATCTGGCGCTGGCCGGGACCGGCATTGCCCCCGGCCCGGACGTCTGGTTCATCGGCGATTCCGCCACCGATCTGAAAACCGCGCGCGCCGCGGGCTGCACTGCGGTAGTGGTGCGGCATGCCGCCGCCAACCCGGCCGTCCTCCCCCCCGGAATGGCGCCCGACATGCTGGCGGATGGGCTTGTGCAAGTGCAACAAAGGCTTGTGCTATCCCTTGGCAGTTCTTAATTTGACCTGGGAATCGTTATCACAAGTCCGACTGGCAATTATCGGAACGATAGCGACTGCCCAATGTTGTCCGTGCCGACTCCACAGTGCAAAAAAGAAAGGGGCAGAGCGATGCCCGGCCAAAAACAACAAAACCTTCAGGACGTGTTCCTGAACTATGTGCGTAAAAACAAGCTGCCGGTAACCGTCTTTCTGATGAATGGCGTAAAGCTGCAGGGCGTGATCACCTGGTTCGACAATTTCTCGATTTTGCTGCGTCGTGATGGCCACTCCCAGTTGGTCTACAAACACGCGATTTCCACCGTCATGCCGTCCCAGCCCGTGATGCTGTGGGATGGCCCCGAGGGTGATGCTGTCGAGGGCGAGGCTGCCGTTTGACCGAACACCGCGACGAACCGCGCTTTCACAACAGCAAACCCGAGCCGGAGCGCGCGCTCGTCGTTCATCCCGATATTGCCGGCCAACCCGCATCGCGGCCTGCTGACGCGGCCCTGACGGAGGCTGTCGGGCTGACCGCGGCGATCGATCTGGACGTCCGTCACGCCATGGTGGCGGGCGTGAAGAAAGTGCGCCCGGCGACCCTGCTGGGCGCCGGCGTGGTCGAGCAGATCGAGACGGTCTGCCGGATGGAGGAAATCGACGTCGTCATCGTCGATTGCCAGCTGACGCCGGCCCAGCAACGCAATCTGGAACGCGCGGTCGATGCCAAGGTGATCGACCGCACCGGCCTGATCCTGGAAATTTTCGGCGCCCGCGCCCGCACGGCCGAAGGCCGGTTGCAGGTGGAACTGGCCCAGCTCACCTATCAGCGCACCCGGCTGGTGCGCTCCTGGACCCACCTGGAGCGGCAGCGTGGCGGCGCCGGTTTCATGGGCGGCCCCGGCGAGCGGCAGATCGAACTCGACCGCCGCCTGATCGACGACCGCATCGTTCGCCTGAAAAAAGACCTGGCCGACGTGCAGCGCACCCGCGGCCTGCACCGCTCCAGCCGCAAGAAGGTGCCCTATCCGGTGGTGGCGCTGGTCGGCTACACCAATGCCGGCAAGTCCACCCTGTTCAACCGCCTGACCCGGGCGGACGTGATGGCCCAGGACATGCTGTTCGCCACGCTCGACCCGACCATGCGCGCGGTGAAGCTGCCGGGCGGGCGCACGGTGATCCTGTCGGACACGGTGGGCTTCATCTCCGACCTGCCGACCCAGCTGGTCGCCGCCTTCCGCGCGACCCTGGAAGAGGTGACCGAGGCCGACCTGCTGTTGCACGTCCGCGATGCCGCCGACCCGGATTCCGCGGCGCAGAAGCGCGACGTGGAGCAGGTGCTGGCGGAACTCGGCCTTTCCGGCGACGACGCCAAGCCGATGATCGAGGTGCTGAACAAGGCCGACCTGATCCCGCCCGAAGACCTGGCGCTGCTGCGCGAGCGCGTCGACGGCCAGGCCTGGGTGCTGGCCTCGGCCCTGACCGGCGACGGTTGCGACGATCTGATGCGCGCCATCGACCGTGCGCTGGCCGCCCAGCGCACGGTGGTCGAACTCGACGTGGCGCACGCCGACGGCAAGACGCTGGCCTGGCTCTATCGCCGCGGCCAGGTGCTGGCGCGCGAGGACCGCGAGGCCGGCGCCCATCTGACCGTCGCCCTGGACCCGGCCGACCTGGCAAGGTTAGAACGGGGCCTCGAAGCACAATAGAGTCCGCTGTCATGATCCCCGATCCCGATCGCGTCGCCCAGGTCATCCGCGAGATCGCGGCGCGCGAACTGGTGCCGAAATTCATCACCCTCACCGCCGACGAGATCGGCGAGAAGACGCCCGGCGACTTCGTCACCGCGGTCGACTTGGCCATGGAGGCGGCGCTGGCCAAGGCGCTGGTGCAGCTCCTGCCCGGCTCGCTGGTGGTGGGCGAGGAGGCGGTGCACGACGACCGCGGCCTGCTCGCCGTGCTGGAAGGCGACGAGCCGGTCTGGGTGATCGACCCGCTGGACGGCACCGGCAATTTCGCCCAGGGCCTGCCCATCGTCGCCGTGATCGTGGCGCTGGTGATCAAGGGCGAGACCGTGGCCGGCTGGATCTACGACCCGCTCTCCGACCGCATGGCGATGGCCACCCACGGCGCCGGCGCCTATCTCGGCGACCGCCGCCTGAAAGTGGCGCGCCCGGCGGAGGACCGCTCGCTGAACGGCTCGATCTACGGCCGCTTCGTGCGCCAGTCCGAGCCCTACCGCCGCATCTGGGGCCAGGGTCGCGGCCGGCTCGGCAATGTGTTCAACGCCCGCTGCGTCGGCCAGGAATATCTGGCCCGCCTGAAGGGGCGCATGCATTTCGGCGTCTACACCCGGCTGAACCCCTGGGACCACGCCGCCGGCGTGCTGATGCACCAGGAGGCGGGCGGTGTGGCCCGCATGGGTGACGGCTCGCCTTACCGCCCCGCGGAAAGAGGGCATGTCTGCCTGCTGACTCCGGACGAGGACTTGTGGCAAACCATGCAGCAGGAATTGATCCTGCCGGCGCTGGCGGAAGAAGCCCGTCGAACCCAAAAATAGGGAGTTTCCCCATGGCAAACGTCGCTTTCCTCGGCCTGGGCGTGATGGGCTATCCGATGGCGGGCCACCTGGCCACCAAGGGCGGCCACACGGTCACCGTCTACAACCGCACCGCCGCCAAGGCCGCCCAGTGGGTCGCGCAATACGACGGCAAGAGCGCGGCGACGCCGAAGGAAGCCGCGGCCGGCCAGGACATGGTTTTTGCCTGCGTCGGCGCCGACGACGATGTCCGCGCCGTCTGTACCGGCCCGGACGGCGCGTTCCAGGCCATGGGCAAGGACACCGTGTTCGTCGACCACACCACCGCGTCTGCCGAAGTCGCGCGCGAGATGTATGCGGCGGCCAAGGCCATGGGCCTCAACTTCATCGACGGCCCGGTTTCCGGTGGCCAGGCGGGGGCGGAGAACGGCGCGCTCACCGTCATGTGCGGCGGCGACCAGGCGCCGTTCGAGCGCGCCAAGCCGGCCATGGACTGCTATGGCCGCGCCGTCACCCTGCTGGGCGAGGCCGGCAGCGGCCAGCTCACCAAGATGGTGAACCAGATCTGCATTGCCGGCCTGGTGCAGGCGCTGTCGGAAGGCCTGAACTTCGCCGTCAAGGCCGGTCTCGACCCGGACCAGGTGCTGGAGGTAATCGGCAAGGGCGCGGCGCAGTCCTGGCAGATGGACAATCGCGGCCGCACCATGACCCGGGGCGAGTTCGAGTTCGGCTTCGCCGTCGACTGGATGCGCAAGGACCTGGGCATCTGCCTCGCCGAAGCGAACCGCAACAAGGCCCGCCTGCCGGTGACGGCGCTGGTGGACCAGTTCTACGCCACCGTCCAGGCCCGCGGCGGCGGCCGCTACGACACCTCCGCCCTGATCCACCTGCTGATGAACGACTAGGGCGGATTCTTTTCCAGCTGGCTCACCAGCCCCGCTCCCCTGTCCCCGCGGAAGCGGGGACCCATGCCTGAGAGACAAATACAGAGTCCATGTCCTGTGAGAAGCTCTCAGGCATGGGCTCCCGCTTGCGCGGGCGATGGGGCGGGAGAGTGGCTCAACCAGTGCCGAAAATGCGCCAGGGCATTTTCATGCACAATGGAACCACTGTGCGACTCGGATAATTGCCTAAAATCCAATGACTGGAGCAGGTACCGTAAGCCAAGGCGAACGGAAACCGCTCCAGGCGTTTGCCCCCGTCCTTTCGTTTGACCCCGTCCTTTCGGCCCCTCCCCACAATGCGGGAGGGGCCAAGGCGCCTTCACATGATGCCGGCGCCGCCGCAGACGTCGATCACCTGGCCGGTGACATAGGCGCCGGCGTCGCTCGCCAGCATCAGGGCGACGCCGGCCACCTCGTCCGGGATGGCCGAAGCGGCGCAGCGGCACCCGGCTGTTGGTCTCGTCGACCCGCTTCTGGTCGGACCAGAGCGCCTTTGGCGAAGTCGGTCTTGATCACGCCGGGCGCAATGGCGTTGGCGCGGATGCCCTGGGGACCGTAGGCCACCGCCAGATTGCGGGCGATCTGGTGCTCCGCCACCTTGCTCACCGTGTAGAACGCAATCGGGACGTTGCCGCGCAGGCCCGAGACGCTGGCGATGATGACGATGCTGCCGCCGCCCTGCTCGACAATGTGCGGCACGCACATATGGCAGAGCCAGTAGGTCGACTTGATGTTGATCTCGTAGATCTTGTCCATGGCCGAATCCGGCATGTCGATGGCCGGGCCGTAATACGGGTTCACGCCGGCATTCGGCACGCAGATGTCGATGCGGCCCCATTTCTCCTTGGTGGCGTCGACCATGGCCTGCAACCGCGCCTTGTCGCCCACATGGCAGGGAAAGGCCCAGGCCTCGCCGCCGCGGTCGGCATAGTCGCGGTTGATCTCCGCCACCACCTCTTCGCACACATCGGCCTTGCGCGAGGAGACGACGACCTTGGCGCCGTACTGCGCATAGCGGGCGGCAATGGCCTTGCCGATGCCCTTGGTGGACCCGGTGACGATGGCCACCTTGCCGGAAAGGTCGAACAGATCGTTGGCGGACATGGAAGACGGGCTCCTGAAGGAAGGTAGGGGGTCGGTGGCAGGGTTTTAGCCCAGCTTCACGGCCTTACGCCAGCCGCCGGCGCAGCGGCAGCAGCAACAGCACCAGGCCAGCCATGATGGCGGCCAGCAGCAGCAAGGCCGGCTGGAAGGCGCCGGTGGCGTCATAGACCGCCCCAGCGTCAGCGGCCCCAGCACGCCGCCCACCTCGGCAGCGGAGAAAAACAGGCCGGAGGCCGCGCCGGCATAGCGGCTGCCGATCTCGCGGATTTCCACCAGCAACAGCACCATCACCGTCATCATGCTGGAGCGCGCAATGCCCTGGGCGATCAGGCCCACGGTCATGGCCGCGCCCTCGCCGGTCAGCAGCAGCAAGGCGGCCAGCCCCCGCCGCGAACAGGGCGGCCAGGATCGCCAGCCGCCGCTCCGGCACCGCCAGGCGCGGAATCGTCAGCGCGCCGAGTATGCCCACCGCCGTCGGCAGCGCCGCCCAGATGCCGGCCTCCGCCGGGCTCATGCCGCCCTGGCGCAGCAGTTCCGGCAGCCAGTTGTTCAGGCCGTGGTTGAAGAAGAAAATGCCGACGCTCATCACCAGCATCAGCTGTACCGAGGGCAGCGCCAGCAGCCTGGCGAACACGGTCAGTTGCCGCTCCTTCGGCTGGGCCTTCAACTCGCGCTCAATGGCCCGCGCCCTGGGATGCGCCGACAGCGCGAGCCAGAGCAGGCCGCAGCCGAGCGCCACCGCCGCCAGCAGCAACAGCACGCTGCGCCAATCCTGGCCGAACCAGGGCATCAGCACGCTGTTGGTGAGCGAATAGGAGACAATCCCGCCCGTCGCCGGGCCGGTGACATAGACGCCCATGGCAAAGCCGCGCTCCGGCCCCCGGAACCACAGGCTGATCAGCTTCGGCGCCCCGATGGAGACCATGGGCCCGCCAATGCCAAACACGCCGACGGCCAGGAGCAGGGTCCAGAAGTCGACCGCATGGGCCCGCAACACCGCGCTGGTGGCGATGAAAGCCGGCCGAGAGCAGCAGCCCCACCCGCGGCCCCCAGCGGTCGATCACCGTGCCGCAGGGCGCGGCGGTGGCGATATAGACCAGCTGCCAGCCGCCCAGCACCACGCCCATCTGGGCATGGCTGATCTCCAGGTCGCGCACGATGTGCACCACCAGCGGCGCCATGGAAACCGTGGTCAGGCCGAAGCTGAAATAGACCAGCCAGACACCCGCCAGGATCGCCCAGCGATAAGGGTGGGAGGCTCTTCGGCGAGCGGCCCGGCCGCTTGCCGCCCCAGGCACATCACCCTGCCCGGTCACACCACCTTGCCCGGGTTCATCAGCCGCCGGGGTCGAGCACGCCCTTGATGGCCCGCATCAGGTCCATTTCCACCGGGCTTTTCACCTCGGCCAGTTCGTCCCGGCTTCAGCTTGCCGATGCCGTGCTCCGCGCTGATCGAGCCGCCCAGGTCCAGCACGATGGCGTGGACGACGTGGTTCAGTTCCTTCCACTTGGCCAGATAGACCTGCCTGTCCATGTCCACCGGCTGGGTGACGTTGTAGTGGATGTTGCCGTCGCCCGCATGGCCGAAGGCGCAGGGGCGGCAGCCCGGCAGGGCCTTGGCCACCGCCACGTCGGCGCGGGCGATGAATTCCGCCACCTTCGAGACCGGCACGCTCACATCGTGCTTGATCGAGCCGCCTTCCGGGATCTGGCCCTCGACAATGCCTTCGCGGATGCGCCAGAAGTCGCGCGCCTGCTGCTCGCTTTCGGCCAGGGCCGCGTCCAGCACCAGCCCTTCCTCGATGGCCTGGCCCAGCGTCTCCTCGACGCTCTCGCGCAGGCCCGAATGCTCGCGCCCGGCCGAGCAGCGCATCAGCGCATAATGCTCGTACCGTTCGGAGAGCGGGTCGCGCACGCCGTGGACGTGCTTGATGGAAAGGTCGATGCCGAACCGCTCCATGAACTCGAACGCGCCGTCACCTGGTCGCCGGTCGACAGGCGCAGGCGCGACAGCAGTTCGATCACGCCCGGCACGTCGCGCACGGCGGCAATGGCGGTCACCTCCTCGCGCGGCTTCGGGAACAGTTTCAGGCTGGCCGCGGTGATGATGCCCAGCGTCCCCTCCGCACCGATGAACAGGTGCTTCAGGTCATAGCCGGTGTTGTCCTTGCGCAGCAGGCGCAGGCCGTTCCAGATGCGGCCGTCCGGCAGCACCACCTCCAGCCCCAGCACCAGATCGCGGGCATTGCCGTAGCGCAGCGTGTTGATGCCGCCGGCATTGGTGGAGAGATTGCCGCCGATCTGGCACGATCCCTCCGCCCCCAGCGACAGCGGAAACAGCCGGTCGACGTCGCTGGCCGCCTGCTGGATGGTCTGCAACACGCAGCCCGCCTCCACCGTGACGGTGTAGTCGAGCGGGTCGAGCGCGCGGATGCGGTTCATGCGGCCGAGCGACAGCAGCACCTGCTCGCCGCTCGCATCCGGCGAGGCGCCGCCGCAGAGGCCGGTATTGCCGCCCTGCGGCACCAGGGCGATGCCCGCGGCGCGGCATTCGCGCACGATGGCGGCCACCTGTTCGGTGGTCTCCGGCGCAGCAGCAGCGGGGCCGCGCCTTGTAGAGGCCGCGCGGTTCCACCAGCAGCGGCGCGAGAGTGTCCGGATTGTCAGACCAGCCTTTCGGCCCGACAATCGCCTTCAAAGCAGCCAAATCGGTCATAACCCGTCCCATCGGGCGCGAGAGTGCGCAATCGGGGCTACGATAACGCCCGTTCCGCCGGCCGGGTCAAGAGCGGAGCCGCGCACGGCTGCTGTCTGTCTGCCGCAAATCCGGGCAGCGGCGGCGGCTTGACCGCACCCGTCCGCGGGCAGATCCGCCCCTATACTTCGCGGCCGGGTTGTGCCGGCAATCTGCGGAGGAGACCTGAAATGAGTGCAACCGCTATGGTAGCCCCCGAATTGTGGTGGCTGGCCGTCATGGGCCTGATCATGGCCGCCACCTCCCTGCCCTATGTGCTGGACCGGATCGTGGTCCGGGGCCTTTGGGGCGCGCTCGACAACCCGCAACCGCATCCGCTGCCCCAATCCGCCTGGGCCGAGCGGATGAAGGCGGCGCACTACAACAGCGTCGAGAACCTGGTGGTGTTCGCACCGCTGGCGGTCGCCGTGGTGGTGGCCGGCGTCACCGACGCGAACACCCTGCTGGCGGTGCAGGCCTTCGTGATCGCGCGCGCGCGGTCTATATCGTGGTCTACACGCTGGCATCCTCCAGTGCTGCGCACGCTGGCCTTCCTGGTCGGCTGGCTCGCCATCGTCGCCCTGGCGCTGCGGCTGCTGGGCCTGATCTGATCCGATTCCGCCACGAAAAAGGGCCGCCGCCCACCGGCAACGGCCCTTTTCCCTCTGATGCCCGGCCCACGCCTGGGTTTGCCGGGCAAATGCCCTAGTAATATCAGCACCGGCCGGCCCACGACCCGCAGGATATGGCGGGTCACGCCGCCCAGGATCATCTCGCGCAGCCGCGAATGGCTGAACGCGCCCATGACGATCAGATCCGACTCGAATTCCCAGGCGGCGTCGATCAGCGCCTCGCCGGACGAGCGGTCGCCCGGCTCGACCAGACGCACGTCGGCGTTGACGCCATGCCAGGCCAGCGAGGCCGCGAACGCCTTGACCGTGTCGCTTTCGACCAGATCGTCGAGCGCCGACGCGACTTGCACCGCCTCCGCCTGTTTCAGAAACGGCATCGCGGCCTTGGCGGAACGGCTCGCCTCCACCGTGTCGTTCCAGAACAGCGAAACCCGCTTGCCGAAGCTCGGCAGTTCGCGCCGCGGCGAGAACAGCACCGGCCGGCCGGTGTCGTAGATCGCTGCCTCGGCGCCCGGCGACAGGTCGCCATCCTCCAGCGAGGCGCCGGCAGCACCACCAGATCGGCCATCTTGCCGAGCGTCGCCACCAGGGTCGCGCTGTCGCCCACCATGTCCACCAGCCGCGCCGAGGCCTTGGCCTCCGCGCTGGGGGAATCGATCTGCGGCAGGTGCGCTGGCGCACCAGCGGTCGAAAATGCCCTGGCAGCGGGCCGCGAGCGTCTCTTCCTCTTTTCGACCTGGCTTTGCACCATGTCGATCAGGTCGGCGGACAGGCCTTCGCCCACCATCGGCATCACGCTGCGCGGGTCGCGGCGGACATGCAACAAATCGACATGTGCGGGGAACATCTTCACCAACGCGCTGACCGCGGCCAGGTCGACCACGTCGCTCTCGGCCCCTTCCAACATTGTCAAAACTGTGCGGATGGTCATGGGCACAGACTCCTTCGCCATTCTGGATCCCGGTGATCTCGACACCACTGTAGGCCGCCACCCCGGAACCGCGCTGATATAGGTCAACCCAAGCCAATACTACGGCCCGGCTTTGGGCGAAACCCTACACGCATCCGCGGGTGCCCGTGCAGAAAAAATTTCGCTATAGGGTACGGAAAGACGCCACACCCGCCCCCTGACCGGAGGCCCCATGCGCATCGACTGCCGGACCGATCCCACACGCTACAAACACTGGCGTCTGGATGTGGACGGAGAGACCGCCACGCTCTGGCTCGATGTGGCCGAAGACGGCGGCCTGCTGCCCGGCTATGAGCCTGAAACTCAACTCCTACGACCTGGGCGTCGACATCGAACTGGCCGACGCGGTGCAGCGACTGCGCTTCGAACACCCTCGGTCCGGGTCTGCGTGCTGCGCTCGGCCCAAGCCGCAGGTGTTTTCCGCCGGCGCCAACATCCGCATGCTGGCCGGCGCCAGCCATGTCCACAAGGTCAATTTCTGCAAGTTCACCAACGAGACCCGCAACACCATGGAGGACGCCAGCGCCGCGTCCGGCCTGAAATTCCTGGCCGCGGTCGACGGCGCCTGCGCCGGCGGCGCGCTATGAGCTGGCGCTGGCCTGCGACGAGATCCTGCTGGTCGACGACGGCACCTCCGCCGTCGCCCTGCCGGAGGTGCCCTTGCTGGGCGTGCTGCCGGGCACCGGCGGGCTCACCCGCGTCGTCGACAAGCGCCATGTCCGCCGCGACCGCGCCGACGTGTTCGCCGGCATCGAGGAAGGCGTGAAGGGCAAACGCGCCGTCGACTGGCGCCTGGTCGACGCCGTTGCCCCCCGCTCGGGCTTCGATGCGGCGGTGGCGGCCCGTGTCCGGGCGCTGGCCGCCGGCTCGAAACGCCCGCCGGCGCGGCGGGCGTCGCGCTGCCGCCGCTCGCCAAGACCGTCGCCGACGACGGCCTCGCCTACCCGCATCTCTCGGTGGAGATCGACCGCGCCGCCGGCACCGCCCGCCCCTCGTGCTGGCCGGGCCGAGCGGGCCGCCGCCCGCGGACGCCGTCGCCCTGCACGCCGCGGGCGCGGAGACCTGGAGCCTCGCGGCCGCGCGGGCGCTGGACGACGCCATCCTGGAACTGCGCCTGAACGAGCCCACCATCGGCGTCTGGCTGCTGGAGACCCAGGGCGACCCGGCGCAGGTGCTGGCGCACGAGACCGCCCTGGCAGAGGCTGCCGCCGCCGGCGACTGGTTCGCGGCCGAGATCCGCGCCTACTGGAAGCGGGTGTTCAAACGCCTGGACGTGACCTCGCGCTCGCTGGTGGCGCTGATCGGCCCCGGCTCCTGCTTTGCCGGCCTGCTGGCCGAACTCGCGCTCGCCGCCGACCGCAGCTATATGCTGATCGGCGGGCTGGAGGGCGACAACCGGCCGGAGGCGCACCTCACGCTCTCGGCCCCTGAATTTCGGGGAGCCGCTGCCCATGGCCAACGGCCTGTCGCGCCTCGCCACCCGGTTTTTCGGCGACCCGGCCGCGCTGGAGGCGATCGGCGCCGCCGCGGGCGCGCCGCTCGACGCCCGGCAGGCTGAGGCGCTGGGCCTCGTCACCTTCGCCTATGACGACATCGACTGGGAGGACGAGGTCCGCCTCGCCCTGGAGGAGCGCGCCAGCTTCTCACCCGACGCGCTGACCGGCCTGGAGGCCAATCTGCGCTTCCCCGGCCGGAGACCATGGAAACCAAGATCTTCGCCCGCCTCAGCGCCTGGCAGAACTGGATCTTCCAGCGCCCCAACGCCGTCGGCGCGGAGGCGCGCTGAAGCGCTACGGCACCGGCCAGAAACCGGCCTTCGACCGCAACCGCACATAGCCGATACTGCCCCTTCCCCGGACGCGCACAGCGCGATCCGGGGCCTCCCCCTCGGTGGGCGCCTCTCCGCTCATCCCGAACGCCAGGCCCTACGCCGCGCAGGCGGCGGGGTCGGCGCTTCGCCTGCTGGATCAGCCGTTCCAGGCCGTTCAGAAAGCGGGAACGGTCGGCCTTGGAGAACGACCGGCCGCTGCCGCCCGCCGCCAGCAGGGTTGGCGGCACGGATATCCGCCATCAGGTCGCGCATGGCCATGCGGTTGCCGATATTCGCCCGCGTGAACACCTCGCCATTGTGGTTGATCGCCTCTGCGCCCGCATCCAGGCAGCGCAAGGCCACCTGGATATCGCCGGTGACGCAGATGTCGCCCGGTCCGATCCGCTCGGCGATCCATCGGTCGGCGGCGTCCGCCCCTGGTCGACGATCACCGTTTCCACCAGCGGATGCGGGCTCGGGCGCAGGCCGCCATTGGAGACGATCCGCACCTTCAGCCGGTGCCGTTCCGCGACCCTGAGGGCCTCCGCCTTCACCGGGCAGGCATCGGCGTCGATATACAGCATTCCCGGTCCTCAACCGCCCCGGCCGGGCCTCACAGGCCCAGCACCGCCTTGGCGATAATGTTCTTCTGCACCTCGTGGCTGCCGCCGGCGATCGACGCCTGGCACGGGCCTCGAAATAGTCAGGCGCCATGCGGAACAGATAGTCCGGCCCCACCGGCGCCTCGTTCCAGCCGCCGCGGATCGCTTCCGGCACATAGGGCTGGGCGCTGTAGCCGCCGGCCATCATCATCAGTTCGTGGATGCGCTGGAACACGTCGCCGGTGCGCATTTTTCAGCACGCTCGCCTCCGGCCCCACCCGGCTGGTCGGCGCTGGCATTCGCCAACTGGCGCAGCGAGGTGACCGATAGCGTTTCCAGCGCGATTTCCGCCTCGGCGATCAGGTGCCGGAACTCGTCATTCTCCGCCAGCGGCCGGCCGTCCATCTCCTGATCGGCGGCGATCGCCTTCAGCTTCGCCAGATTGCGCTTGTTGATGGAGATGTAGGAGGCGTTCGAACGTTCGTGCCCCAGCAGGTATTTGGCGATGCTCCAGCCCTGGCCCTCTTCGCCGATCCGGTCGGCGACCGGCACGCGCACATTGTCGAAGAATTCCTGGTTGAAACTGTGGCGGCCGTCGAGCGTGATGATCGGGTTGATGGTGATGCCGGGCGTCTTCAGGTCGATCAGCAGGACGGTGATGCCTTCCTGCTTCTTGCCGGTGTTGTCGGTGCGCACCAGGGCGAACATGCGGTCGGCGCAATGGGCATAGCTGGTCCAGATCTTGGTGCCGTTGACCACATAATGGTCGCCGTCCCGCACCGCCGTCGTCTTCAGCGAGGCGAGGTCGGAGCCGCTGCCGGGCTCGGAATAGCCCTGGCACCAGATTTCCTCGCTGGTCAGGATTTTCGGCAGGTATTTCTTGCGCTGTTCCGGCGTACCATAGGCCAGCAGCACCGGGCCGACCATGCGGGTGCCGAAATGGACGGTGCGCGGCGCGCGCGCCATGAACAGCTCTTCCTCGAAAATATACTTCTCCAGCCAGGCTGAAGCCGGGGCCGCCGTCCTTCTGGTCCCAGTTCGGCGCGATCCAGCCGGCGCCGGACAGGATCTTCATCCAGCGCGCATAGTCGTCGCGGCTCAGTTCGATGCCGCGGTCGACCTTGTCCTGATGTCGGCGGGCAGGTTTTCGGCCGTCAGGCGCGGATGTTCGCGCGGAAGGCCTGCTCTTCGGCGGTGAAACGAAGGTCCATGAAACAAAGGCTCCGGGGAAGCGTTGGCGTCCCGGAGCCTAAACTCAACCTCAAAGGCTAATCCAGCCCTTCCGGGACGGCTACTCCAGCAGCGCATTCGGCAGCCAGAGCGCGATGCCGGGAATGCGATCACGAGGGCCAGGCCGATCACCTGCAGGCTGACGAACGGGATGATGCCGGCATAGATATCCTGGATTTTCACCGAACTGGGCGCCACGCCCTTCATATAGAACAGCGCGAAGCTGAACGGTGGCGTCAGGAACGAGGTCTGCAGGTTCGTCGCCACCAGGATGGCGAACCAGTAGATCACGTCGGCCGACCATGGTCGCCGAAATCCATGATGGCCACCACCGGCGCGAACACCGGCAGCACGATCAGGGTGATTTCGATGAAGTCGAAGAAGAAGCCCAGGATGAAAGATCGTCGCCATCAGCACGATCAGAATGCCCCAGGAACCGAAGCCCAGCGCCTCGATGCCCGCGATGATCAGATCCTCACCGCCCAGCGAGCGGAACACGTAGGAAAACGCGGTCGCGCCCATGAAGATGAAGAAGATCATGCCGCAGATGATGGCGGTGCGCTCACCCACTTCCGCATCACCCCGCCCGTCATGCGGCCGTTGAAAATGGTGAGCAGGATGGCACCGAACGCGCCGACGCCGGCCGCCTCGGTCGGAGTGGCCCAGCCGGCGAAGAATCGAGCCCAGCACCAGCACCATCAGGAAGACCGGCGGCACGAAGCCCTTCAGCACCATCTTGCGCATGGAGCCGTGGGATTCGACCAGGGAGTTGTCCTTCACCGGGGCGCCATGCTGGCTGCTTCACCCGGGCGATGATCAGGATATAAACCAGATAGAGCGACGACAGCAGCAGGCCGGGGAAGATCGCGCCGAGGAACAGATTGCCGACAGACAGCGCCAGCAGGTCGGCCATGATCACCAGCATGATCGAGGGCGGGATGAGAATGCCGAGCGTCGCCGAAGCCGCGATGGTGCCGGTCGACAGCGACTTGGCATAGCCGGCGCGCAGCATGGTCGGCAGCGCCATCAGCGTCATCATCACGACCGAGGCACCGATAATGCCGGTGGTCGCCGCCGCTGATCGTGCCCATCAGCGTGACCGACGCCCGGCCAGGCCGCCCGGCACCTTTTTCAGCAACACGTCCAGGATTTCGAGCAGGTCGTTGGCGACGCCCGACCGCTCCAGCATCGTGCCCATGAAAGATGAAGCAGGGGCACCGCCACCAGCACGGATTCTCCACCGCGCCGCCCCAGATGCGGACCGGGATGTTGAAGAACTCCATGACGGAGAACATGTCGTAGAACGAGCCGATGAAGCCGAACAGCAGGCCGATACCGCCGACGACGAACGCAACCGGGATCCCGGAGAACAGGCCGAAGGCCAGCCCAAGGAACATGATCACTGGGAGATAATCTTCCCAATACATGAGCGTGAATTCCTTCCGAGACGCCGGGCTTAATATTTGATTTCGGGGTGGGATCGTTGTCCGCTTGAACATCGCTGTGTTCAAGATCGTCTTCAGCGTATGCCCGGGGCCGTACACGTCCTCATCGTCCAGATGCGGCAGGTGTTCCGCCACGGCGGACGTCAGCATGTTCATCTTGACGTCGTCGCGCAGGTGTTCCGCGCCGAACAGATAGACGATGTGGCGCAGGAAGGTGGTCACGCCGGCCAAAAACACCAAAATCAGGCAGAGCAGCAGGAAGGCCTTGATGATCCAGCGGTGCGTCAGGCCCGTCATCGCCACCGACACCTCGTTCGAGGCGTAGGAGATAGACGAAATCGGCGCAAAGAATGCCGATGACGATGGTGTAGGGAACAGGAACACGCAGAGGCCGATCATTTCGATCCACGCCTGCTTGCGGTCGCTGACCTTTTCGCGCAGCACGTCGACGCGCACATGGGCGTTCATGGTGTAGGAAAAGCCGATGGCCAGCATGAACAGGGCACCATGCAGATGCCATTCCCATTCCTGCAGCTTGGTCGGCGACAGCACCTGGTAGAGCGAGGAGTCCTGGATCGCCTGCTGAATGGCGCCGCCGAACAGTTTCCGGGTCAACACGTCGAACATGATGACCGCGATCAACGGGATCATCAGCCAGGAACCGGCTCGTCCGAAAAATTGCAGATCTTTCGATTCGATCCGCGATGTCGAGCAATTTGCGCATGAACGCTTCCACCCTATCTGGTGTTTCAGCCTCGTAAATCGGGCTGTTGCGAGTGAGGAATGGGGTTTGTGGAAAGGGTCAAAGAGAGACCTCGGGCAGACCCGCCAGGGGCGCCCCGAGGCCAGCAATCAGGCCGGACACGACCGCGATGGCGATGTCCCGGCATGACGGGCACGGCTTATTTCAGATAGCCGTTTTCGCTTCAAAGCTTGTATTCCTCACGGAATTTCGAGAACGAGGCCCAGATCTTCTTCGCGTCATCGTTGTCGCCGATCTCGTTGACGACGACTTCCTTCCAGGCCGCCTCGAGAACTTGTCGAGCGTCTCTTGGGGCCAACGGTGGATGGTGACGCCCTTCGTCTCGAAGAACTTCATCGCCGCGCCCTGGATCGCCTCACCCTCGGCGAAGCCGCGCAGGGTCTGCGCCTGGCAGGCCTGGTCGACCATGACCTTCTGGCCGTCGCTCAACTGGTTGAACTTGTCCATGTTGAAGATCATTTCGCCCAGCGTCGCCGGCTGGTGCCAGCCAGCCGAAATGTAGTTTGTGCTTGGCGATCTGGTAGAAACCGTAGTCCTTGTCGATGGCCGGCATGGAGAATTCGGTCGCGTCGATCGAGGCCCAGTTCCAGCGCCGGATAAATGTCGCCACCGGCCAGCAGCTGGGTGGAGACGCCCGAACTTTTCCATCACCTTGGCGCCCAGGCCGAAGAAGCGCATCTTCAGGCCCTTGAGATCATCCAGGCTCTTGATTTCCTTGCGGAACCAGCCGAGGATTCCGGCGGGATCAGGTTGCAGACAAACATTTTGATGTTGTTGTCGCGGGCGTACATTTCGTCCGCCAGTTGCTGACCGCCGCCATGGCGCATCCACGCCATGTATTCGCCGCCGCGCGGGCCGAACGGCACCGCGGAGAAGAAGGCATAGGCAAAGTTCTTGTTGACGTTATAGCCGGGGTGCCCCATGCGCCGTCGATCGAACCGGTGGAGACCGGATCGTAATATTGCGTGCCCCGGAACCAGCGCGCCCGGCTCGAACACCTTCATCTGGACTTCGCCGTCGGACATTTTTTCGATGGCGTCGGCCACGTTAATGCGGCCCCAGGCCGATGATGACGATGTTCTTGCTGAAGGCCGAGTGGATCTTCATCCGAACGCGCGCATCGGCATTGCTGACCGCAGCGACGGTGGAGACCGCCACCGCCGCAACGGCGACGCTTTTCAAGAGAGAGCTGAGACGCATAATTCCTCCCGTTTAGGAATTTGAGACAGTTAAGCCAACAAGCCGAAACCCTGGGGCGCGGACCAATGCGTCCGACGCAACACTGGTCTGCGTCAGACGCTTGTTTCAAGCATGTTTGTGGCGGAGTCTCAAGCTCTGAATGTCGCGGTCTCTTGAAATCTCCCCTAAAGGCCCAGAACCGCTTGGCGATGATGTTGTGCTGGATCTCGTTCGATCCCGCAAAATTGAATGCTTGCGGTTATTGAAGTAGTGCGCAGCTAAAGCGTTAATATAATCCGCACCGCCAATTGGCTCCTCGTTCCAGCCATGCTCCAGCGCGCCCAGCACGAACGGGTTGGCGTAATAGCCCACCGCCTCCATTTTCAGCTCGCTCAGCCGCTGGATGATCTCCGAGCGGCGGATTTTGATCATCGAGGCTTCCAGGCCCATTTCCGCATCCGCCTTCATCTTCGAGAGCAGGCGCAGCATCTGGACTTCGAGCGTCATCAGCTCGATCTCGACCTCGGACATCTTGCGCGCGAAGTCGGGCTGTTCCGCCAGCGAGCCGCCGGCGCCGTCCGGCTCCTCGTTCGCGATCTGCCGCAGCTGTTCCATGGACTTTTTCAGGCCGCCGAGCGCGCCGCCGCCCATGCGCTCGTGCCCCAGCAGGTATTTGGCGACGCTCCAGCCGTCGTCGATCTCGCCGATGACATTGGCCGCCGGCACGCGCACGTCCGAAAGAACACCTCGTTCACCTCGCGCGTGCCCCTCGATGGTGATCAGCGGCTTCACCTCGACGCCCGGCGTGTTCATGTCGACCAGGATGAAGGTGATGCCTTCCTGGCGCTTGCCGGTGTTCGAGGTGCGGACCAGGCAGAAAATCCAGTCGGCCATGTGCGCGGACGTGGTCCAGATCTTCTGGCCGTTCAGCACGAAATCATCGCCGTCGCGCTCGGCCCGCATTTTCAGGCTGGCGAGGTCAGAGCCCGAGCCCGGTTCCGGAATAGCCCTGGCAGAAGGTGCGCTCGCCCGCGACGATTTTCGGCAGGAAGTCCTTCTTCTGCGCGTCGGTGCCGAAGCGCATCAGCACGGGCCGCACATGGTGATGCCGAACATGATCAGCCGCGCGCACCCGCCAGCGAGGCTTCCTCGTCATAGATGTATTTCTGGTTGACGGTCCAGGCCGGATCGGGGCCGCCCCATTCCGGCGGCCAGTTCGGCGCGACCCAGCGCTTCTCATAGAGCTTGGTGTGCCAGTCCCGGATTTCCTCGCGGCTGACGCCGAAGCCGTTGTGGACCTTGTGGGCGATGGCGGGCGGCAGGTTCTCGCGCATAAACGCGCGCACTTCCTCGCGCCAGGCTTCGTCTTCGGCGGTAAAGGCCATGTCCATCGGGCGGCTCCTTCACGATTGCATCGGGCTGTGGTTTCGGCTCAGTTGTACCGGCGAACACGCCAGAGGAAAAGCCAGATGAACCAGGACCAACTCGTCGCCACCCTGAAGCGGGTGTCCACCGCGACCCTTACCATGCAGTTGCTGAAGCGCGGCATTCGGCAGGTCTGGATGTTCGGCCCGAAACCGCTCTCCGACGGCCAGGAGCGCATTGCCGGCCCGGCCTTCACGCTGCGCTTCATCCCCGGCCGCGAGGATCTGTCAGGGCCGGAGATCCTGAAGCGCACCGACCTGGCCCAGCGCCGCGCCATCGAGGAATGCCCGCCCGGCCACATCCTGGTGGTGGATTGCCTGGGTCTCGCCGACGGTGCGGCCATCGGCGACATCCTGGCGACGCGGATGCAGGTGCGCGGCGTCGCCGGCATGGTCAGCGACGCCTGCGTGCGCGATGCCGACGGCGTCAAGGCCAGCGGCCTGCCGGTCTGGTGCCCGGGCGCGGCCGCGCCGGCGAGCGTCGCCAGCCTTTCGGACGGCGATCTGAACGTGCCCATCGGCTGCGGCGGCGTCGCCGTCATTCCCGGCGACTGGGTGGTCTGCGACAATGACGGCGTCGTGGTCATCCCCAGGCGCTGGTGCAGGAGGTGGCCGAAGGCGGGCTGGAGCAGGAATTGCACGAACAGTTCATCCTGCAACAGGTCAAGGACGGCGCCAAAATCCCCGGCACCTATCCGCCGAACGCGGACAATCTGGCCAAATACCAGGAGTGGAAGGCGAAGACCGGCGGCTGACGGCCGCCGTCCGCCCACCCGCCCCCGCCGTCCCTCTTCGCGCAACCCATCAGGAGCCGCCCCGATGGCGCTACCGGCCTCGCTGCACTCCTGCCTCCGCCTGCCGCTGATCGCGGCGCCGATGTTCCTGGTCTCCGGCCCGGATCTGGTCATTGCCGCCTGCCGGGCCGGCGTCATCGGCTCCTTCCCGACCATCAACTGCCGCACGGTCGCGGAACTGGCCGAATGGCTGGAGCGCATCGACGCCGAACTGGGGCCGGAGCACGCGCCGGTGGCGCCGAACCTGGTGGTGCACCGTTCCAACAGCCGCCTCGCCGACGATCTGGCGCTGATCTGCAAACACAAGCCGGCGCTGGTGATCGCCAGCGTCGGCTCGCCCGCACCGATCATCGACGCGATCCACGGCTATGGCGGGCTGGTGTTCGCCGACATTGCCAGCATGCGCCATGCGGAGAAGGCGATTGCGGCCGGGGCCGACGGCCTGATCCTGCTGACCGCCGGCGCCGGCGGCCAGACCGGCTGGGCCAACCTGTTCGCCTTCGTGCGCGGCGTGCGCCGCCTGTTCGACGGGCCGGTGGTGCTGGCCGGCGGCGTCGGCGACGGCCAGGCCCTGCTGGCGGCCGAGGCGCTGGGCTGCGACCTCGCCTATATGGGCACCCGCTTCATCGCCACGGCCGAGAGCATGGCCAAGGACGCCTACAAGCAGATGCTGGTCGCCTCCGGCCTGGACGACATCAAGCTGACGCGGGCGATGACCGGGTTGGAGACCAACATGCTGATCCCCTCGCTGCTCGCCGCCGGCCTCGACCCGGACAACCTGCCGGAGCGCGGCTCGGTCGCCATCGACAAGGACATCAACCCGAACGCGCCGCGGCGCTGGAAGGACGTCTGGTCCGCCGGCCATTCGGTGCAGATGGTCGACGGCGTGCCGGCGGTCGCCGACCTGGTGGAAACGGTTGCCGCCGAATACGCGGCGGCGCGGCGCAGGTTCGGCGCATGCTGACGGGCCTCCCCCTGCTGCCCACCATGGGCGTCGGCAGCCACGCCGCGCCCGGCTGGCTGTTCAGCTTCCGCGAGGCCATGCGCGCCGGCAAGGCCGGGCCGGCCGACGTGGACGAGGCCTATGGCGACGCCACCCGCACCGCCATCGCCGACCAGATCCAGGCCGGGTTGGACGTGTTCAGCGACGGCGAACTGACGCGGGACCGCTTCGTCTATGCCATGTACGACCGGCTGGAAGGGCTGACCCGCCAGTCGGTGGCGCGCCGCCTGGGCGTGCCGGGCTATGACCGTACCCCCGGCTATGTGGCGGACGAGCGGGTGCGGGCGCCGAACGGCCTGGGATTGGTCGAAGACTATCAGTTTCTCCGCCGCGAGGTGGCGCGGCAGTTGGGCGACGCGGCCGCGGCGACGCGGCTGAAAATGGCGCTGCCGGGGCCGATCACCTTCGTGCGCAGCATCCGCGCCGGCCGGGCCTATGCGGCGGAGGCCGACCCGCAGCACGCCCTGCTCGCCGATCTGGTGGCGCTGATCCGGGCGGAGGTGGCGGCGCTGGTGGCCGCCGGCTGCCCACTGGTACAGTTGGACGAACCGGGCCTCACCTATCCCTTGGACTGGCTGGGCCAGGCCGAGGCGGTGGCGGCAATCAACCGGGTGGGGGAGGCCGCGCCGGACGCCTTTGCCGTGCATGTCTGCTTCGGCAACAATGCCAGCCGCCCCTACACGCCGCGCGACTTCGACCGCTTGCAACCCGCCCTGGAGACGCTCAGCGCCGATTGGCTGGTGCTGGAATTCGCCAACCGCGAGATGGCGGGGCTCGACCTGGTGGCGGCGCTGGCCAACCCGGCGCGGATCGCCGCCGGCGTGGTCGACGTGAAGAGCTTCCATCAGGAAAGCGCGGACGACGTCGCGCGCAGGATCGACCTTGTGCTGGCCGCCGGCATTCCGGCGGAGCGGCTGGCGCTGACCGCCGATTGCGGCCTCTCCGCCATTCCCCGCTGGCTGGGCGTGCGCAAGCTGGAGGCTTTGGCCGCCGGCGCCGCGCTGGTGCGCGGCCGCGCCTGAGGTGGCGCCCCTCGGCGGGAGGGGCGGGCGACGGGCGCCGATACCCGTGCTCCCCGGCCGGAGCGCTTCTGTACCCCGGACGGTGCGGAGTGCCGTTTGATCCCCGGACGGTGCGGAGCCGCTTTGTACCCCGGGCGGTGCGGAGCGCCGGTCCGGGGCCGGTGTCATCCTTCGAACACCGTCCGCGCCGGTGTGCGCACGCGGCAAGCGGTCCCGGCTCGCCGCTCCGCGACGGCCGGGAAACACCGGGTCCGGTATCCACCGGTGGCAAACGGTTCGAGGCGGTCAGGGCTCGGGCAGTCAGGGATTGTGCGGAATGCGGCCGTCGCGCATGGCCTGCATGCGCAGGGTCACGGGATCGTCGGGCTCGGTCGCGATCACGAGCTGGGTCTGGGTGACCTCGGCGCATTTCTTGCCGTCGGGGCCGGTGATGACCGTGCGCCAGACCTGGGTGGTGCGGCCCACATGCACCGGCGTGCACTCGCCGACCAGCGTGCCGACACGGGCGCCGCGCAGGAAGTTGGTCTTCGATTCCAGCGTGCTGGTGCGGCAGTTGTCCGGCAGGTTCATGATGGCGCCGCGGGCGCCCAGCGTATCCGCGAACGCCATGTAGATGCCGCCATGGACGACACCGTTGCCGTTCGAATGCTCCGCGCGCGCGTCCATTTCGGCCAGCACCCGCGTCTTCGACACCTCGACGAAGCGGATGCCGAGGGCCTCGATGAAATTGGCCGCGCTCATGCGCCGGCCCCCGCCTTGCGGGGCGGGGCGTCGGCATCCACCGGCTCCGCCACCGCCTCGACCACGGTGACGCCATCCGCATCGGCGGCGTCCGCACTGGCGTCCCCGTCGTCGGCCAGGACCGCCGCACCGGTCACGGTTACCGCCCCTCCGGTCACCGCCCCTCCGGTCGCGGCTTCCAGCATCGCCGGGGCCGCGGTCTCCAGATGGTAGGGGATCCGCCATTCCAGCGTGCCGAACAACTGGCTGTCGGCGCAGACCGCGGACCATTCCGCCTGCACGGCGCCGGTCTCGCGGCACACCCAGGCCTCGTCCGGCGGTGCCCCGGCGGCGCGGGCCAGCCAGTTGCGCGCGGCTTCCAGGTCGTTGCGGCCGTCCGCCTCGATTTCCGCCATCAGGCGGCAGATGCGGGCGGGCGGATTGCGGCGGGTGAGCGGCGCCAGGGCTTCGGCGGCATCGGTCCAGCGATTGGCGGCCATGGCGAACCGGGCGACCAGGATGGCGCTTTCCGGGTCGTTCGGCTTCACCGCGGCCAGCTTGCGGGCGAGATCGAGCTGTTTTTCGGGCGTCACCGTATCGACGACGCCGCGATAGGCCTCTGCCAGCATCGGATGGGGCGACAGGCTCCAGGCCTCCTCGATCGCCTTTTCCGCCTTGCCGCGGCGGTGGCTGGCGATCTGCATCCGCGCATACTGCGCGACGCCGGGCACCAGCGTCGGATTGGCCTTGTAGGCCACCCGGGCGGCGGCCAGCGCATCCGGAACGTCGCCACGGGCGGCCAGGGCACGGCTGCGCTCCACATGGATCAGCGCCCGCGCCTCGCGGGTTTGCTCGACGGTGCGCAGCTTGCGCTTGGCCAGCTTTTCCAGCGTCTCCGCGGCGGCATCCCACTGGCCGAGGCGCGCCTGCAGGGTCAGTTGCGCCTCCAGCACCCAGGCCGCGTTCGGCTGCTGCTCGTGGGCGCGCTCGACATAGTGCAGGGCGTCGCGGGTGCGCCCCTCCTTCATCGCCTGCATCCACAGGCCGCGCAGGCCCAGGAAGGCGGTGTCCGGGGTTTCCGCCAGCCGCAGGAAATAGCGCCGGGCGGCCTGTTCGTCGCCATCCAGCTGCGCCGTCTGCGCCGCCAGCAGGGTGGCGAGCGGCTGGTCCGGCACCAGTTGCGCCGCACGGCGCGACTGTCGGCGCGCCTCCTCGCGGTCGCCGGCGGCAATCGCCACCATGCCGAGCGAGATCGCGGTCTGGCCGCGCTCGCGCCGCGACCGGCCGATGCGCGAGGCCAGCGTCCAGGGCGAGCGCAGCAGCCAGGAAATCAGCCAGAAGCCGACAATGGCGGCCAGCAACACCAGCGCCAGCATGCCGACGCCCCAGGCGAACGACTCGTGCACCTCCAGCCCCTGCCACGAAATGGCGATGGTTCCCGGTCGGTCCAGCAGCCAGTCGGCGGCGAAAATGATCGCGCCGAAGACCAGAAACAGAAAAATCGCGCGTATCATTTCGGAGCCTCGCTAATGCCCGCCATCACGGTTTTGTCCCAGGCTCCGATCATGGCCAGCGCCTGCTGGCGCGCCGTCAGTGCCTTGCGCCATTCCACCACCGCCGGCATCCGCTCCGCAATGGGGGCGACTGCCGCGTCTGCCGCGGCCAGATCGCCGGCGGCCAGCGCCTTGTGGGCGGCGCGGAAGGCGTCGGCCACCGGGTCCTGACCCAGCGGGCCGCTGTCATCGATGGTGACGCCCTTCAACAAGGTCCCGACCGCGCTGTCGACCCAGGTGCTGCCGGTCTCGACCGGCCCCGCATGCGGGCGGCCGCGGGCGATGGCCGCCAGTTGTCGGCCGAGGCCGGCGGCGGTGGGCAGGCCGGTGTCGGCATAGGCGGCCCAGCCGGCGGTGGCGCCCGGATCCTTTGCGGCCGGCAGCGAGGCCTGCACCCGTTGCAGCGGGCCGGCGAATGGCGACCCGCTCTCGACCATGCGTCGCAGGTCGGCCAGCGCCACCAGTTGCTCGGCGACGCGGGCGGGGCGGGCGCGCTCGGCCCAGGCTTCGAGCCGGGCCAGGCGACGGTCCAGGTCGCCCGCCTGGGCGGTCAGGCTGGCCAGCTGGGTTGCGGCGGCCTTGGCGTCCTGGCCCTGTTTCGCGGTCAGCCCGGCCAACGCCGCCCTGGTGGCGTCCGCCTGGGCGCGCAGGTCTTGCAGGCTGGCGGCCAGGGCATCGGCGCGGTTGCCCATGGCGCTCTCGACCGAGCCGACCCGGCTTTCCAGCGCCTCCACCCGGTCGGACTGGCTTTTCGAGCGGGCCTGCGTCGTCGAGGCGGCCACATCCACCCGCTCGCCGATGGCCTTCACGCCCCGGGCGTTTTCGGACGTGCGCTTGGTCAGGTCGCCCACATCCACCACCAGCTTGTCGACGGTGGCCGGGTCGGCGAAGGTGGGAATCTTCGCCAGATCGTCGATCCGGGTCGACAGCGCCGCCACCCGGGCGGCGATGGCGTCGCGGCCGGCGGTATTGTTCTGCAATTCCGACCACAGCCAGATCACGGCAATGGCGGCCAGCGCGGCAATGGCGACGATGGCCACCCAGTGCGGCGCCACCGACTTCAGGCGCGACGGCTGGTCCGGCTCGGAGTCGGGGGTCTCGGGGGGAGAACTGGTCATCGCCTCGTCTCGGATCGGATGCGGAGCATGGGCCGCGCCGGGCGCGGCAGGGGGAATCGCTGGCAGGTCAGCGGCGCTAAATCGCCTGCCAAGAAGGCGTGCTGTCAAGCGCTCGGCCTGCGGCAACGGCGCGCCCCATGCGGCGCGGACACCATGCGTCCGCAACCGTGCGGCGATGCGCCGGCTCAGGCAAAGCGCCGGAATGCGCCGCGCTTCGGCCCAAACCCCGCTCTGCCGGCAGGCGGCCGCAAAGGCGTGGGCGGCGCGGCCGGAATAGAGGGTGACGGCGCACACCTCGCCGCGGCCGATGGCCTGCCGCACGCTCGGCGCCAGACGCTTGACCGGCTCGGCCGCATAACGTTCGGCCAGCCGCACCTCGAACCCCGTCAGCATGCGGCCCAGGTCGCGGGCGCGATGACGGCCGGCCAGATAGAGCAGCGGCCCGTAGCGCGGCGCGCAGGCATTGCGCACGTCGCTCGCCAGGGTCTGGGCATCGGCGGCCACGCGCACATCGGCAAAGCCGCTGCGGGCCGCGGCGCGCGCCGTCGCCCGGCCGACGACGAACACCGGGATCGGCGCGGGCAGCGCGCCGGCATCGACGCCGGCAAAGGCCTGGGCACTGCTGGCGATCACCGCCTGGATGTCGGCGGTGGGCGGCAGCGGGCCGGGCAGGCGCCGGAACGCCAGCAGCGGCTGCACCAGCAAGCGCACGCCCCTGGCCGCCAGGGCCTGGCGCAGCGCCGGCCGGGCCGACTCGGGCCGGGTCACCAGCACCGCCGCAGGCCGGCGCAGCGCGGCCGGCCGTTCGACCGGACGCGCCGCCAGCGGTCTTATGCGGTCGAAGCGGGGCCGGCGGGTAGGAGCAGGGCGGGATCGCATTGGCGTTTCAGGCTTTGTCCCAGGTCGTGTCCGATACGGGCGCCGTCCGCCCAGGTGCCGGTCGCCTCCGCCTGCCATCGCTCGGAACCGTCGGGCCGCAGCACGCGGGCGGCAAGGCTGAGCCCGCCGCGCACGTCGGCCCGCGCCAGCACCGCCACCGGCGTGTGGCACGAGCCGCCCAGCGCCGCCAGCACGGCGCGTTCGGCCCGGACCTCCGCCGCCGCGGCAGGGTCGTTCAGCATGGACAGCAGCGCCAGCACCACCATGTCGTCCGCCCGGCACTGCACCGCAATCGCCCCCTGCCCCGCCGCCGGCAGCATCTCCGCCGGGTCGAGCAGGGCCGAGACATGGCCGGCCTTGCCGAGCCGGTTCAGCCCCGCCGCCGCCAGGAAGGTGGCATGCACGTCGCCCTGGGCGAGCTTGGCGAGGCGGGTCTCGACATTGCCGCGCAGCAACACCACCCGCACGTCCGGCCGGACGCTCAGCAATTGCGACTGGCGCCGGAGCGAGGCGGTGCCGACCACCGCCCCTTGCGGCAGGTCGGCGAGCGCGGCGCAACCGGGAGCGATCAGCGCGTCGCGCACGTCCTCGCGCGCCAGCACCGCCGCCAGCACCGTGCCGGCCGCCAGTTCGGTCTCCACGTCCTTGGCGCTGTGCACGGCCAGGTCGATCTCGCCATCGACCAGGGCGCGCTCGATTTCCTTGGTGAACAGGGCCTTGCCGCCCAGGTCGGCCAGACGCCGGTCCTGGATGCGGTCGCCGCTGGTGCGGATGACCACCGGCTCGGGCGCAGCACTACCGGAATGGTGCGGGTCGAGGCGGGCGATGAGATCGGCCACGGCGCGCGCCTGGAACAGGGCGAGCGGGCTGCCGCGGGTGCCGATGCGAAGGGGTGGACGCTGGGCTGTCATGCGGGCATGTGTAGAGAAGTGCCTTGCCGGCGCAAGCCTTTCCTTGCACCGCAACAGGCGGAACCCGAGAGAGACCAGACCCCGTGACCGATTGCGTGCTGGGTATCGAGACCAGTTGTGACGAGACCGCCGTGGCGGTGGTGCGCGGCGACCGCACCATTCTGGCCCAGTCGATCCACAGCCAGCTGGCGGACCACGCCCCCTATGGCGGCGTCGTGCCGGAAATCGCGGCGCGGGCGCATTTGCAACTCCTGCGCCCGCTGGTCGAGCGCACCCTGGCCGAGGCGGCCCTGCCGCCCGCCGACCTCGCCGCGGTCGCGGCCACCACCGGCCCCGGCCTGATCGGCGGTGTCATGGTCGGCGCGACCCTGGCCAAGGCGCTGGCCTTCGCCTGGGGCAAGCCCTTCGTCGCCGTGAACCATCTGGAGGCGCACGCGCTGTCGGCGCGCCTCTCCGACGCGGTGCCGTTCCCCTATCTGCTGCTGCTGGTCTCCGGCGGCCATTGCCAGTTGCTGGCGGTGGCCGATGTCGGCGCCTACACCGTCTACGGCACCACCATCGACGATGCGCTCGGCGAGGCGTTCGACAAGACGGCGCGGCTGTTGGGCCTCGGCTATCCCGGCGGGCCGGCGGTGGAACGGCTCGCCCGCCGCGGCGACCCCGCCCGCTTTGCGCTGCCGCGGCCGCTGGCCGGCCGGCCCGGCTGCGATTTCTCCTTCGCCGGGCTCAAGACCGCGGTGCGCCAGGCCATCCAGGCTCTGCCGCCGGGCGAGGCCGAGGACCAGACCGCCGCCGACCTCTGCGCCAGCTTCCAGGCGGCCTGCGCCGACAGTCTGGCCGACCGCTGCCGCCACGCCATGGACCGCTTCGCGGACGAGTTCGGATCGTGCGAGCGGCTGGTGGTCGCCGGCGGCGTCGCGGCGAACCAGGCGCTGCGGCACCGGCTGGTTGCCGAGGCGGCGGCGCGGGGCGCCACGCTGATCGCGCCGCCGCCCGAGCTCTGCACCGACAATGCCGCCATGGTCGCCTGGGCCGGCTGGGAGCGGTTTCGCCGCGGCCAGCGGGATTCGCTCGCGACCGCGCCCCGGCCCCGCTGGCCGCTGGACGGGGCCGACATGGCGCTGCCCGCCGGCCTTTAGGGCGCCAACCAGGGCCGGGCGGGCTCGCGCGAACCGATGCGCTCGGCACGGCCCTCGCGCAGGGACAGCACCACCGTCTCGTCCCAGCCGGCCCACCAGGCGCAGCCCGGCAGCTTGTAGCGCGCGATGCCATAGGTGGCGGTGCGGCAGTCGCCGGCCGCGTCCGGATCCTCGACCAGGGCCAGGGTTCCGTCCGGCGTCGTCAGGCGGCAGGCCCGGCCGTCGCAGGCAAAGGCGACGCCCGGCGCGCCCGCCTCCCGCCCGTCGGGCCAGGGCCGCTCGCGCGCCGCGGTCTCGTCGAGCCAGCGCTCGCGCACGAAACCGCCGCGCCCGCGCATCCAATAGCCACCCTGCCGGTCGCTCACCGCCAGCAGGTCGCGCGAGACGATGGCGTCCGGCGGCCGGGCGGTGAGCGGCGCGGCCAGGCCCGCCAGCACCAGCGGCACGCCCCACCAGCGCCAGCGCTCCTGCCAGATCGCCCACCAGAGCCCGCCCAGCACGGCGCAGCCGATGCCCCAGACCGGCACCACGCCGACGCGGCCGACGGCCCCCTCCGCATTGCCCAGGGCATAGGCCACGGCCAGGATCAGGTCGACGCCGGCGCCGGCAGCCTGCCAGAGCCAGGTCTCCAGCCCCAGCGGGGCCAGCAACAGGCCCGCCAGCAGCGCCGGCATCACCCAGAAGGCGAACACCGGCACGGCGATCAGGTTGGCGAACAGACCCAGCAGGGCGATGCGGTGGAAGTGGAACGCCGCGAATGGCATGGTGGCGAGCGTCGCCACCACCGTCGTCGCCGCCACCCCCAGCACATAGCGCGCCGCCCAGGGCAGCCGCCGGTCGCTGACGCCCTGGCGGCGGCGATGGCGGCGCCAGGTTTCGAACACCGCCACCAGCCCGATCACCGCGGCGAAGGAGAGCTGGAAACTGGGGGTCAGGATCGCGTCCGGCGCGGCCGCCAGCACGATGACGGCGGCCCAGGCCACCGGCCGCATGGAGAGTTCGACCCGGTCCAGCAGCAGCGCGATCAACACCAGGCCCAGCATGATCATCGCCCGCTGGGTCGGGACGCTGCCGCCGGAAAAGGCCAGATAGCCGATGCCGGCCAGCAGCCCGGCCGCAGCGGCCCATTTGTGGATCGGAAAGCGCAGCGCGACCCACGGAACCAGGGCAAGGCCGGCCCGCAGCGCCACCAGCACCAGGCCCACGACCAGGCCCACATGCAGGCCGGAAATCGCCAGCAAATGGCCGAGCCCCGCATTGCGCATGGCATGGGCGTCGTCACCGGCAATGTCGCCGCGCCAGCCGGTGCTGACCCCGACCAGAATACCCCCGGCCGCCCCCGGCACGTCCGCCAGCAGCCGCCCGCGCAGCCACGCCCGCGCCTCCGCCAGGGCGCCGGGGGGATGGCATTCGCCGGCCATTTGCGTCGTCTTGCCGAGCCAGCCCTCGGCGCCGATGCCGTCGAAAAACGCCAGCCGGCGCGGGTCGTAGCTGGCGGGATAGATTGCGCCGCTCACCGGAAACAGCCGGGCGTTGACCCGAATGCGGCTGCCGGGGCGCAGGTCCGGCGGCGGATTGCGCCAGCGAAACCGGGCCTTCAGCCCCTGCGGCAGCGGCGTTCCCGGCGACCAGTCGGAAACGCTCAGGTCGGTGTAAGTGGAGCGCGGCGTCACCCGGTCGACACAGGCCTCGGCCAGAAACCGCTCGGTGCCCCGTTGCAGGCGCGGCGCATCGGCTCGCAACACCTGCCACTGCCCGGCGCCGAAACCCGCCGCCAGCATCGCCACGACCAGGGCGGCCGCCCGCAATCCCGGCTTTGGCGCGAACCCGGCCAGCAGGACCGCCGGCGCCACCATCGCCAGGCCGGCCAGCGCCGGCGGCTCGAACGGCAGCAGGAAATAGAGCGCAACGCCGGCCCCGAACGCCACCGCCAGCCAGAGCGGCCGCCGCCGCGCCTCCGCCGCCCAGGTGGTCGCCGCGGCTTCGGCCAGCGCCCGCAAGCCGGCCCTGGCCCGCACGGCCAGCCGCCCCGCCCGCCGGCGCTGGCCTGCCTCGCTGCTATTGACGCTGATCCGGCCCATGCCGATAACCCACTCCAAATCGCTGCCACAAACACAACCAATAATTCGGTATGACATCAACCAAAAGACGAATTGGCTCGGAATCCATGGCTGTCGTGACCCGCTTCGCCCCGTCGCCGACGGGTTTTCTCCACATCGGCGGCGCGCGCACCGCGCTGTTCAACTGGCTGTTCACCCGCCATCACGGCGGTCGCTTCCTGCTGCGGATCGAGGACACCGACCGCAAGCGCTCGACCCAGGCCGCGGTGGACGCGATCCTGGACGGGCTGTCCTGGCTGGAACTGGATTGGGACGGCGAGCCGGTCTACCAGGCCTCGCGCCAGGCCCGGCATGCGGAGGTTGCCCAGCGGATGCTGGAAGCCGGCCACGCCTATCGCTGCTATTGCTCGCCGGAGGAATTGGAGGCGATGCGCGAGCGCGCCAAGGCGGAAAAGCGGCCGATGCGCTATGACGGCACCTGGCGCGACCGCGACCCGTCGGAGGCTCCCACCGGTGTCGCCCCGGTCATCCGCCTGAAAGCGCCGCAGACCGGCGAGACGGTGATCGACGACCGGGTGCAGGGCCGGGTCACGGTGCAGAACGCCGAACTCGACGACATGGTGCTGCTGCGCGCCGACGGCACGCCCACCTACATGCTGAGCGTTGTCGTCGACGACCACGACATGGGCGTGACCCATGTGATCCGTGGCGACGACCATCTGAACAACGCCTTCCGCCAGGCCCAGGTGTTCAAGGCCATGGATTGGGAGTTGCCGGTGTTCGCCCACATTCCCCTGATCCACGGCCAGGACGGCGCCAAACTGTCGAAACGGCACGGCGCCCTGGGCGTCGATGCCTATCGCGACATGGGCTTTTTGCCGGAAGCGGTGCGGAACTATCTGCTGCGGCTCGGCTGGGGCCATGGCGACGACGAGATCATCTCGACCGCGCAGGCGGTGGAATGGTTCGACCTGGACGGTGTCGGCCGCTCGGCCTCGCGCTTCGACATGGCGAAGCTCACCAACCTGAACGGCCATTACCTGCGCCAGACCGACGACGCCCGGCTGGTCGCCCTGACGGTCGAGCGGCTGGAACGCGAACCGGGCCTGACCGTGAGCGCCACCGGCCGCGACCGCCTGCTGGCGGGCATGGCCGGCCTGAAGGAGCGGGCCAAGGACCTGAACGAACTGGCCGAGAACAGCGCCTTCTATGTGCGCGACGGTGCCCAGCCGCTGAACGACAAGGCGGCGAAATTGCTGGAGGGCGACGGCCGCGCCCATCTGGCGGCGCTGGCCCGATCCCTGGCCGACCTGGAGCCCTGGGACGAGGCGGCGCTGGAAGGCGCCGTGCGGGCGCAGGCGGAGGCGGGCGGCGTCAAGCTCGGCAAGGTGGCCCAGCCGCTGCGGGCGGCGCTGACCGGCTCGAACGCCTCGCCGGGCCTCTTTGAAGTCATGCGGATTTTGGGCCGGGAGGAGACGCTGGCACGCCTTGCCGGCCAAGCCTAAATCCACCCGCGTGTCAACCGCTTGCATTCCGCCCCAAGGCGGCCCAACGATAGAGGGTTGCGGGTCACCGGCGAGGCTGCCGGGTGCGCTTGGAATTGCCAAGCGGAGCCCGCGGTCGTATGGTGCAATGCAAACAATTATGACCGAATGGCGGCAGACCGCCGGAACGGGACCTTTGAGAAACGAGGATTAAGATGTCGGAAACCGGATCCAATCACACGGTCACCATCACCGACGGCCAGACCGGCAAATCGTCCACCATGCCGGTCCTGTATGGAACGGCCGGCGCTCCGGTGATCGATATCCGCTCGCTGTACAAAGACATGGGCTATTTCACCTTCGACCCGGGCTACACCGCCACCGGTTCCTGCCAGTCGAAGGTCACCTATATCGATGGCGACAACGGCGTCCTGATGTACCGCGGCTATCCGATCGAGCAGTTGGCGGAGAAGTCCAACTATGTCGAGGTCTGCTATCTGCTGATGAACGGCGAGCTGCCGACCAAAGACCAGTACGACGATTTCGAATTCACCATTTCCCGCCACACCATGCTGCACGACCAGATGCAGAGCTTCTATCGCGGCTTCCGCCGCGACGCGCACCCGATGGCGGTGATGTGCGCGGTGGTGGGCGCCATGTCGGCCTTCTATCACGACTCCACCGACATCAACGATCCGCGCCACCGCATGATCGCCAGCCACCGGCTGATCGCGAAAATGCCGACGATCGCGGCCTGGGCCTACAAATATTCCATCGGCCAGCCGTTCATGTACCCGCAGAACGACCTGGGCTATGCCGCCAACTTCCTGCACATGTGCCACGCGGTGCCGGCGGAGCCCTACAAGGTCAACCCGGTCGTGGCCAAGGCGCTGGACCTGATCTTCATCCTGCACGCCGACCACGAGCAGAACGCCGGCACCTCGACCGTGCGCCTTGCCGGCTCCACCGGCGCCAACCCGTTCGCCTGCATCGCCGCCGGCTGCGCCGCGCTCTGGGGTCCGTCCCATGGCGGTGCGAACGAGGAAGTCCTGAAAATGCTGACCGAGATCGGCACGAAGGACAATGTGCCGGCCATGGTCAAGAAGGCGAAGGACCCGGACGACCCGTTCCGCCTGTTCGGCTTCGGCCACCGGGTCTACAAGAACTACGACCCGCGCGCCGCGGTGATCCAGAAGGCCGCGCACGAGCTGATGGCCGAACTGGGCGTCAACGATCCGCTGATGGAAGTCGCGATGGAGCTGGAGCGGATCGCGCTGGAAGACGAATACTTCATCAAGCGCCGGCTCTATCCGAATGTCGACTTCTATTCCGGCTTCATGCTGAAGGCGATGGGCTTCCCGGTCAGCATGTTCACCGCGCTGTTCGCCATCGGCCGCACCGTCGGCTGGATCAGCCAGTGGAACGAGCTGATCGAGGACCCGACCCAGAAGATCAACCGCCCGCGCCAGCTCTATACCGGCGCGCCGCAGCGGGACTATGTCGCCATCGCCAACCGGTAATGGCGGGCGGGCGCTCGGGGCTTGATCCCGGCCGACCGACAGGCTCTGATACCAGCCCCGGACTCAGCGTCCGGGGCTGTTTTTTTGCCTGAGGAACCGCCGCCATGCCCGAAGCCATGATCGTCTCCGCCCAGCCCGAAGCCTCGGAGGCCGGCGCCCGCGTGCTCATGGCCGGCGGCAATGCCATCGATGCCGCCATGGCGGCCGCTCTGGTGCAGGGCGTGGTCGACCCGCAAATGTGCGGCATTGCCGGCTTCGGCAACTGCCAGATCTACATGCCGGGCAAGGGTGTGCACACCTGCCTGGACTTCCACGGCAAGACGCCGCTCAGCGCCACGCCGGACATGTGGCACAACCTGCTGATCGAGGAAACGCGCGACGGCTTCGGCTTCGTGCTGAAAGACAACGTGAACGACCTGGGCTATGGCGCCATCACCACGCCCGGCTCGCTGATGGCCTATTGGGAGGCGGTGCGCGACTTCGGCACCTGGGACTGGGCCGACGTGGTCGCCCCCGCCATCGCCCAGGCCGACCGGGGCTTCGCGGTCCGGCCGCACGTCTATTACTGGTGGACCCACGGCGCCGCGCTCGGCCGGGTGCAGGTGGAGGAGCGGCTGGCCCTGTCCCGCACCGGCCGCGCCGCCTATTTCGCCGACGACGGCAAGGGCGGCCGGCGCCTCCGCCGCATCGGCGAGACGGTGGAAAACCCGGACCTGGCCGAAACCCTGCGCCGCATCCAGCGCGACGGCGCCGACGCGTTCTATCGCGGCGCCATCGCCGACGAGATCGACGCCGACATGCGCGCCCATGGCGGCCTGATGCGCAAGGCCGACCTGGAGGCCTACAAGGTCGGCCGGTCCGACCCGTTGCAGACCACCTATCGCGGCCGCCGCATCGCCTCGTGCCAGCCGCCCGGCGGCGGCGTCATGTTGCTGCAAATGCTGAACATTCTTGAGCAGTTCGACCTGAAGGGCATGGGCCACAACACAAGCGACTATATCCGCACCGTCTGCGAGGCGATGAAGATCGCCACCGCCGACAAGGAGGCGCATGTGGGCGACCCCGCCTTTGTCGACGTGCCGCTCGACCGGCTGATTGGCAAGGACTATGCCGCGGAATGCGCCGCACGCATCCGGGCCGGCGAGCGCGCGCATGTGGAGCGGCTCACCGCGGAGTCGCCCCAGACCACCCATGTCGCCGTGGTCGACAAGGACGGCAACTGCGTGACCATGACCCATTCGCTCGGCATGCCGTCGGGCGTCATCACCGATGGGCTGGGCTTCATGTACAATGGCTGCATGGGCGTGTTCGACCCTCGGCCGGGCCGCGCCGGCTCGGTCGCGCCGGGCAAGAGCCGCTTTTCCAGCCTGTGCCCGACCATCGTGTTCGAGGGCGAGCGGCCGACCGTCGTCATCGGCGCGCCCGGCGGCACCCAGATCGCCATGGGCGTGTTGCAGGCGCTGCTGAACGTGATCGACCACGGCATGCCGATCGACCGGGCGGTGAGCGTGCCGCGCTTCTCGTCGACCTCGAACGCCATCGACATCACCAACCGCATCCCCGACTACACGGTCGAGCCGCTGCGCGAGGCCGGCTATGAGGTGATCCGCTCGCCGCTGACCTTCCACATCGCCGCGGTGCACGGCATCACCATCGGCGCGGACGGCGCCATGGCCGGCGGCGCCGACCCCGGCCATGACGGCGTCGCGCTGGCGGTCTAGCCACGGGACGGCACTGTTGATCTGGCGCAATGACCGCGGCGGCCGGCAGCGGCTTTGCTGGCCCCGCTGCCGGCCCCTGCCCGGCTTCCCGACCCGGTGACCCGCCCCCTGAATCCGCCATGAGCCAGCCATGACCCAGCCATGACCCAGCCGGACCTGCCCATCCCCCCCGCCGCCAAGCTGCACCGCCGCCTGGGCCTGACCCTGGTGGTGCTCTATGGCCTGGGCGTCACCATCGGCGCCGGCATCTATGTGCTGATCGGCGCCACCGCGGCGCGGGCCGGGGTGCATGCGCCCATGGCCTTCCTGCTGGCCGCGTGCGTCATGGGGTTCTCCGCCGCCAGCTTCGCCGAATTCGTCTGCCGGTTCCCGGTCAGCGCCGGCGAGGCCGCCTATGTGCGCGCCGGCTTCCGCTCGGAGCTGGCGGCGCTGCTGGTCGGCATCGGCGTCATGCTGGCGGGCACGGTGTCGTCGGCCACGATCAGCATCGGCAGCGCCGGCTATATCGGCGCGTTCCTGGACCCGCTGCTGGCGGTGGACCGCGTCTGGCTGACCGTCGCCATCGTCGTGGCCGTGGGGCTGGTGGCCTGCGTCGGCATCCTGGAGTCGGTCGCCTTTGCCGGCCTCATGACCCTGGTGGAGGTGGCCGGCCTGCTGGCCATCGTCATCGGCGGACTGGTCGGCGCGCCGGAATTGCTGCTGCGCCTGCCGGAGGTGCTGCCCTGGTCGCTCGACGGCGCCGTCTGGGCCGGCATTGTCGGCGCCGGGCTGCTGGCGTTTTTCGCCTTTATCGGCTTCGAGGACATGGTGAATGTCGCGGAAGAGGTGCGCACGCCGGAACGCACCATGCCGCGGGCGATCCTGATCACGCTGGTCGCGGCAACCGGGCTGTATTTCCTGGTGGCGGCGATTTCCGTGCTGGCGGTGCCGCCGGCGGCGCTGGGGGCCTCGCCGGCGCCGCTGGGCCTGGTGTTCGCAGCGGTGACGCCGCTGTCGCCGCTGACCATCACCATCGTCGCCGCCGTGGCCACGGTGAACGGCATCATCATCCAGGTGATCATGGCCGCGCGCGTGCTCTATGGCCTGGCCGACCAGGGCACGATTCCCGGAGCGGCCGGCCGGGTGCTGGCCTCGGTCTATGCGCGCACCGGCACACCGGTGGTGGCGACGGCAGTGGTGACGCTGGCGGTGGCGCTGCTGGCGGTGTCCTTCCCGATCGAGCGGCTGGCGGGGCTCACCTCCCAGGTCGTGCTGGTCATTTTCGTCCTGGTCAACATCGCGCTGGTGCTGGTGAAATGGCGCGAGCGCGGCGCCCTCGACCTGCCGGCCGCGGGATTCCGGGTGCCGTTCTGGGTGCCGGTCATCGGCGCGGGCGTCAGCCTGGCCTTCGTCATCGGCGGCAGTTGAGCCGGCGCACCCGCCTTCGCAGCCGGGCGGAGGTACGCTAAGAAAGGGCAGCGACCACCGCGACGAACAGGACGGATAGGACGAGGCCCCGATGGCGACGACTCTTTTCATCAACGGAGCGGCGCAGCCCCTGGCGGACGGCACGCCGGCGGACACGCCGCTGCTGGACATTCTGCGCAACACGCTGGGCCTGACCGGCACCCGCTTCGGCTGCGGGCTGGAGCAGTGCGGCGCCTGCATGGTGCTGGTGGACGGCCGCCCGGTGCAGGCCTGCACCGCTGCGCTCGACGCGGTCCTGGGCAAGCAGGTCACCACGGTCGAGGGGCTGGCCGGCCCGGACGGCGGCCTGCACCCGCTGCAACAGGCGTTTCTGGACGAGCAGGCCGGCCAGTGCGGCTATTGCCTCTCCGGCATCCTGATCAGCGCCGCGGCCCTGCTGGAGCGAAACCCCAAGCCCTCGCGGGCGGAGATCGCGGCGGCGCTGGACGGCCATCTCTGCCGCTGCGGCTCGCACGTGCGCATCCTGAAGGCCATTGAGCGGGCCGCCGCCCACCTGCGTGGGGAGGGCTGAGCCATGGCCGACGCCGTCACACTGCCGCTCAGCCTGACCGCCAACCCGCGCCTGGACCGCTGGGTCGCCTTCCAGGACGACAGGACCGTGCGCGTCGCCTCCGGCAAGGTGGAGATCGGCCAGGGCATCGTCACCGCGCTGGCCCAGATCGCGGCGGAGGAGTTGGACCTGCCGCTGGCCCGCGTGCGCCTGCTCTCCGGCGACACAGAACACGGGCCGGACGAACTCTACACCTCGTCCAGCCTGTCGGTGATGGTCTCCGGCGCCTCGATCCGGCTGGTCTGCGCCGAGGTGCGGGCGCTGCTGACCGAACAGGCAGCGCTCCGCCTCAACTGCGCACCGGACGACCTGAGCGTGGTCGAAGGGGCGTTCGTGCGCGAAGGCCACCCGACCGGGCTGGATTACTGGGACGTGGCCCGGCCCTGGACGGCAGCTGGGCGCCCACCGGCCGCGCCGCGCCGAAGCCGCCGTCGGCCTATCGCCTGGTCGGCCAGAGCGTGCCCCAGGCGGACCTGCCGGCCAAGCTCACCGGCGCGCCCGACGCCTTTCTGCACGACCTGCGGCCGGCGGGGATGCTGCACGCCCGCACGCTGCGCCAGCCGGGCCGCGACGCGCGGTTGACGGCGCTGGATGAGGCCGCCGTGCGGCGCGCGAGCGGCGACCCGGACCTGCGCGTGGTGCGCCGCGCCAACTTCGTCGCCTTCGTCAGCGCCAGCGAGCGGGCGGCCGAAGCGGCGACCGTGTATGCGGAGGCGCACGCGCAATGGTCCGGCACCCGCAGCGTCTCGCCGGAGATGGGCGAAGGCGCCTGGCTGGTCGGCCGGCCGGCGGAACTGCGCGCCATCGGCGCCGCGGCCGCCGACACCTCCGCCGCCGCGGCCGTGGTCGAGCGCACCTACACCCGCCCCTATATCGCCCACGCCTCCATGGGCCCGTCGGCGGCGCTGGCGCACCATGACGGCGAGACCCTGACGCTCTGGTCGCACGGCCAGGGCATGCACCCGCTGCGCAAGAACGTGGCCGCCGTGCTGGGGCTGGACCCGGACACCGTGGTCTGCCACCACCGCCACGGCCCTGGCTGCTATGGCCATAACGGCGCCGACGACGCGGCGCTCGACGCCGCCATCGTCGCTTTGGCCCTGCCGGGCGAGACCGTACGCCTGCAATGGCGGCGCGAGGAGGAATTCGCCTACGAGCCGGTGAGCCCGGCCATGTCGGTCACCGTTCGCGTCGCCGTCGACGGCGACGGCCAGCCGCTCGACTGGACCCAGGAGATCTGGGCACCGAGCCACGTGCAGCGGCCGGGCACCGGCAGCGGCTATCTGCTGGCGCACGAGGCGCTGGAGAACCCGCCGCCGCCGGTCAGGACCACCGACCCGCCGGAGGAACGCGGCGGCGGCGGCACCCGCAACGCCGTGCCGCTCTATCGCATCCCGGCCCATCGCATCCGCCATCATCTGGTGAGCGAGGGGCCGGTGCGCACCTCGGCGCTGCGCGGGCTCGGCGCGCCGGTGAACGTGTTCGCCATGGAAGGCATGATGGACGAGCTGGCGGCCCGCGCCGGCCGGGATCCGCTCGCCTACCGGCTGGCGCTGCTGGACGATCCACGGGCGCGGGCGGTGCTGGAGCGCACGGCGGACATGGCCGGCTGGGCGGATCGCGGCCCCGCCGGCAGCGGCAAGGGCCTGGGCCTCGCCTTCGCGCGCTACAAGAACATGGCCGCCTATTCCGCCGTGGTGGTGGCGGTGAGCGTCGACGAGACGGTGCGGCTCGACCATGTCTGGAGCGCCACCGACGCCGGCCTGGTCATCAATCCCGACGGCGCGCGCAACCAGCTGGAAGGCGGCATCGTCCAGGCCGCGAGCTTCGCGCTGAAGGAAGCGGTGCAACTGGACGGCACCGGCATCGCGTCCCGCGACTGGGACGCCTATCCGATCCTGCGCTTCAGCGAGGTGCCGCCGGTCGAGGTCGAGCTGATCGGCTCGCCGGAGGACCCGGCGCTCGGCATGGGCGAATGCACGGTCGGGCCGACCTGTGCGGCCATCGGCAATGCGGTGGCACACGCGCTCGGCAGGCGACTTTGCGACATGCCGCTAACCCGTGACCGCATCCTGGCGGCTTTGCTGGCCTGAGGCTTGCCAGCGGGCGCGACTCAGGGCAGGGATGGACCATGATCCACTTGCGCGGACTCACCGCCGGGCTGTCGGCCCGCCTGCTGCTGCTCACGGTGCTGTTCGTGATGCTGGCGGAGGTGCTGATCTATGCCCCGTCCGCCGCCCGGTTCCGGCTGACCTATTTGCAGGACCGGCTCGCCAACGCCCATCTGGCGGTGCTGGCACTTTCCGGCTCCACCGACCGGATGGTGCGCCCGACGCTGGAGCGCGCCCTGTTGATGCATGTGGGCGTGCACGCGGTCGAGGCGCGCCTGGGCGAGCATTTTCTGCCCATGCTGGGCGGCAAGGCCGCGCCAAAGGCCGACACGTTTTTCATCCTCGACTCGGCCACCTTTTTCGGCCTGATCGGCGAGGCGTTCATGACCCTGGCGCATCGGGAAAACCGGGTGTTGCGGGTGATCGGCCCCTCGCCGCTCGATCCGTCGGTCCGGGTCGAGGTGATCATGGACGAGACGCCGATGCGCTCGGCCCTGGTCCATTACTCCTACCGGATCCTGCAACTCTCGCTGGTCATCTCGGCCATCACCGCGGCCCTGGTCTATCTGGCGCTGCAATGGATGATCGTGCGCCCGATCGGCGAGCTGACCCGCTCCATGGTGCGCTTCCGCGCAGCGCCGGAGGACGAAACCGTCGAGCCGGCCGTCTCGCGCCGGCGCGACGAGATCGGCGTGGCAACGCGGGTGCTGGCGGATATGCAGGCGACGGTGCGCCAGGCGCTGACCCAGCGCCGGCATCTGGCCGCGCTGGGCGAGGCGGTGGTGAAGATCAACCACGACCTGCGCAACATCCTGGCCTCGGCGCAAGTGGTGTCGGACAGCCTGGCGGAAAGCCACGACCCGCGGGTGCGCAAGGCCGCGCCGGGCCTGTTGCAGGCCATCGACCGGGCGGTGCAGTTGTGCAGCCAGGTGGTGGTGTTCAGCCAGGCCCGCCGGCCGAGCCTGGCGCTGGAGGCGGCCCATCTGCGCGACGTGCTAGAGGAAGCCGGCGACACCGTGCTGGCGCTGGCCGAAACCCTGGCGCCGACGGCGCCGTGGCACTGGCGCAACGAGGTCGGCGACACCGTGGTCGTCCGCGGCGACCGCCCGCAATTGCTGCGCGTGTTCGAGAACATCGCGCGCAACGCCTTCGAGGCGGGGGCGACGGAAGTGCATTTGAGCGCCCGCGACAACGGCGCCACCTGGGCCGTCAGCATCGCCGACAACGGCCCCGGCCTGCCGGCGCAGGCGCGGGACCACCTGTTCCAGCCGTTCAAGGGCTCGGTCCGGGCCGGCGGCACCGGCCTCGGCCTCGCCATCGCCCGCGACCTGGTGGCCGCCCATGGCGGCAGCTTGCGCTTGGCGGCGACCGGCACCCGCGGTACACGCTTTATCGTCGAACTGCCCAAGGCGGGCTGGCGCAACGAACCACGGAGATTTTCGGCATGAACACGAGCCCGCGCGGTCACGCGGTCTGGGACCCCGGCCAGTATCACAAGTTCGGCGACCACCGGCTGCGCCCGGCGCTGGAACTGTTCGAGCGGGCGATGCTGGCGCTCGGCGGCCGCGAACCGCGGCAGGTCTATGACCTGGGCTGCGGCGCCGGCGAGATCGCGCGGATCATGTCCGAGCGCTGGCCGGAGGCGCGCGTGGTCGGCCTCGACAGCTCGGCCGAGATGCTGAAAAAGGCGGAGGCCGCGGGCGCCAGCCGGGTCGAGTGGCTGGAGGCCGACGTGGCCACGTGGGAGGCCGAACCCAAGGCCGACCTGCTCTATTCCAACGCCATGTTCCAGTGGGTCGACGGCCATCCAAGCGTGTTTCCGCGCATGATGGACCAGCTCGCGCCCGGCGGCGTGATGGCGGTGCAGATGCCGCTTTCCTTTGGCCAGACCAGCCACATGCTGCTGCGCGAGACGCTGGAAGACTTCGGCACGCCGGAACTGCGGAAATCCGTCGCCCGCAAATGGGTCGAGGACGCGGACTGGTATTACGACCTGCTGAAGCCGCAGGCGGCGTTCCTCGACATCTGGGAGGTGCGCTATCTCCAGGTGTTGCAGGGCGACGACCCGGTGCTGGAATGGGTCAAGGGCTCGGCGCTGCGCCCGGTGCTGACCGCCCTCGGCCCGGAGGAGGCCGACCGCTTCCTGGCCGCCTATGGCGCGGCGCTGCGCACCGCCTATCCCAAGCGCGCCGGCGGCGAGACGCTGTTCCCCTTCCACCGCCTGTTCCTGGTGGTCGGCAAGGCGTAGGCCGCGCTGGCGGTCCCACCTCACCGCCCGCTTGCGTCCGTCCTGCGCTGACAAGCCGGTCGCGTGGGCTCAGGCTCCGCTCGGAGAAACGCACCGACGGCTGTTCCCCGGACGGTGCGGAGCGTTCCGGACGGTGGCGCCGATCCGGGGCCGTTCGCGGCGTGCGAACACGGACGGGCGGTGTTCGAAGGATGAGGCCGGTCCCGGCGCACCGCCCCGCGGCGGCCGGGAGACACCGGTCGCGACGCGCCGGCGCCTCCGCCTCAGTACGGCCCCGGCGCGATGGCGCTGCCGTCGAAAAAGCGGGCGGTGCGGAAGCGGGTGAGATCGTGGCCGGAGGGCCGGCCCTGCACCAGATCGGCCAGCACGCGGCCGACGCCGGGGCCGATGCCGAAACCGTGGCCGCTCAGCCCGGTGGCGACGAACAGGCCCGGCAGGCGATGATCCTCGGCGATATAGGGCACCGCGTCCGGCGTCACGTCGATCATGCCGGCCCAGGCCTCCGCCAGCCGGGTGCCGGCCAGGTCCGGGAAACGGCCGGCCAGCCGCTCCCCGATGCGGCGCACCACCACGGGCGAGGGGTCGGGGTTGAGGACGCGAGCGCGCTCGAACGGCGTCACCTCCGTGCCCTGCCAGCGCCGCGGCGTGCCCCAGGCGCCGGGATAGCCGCGGGGGGCCGCCGGGATCAGCTTCACGTCGCGGGCGGATTTCTTCAACAGAGGCTGATACTTGAAGAACCAGCGCACCGAATTGGGGCCGACAAAATGCTCGGCCAGGTCGCCGCTGGTGATGGTGTAGCCGCCGTCGGCACGGCGGCGGAGCGTCAGGCCGGGCGTCGACAGGTTGGGGCCATAGACCTCCGGCGCCGGCTCCGTCCGCGCCACGGTGGAGCGCACCGCCAGTTGCGGCAGGGCCAGGCCCTCATTGTGCGCGAAATGGGTGCTCCAGGCGCCGCCGGCCAGCACGACCCGCTCGGCCCGCACCGGACCCAGCTCGGTGACGACGCCGGCGATGCGGCCGCCGGACCGCTCCAGCGTGCGCACGGCGCATTGCTCGATCACCGCCGCACCGGCGCGCTCGGCCGCGCGGGCCAGGGCCGGGATGGCGACGAAGGGCTCGGCGCGGCCGTCCGACGGCGTCAGCATGCCGGCGAGCCAGCGCTTGCCCGCGGGCGGCGCGATGGCCGGATAGGCGCGGGCGACCTCGTCGGCCGACAGCAGCCGGGTTTCGAGTTGATGCTGCACCGAAAGCTCACGCCACGCCTCATAGCCGGCGGCGACCTTGGGGTCGTCGGTCAGGCGCAGGCAGCCGCTTTCGGTGAAGACGAGGTCGGCCTCGCCGGTGCGTTCCGCCAGCCCGCGCCAGATGCGGTTGCTCTCCATCATGATCGGCAGTTCGGCCCAGTCGCGGCCCTGCTGGCGCACCCAGCCCCAGTTGCGCGACGATTGCTCGCCGGCGACGCGGCCCTTCTCGCACAGCAGCACCCGCACGCCGGCCTCGGCCAGGAAATAGGCGGTGGCGGTGCCGGCGACGCCCGCGCCGATCACCACCACGTCGACCGCCTCCGGCGGCGGGCCGGAGAACCGCACGGGGCGGGCTTCGGTGATCATCGAAGTCATGGGCGGGCGCTCCTGGTCTTGTCCTCTTGGATCGGGTCCTCTTGGATTGGGGCTGGCCCCGATCATGCCCGCCTACAGCGCCTCGCGCACCCGTTTCGCGATGGCTTCCGGCGTCGCATCGGACGTGAAGTGGGTGACGAACTCCCCCTTGGTGTCCATGAAGTAGATGATGGACGTGTGGTCCATCGTGTATTCGGTCGTTCCGCCGCTGGTGTTCTTGGCGAAATAGACGCGATAGGCCTTGGCGGCGGCGGCCACCTGCTCCGGCGTGCCGGTCAGGCCGACCATGCGCGGATGGAAGGCGCTGACATAGGCCTTCATCTGGGCCGGGGTGTCGCGTTCCGGATCGATGGTGATGAAGATGGGGGTGACGTTGGCGTCTTCCGGCAGCAGGTCCATCGCCGCCGCGATCTTGGAAAGTTCGGTCGGACACACGTCCGGGCAGAAGGTGTAGCCGAAATAAATCAGCAGATTCTGGCCGAGAAAGTCCTTGTCGGTGCGGGTCCGGCCGTCCTGGTCGACCAGTTCGAACGGGCCGCCGATCAGCGCCTTGCCGCTGTCGGAGAAGGAGCCGCCGTCGGTGCGCACATAGGCGTAGCCGAGCAGCAGCGCAACCAGCATGGCCAGCACGATGGCCAGCACCAGGGCGATACGATTCCAGGGCAGGGATTGGCCAGACATGGAAAAAACACCTTGTTTCGGGGGCGCGGGGACCGGTTTCCCCGCTGCGCCGGAGGCTCAGTCCACCAGGCGCACCAGCACCACCAGGGTGGCGACGAACTGCACCATGTTCAGGAACGCGCTGCGCTTGTGCAGGTCGGCAAAGGCCTCGGCCGCGCCGGGGGTGCCGCGGGCGCGCTCGTCATGGGCGATGAGCGTTTTCGGCATCAGGTAATAGCGCGCGAACAGGAACCCCGCCGCCACCAGCGCCATGACAATGGCCTCGGCCGTGCGCACCGGCGCGCAGGCGACGGCGGCGATCCCCGCCAGCGCCAGCGCGATCAGGTAGTAGGACGGGAACAGCTCGCGCACGAAACGGTCGGCCACGCCGTCCGGCAGGCGTTTGAAGGCCTGCGGCGCAAAGAACGCGGTGAGGAACAGCATGCCGCCGAACAGCGCGCCGGCGGCGACATTGGCGACGGAGAGCAGAACCGATTGCAGAACGGGGTCCACGGGGGCCGGGCCTCAGATCTGCGAATAGCCGGAGCCGGGGGTGGTGACGCCACGGCCCTTCGGGTTGTCGATCCAGCCGAACTCGCCCAGGATTTCCTGGCTGTAGCAGACCCGGCCGTTGATCGTCGCCGCCGGCTCGCTCGCCAGCAGCAGCGCGGCCTTGGCCATGAAGTCGGGATGCTCGCCCTTGGGGTCGTCCATGCTGTCGACCAGCTTGAAATAGACCGTGCCGGGGGTGGGCACCACCTGGCTCGGCGAAAGCGCGGTGACGCTGATGCCGCCATACTGCGCCACTTCCTGGCCCAGCCCCTGGGTGAAGCGCTCCAGCGCCGCCTTGGTCGCGCCGTACATGACGCCGCCGCGGGCGGTGTGGTCGGCATAGGGGCCGCGACCCGGGCCGATGGCGGAGCCGCTGGAAATGTTGACGATGGCCCCCTCGCCCGCCGCCTTCATGTCCGGCAGCACCAGCTTGGAGAGGATGAAGGGCGCATGCACGTTGATCATGAAGCAGCGCAGCCACCGGTTGGTGGGATAATCCTCGGTCGGGATGTAGTAGTTGAGGGCGGCGTTGTTCACCAGCACGGTGACGGGGCCATAGGCCTCGCGCGCCTTGGCGACCAGTTCCTCGCAGCTTTCCTCGACCGAGACGTCACAGGTGATGGCCGTCGCCTCGCCGCCCGCGCGGCGGATATTCTCCACCGTGCCGTTCAACGAGCCCTCCAGCATCTTGTGGTCGCCCTCGTTCAGGGTGCGGGCGGAACAGACGACGCGGGCGCCTTCGGCGGCAAACAGTTCGGCAATGGCCTGGCCGATGCCACGGCTGGCGCCGGTCACGACCGCGGTACGGCCTGCAAGTTTGCCCATGGGCGAATCCTCCATCGGAAGCGTGCGAAAACGGACAGGGCGAAGACTAGCCCAGTCCGTTCGCTTTGGCGACCGACGCAACGCCACCTGCGACGTCTACTCTGTCGCCCCTCGCGGGGCCGGAACTCTGTCGCCCCTCGCGGGGCCGGCCGATCGCCGGGCGGAACCGCGAGCGGATCGTCTTGGGAGATCGGTTACGGCCGCCCTCGGCCTCAGCCGGCCTTGCGGCGGCGCCAGCCGATCACCCCCAGCAGACCGGCCCCGGCAGCCAGTTGCGGCAGCACGCCGGGCAGCGGCACCGAAACATTCGGCGGCGCCTGACCGAAGGTCGAGGCATCGTCGTGGATCCGGATGAAATCAACCGAGCCAGCAAACGCTTCGCTCTGGCTGGTGGCCACATCATCCTCGAAAAAGTTCAGGATATTGCCACCGGACACCGCTTGCCCCCCATCGGCAACCGAAAACAGCGACGTTCCGTTCAGATAGACCGAAATCGTCCCGCTGGCGCGTGCCAATCCCAAGGTGAAATCCTGATCGAGAGCCACCGTGCCCGCCGCCGGACCCGCAGTATAGAAGTCGACGGCCCCGTTCAACACATAGAGGCCCAGATCGGAAGACAGATCCTGGAAATCGATCACCTTGTTGTAACCGCCCAGGCTGTCGTTCACCTGAAACTTGATCTCCATGGCGTAATCGGTCGTGCTGGGCAGGGCATCGGTCAGGCGCAGCCCCTGGTTCAGTCCGAATTCATAGCGGCCGCCGGCCACGGTGCCGCCCGACGCGGTCAGCGCATTGCCGTTGCCGAGCGTATCGCCCAGGCCGTTGTCGAAGTCGTAACTCTTGATAATCGCGGCATTGGCAGACGCCCCCATGCCCACGACGATGGCCGCTGCCATCAAACCCGCTTTCACCATACGATTTGTCTCTCCTGTATGCGGTACCATTATAGGTGCATACCAAAAGACCGCACGGACAGGCAATGGCAAAGGTCGACCGGCTTCCCGGCCCCCATGGTCGGACATCGCCCCGGCGCGCGCCTGCGCGGGCGCCGGGCGGCACTCAGGGGGCGATGGACGGCTGCAGGAAAAACGCCGGCACCTCGTTGTCGCCAAAGCCCAGCGGCGCGTCGTCGTCGCGCTCCCGGTCGCGGCGGGGCCGTGACGACGCACGGTCCTCGCCTCGGCCGTTAACCGGCGCCGGGCGGTCGCTGCGGCGCGCGGCACCCTCGCCGCCACGGGCGGGGCGGGCACTGCGGCTCGGGGACGGGCGGGACTTGGCGCCGGCAGAACTGCGCCCGCCGCGGCGCGGGCGCTCCTCGGCCTCGCCGGGATCGGCCGGCGCGAAATCGGCCAGTTCGATGACCTCGATCTCTTTCTTCAACAAGGTTTCCACCGCCGCCAGCAGCTTGGAGTCGTGGGGCGAGACCAGGGTGAAGGAGCGACCGGAGCGGCCGGCCCGGCCGGTGCGGCCGATGCGGTGGACATAGTCCTCCGCGTTCACGGGCACGTCGAAATTGAACACATGGCCGACCCGCGGAATGTCCAGGCCGCGCGCGGCCACGTCCGAGGCCACCAGCAGCCGCACGTCGCCGTCGCGGAACTTGTCGAGCGTGGCCATGCGCGCCGGCTGGGCCATATCACCGTGCAGGCCGGCGGCATCGAAGCCGTGCCGCACCAGCGACTTGACCAGGATGTCCACGTCGCGCTTGCGGTTGCAGAAGATGATGGCGTTGGCGACGTCTTCCTGCCGGATCAACTGGCGCAGCGCCGCGCGCTTATCGCGCTCGGCCACCAGCACCTTGTGCTGGGCCACGGTCGCGGCCGGCGAGGCCGGCGGGGCGACGGTGATTTCCTTCGGGTTGATCAGGAACTGGTCCGCCAGCTTGCGGATCGGCGGCGGCATGGTGGCCGAGAAGAACAGCGTCTGGCGCATGCGCGGCAGCAGGCTGACAATGCGCTCGATATCGGGGATGAACCCCATGTCGAGCATGCGGTCGGCCTCGTCGATGACCAGCACCTTGCAGTCGGACAGCAGGATGTTGCCGCGCTCGAACAGGTCGAGCAGCCGGCCCGGCGTCGCGATCAGCACGTCGACGCCGCGTTCCAGCGCCCGTTGCTGGTCGCCCATGCGCTCGCCGCCGATCAGCAGGGCAAAGCTGAGATTCTGGTAGGCCGTGTACTTGGTGAAGTTGTCGGCCACCTGGGCCGCCAGTTCCCGAGTCGGCTCCAGGATCAGCGAGCGCGGCATGCGCGCCTTCGCCTGGCCCTGGGCCAGAATGTCGATCATCGGCAGGGTGAACGACGCCGTCTTGCCGGTGCCGGTTTGCGCACAACCCAACACGTCGCGACCCATGAGGACAACCGGAATGGCGTCGCGCTGGATCGGTGTGGGCTCGCTGTAGCCGGCATCTTTGACGGCGCGCAGGACTTCTTCGCTCAGTCCCAAGGCTTCAAAAGTCATATAAGCTTGACGCGCAATCGTGGTTTGATGAGGCGTGTGTCGTCACACGCTTTTCCAAGGGGAGCGGCTATCAGCGAACAGTCGCGAAGTCAACTGTTCAATCGCATCCCCCCGTCCACGGCGCGCAACCGTCTCGCATATTCGGGTTTTCCAGCGGAAACAATTCGTGGCCCATCGTGTTCAGCAACCGGTGCAGGGCCGGATCGTTCGGCCCGCTCAGCGCGCCGTGGCGGGCGCTCACATACGAGAGTTCCTGATCGTCCAGGCAATAAGCCGCGGCGAGCCGGTCGGCGGTGGCCGCCTTGGGAGCCGCGGCGGGGCGGAAGTCCGGGCGGCAGATCTGCTGTTGCGTCGCGCCGCCAAAGGCAACGACGGTGCGATAGCCGGCCATTGGCGGCGGCTCGGCCGGCACGAACACGGTGTCGCGGTCCACATGCGTGCCGCGCAGGCCATCGGCGACGGCGGCGTCGAGCGTGGCCTGGTCGGCCCGGGTGGGGTTGCCGAACACCGCCAGGGCCATGGTGCCGTTGCGGGCGCCGTATTGGGCGATGCTGCTGGAATAGCCGGTGTAATCGCTGAAGCTGACCTGCGCGCCGTCGCTTGCGCACGCGCTCAACACAACCGCCAGCAGAGCCGTCAGAACGTAACGCATCGGTAAGGACTCCCGGAACCGGGCGGGCCGCTGCAAATGGGCAACCCAGGGCACCCAGCTACAACCGAATTGGGTAGCCGGCGGCACAATGGCAAGATGCCGGGCGACGGCGGCAGCGTGATGGTAGCGGGGCACTCCGGACGAGGCTCAAAACGGACGACACCCGAAGCGGACGGCGCCAGATTCCGGGACTAAATGTCCAGGCTTTCCACGAATTGCGCGTTCTGCTGGATGAAGGCGAGCCGCAGTTCCGGCTTGCGCCCCATCAGCCGGTCGACCAGGTCGCCCGCCTCCCGCGCCGTGCCCGTGCCCTGGTCCGAGAGGCCGATATCGACGCGCAGCAGCGTGCGGGTCGCCGGGTCCATGGTGGTCTCGCGCAGTTGGGCCGGCGGCATTTCGCCCAAGCCCTTGAAGCGGCTGATTTCCACGGACTTGCGGCCCTTGAAGGTGGTGGCGAGGTGGCGCTCGCGGTCGGCGTCGTCGCGGGCGTAGATGGTGGTGCCGCCGGCGGCCAGGCGATAGAGCGGCGGCAGCGCCAGGAACAGGTGGCCGCGGGCGATCAGGCCCGGCATTTCGCGGAAGAAGAACGTCATCAGCAGGCTGGCGATGTGGGCGCCGTCCACATCGGCATCGGTCATGATCACCACCCGCTCATAGCGCAGTCGGTCGACGTCGAACTGCTTGCCCATGCCGCAGCCGAGCGCCTGCACCAGGTCGGAGAGTTCCTGGTTGGCGCGCAGCTTCTCCACCGTGGCGCTGGCGACGTTCAGGATCTTGCCGCGCAGCGGCAACACCGCCTGGGTCTTGCGGTTGCGCGCCTGCTTGGCGGAGCCGCCGGCGCTGTCGCCCTCCACCAGGAACACCTCGGTGCCCTCCGGTCCGGTCTCGGTGCAGTCGGTGAGCTTGCCCGGCAGGCGCAGGCGGCGGTTGGTGGCGGTCTTGCGTTGCAGGTCCTTCTCCGCCCGGCGCCGCAGCCGCTCCTCCGCCCGCTCGACCAGATGGGTGAGCAACTGGGCGGCGGCCTTGGGATCGGCGGAGAGCCAGTGGTCGAACCGGTCGCGCAGATTGGCCTCCAGCAGGCGCTGGGTTTCCGGGCTGTCGAGCCGTTCCTTGGTTTGGCCCTGGAATTGCGGGTTCGGGATGAACACCGACAGCGCGAACGCGGCCGAACCCATCAAATCCTCGCCGGTGATCTGGCCGGCCTTGCGCACGCCGGACAGTTCGCCGAACGCCTTGATGGCGCGCAGCAGGGCGTTGCGGAAGCCGGCCTCGTGGCTGCCGCCGGAGGGCGTCGGGATGGTGTTGCAATAGGAATGGCCGTGCGGGTCGCCATGGTCGTCGCACCAGGCAATCGCCCACTCGCAGCGCCCCGCGCCGGGGCCGGGAAAGGTGAGGTCGCCGGCATAGACCGGCAGCACCGTCGCCCGCTCCTCCAGCAGCAATCCCAGGAAGTCGGCGAGGCCGTTCGGGAATTGCAGCTCGGCCTCGGCCGGGATCGGGCTTTCCGGCGGCAGCAGTTCGGCGGCGCACTTCCAGCGGATCTTGACGCCGCGATAGAGATAGGCCTTGGACCGGGCCATGCGGAACAGGCGCGCCGGCTGGAATTTGGCGCGGGCGCCGAAAATCTCCGCGTCCGGCCTGAACTGGACCAGGGTGCCGCGGCGGTTGGCGACCGGGCCGACCGGCGCCAGCGGCGCGTCCGGGGCGCCCTGCCGATAGGTCTGGCGGTAGAGCGTGCGCTCGCGCGCCACCTCCACCACCAGCCATTCCGCCAGCGCGTTGACGACCGAGATGCCGACGCCGTGCAGGCCGCCGGAGGTGGCGTAGGCGCCGCCCGTCTCCTTGAACTTGCCGCCGGAATGCAGCGTGGTGAGGATCACCTCCAGCGCGGATTTGTCCGGGAATTTCGGGTGCGGATCGACCGGGATGCCGCGGCCGTTGTCGCGGACCGCCAGCGAGCCGTCGGCCATCAACTCCATGTCGATGACGCTGGCATGGCCGGCCACCGCCTCGTCCATGGCGTTGTCGAGGATTTCGGTGGCCAGATGGTGCAGGCCGGCCTCGTCGGTGCCGCCGATATACATGCCGGGCCGCCGGCGCACCGGCTCCAGCCCTTCCAGCACCTCGATATCGGCGGCGGAATAGTCGGAGGCACTGGCGGCGGAGGATGCGAAGAGATCGGCCATGGAGGTCTGTCGTTCCGGTTGCGGCGGCGGCTCGCGCGGTTGTGATTGGACCGGCGCGGCCGCAGACGGACTAGTGGATCACTAGCGAAATTAGAGCGATTCGGAGACGCGACAATGCGGACGATCGGCGCGCTGTGGATGGTTGCCGCCCTGCTGGCCCTGCCGGCCCCCTGGCCGGAGGCCGCGCAGGCGGGCGAGGTGACGGTGGTCGCCATCGCCGTCGAGCCCGAGGGCGGCGGCCGGTTTTCATTCGCGGTAACGCTCCGCCACGCCGACCAGGGCTGGGACCACTATGCCGACCGCTGGGACGTGGTGTCGGCCGACGGCAAGACGGTCTATGGCGAGCGCGTGCTCTACCACCCGCACGTGACCGAGCAGCCCTTCACCCGGTCGCTCGACGGCGTCGCGATCCCGCCCGGCGTGCGCGAGGTGGTCGTGCGGGGGCATGACAAGGTGCATGGCCTCGGCGGACCGACGCGGACAGTGGCGCTGCCGGGGCGGTAACCGCCGCGGAAGACCCCGGATCGCGCTGTGCGCGTCCGGGGAAGCTGGAATTGTCCGGGTGGCCACCCCACCCGGGCGCTACATCATCGCAGATGCAGCGGCGGAGTCATAAGACAAGCGGGTTCTTTTCCCGCTGGCTCACCAGTCCATCTCCCCTGTCCCCGCTTGCGCGGGAGATGGGGCGGGACAGTGGGGCAACCCGTGCCGAAAGCGCTCTAAAGCCCCAGCAGGGCCTTGACCGCGTCCGGGTTCAGGGCGTCGCCGGCGTAGAGCTGGCCGTCCACCTCCAGGGCGGGGGTGGAGCGGATGCGGGCGGCGTCCAGACGGTCCTGGGCATCCTCGTCCATCAGCAGGTCGCGCACGCGGAAGGCGACGCCATGGCTCGTCAGGTAGTGCTTCAGCGCCTCGCAGGGCGCGCACATGGGGGAGGTGTAGACGACCACCTCCCGCTCCGCCGGCGGCGGTGCCGATGCGCTCATCAGACTTTCCCTTCTGCCCGCAGGCGGCGGTATTCGTCCTTCCGCGCGAGCCATTTGGCCTTGATTTCCTCGTTCTGCCAGGGCTGTTCCGCGGTGAAGACAAGGCGTTTCCACTCGTCGCCCCTGGCCCACTGGTAGGGCGCCTGGCGGGTGGTCATCGGCCCCGGCGCGCGCTCCAGCAGGTCGAGCGCCATCTGAAAAATGTCGCGTTGCTGGCCGGCATTGCCCGGCTCGCCGCAGGGATTGCCCAGCGGATAATCCACGAACAGGAAGCGGGCGACGCCGCAATATTCGATAATGTCCTTGGCGGCCCCCATGACGACGGTCGGGATGCCGTGGTCCTCGATATACCGGCTGATCAGACTCACGGTCTGATGGCAGACGGGTCAAACGGGGACCATGATCAGGGCGTCGATGCCGTCTTCCCGGCACTGTTGCAGCGCCTTCGGGGCCTCCTGCTCCAGCACCTTGCGCTGGCTGTAATTGTTGTAGCAGCCATAGACCCGGTCCGGCATGGAGCCGATGCGCCCGTCCGCCACCGCCTCGCGCAGGCGGTCGACGGGGTAGAACGCGTTCACGTCGTCCAGATGCGTGGCGTTCATGTCGAAGGACTGGGTGCGGCTGTAGAGCTTCTCGGTCGGGGTGTCGGCCGGGATGGTGTAGACGCCGCGGAAATCCTCTTCGACGATGGGGTTGGCTTCGGTCTCGGGATCGAAATGAACGGCGACCTCGCTGGTGCCGATCAGGCCGACGCGGCATTGCGAGAGCGGCTTGGTCAACGGCGTGAAGGGGGCGGTCGTGTGATGCGCCCACTGGTAGGGCGTCTCATACCCCTGCCGCAGATAGTCGTCCCGCGTCCGGTCGATATAACGGACGGGTTCCATCGGGGGCTCCTCTCTGGTTGTTGCTTGCGAACCAGTCTGGACCCGGGCGCGGCACGGGCGCAAGGGCGGGGTTCGGGGGCCGGGTCTTAGCGCAGCCATCCGCAACCGGCCTGCGAGCGTCAGCTGGCAGGCCCCTTCCCGATCCCCACCGCTGCAAGGCCCTCGGCTGCCTCCGGCTTCATGGTGAAGCGGTTGTGCTCGTCCAAGTCGGCAAGAAGGCCCGAATAGAAATAACCATTGCGCGCCGGCACATAGTCGGGATCCGGCAGCCAGACTTTCCGGCGCTCGCACATGCTGCCGAAATGCAGTTGCCAGGCACCGCCGTCCCAGCCGCAGGCGGCGGAAAGGTCTTCGGCGGTGCTGGCGGGATGATCCAACAGGGCCTGGAGCACCTGTCGATCGGTCTCTGTCGGCGGCTCCGCGGTGAAGGCTTCGGTCACCAGGCGGGCAAGAGGGGCGGACTGCCGGGTTTCATGGTCCGTAGCCGCCTGGGCGTCGAGGGCAGCGAGGACTGCCCGGGCATCGGCCTGCTGGGTTGCAGAGCCGGACGCGGCCAGGCGTTCGGCGTTGGCGCGCAGGCGGGCGCGGGCTGCAGTGTCCAGGCCGGGAATGGCAGCTATTTGCTTTTCCGCGCTCATGCGGCTTCGGTCTCCAGGGTTGGCATTGGGGAGGCAGAGGTCGGGCCGATGTGGGATAACACCACAAAACACGGGACGTACGGGACGACAAATCCGTCCGAGCGACGTCTGTTCGTCTGCCAAATACCACATGCCCATGCGGGTTCACATCCGCCTACCGCGGCGCGCGTTCGAAATCGAGGACCTCGTCGACCGGCTTGCCGGTCAGCAGGCGGCGCAGGCTGTCCAGGGCCATCTCGACGGCGCCGTTGCGCACCCGCTCGCCGTTGCCGACCAGGTTGGAGCCGCGGCGCACCACATGGTCCGCCGTGGCGATGGCGATCTCGATCTGCGGGTCGCGGGCGCCGCTGGTGTCGACCAGGATGGCGAGCCCGTGGCTGGTGCCGGTCTGCACCCGCACCGTGCTGGCGGCGTTCTCCACCAGCGCCTCGTCCTCGCTGGCGAGGTCCAGCAGGGTGGCGAGGTCGTGGCGGCGGTTGGTCGCCGCGGACCGCCGGAACACGCCGCCCTCCGGGTCGGCGGCGGCGAGGCGCATGCCGACCTGGCCGAACGTCCCCACCTCGGCAATGGCGACGTCGCCGCCCGCGGCCGAGAGGGCCGCCAGGATCACACTTTCCAGGCTGTCGTCGTCCTCCGCCAGGATGACGTTGCCAAGCCGCCGGCGCACCTCGTCGGCCACGGGCGCGACGATGGCCATCGCCTCCTCCAGCGTCGGCGCCTGCACGGCCAGCTTGGTTTCCAGCTGCGGATAATGCGCCTGGAAGCCCAGCTTGACCGCGCCGGCCGGCGCCAGGTCCTCGACGCCGGAGAGCAGGTTGTCGACCCGGCTTTCACCCAGGCCGAACGAGTGGAAGCGCTTCAGATAGTTGACCTGGCGCACGCCGAACAACTGGCGCAGGCGCGGGATCAACTGGTCCTCCAGCATGCGGTAGACCTCACGCGGCACGCCGGGGGTGAAGTAGAAGCGGGCCTTGCCGATGTCGATCTGGAAGCCGCAGGCGGTGCCGACCGGGTTGTCGATCAGTTCCGAGCCCTCGGGCAGCATGGCCTGCTTGCGGTTGTTCGGCGGCATGGCGCGGCCGCGCTCGGCATAGAAGGCCTCGATCTTGGCGAGCCAGTCCGGCCAGAGGGCGAGGCCGACGCCCGCCACCTCCGCCGCGACCTCCTGCGACAGGTCGTCCTTGGTCGGCCCGAGGCCGCCATTGACGATCACCGCGTCGGCGCGGGTGGAGGCCAGCCGGAACGCCTCGATCAGGGTCGGGCGATCGTCGCCGACCGTGGTCTCCCAGGTGACCGGCAGCCCCTCTTCCTGCAGGCGGCGGGAGATGTGGCTGAAATTGGTGTTCACGGTCTTGCCGCTCAGCACCTCGTCGCCGGTGCAGATGATCTCGATGCGCATGGGGTCGGGCGTCCGGAAGGCGGGAAAGGGCGTTGTCGGGACCGTTATGCCCGAATCCCGCCGGGGTCGAAAGCGAAAGCGACGGGCGGACGGCCGCCGGGACAAGACCACAACGAGGGCAAAGTATTGACACGGATCAATGAACCCTCGCCAATAATCCATAAATATTGGGTTTTGAGATAGCAATATTGGAGTATACTATGCCAAACGACAGGCCAATGGTCCGCGAAGCCGTGGGAGTGTTCGGCGACGCCGACTCGCTCCAGGCCGCGATTGACGAGTTGCAGAGTGCCGGCTTCGGCCGGGTCGACCTGAATCTCATGGCCGGCGAAGACGCGGTGCGCGAGAAACTCGGCCACATCTATCGCCGCGTCGAGGATGCGGAGGACGACCCCGAGGCGCCGCGCGCCGACTATATCGCGCCGGAATCCCGCGGCGATGCCGAGGGCGGGCTGATCGGCGCCCTGTCCTATATCGGCGCCGTTGCGGCGGCGGGTGCGGTGTTCGCCTCCGGCGGCACGCTGGCGGCAGCGATTGCGGGCGCGACGGCCATCGGCGCGACCGGCGCGCTGGTCGGCACCGTGCTGGCAGGCATGCTCGACCTGAACCATGCCCGCTATATCCAGACGCAACTGGACCATGGCGGCCTGTTGCTCTGGGTGCATATCCGGGATCGCGCGCACGAGCAGCAGGCGACGGACATTCTGCGGCGCCATTCCGCGAAGGACGTGCACGTCCACGACATCGAGGCCTAGGTCCAGACCGGGTCGCGGCGGAGGGAGAGGGAACGACCGCCTGTCGCGCTTACCGTGTCCGCCATTCCGGGCTAGAGAGTGCGGAGCCATCATCGCATCGCCCGCCTCTCGCCCCGTGACCGACACCGCGACCGACACCGTGACCGACACCGCCACCCTCCTCGCCTACCTGTTGACCGCGGGCGCCATCGTCGTCTCGCCGGGGCCGGACACGACCCTGATCGTGCGCCACACGCTGACCAGCGGCCTGCCGGCCGGGCTCGGCACGGTGGCGGGCACGCTGCTGGGCCTCTCCGGCCACACCCTGGCGACGGTGCTGGGCCTGTCGCTGCTGATCGCGGCGAGCCCCACCGCGCTGGCCGTGATCGCCGTGATCGGTGCCGCCTATCTGGCCTGGCTCGGCGCCCAGGCCTTCCGGGCCGGCGTGATCTCGTTCGGCAATGTGACCGCCTCCGTCGGCGCGCCCTATGTCTCGGCGGGGCGGGCGTTGCGGGACGGGCTGATGTCGAACCTGTTCAACCCCAAGGTCATCCTGCTGTTCCTGTCGCTGATGCCGCAATTCGTGCGGCCGGAGGCCGGCAGCGTGCCGAAGCAGCTGGCGGTGATGGGCGGGCTGTTGATCGCCATGAGCCTGTTCTGGAACGGAGGCCTGGCGCTGGCGGCCAAGGCCATCCGTGGCTGGCTGGCGCGGCCCGCCGTGCAGCACGGCATCAACTGGATCACCGGTGCGATCCTGTTGGGCTTTGCCGGCCTGATGCTCTACGATCACGTGCTGTAGAGTTTCCGCCAAGCCGAAAGGGCCCCTCGCCCATGCTGCGATCCGACGGCCGCATCCTCACCACCCATGCCGGCAGCCTGCCGCGCCCGCTGGACCTGACCCGCCTTTATGCCGAGCGCGCCGGCGGCCAGCCAGTGGACGAGGCCAGGATCGCGGACCTGGGCGAGCAGGCGACCCGCGCCAATGTGCGCCAGCAGATCGCCGCCGGCCTGGATCTGGTCAACAATGGCGAGCAGCCGCGCGAGGCCTTCTTCCTCTATCTGCAACGCCGGCTGAGCGGCTTCGGCCCCGGCGGCTATCGCGAGCCGTTCAAGGACATCAAGAACCACCCGGATTTCGCGCCGATCCGCCAGGCGATCTTCGAGGGCAAGGCCGTCGTCTCCAACATGACGCCGCCCAAGGTGGTCGGCGCGCTGAAATACCTGGACCCGGACGCGGTCGCCGCCGAATGCCGCCAGTTCCGGCGCGCGCTGGAGGGGCAGAGCCCGACCGGCACGTTTTTCACCGCGCCCTCGCCCGGCATCGTCGCCACCGCGATTCCGAACGAATATTACGACTCGTTCGACGCCTATCTGCGGGCGATCACCGATGCGGTCGCCATCGAATACCGCACCATCATCGAACACGGCTTCGACCTGCAAATCGACGCCCCCGACCTGGCGCTGGAAGGCCATGGCCATTTCGCCGAGCGGCCGCGCAGCGAATTCCTCGCCTTTGTCGAGCGGGTGATCGAGGAGCTGCGCCGCGTCACCGCCGACCTGCCGAAGGAACGCATCCGCCTGCACGCCTGCTGGGGCAATTACGAGGGCCCGCACGACGCCGACGTGCCCATCAGCGAGATGCTGCCGATCCTGACCAAGGCCCATGCGGGCGCGCTGCTGTTGCCCATGGGCAATCCGCGCCACCAGCACGAATACCGGGCCTTCACACCCCGGAATATCCCGGACGACATGAGCGTGATCGTCGGCTGCATCGACACCACCACCAACTATGTCGAGCACCCGGAAACCGTCGCCGACCGGCTGGAGCGCGTCGCCGCCACGCTCGGCGATCCTTCCCGCGTGCTGGCCGCCACCGACTGCGGCTTCGACACCTCGGCCGGCGCCGGCCGGGTCGCGCCCAGCGTGGTCTGGTCCAAGCTGGGCGCCATGGTGGAGGGGGCGAAAATCGCCTCCGCCCGGCTGTTCTAGGCGGGATGGGGGCAGGACCGGCCGTGGAGCGGGGCATTCTTTCCAACATCACCGTCATCGACATGACCGAAGGCGTGGCCGGTCCCTATGCGGCCATGGTGCTGTCGGACCAAGGCGCCAATGTCGTCAAGGTGGAGCGCCCGGCCGGCGACTGGTCGAGGCCCGCTGACCATTTCCAGGTCGACGGCGAGGCCAACGCCCAGTTCATCGCCCTCAACCGCAACAAGCGCGACATCGGCCTGGACGTGGCGAGCCCCGGCGGCCGCGCGGTGCTGGAGCGGCTGGTGGGGCGGGCGGACGTGCTGATCTCCAACTACCGCCCCGGCGTGATGGCCAAGCTGGGCTTCGGCTACGAGCGCTGCCGGGTGCTGAAGCCCGATCTGGTCTATTGCACCATTTCCGGCTTCGGCCAGACCGGCCCCTATGCGGAACTGCCGGCCAGCGACACCATCATGCAGGCCATGAGCGGCGTCATGAGCCTGGTGGGCGAGCCGGACGGCCCACCGCTCCGGGTCGGCTTCCCGCTGATCGACATGGCCGCGGCCAACGCCGCCGTGCAGGCGATCCTGCTGGCGCTTTACGGCCGGCTCACCGGCAAGGGCGGCGCCGAGATCGACATCAGCCTGATGGCGGCGGCGCTGGCGCTGATGAGCGCCGGCTATACCCGCTTTCGCGCCTCCGGCAAGGTGCCGCTGCGCCAGGGCAACCAGAACACCAATCTGGCGCCGGCGGGCGCCTTCCGCGCCGGCGACGGGCGCCATATCAGCCTCGCCATCCTGCGCAACGAGCACTGGCAGAAACTCTGCGCGGCCCTGGGGCTGGAGGATCTGGCCGGCGATCCGCGCTACGCCACCAACGCGCTCCGGGTCGAGCACCGGGCCGAGTTGGACGCGATCATCGAACCCCTGTTCGCCGCCGAGCCCGCGGCCTATTGGGTGGAGCGGCTGCGCGCGGCCGACATTCTCTGCGGCCCGATCAACACGTTCGCGGATGTGGCCGGCGACCCGAACCTGGCCGCCGCCCTGCCGCTGGTCGACCCGATGGCGCCCTCGGTGCCGGAAGCGATCGGCGTTCCGATCCGCCGCGACGGCCGCTACAACGCCACCTACCGCCCGGCCCCGGCCAAGGGCCAGCACACGCGGGAAATCCTGGCCGAGTTCGGCTTTGCCGACGACGAGACCGAAACGCTCCTGGCCGAGGGCGCGGCGTTCGAGGCGCCGCAATAGGCGCGCCAGCGGCCCCGGCCTTATTCCGCCGCCGCCTCTCTTTCTGACGCCTCGGCTGCCTCCCTTACCGTCCTTCCCGGCGTCATTGCGAGCCCGCGCAGCGGGCGTGGCAATCCAGGCAGGCCGCGGCTCCGGCAGAGTCAGGCTGGATTGCTTCGTCGCCTGCGGCTTCTCGCAATGACGCCAGGGAGGAAGGGCGGCGCGACTCGCAATGCGGGCCGGAGGGGGCAAGGGCGCCCCCGCCCCCCTTGGGCTCGGACCTATTCCGCCGCGGCCTGGCCCGTTTCGATCAGGTCGAACAGGGGGAAGAAGTATTCCGGCTCCTGCGCGCCGCTGATGGCATAGGAGCCTTCGACGATGAAGCAGGGCACGCCCTGAATGCCCATGCGCCGGGCGTGGGCGTCTTCCTGCACCACACGGTCGGCATAGAGGTCGGTGGCCAGAAACGCCTCGGCCAGGTCCATGTCCAGGCCGGTGCGCTCCACCGCTTCCAGCAGGGTGACGGTGGCGCCCAGGTCCTTGCCCTCCAGGAAATAGAGCTGGAACAGAGCCTCGACCACGGCGCCCTGGGGGTCGTCGCCCGACTGCTCCGCCGCCCAGGCGATCAGCCGGTGCGAGCGCACGGTGTTGGGCGTGCGCTCCATCAGGTCGAAGCGGAAGTCGATGCCTTCGGTCGCGCCCACCTCGCGGATGCTGGCATAAATGCGGCCCGCATCGCTGGCGCCGAACTTGGCCCGCAGATATTCCTCGCGCGGCATGCCCGCCGCCGGCATCCAGGGGTTGAGCTGGAAGGCGTGCCAGTGCACGATCGCCTCCAGATCCGGGCGCGCCGACAGGGCGCGTTGCAAGCGCCGCTTGCCGATGTAACACCAGGGGCAGATGGTGTCGGAATAGATATCGATGCGCATGGGCGACAGCCCTCCCGGCCGGTCTCGCAGGAATGGGGGACCATGCGGGGCGGAGGCCCCTGCGGTCAAGTCCATGGTCAAGCCCGATGCCCCCGCCACTGCCCCAGACCGTCCACCGCCAGGGAGACCACCGCCATGCCATCAGACAGCGCCGCCGACCCGACCCGTGCCTTTCGCCTGGACGGCAAGGTCGCGCTGATCACCGGCGCCTCGCGCGGGCTCGGCCGCGGCTTTGCCGAGACCCTGGCCGCCGCCGGCGCCACCGTGGTGCTGGCGGCCCGCGGCGTCGAGCAACTGGCCGTGGTCAAGGACGATATCGAGGCCGCCGGCGGCAGCGCCATCGCCCTGCAACTGGACGTGCGCGACAAGGACCAGGCCGAGGATGCCGTCGCCGCCGCGGTGGAGCAGGCCGGCCGCATCGACGTGCTGGTCAACAATTCCGGCGTCGCCGTCACCCGCCGCCTGCTGGATGTCAGCGCCGAGGACTGGGAGACGGTGCTGGACACCAACCTGACCGGCGCCTGGAACGTCGCCCAGGCGGTGGCGCGCCAGATGGCCGAGGATGGAGACGGCGGCACCATCGTCAACATCTCCTCGCTGCTGGGCATCCGCACCCAGCCGGGGGTGGTGGCCTACGGCGTCGCCAAGGCCGGCCTCGACCACCTGACACGGGTGATGGCGATGGAGCTGGCGCGCCAGCAGATCCGGGTGAACTCGCTGGCGCCCGGCTATATCCTGACCGACCTGAACCGCGCCTTTTTCGAGACCGAGCCCGGCAAGGCCCTGATCGCCCGCGTGCCGATGCGCCGGCTGGGCCTGCCGGACGACCTGACCGGCGCCCTGCTCTTCCTCGCCAGCGACGCGTCGCGCTATGTCACCGGCCAGGTGCTGGTGGTCGACGGCGGTCACGCGGTAGCGGCGATCTGAACCGCGCACCCGGAGCGAGGCCTCCCCCCGTCCTTCGATACGCGCCGCGCGCCACTCAGGATGAGAGCGGCGGGGGGCGCTGAAGGGCCCCAGTATCAGATGCGCGCGGCTCCGCCCAGGACAAACGCGCCATAGACCGACGGCGGCAAGCCCTCGTCCTTCAGCGTGTCGCGAGCTTTCAGCCAGGCCCGGCCCAGGTCGCCCCCGGCGGCTTCGCGGTGGAACACTTCCATGAACCGCCGGGTGGGCTTGTCATGCACGGGCCAGAGGCTGTTCACCACCGCATGCGTCCCGCTTAGATAGAACGAGCGCGCGAGGCCGAGGAAATCGTCGCCGGCCGTCACCTGGCCGAGGCCGGTCTCGCAGGCGGACATGACCACCAGGGTCGCCGGCAGCGGCTGTTCGAACAGGTCGGACGCCGTCAGGCGCTCGGTGCCACCGTCATGGCTGAGCAGGATCGCCGATTGCAGCGGCTCGCGCGCATTGAACACGCCGTGGGTCGCCAGATGCAGCACGCGCACGCCGCGGCCGACGCGGGCGCGCAGTGCCTCGACGCTGGCCGCGCTGCCAGTGATCGCCGAGACGCCGTAAAGCGCGGCGATGTCGTCCGCCTCCACACGCGCGCCGGGCAGCGACTCCCAGTCGCCGCCCAGGGCCGGGTCGCCGACAATGGCGGCGCGGGCCGTGGCGATGCGGTCGGGCGAGCGCAGCAGCCAGCCGCCGGTCGGCAGCACCACCACCGGCACCCGGACCGGCATCGCCGCCCAGGGCAGGAAATAGAGCGACCGGCTCGGCACCACATAGAGCGTGCCGGCCGGCTGCCAGTCCGCGAGGCCCAGGCCCCGGCTCAGCGTCTCCACCGCCGCCTGCTGCAACGGCGCGTCGCCCAGCGGGTCGTCGGTGGTGAAGGGCGCCAGCAGAGTCTCGACCTCGCCATGGCTGAGTGTCGTCGTCAGGACCGAAGCCCCGCCGCGCCGCACCGCAAGGAAGCGGATCGGTGCGTCCGCATCCGCCTCCGGCAGGGTGTAGAGCAGCAGGTCGCGCGGCCCGAGGCGCTGCTGCACCGGCCGCAAGCCCTGGGCCGAGATCGCCAGCGCGTCCGCCAGTTCCGGCGACTGGCGGCGCAGGCGGGCCACCGCGCGGTGCCGCTCGGCCGCAAGGCGCTGCACCTCGGCGCTGAGGCCGGGCGCGGCCTTGCCCGGGGCCGAGGCCCGGATGCGGGCCGCGCGGATGCGGCCGTCGAGCGCGCGCACCTTGGCGACCAGCGCCTGGTTGCGGCCCCTGGCCAACTGCACCTGGCCGACCATGTCGACGAAGGCGCGGGCGCGGCCCTGCTCCAGGTCGGCGAAGGCGCGGGCATAGTCCTTCCGCCCCAGGTCATAGGCGACCAGGCGGCGGGTGATATCGCCCTTGCCGATGCTGAACTGCCGCTTCGAGCCGTCGGTGGCGAGCGCGCCCGAAATGGCCTCGATGGCGGTCTGGGCGGCGCGGAAGGCGCGTTCCGCCTCCCGCTGCCGGCCGAGGGCCTCCAACGCCTCGCCCCGAAGCGCCTGTACCTGCCAGAGCAGGTCGGCCTGGCCCTCTGCCGCGGCAAAGCGGGCGGCGGCAGCGGCGATCTTCTCCGCGTCGGCGGGCCGGCCGGCGTCCAGCAGGGCGCGGGCGCGGATGGCGTCGACCGTGGTCAGGCCGCTCGCGAAGCTCATGGCCTCCAGATAGGCCTTGGCGGCGGCAAACCGGTCCTGCCCCTGGGGCTCGTCCTGCCCCAGCACCAGCCGGGCCGCGGCCATCACCGCCAGGTTCAGGCCGCGGCCGAAAAACATGTCGCGGTCGATCTTCAGATAGGCACGATAAAGCTCGTGCTGCCAGGCGTAATGGGTTTCCTCGAACAACTGCTCCGCCGCTTCGGCCCAGGGCAGGGCGGCGGCGTAGTCGCCCTTGTACATCAGCGCCCGCGCGATCCCCAGATAGGCGCGGAACTGCGCCTGGTTCATGAGCGAGAGCTGCGGGATCTGCGGCGGGAACACGAACAGGGTCGGCGGCCGGAAACTGCCCAGCGCCTCCGCCACCTGCAGATAGTCCCGCACCGCGCCGTCATAGTCGCCGAGCCAGAATTTGGCGTCGCCCCGCAACGCCCTGGCGCCCAGATTGGTGCCGAAAAACGCCTGCTCCAACTCCGCATTGGCCGGGAGCGCGGCCAGGGCATCGGCGGAGCGGCCGGCGGCGATCATCGCCTTGATCGCCTGGGCCGAGGCATGCCAGCGCTTCAGCGGCTCTTTCTCATCGCGGGCGATGGCGGCGTAGAGCCCGGCCGCCGCCCCGTATTCGCCCCGCAGGAAGGCCGCATTGGCCTTCGCCAGCGCCGGGCTGACGGTGAAGTTGAACGAGTTGACCTCACCTGCGCCCGGCAGGCGGATCGAATCCGGATGGGGGATGGGCAGGGCGATGGCCTCGCGCGTCTCCAGGCCGGCGGGCCGCACATGGCGCGCCGCGGCCAGCCGCTCCGGCGTCGCCAGGCCCGGTTCGGGCAGAGGGCCGATGCGGGCGGTTTCCTGCGGCTGCAAGCCCCGGTCATAGGCGACGAAGTCGATGACCGAATCGACCACCAGGTCGCCCCAGCGGTATTGGGCCTGCCGGAAATAGGCCTTGGCCGCGTCGATCAGCGGCTGGTTCGCCTCCCGGTCGCCGCTGACGCCCAGGCGGGCGGCGGCGTAGAAGGTCAGCATCCAGGCATGACCCTCGTACATGTAGGCCGTGGGGACGACGAACAGGCCGTAAATGGGATGGTGCGAAATGCCGATAATGTCCTGCGCCCGTTCCAGCCCCAGCCGGCCCCAGGCCATGGCGGTGCGGTAGTCCTTTTTCATCACATAGGCGCCGGACATGCCGATATAGGCCCGCACCATGGCGCCAGCCAGCCGCTTGGCATTGCCGATATTTTCCGGCTTGCCGTAGTAGAAGGTCGGAATCCACCAGTCGCCCAGATTGTCCAGCATCAGGCTGTAATATTCGATCGCCTCGTCCGGGCGGTTCAGCCAGAAATTGTACTGGCCGTACTGGGATAGGGTTTCGGAATTGTCGCCGAACAGGTCGCTCTCGATACGGTTGAGCCGCGCCAGTTCCTCGAACGCTTCCGCCGGCCGGCCGGCGTGGATCATGGTCTTGATCCGCTGCGAGCTGAGGATATAGGCCGCCTCCGGCGTATGCGGCAGCGAGCGTTCGGCGGCGCCGAGCGCCGCTTTCCAGTACTGCCAGTCCTTGTCCGCCGATGCCTGGAACAGCACGGCCAGTTCCGGCGTGACCGTGATGCCGTGGCCGAGATCGTCGCCCACCTGCGGCTGCTTCACGTTGGAATGCGGCCGCGGCAGCCAGACCGGCTCGGTGCCGTCGCCGGTCACCGGCGGCGTGATGCGGGCGAGACGGGCGGCCAGCTCGTCCTCGGGGCTCACCGTGGTGGGCGACGGTGACAGGGGCGGCGTTTTCACATACTGGGCACAGGCGGACAGCAGCAGCAGGGCCGCGAACAGAAGGGGCAGTTGCAGGCGGTTCAGGATCGGCACGCGGTGACTCCGGACAAGGTCGGCCGAAGCTATCTTAAGTTGGGATTTCGATCCAACCTGCTAAATTGGCGGGAAAAATTCGCAGGCGCCCGGTGGCGCTACGGTGTTGCGCAAAGGGTCTGGTTTGGTCTCTCCCTCGCGAAAAACCGCCCGGCGGGCGGGCGGATTGCTGGCGATTGCCGCGGTCGCGGCGGCGCTGGCGCTTGCGGCCGTGCGCTGGGTCGGCCCACTGCACGGGCTGGAGACCGGCATTGCCGACCGCATCCGGATCGCCATGGCCAGCCCCGCGGCCGGGCAGGATTCGCGCCTGTCCATCGTCGCCGTCGACGAGGCGACCATGGCCCGCCTGCCCTATCGCTCGCCGGTGGACCGCGGGCTGCTGGCCGATGTGGTGAGGTTGCTGGGCGCGGCGGGCGCCCGGGCCGTCGGCCTCGACATCCTGCTGGACCAGCCGACCGAGCCGGCAAAGGACGCGCGCCTCGCCGCCGCCATCAAGGCGTTTCCGGGGCCGGTGGTGCTGGCCTGGGCCGATGCCCGGTCGGGCATGACCGCACCGCAAACCGCCTGGCTCCGGACGTTCGGGGCGGAGAGCGGCGGCCGCTTCGGCTTCGCCAACCTGACCACCGATCCGGACGGCATGGTCCGCCGCCACAGCCGCGGGCTGGCCGGCACCGATACCCCCAGCCTCGCCGCAGCTCTTGCCGGCCGCGATGGCCCGGACGGGGCGGGCGAGACCTGGACCGTCGACTGGCGCCTGCCCGGCACCGACGGCTCGCCGCCATTCCAGACCACGCCCGCGCTGATCCTGCCGCTGATGGCCGCAAACCCGGCGGTGCTGGCCGGCTGGTTCAAGGACCGGATCGTGCTGGTCGGTGCGGACCTGCCGCAACAGGACCGACATGCGACGCCGCTATCGGCAGTGCTGGGCGGCCCCGCCACCGCCGGCGTGGCGATCCACGCCCATCTGGTGGCGCAACTGCTCGACAACCGGCTGGTGCCGGAATGGCCGGCGCCGGCGCGCTGGGCCGCCGTGCTGGCGCTGGCCGTCCTGGCCGCGCTGGTGGCAATGGCGCGCTGGCATTGGCTGCTGAAGCTGCCGGCGCTGATCGTGCTGGCCGGCGGGTGGCTCGCCGGAGCCATCGGCCTCGCGAGCCTCGGCGGTGCGGTGCTGCCGGTGACAGCGGCCCTGCTGGCGCTGCTGCTCGGCGCTGGCGCCACCATGGGCCTGGACGCGCTGCTGGCCCATCGCGAACGCCGCTTCATCCGCTCGGCCTTCGCCCATTATCTGGCGCCGCAACTGGTGGAAGAGCTGGTGCGCGACCCGTCCGGCCTGCGCCTGGGCGGCGAGCGGCGCGAGATGAGCTTCCTCTTCACCGACCTTGAGGGCTTCACCGGCATGAGCGAGGCGATGGCGCCCGAGGCGCTCGGCCGCCTGCTGAACGACTATCTGGACGGGGTCAGCGCCATCGTCATGGCCCATCGCGGCGTGGTCGACAAATATATCGGCGACGCGGTCGTCGCCCTGTTCGGCGTGCCCGGTCACGACCCGGCCCACGCCGCCCATGCGGTGCGCTGTGCCATGGCCATCGACGCCTTTGCCGAACGGTTCCGGGCCGAGCGTACCGACGCCCGCCTGGGCACGACCCGGATCGGCGTCCATTCCGGCGAGGCGACGGTCGGCAATTTCGGCGGCCGGCTGCGCTTCGACTACACCGCGCTGGGCGATGCCATGAACACCGCCGCCCGGCTGGAGGGCGCCAACAAGGCGTTCGGCACTCGCATCGCCGTGAGCGGCGTCTGCCTCCGCGAGGCGGAAGCGCATCTGGACGCGCCGCTGCCGGTGCAGCCCATCGGCGACATCGTGCTGAAGGGCAAGCGCGACGCCATCGCCGTCGCCACCCTGAACGCGGCCGCGGCGCCGGACTGGCTCGACCGCTATCGCGCCGCCTATGCGGCCCTGGGTTGCGATCCCGCGCGGGCGCACACCCTGCTGGCCTGTCTCGGCGACGATCCTGTGGTAGCATTGCACCGGCAAAGGCTGGCAGCCGGCGAGACCGGCGCGCGCATGGAGTTGAAGGAGAAATGACGGTGCGGCTTTGGCGGACACTGCTGCTTGCAATCGGGCTGGTCATGGCGGCGGGGGCGATGACGGCAGGGGCGCTGCACGCCGCGCCCGTGGTCGTGCTCTCCAGCACCGTGCCGGGCCTGCAACCGGGGTCGATGGTCGATTCCGCGACCGCGGTGGCCGTGCCCGCCGGCGGCATGGTCATGATCAACGACGCCGCGGGCAAGACCCGCACCATTGCCGGCCCCTATGACGGCCCCATCGGCGAGACCGCGGCCAAGGCCGGCGACGGCGGCATGATGGCCAATCTCGGCCGGCTGGTGGCGTCGCGCGACACCGAGCAGACCCGGCTGGGCGCGGTCCGCGCCGCGCCGGACCAGCAATTGCGCGACCCGGCCCTGATCACCGTCGCCCACTCCGCCACCCAGTGCGGCCTGCCGGAGGCGCCCCTGCGCCTCTGGCGGCCCGGCACGATGGACGGGGACAACCGCCTCACCATCACCGACCTGGCGTCCGGCGCCAGCGCCGAACGGGTCTGGCATGCGGGCAGGACGGTGATCGACTGGCCGGCGACGCTGCCGGCGAGGGACGGCGCCCGCTATCGCATCCGCCTGGAGATCGCGCCGCGCCCGGTCGAACTGGAACTGCACCGGGCGCCCGCGGGCCTCGACACGCCGGCACGGCTGGCCGCCTGGATGGAAAGCGTCGGCTGCCGGCGGCAGGCGCTGCTGCTGCTGGACACCCTGACCGCCCCGCAGGGATGAGCGGTGCGGTGGGCGTCGGCGTGGCTGCTGCGCTGCGGCGGCGGCGCGACAGCGGTGCGTCCGGCCCGCCCTTCGACGACGGCCTGCGCATCGCCCTGGTCGCCGAGGGCGGCGCCATGCGCGGCGTCATCGCTGGCGGCATGGTCTCCGCCATCGAGGCGGCCGGGCTCGGCCACTGTTTCGACCTGATGATCGGCACCTCCGCCGGCGCCTGCGCGCTCGCCTATCTGCGCGCCGGGCAGGCGCGCTTCGGCACCCGCATTTTCTATGAGGACATCAACAACCGCGCCTTCATCGACCCGTTGCGGGCGCTGCGGGGCCGGCCCGTGGTCGACATCGACTTTCTCGTCGACCGGGTCTTTGCCGCGGTGAAGCCGCTCGACCGGCAGCGCCTCGCCGAGCCCGGGCCGGAACTGGTCGCCACCGCCACCGATGTCCGCGCCGCCGAAACCGTCTATCTGACCGGCTTCGGCGCGCCCGGCCGCGCGCTCGAAATCCTGCGCGCCACCACGCAAATGCCGCTGCTGGCCGCGGGGCCGGTGGCGCTGGACGGCCGCCGCCTGCTGGACGGCGGCGTCCTGAACCACCTGCCCCTGATGGAGGCCCTGGCCCGCGGCGCCACCCACGCCCTCGTCATCCTGACCCGCAGCCCGGACGCACCGGCCCTGCGCCGCCCGCCCTGGGCCGAGCGGCGATTGTTGCCGCGCCGGCTGCACCGCCTCTATGGCCCGCAACTGGCCGAACGCGCGCGGGCCGAGGCCGAGCACTACCGCGCCCTCTACCGCGCGCTGCCACCGTTGCGGGCGATCTGCCTGAACGGGGCTCACGTCCTGGCGGTCGGCCCGGCGGCATCGGAGCCGGCCGTGGGACGGACCGAAAAGTCCGCCCTCCGCCTGCGCGCCGCCGCCGCCCATGCCGAGGCGCGCATGCGCCAGGCGCTGGAGGCGCCATAGATCGGCCAGCCTCCCCCGCCACGCGGGAAGGTCACCGCGACACCGACACGGGCGCGTTGGTTCGGGCCGCCTCCTCCGCGGCGAGGCAGAGTTGCACGCTGCGCCGGGCCTCCGCCGCCGAGACCAGCGCCCGGCCCTCGCGAAACGCCTCTGCCGTCAGCGCCAGCTGGCGTTCCAGTTCCACCAGCTCGCCGGAGGGCGCGAGCGCGACCTCCTCGAACTCGTGCCGACCGCGCTCGACCGCGAACCCGCACGGCCGGATGCGGAAGTCGCAGGACGGCGTCTCGTCGCGATCCATCCGGCCCTGCCAGGCGGTGCGGATCGCGCCCTCGGAACCGATGACCTCGACCCATTGATGATGGCCGAAGCCGCCGGTGGTGTGGTTGATCGTGGCGGTGCGACCGTTGGCGAACCGGATCTGGGCGCACAGCGTCTCGAACAGCGCGGGGAAGCGGACGGACGGAACGCCCATCGCCTGCACCGTCGCCTCCTCCCCCATGGCGTCCAGATACCAGAGGGCCAGATCGAAGAAATGGACGGTTTCCTCCAGGCTCCACGAGCCGACCCGCGCCGGGTCGCAGCGCCAGCCGTCGGCGCCGGGGCGGTAGGGGTTGCGGAACAGGCCGACCGAGACATGCCGCGGCTCGCCGATCCGACCCGCCGCGATCTCGCGCTGGACCCGGCCCCACTGGCTGGACAGGCGCAACTCGTGCCCGACCGAAATCCGACGGCCGGAGCTGGCATCGGCGGCCAGCAGCCGGTCGCATTCGGCAAGGCTGATGGCCATCGGCTTCTCAAGCAGCACGTGCTTGCCCGCGGCCAGCGCCGCCATGGCGATCTTGCCGTGCAGGTGGTTGGGCACGACCACATCCGCCATGTCGACCGGCGCGCACGCCAGCAATTCGCGGTAGCTGCGATAGACCGTAGCCCCGGGATGGGCCGCCGCCGCGGCAGCGCGCGACGCCTCGCCCGGCACCGCAATGGCGCTGAGTTCAAGACCCGGCAGGCGCTCGATGGCGGCGGCGTGCTGACGTCCCCACGCGCCGTATCCGATCAGGCCGATCCGCATGGTCGCTTCTCTCCTCCCGTAAACCGATAGCGCCAGTCTGACCGCAAGTCCCGGCAAGTTCCAGTGGCCAGCTTGCGCGCGCCATGGCAGGCTGGCCCGGTCGACAGCGAACGGAGGCGCGCGCCATGAAGCTGGGTCTTTACATGGCCACCCAATGGCCGAAGGGCGCGGAGATCGGCCCGGAAATCGCCCATCTCTGCGAACAGGCCCGCGCAGCCAGGGATAACGGCTTCGAGACCGTCATGGTCGGCCAGCATTTCCTGACCGAACCCTTGCAGATGCTCCAGGCCGAACCCCTGATCGCCCGGCTGGCCGGCGAGGCCACGGGGCTGGAACTGGGCATTGCCGTGGTGCTGCTGCCGATGATGAGCCCGGTGCTGGTGGCGGAATACGCCGCCTCGCTCGACTGGCTCGCCGGCGGGAAATACATTCTGGGCCTGGGCGTCGGCTACCGGCCGGAAGAATTCCAGGGCCTCGGCGCGCCGATGGAAAGCCGGGGCGAACGCTTCGAGGAAGCCCTGCACGTGATGAAGCGCCTGTGGTCCGAGGACGTGGTCACGCACGCGGGCAAGCACTATTGCGTGCCGGGCGTCGGCGCCAGCATCCGCCCGGTGCGCCCGGAGGGGCCGACCGTCTGGATCGGCGGCGAGGCCCCGCCGGCGGTGCGCCGCGCCGGGCGGCTCGGCCATCCCTGGGTGATCGCGCCCAGCGCCACCTTCGAGGGCATCCGCGCGCGCACGGCCATCTATGAGACCGCGCGCATCGCGGCGGGCCATCCGCCGCCGGCCCGCCGCCCGGTCATCCGGGAATGCGTCATCGGCGCCACGCGGCAACAGGCACTGGACACCGCCCTGCCCTCGCTGCTCGGCAAGTACGAGGCCTATGCGTCCTGGGGCCAGAAGGATGCGAACAGCGCCGGCTTCCGCGAGCGCTTCGACACCTTCATGGCCGAGCGCTTCCTGGTCGGCGACGAAGCGGAGGTGGCCGACCAGATGGCCCGGTATCGCGACGAGCTGGGCATCGACCAGATCCTGGTGCGCGTGCAATGGCCGGGCCTGGAGCAGCGCCATGTCCTGGCCGCCATGGAGCGGGTCGGACGGGTTGCCGCGCGACTGAATTGACCGGCCGGCGAACCCGCCGCCATAATGGATTCCCCCAAGGCAGGCCGTCAGAGCCCGCCACAAGACCGGAGGATGCCCAGGATGGTGGACCGCAGGCCCGAGCCAGTGCGGCATGGTTGATGCCATCGGCTTCGTGGAACGATTGGTCGGGGGCCTGAACCGGCTTCTGTTGCTGTTGTGCAAGGCCGCGGCGGTCCTGCTGTTGGCGGTCATGACCGGCATCATCATCGCCAGCGTCTTCTGCCGCTATGTCCTGAGCGACGCCATCCCCTGGTCGGAGGAAATCGCGAAGTTCGTCATGGTCTGGATGACCTTCATCGTGGCGCCCGTCGGCCTCAGCCTGGGCGCCCACATCGCCATCGATGCGCTGGCGAACGCGCTGAAAGGGCGGCTCTATTTCCTGCTGTTGGTGGGAGTTTTCGGCGCGATCATCGCGCTCATGCTCATGTTCGTCGACCAGGCGACCTTCCTGACCCAAAACGCCCGGATTCAGCGCGCCTCCACCATCGACGTGTCGATTTCCTACGTTTATGCCGCCATGCCGATCGGCTGCGCGGTGACGGCGCTGGTGGCGCTGGAATTCTGGCTCAACGCGCTGAAAGGCGTGATCGACCCCGCCCGCGGCACCGACCGCCACGGCGCCGGCGATCCGAGCCTGGTCGGCTGAAAGGGGGCGGACGGCCATGACCCTGCTGTTTTTCTGGATCTTCCTCGGCCTGATGGCGCTGGGCGTGCCGATCGTGTTCGGGCTCGGCATCGCGCCGATGGTCAGCTTCATCGTCCAGGGCAAAGAGCTGTTCCTCAGCATGATTGTCCAGCGCACCTTTGCCGGCATCAACCAGTTTCCGCTGATGGCGATCCCCTTCTTCATCCTGGCCGGCGAGTTGATGAACCGCGGCGGCATCACCCAGAGCCTGGTCGCCTTCGCCAACGCCCTGGTCGGCCATCTGCGCGGCGGCCTCGCCCATGTGAACATCGTCACCTCGATGCTGTTCGCCGGCATCAGCGGCTCGGCGGTGGCGGACACGTCCGGCGTCGGCTCGATCATGATCCCGGCGATGGAGAAGGACGGCTACAGCCGCAAATTCGCCGCCGCCGTCACCGCGGCCTCCAGCGTGATCGGCCCGATCATCCCGCCCAGCATCATCATGGTGGTCTATGCCTTCATGATGAATGTCTCGGTCGCCGGGCTGTTCGCCGCCGGCGTCGTGCCGGGGCTGCTGGTGGGGTTTGCGCTGATGGCGGTGACCGCCGTCATCTCGAAACGCCGCAACTACCCGAAATCGGCCGAGCGCGCCTCGATCGGCCGGATGGCCCGCACCGGGCGGGAGGCCGCGCTGCCGCTGCTGACGCCGGTTATCATTCTGGGCGGCATTGTCGGCGGCGTCTTCACGCCGACCGAGGCGGCGGCGATTGCCGCCTTCTATGCGCTGATTCTGAGCGTCTTCGTCCTGAAAACGCTCGCGCCCCGCGAACTGCCGCAAATCTTCCTGCGCGCCGCGGTGTCGTCGGGCGCGATCCTGCTGGTGGTCGGCACCGCCACGGCGTTTGCCTGGGCGGCGACGCTGAGCCAGATCCCGGCCCTGCTGTCGGGCCTGCTGTTCTCAATCACCGAGGAACCCTACCTGCTGTTGTTCCTGATCAACGTGCTGCTGCTGATCGTCGGCATGTTCCTGGACGCGGGCCCGGCCATCCTGATCCTGGGGCCGATCCTGGCGCCGACCATGGTCGGGCTCGGCATCGATCCGCTGCACTTCGCCATCATCATGTGCGTGAACCTGACGGTGGGCCTCGCCACGCCGCCCATGGGGCTGATCCTGTTCGTGGCGTCGTCGCTGACAAAGCTCAGCATCGAGGTGATCGCCCGCGAGATGCTGCCCTTCCTGCTGGTGGAAATCGGCGTCATCTTCCTCATCACCTATCTGCCGCCGCTAACCATGACGCTGCCGCGGCTGTTGGGCTTCGCCTAAAGCCGCCCGCCCGAACCGCCCGACCGAGCCGCCGGCACGGGGCACCGAAAAAGGCCGGGCGCCCCGTCAGGGGGACCCGGCCCGAGCGCGCCGAGACGGGGGTTAAAGTGGGTTCGGTACTCGTTGCCCCACTCTCCTGCCCCATCTCCCGCGGAAGCGGGAGCCCATGCCTGAGAGCTTCACACAGGACACGGACTGTGTCTTGGCCTCTCAGGCATGGGTCCCCGCTTCCGCGGGGATAGGGAAAATGGGGTGGTGAGCCAGCCGGAAAAGAATCCGCCCTATAAGACGGAGGCTATTCCATGATGCGCGCGTCTTCGGCTGCGATGTCCTTCTGGGCGTCGGCGATGGCCTGTTCCAGTGCGTCCAGCCATTCCGGGCCGTATTTGTCGGTGAACCATTTGCGCAGCGGCTGCACCTTCTCGACGAACTGCGCCTTTTCCTCCGGCGTCGGCACATAGACCGTGCCGCCGGCCTTGCGGAACGCCTCATAGGCGGCAAGCTGGGTGTATTTCGGGTCGTTGCTGGCCACCGACGTCATGTGGTGAAAGCCGTCCAGCACCACTTTCCGGATCTCCGGCGGATAGCTTTTCAGCGCATTGTCGTTCATCCACCAGAACAGGAACATGTAGGCGTGGTGGTCCAGGATGGCGTAATGCAGGAAGTCCTGGAACTTCATGTTGACGATGTCGGTGATGCCGTTCTTGGTGCCGACCACCACCTTGGTCGCGAGCGAGGTGTACAATTCCTGCCAGGGAATGGGCGTCGGACTGCCGCTCAAGAGCTTGACCATCTCCACCTGCAATTCCGACTCGATGGTCCGGATTTTCAGGCCTTTGAGGTCGGCGGGGGTGCGAATGACCGCCCCGGTGGTGAAGAAATCGCGCCAGCCGCCGGTGTTGTTCAGGCCCATCAGCCGCAGCGTGCCGGTCTTGGCCAGCATGGCGGCCCGCACCTTGTCCATGAAGGGCGAGTGCATGACCTTTTCGGCGACGCGGTCGTTCGGGAACATGTAGGGGAGGTCAGTCACCTGCAACTCGGGCAGCAGGTTCGCCGCGCCGCCGACGGTCGAGCCCGTGATCTCGATCGCGCCGATCTGCACCGCTTCCAGGCACTGGCGGAAATTGCCACACAACTGACCGCCCGGATAAATCTCCACCTTCACCCGACCGTTGGTCTGCGATTCGACGAAGTTCTGAAAGACCAGCGCGCCCTTGTGATCCTCGTCGGTGGTGGAGGCGATATGGCCGATCTTGATGGTGAACTCCTGGGCGCTGGCGCCGCAAATGACGCCGAGAGCCAGGCCGGGAGCCAAGGCCCAGCGTAAAAGGCGCCATGTCCGAAAATCGAATGCCATCGTTTCCTCCTGCTTTTGTTATGGGGGCTGGTGCCCCGATTGCAGCGGTAGTTGCACATCACTTGCGCCAACGACCGGAGGAAAGCTTATCACCCGGCCCGAAATGCTCCAACCGCGCTGCCGGCCGGGGGCGGCAAAAGGCCGAGCTTCGTCTGCGGTCCCGGGGGAAACCGGACCCGATCAAACATCGGGCTCCAACACGGGAGGGGTTGCCGCGATCAGGCGCTGGCCATGATGGTGAGGGTAGGGCGGTCGTTGTCGGCGGTGGCGGTGAGATAGACTTGCAGGCGGCATGTGCTCAGGCCACGACAGCCGCCTGCCCCTGTCACCCGTCAAACGTCCGCACGGCATCCAGCGCGGCGTCGATGTCCGCGGGCGTATGGTCGGCGGCGATCTGAAAGCGGATCTCCTCATCGCCTCGTGGCACGACCGGATAGCCCAGCCCGGTTGCGAGGATGCCGGCAGCGAACAAATGCTCGATCATCCGGCGCGTTCGCGGCGTGTCGCGCACCAGGAGCGGCGTCACCGGGTGGGCGCTCGGGATGATTTCGTGCCCCAGGTTCAGCAAACCCCGTTCAAAGCGGGTGGTCATCGCCCGCAGATGCTCAAGCAATGCGAGGCCCCGCGGGCTCTCGAGGATGGTCAGGGACGCCGCCGCCGCGGCGGCCTCGGCAGGCGTGATCGGGTTCGAGTAGATATAGAACGGCGCCGTTTCGCGCAGATAGGCGATCAGGGTGTCGCTGCCGACGACATAGCCGCCGTTCACGCCGAACGCCTTGCCGAGCGTCGCCACCAGCAGGTCTGCGGGCCCGCTGGCCGTTGCTTCCTCCGTACCGCGGCCCGTCCGGCCCAGGGCGCCGATGCCGTGCGAGTCATCGACAACGACCAGCACGTTTTCGGCGAATTTTTCGTCATACCGGCGGGCAAGCGCCATGATCCGGTCGAGCGGCGCGTGATCGCCACGCATGCTGAATATGCCGTCCGTCACGATGATCGCTCGCCGGCAGGTCTGGCTGGCCGCTTGCAACTGCTCTTCCAGTTCCGCCATCGCCAAGTGACGATAGATCCGCTTCTCACGCGGCGTGGACAGCCGAATGGCGTTGATAATGCAGTTGTGGTTGAGCTCGTCGCTGATCACCGCTGTCTCCGGCGTGATCAACGACGGCAGGAGCCCCATGACCGTCGCATAGGCGGAACTGAACAGCATGGCCGCCTCTCGCCCGTGAAAGGCCGCGAGCCGTCGCTCCAATTCCCGATGCGGCACCCAGGTTCCGCTGATGAACCGCACCGCACCGGGACCCGCCCCGAATGTGCGGACGGCGTGTTCCTCCGCTGCGATCACGGCGGGGTCGCTCGACAACCCGAGATAGCTATTGGCGTTCATCCGCAAAAAAGGCCGGTCGCCCTGCCCTTCCAGCAAATACCTTGGGCCCAGGTCGCCGGCCGGTGGCAACACCCCGCGGATGACGCGCTCGGCCCCCTTCCGGGTGCCCGTCTCCTCAAGCGAGGCGAGATGGGCTGCGAGGATCGGTTTCAGGCGGTCGTCAGGCATGCTTGGCCTCCCTTCGGGTGCGCTCAACCGGATCGGGCCGGTTTCAGGGCCTGGCTCAGGTGAGCGATCATGTCATCGCACATTGCGCCCAGGTCAAAGGCCGGCGCCCAGCCCCATTCCTGCCTGGCGGCACTATCATCCAGGCTGCGAGGCCAGGAGTCGGCAATGGCCTGCCGGACGGGGTCGATGTCGTAATCGATAGCGAAGCCCGGCAGCCGCGCCGCAATGGCGGCGGCCATCTCCTCCGGCGTCACGCTCATGGCGCTGACGTTATAGGCGTTGCGGTTGGCGAGACGGCGGGCGTCGGCAGCCATCAGCTCGATCATGCCCCGGATCGCGTCCGGCATGTACATCATGTCAAGCCGCGTGTCGGCGCGCAGAAAGCAGGTGTAATGGCGATAGCGGATCGCCTGGCGGAAGATCTCGACCGCGTAGTCGGTGGTGCCCCCGCCCGGCGGCGTCTTGTACGAGATCAGCCCCGGCAATCGCAGCCCGCGGGTGTCGACGCCAAAGCGGCTTGCGTAATAGTCGCAAAGCAATTCCCCGGCGACCTTGGTCACACCATACATTGTCGTCGGACGCTGGATCGTCGTTTGCGGCGTGGCATCATGGGGCGTGGAAGGACCGAACGCGCCGATAGAACTGGGAAAGAACACGGCGCAACCATATTGCCGGGCGACCTCCAGCACATTGTAAAGGCCGCCCATATTCACATTCCACGCCACCTGCGGCTTGTCCTCCGCCACGGCCGAGAGCAGCGCCGCCAGATGATAGATCGTCCCGACATCATGGCGCCGCACGACCTCCTGCAATTGATGAGGCCGCGTGCAGTCCACGTGCTCGGCCACGACGGCCGCACGCTCGCTCGCCGGGCCATTGGGGGGCTGCTGCATCCGAATGTCGGACGCCACGATCCGACCGGGCTCATATTCACGGCAAAGGGCCTCAACCAACTCGCTGCCGATCTGGCCCATCGCACCTGTCACCAAGATCCGTCGCATCGCCGTCTCGCTCACGCGCCGTTTCACCGTCAGGCAAGTCTGCCAAAGAAGATACGCACCGAAATTGATCTACGTCTATGCGCGTGGCAATGAATCTCAGGACCTTGATTTAGGTCATGGTTGCGCGACGGCGGCCATGGTTGCATTTTTGCCGGGCTTGGTTGTCGACCACCCAAGGCCGCGGGCCGGAAAGGGGTGCCAGATTTTGGAGCAGCGCATCGTCAAGCACACGGACGCCGGATTCGCGGCTCCGGTCCTCAGCGACTATCCGGCCGAGCGCGCCCGATTTTCCTGGGATGCGGCGCGCCATTTGCTGGACGGGCTGACAGGTGGCGGCCTCAACATCGCACACGAGGCCGTGGACCGGCATCTGGCGGCAGGCCAGGGCGGCAAGTGCGCGATCCGTTGGCTCGGGAAGGCTGGCGAGCGGCGCGACATCACCTATGCCGACCTTCGCCGGGACACGGCGAAATTCGCTGCCATGCTGCACGGGCTGGGCCTCGACAAGGGCGACCGGGTGTTTTCGCTCCTGGGCCGGGTGCCGGAGCTTTATGTGAGCGTGCTGGGGACGCTCAAGGCCGGGCTGGTGTTCTCGCCGCTGTTCTCCGCCTTCGGGCCGGACCCGATCCGCACCCGAATGGAAATCGGCGAGGCGTCGGTGCTGGTCACCACCAAGGCTCTCTATGAGCGCAAGGTGGCGGCGTGGCGGGCCGACCTGCCGTCCCTGAAGCATGTGCTGCTGATCGATGGCGGCGAAGACGTGCCGGCGGCCACGGCCGCGCTGGCGCCCTTGCTGGAAGCGGCTTCCTCCGAATTCGAGACCGTCCGGACACGCCCCGAAGACCTTGCGCTCCTGCATTTCACCAGCGGCACCACCGGCAAGCCCAAGGGCGTCATGCACGTGCATGAGGCGGTGGTGGCGCACCACGTCACCGGCCAATACGCGCTCGATTTTCACGCCGACGACATCTTCTGGTGTACCGCCGATCCCGGCTGGGTGACGGGCACCTCTTACGGCATCGTCTCGCCGCTGACCAATGGCCTGACCATGATCGTGGACGAGGCGGAGTTCGATGCGGAGCGGTGGTACGGCATCCTGGAAGCGGAGAAGGTCTCGGTCTGGTACACCGCGCCCACGGCCATCCGCATGCTGATGCGCATCGGCACCGAGCCGATGCAGGGCCGCGACCTCTCGCGCCTGCGCTTCATGGCGAGCGTCGGTGAGCCGCTGAACGCAGAGGCGGTGGTCTGGAGCAATCAGGCGTTCGGCAGGCCCTTCCACGACAATTGGTGGCAATCGGAAACCGGCGGCATCATGATCGCCAACTATGCGAGCATGGACGTAAAGCCGGGCTCCATGGGCAAGCCTCTACCCGGTATCGACGCAGGCATTGTCGCGACCGATGGCGGCGAGGTGCGCGAGTTGACGGAGCGAAATGCGGTCGGCGAGCTGGCCTTGCGCCCCGGCTGGCCGTCCATGTTCCGCGGCTATCTGGGCAATCCGGAGCGCTATGCCCAGGCGTTTGCCGGCGGCTGGTACCTGACCGGCGACCTCGCCCTCTGCGACGCTGACGGCTATTTCTGGTTCGTCGGACGCGCCGACGACATGATCAAGTCCTCTGGCCACCTGATCGGCCCGTTCGAGGTCGAAAGCGCCCTGATGGAGCATGAGGCGGTGGCGGAGGCCGCCGTCATCGGCCTGCCGGACGAACGCATGGGCGAGGTGGTGATGGCCTATGTCCAGCTTCACCGCGGCTTCGAGCCCTCCGACGCGCTGAAACGCCGGATCATCGGCCATGCCCGTTCGCGCCTCGGCCCGGCGGTGGCGCCGCGCGACCTGGCGTTCCGCGAGGCCCTGCCCAAGACCCGCTCCGGCAAGATCATGCGCCGTCTGCTGAAGGCGCGCGAGCTGGGCCTGCCGGAAGGCGACACCTCGACCCTGGAGAGCGACGAGCGATGACCGAGCCCCCCTCCGGCACGCATCCCAGAGTCAGCCGGGAGCATGTGCTGCACCTGCTGGCCCAGATGATCCGCATCCGCCGGTTCGAGGAGAAATGCGCTGAACTCTACACCCAGGAGAAAATCCGCGGCTTCCTGCACCTCTATATCGGCGAGGAAGCCGTCGCGACCGGGGTGATGGAGGCGCTGGCGCCGGACGACGCCGTGGTCGCCACCTATCGCGAGCACGGTCACGCCATCGTCCGCGGCATTCCCATGACCAAAATCATGGCCGAGATGTATGGCAAGCAGGAGGGCTGCAGCCATGGCCGCGGCGGCTCCATGCACATTTTCGACGCCGGAACCCGCTTCTATGGCGGCAACGCCATTGTCGGCGGCGGCCTGCCGCTCGCCATCGGCCTGGCGCTGGCGGACAAGATGCAGAAGCGCCGCCGTGTCACCGCCTGTTTCTTCGGCGAGGGCGCGGCGGCCGAAGGCGAGTTCCACGAAAGCCTGAATCTCGCTGCGCTCTGGAAGCTGCCGGTGCTGTTCGTCTGCGAGAACAACCGCTACGCCATGGGCACCGCGCTCGATCGCTCCGAATCCGAGACGGACATTCATCGCAAGGCGGAAAGCTACCGCATCGCCAGCCAGGCCGTGGACGGCATGAACGTGGTGGATGTGGAGGCCGCGGCGCGGCAGGCGCTGGCGGCGGTGCGCGAGACCGGAGCGCCGCACTTCCTCGAATGCCGCACCTACCGCTTCCGCGCGCACTCCATGTTCGACGCCCAGCTCTATCGCGACAAGGCGGAGGTGGAGGCCATGCGCGAGCACGGGCCGATCAAGCGCCTGACCGAGTGGGCGGAGGCCACCCACTTCATCCATGCGGGCGACCTGGAGCGGGTCGAGGCGCAGGTGGCCGAGGAGGTGGACACGGCCGTCGCCTTCGCCGAGGCCGGCACCTGGGAACCGCTGGAAACCCTCACCCGCCACGTCATGGCCGAGGAGGCCCGGCCATGAGCGCGGTTGAGACCACCTATCGCGAGGCCGTCCGCGCCGCCATCCGCGAGGCCATGCTCAAGGACGAGCGCGTCTTCCTCATGGGCGAGGACGTGGGCCGCTATGGCGGCTGCTATGCCGTCAGCATGGGCTTGCTGGAGGAATTCGGCGAGGAGCGCATCCGCGACACGCCACTTTCCGAGTCCGCCTTCACCGGTGCCGGCATCGGCGCCGCCATGGGCGGCATGCGCCCGATCGTCGAGGTGATGACGGTCAATTTCAGCCTGCTGGCGCTCGACCAGATCATGAACACCGCCGCCACCGTTCGCCACATGTCCGGCGGCCAGTTCGGCGTGCCGGTCGTGATCCGCATGGCGACCGGCGCCGGCAAGCAACTGGCCGCCCAGCACTCGCACAGCCTGGAGGGCTGGTTCGCACACATTCCCGGCATCCGGGTGCTGGCGCCGGCAACGCTGGAGGACGCACGCGGCATGCTCTGGACGGCGCTGGAAGACCCGGACCCGGTGCTGATCTTCGAGAACGCGCTGCTCTATAACATGAAAGGTCAGATGGCCGCAGACGCCGGACCGGTGGATATCGACAAGGCAGCCGTGCGGCGCGCGGGCGACCAGGTCACGCTCATCACCTATGGCGGCTCGCTGTTCAAGACGCTGGAGGCCGCCGAAGCGCTGGCCAAGGACGGCGTGGCCGCCGAGGTCATCGACCTGCGCACGCTCCGGCCGTTGGACGACGCCACCATCATGGCCTCCGTCCGCAAGACGCGCCGGGCGGTGGTGGTCGACGAGGGCTGGCGCTCCGGCAGTCTCTCTGCGGAGATCAGCGCCCGCATCACCGAACAGGCCTTCTGGGACCTGGACGCCCCCGTGGGCCGCGTCTGCAGCGCCGAGGTGCCGATCCCCTATGCCAAGCATCTGGAGGCTGCCGCCATCCCGCAGGTGCCCGGCATCGTCCAGGCCGCCCGCGAGACCCTGGGGCGCTAGCGTCATGGGCCTGTTCACCATGCCCTCGCTCGGCTCCGACATGGAGGACGGCACCCTGGTCGAATGGCTGGTGCGCGAGGGCCAGCCGGTCCAGCGCGGCGACATCATCGCCGTGGTCGAGACCCAGAAGGGCGCGATCGAGATCGAGATTTTCGAGACCGGCACCATCGCCAAGCTGCTGCTGCAGGAAGGCGAGACCGTCCCGGTCGGCGCGCCCATGGCGGAGATCATGGCAGAGGTCGTGGGGGTGGGCGTGGAACCCGGGCCGGCAGCGGCTCCCGCGCCTGCCTCCGCTGCGCCCGAGGCGGCCATACCGCCGGACCGGCACGTCGCTTCGCCTCCAAGACCGCCGCCCGCCGCAGTCGGATCGGGCGGGCGCATTCTGGCCTCGCCCGCCGCAAGGCGCCTGGCGGCGGAGCGGGGGCTGGCGTTGCAGGGGCTGAAGGGCACCGGCCCCGGCGGCGCCATCGTCTCGGCAGACGTCGCGGCGGCGGGGGGAGCGCCCGCTGCAAAGCCGCGCGAGCCGGCCCGCCGCGGCATCGACATGGGCGAAATGCGCAAGGCCATCGCCGCGGCCATGGCCCGCTCCAAGCGCGAAATCCCGCATTACTACCTCCAGCACAGCATCGACCTGGAGACCGCTGCCAACTGGCTCGCCACGGCCAATGCCGAGCGCGCGCCGCCGCAACGGCTGCTGCTGGCCGCGCTGCTGCTGAAGGCCAGCGCGCTGGCGCTGAAACGGTATCCGGAATTCAACGGCCATTATATCGAGGGTGCGTTCCGCCCGGCCGACGCCGTGCATCTGGGGGTCGCCGTGGCCATCCGCGGCGGCGGCCTGATCGCGCCCGCCATCCACGATGCGGAGACACTCGGCATCGACGCTCTCATGGCGACGCTCCGCGACGCGACCCAGCGTATGAGAGCGGGCCGCATCCGCTCGTCGGAACTGACCGATCCGACCGCCACCGTTTCCAGCCTGGGCGACCGGGGCGTGGAGGGGCTGTGGGGCGTGATATACCCACCGCAGGTGGCGCTGATCGGCTTCGGCAAGGCGGAGCGGCGCCCCGCAGTCGTGGATGATGCCGTCCTGCCCAGGATGCAGGTGCAGATCTCGCTCGCCGCCGATCATCGCGCCAGCGACGGCCATCGCGGCGCGCTGTTGCTGTGCACGATCGACACGCTCTTGCAGACCCCGGAGGCCCTATGACCGAAGCCGAGATCAAAGCGATCCTGATCGGGGAAATCACCGCCATCGCGCCGGACATTGACCCATCCAGCATCCCCCCGGACGAGGACGTGCGCGAAGCGCTCGACCTCGACTCGATGGACATGCTGAACATCATCGCTGCCTTGCACGAACGCCTGGGCATCGACATTCCGGAGGCCGACGCTCCCCGGTTTTTTACGGTCAACGGCGGCGTGCGCTATATCGCAGAGCGTCTGGGCTGAGATGGAGAGACGCGCCTCTCGCCGATCATCCTCACCAATCGGTCGGGCGTCCCCCACGTGGCCGCCGGGTTTTCATCGTCCCGGCGCAGGACCGCCTAGAGGGCTGCCAAGACCGCCGCGCCCGAACTAGCCTGCGATCCGCCGTTCCGGCCGCTTCAGCCCAAGATTCTCGCGCAAGGTGCGGCCTTCATATTCGCGGCGGAACAGGCCACGGCGTTGTAATTCCGGCACCACCAATCGGGTGAAGCGCGCCATGCCCGTGGGCACAACCGGCGCGGCGATCATAAAGCCGTCGCAGCCCTTTCCGCGGTACCATTCCTCCATGACGTCGGCAACCTGAACGGGGTCTCCCTTGAACATGTTGCCGGCCATCTGCGGAAGGATGCGCTTGTAGGTCTGGCGTACGGTCAGCCCCTCCTTTCGCGCGACCTCGACGATGGCGTTGGCGATGCCGGTCGGGCCCTGGTGCCCCTCGGGCCAGTCGATCATCGGACCGTCGACCGGATAGTCCCTCATGTTGAGCCCAGTCATCTTGGAGAGGTAGTCGACGCCGACAGCGGGCGGCACCAGATCGTCCAACTCGCCGGCGAGATCCTCTGCCTGCTGCTGCGTCTCGCCGACGAAGATGGTGACGCCGGCGAGAATTTTGAGGTCGTCCGGTTCGCGTCCGTATTTCGCGAGCCGGCCCTTGAAGTCGGTATAGAGCGTCTGCGCCGCCGGCAAGGTCGCCTCGATGGCGAAGATGCAGTCGGCGTGGCGGGCCGAGAGTTCACGCCCGGCCTCCGACTGGCCGGCGGAGAACACCACCGGATGGCCCTGCGGCGGGCGCGGTGCGTTGAGCGGCCCCTGGACCCGGAAGTGCTTGCCCTCGTGGTCGAGCCGCTGGACTTTCGACGGATCGAGGAACCGCCCCGTCGCCTTGTCCTGGGGAAAGGCGTCATCCGCCCAGGAATCCCACAGGCCCTTCACCACCTCGGCGAACTCGTTGGCCCGGTCGTAGCGCGTCTCGCGCGCGACATGCGCGGTATGGCTGAAATTCAGCGCATCGCCGGCGTTGGATGTGGTGACCAGGTTCCAGCCGGCGCGGCCACCGCTGATGTGATCGAGCGAGGCGAAGCGCCGGGCCACATGGAACGGCTCGTCGTAGGTCGTCGTGGTGGTGGCGACGAGCCCGATATGCTGTGTCACCATCGCCAGCGCCGACAGCAGGGTAACGGGCTCAAACACGCCCGGTCGGTCGGAGGGCGAGGTCGCCGCGAACAGATCCGCCTTGTCCATGTTGCGGACGCCGTTGCCGTCGGCAAGGAACAGCAGATCCATCTTGCCAGCCTCGGCGATCTGCGCGAGCCGTACGGCGTTGGCGATGTTCGCCGCTGGGCTGTCCCAAGCATCGGCATGCCGCCACTCCCCCACATGGCTACCCTGGGCGTTGGCGTTGGCGGCGAGAATCATCGGCACGGCGTATTCATCCGTCGGTTGCGTGAACTCGTGGAAGTATCCGGGCTGAGCCCGGATCTGTCCATCAGCGGCCGAACCCAAAGGTGAGAGGCGGATATTTCGGCCCCTGTTCTCGCTTGGCCATTACGCCCGAGACGATCTAATGGCCGCCGCGGTAGTTGCGCAGGAAGTGGGCCGCGCCGTTCCTGTCGTTGATCGAGGGAGCTTCGCCGAAAATCCGTTCCTTGGAACTGCTGAAAAGCTCCCGGTTCGCTCCCAGTGGCGCCAGGCGCTTCGCTTTGGCCATCGCCAAATCAAACAGATCGTCCAGGGGCGCCGTTGCCGCGACGAAACCCGCGGCCTGGGCATCCGGGCCGGTCCAGCGGCGCGCCAATTGCACCGTGTCGAAGAAGGCGCTGCCGGACATCTTGTGCCGGAACAGGGCCAGTTCCTCGTCGGGAATCCGCAGGCCGAGTTCAATCTCGTTGGCGCAGAGATAGCCGCGGTCGGCGCGCATCACGCGAACATCGTGGCAGAGCGCCAGCATGAAGCCGGCGCCGAACCCATGGCCGTTGACGGCGCAAACGGTCGGCACGGGAAAAGTGATCAATCGCGCCATTAGCGCCATGAATTCCTTGGCGAAAACCGTCTTATCTCCGCCCGCGCCGTCGCCATCGCCGCGCCGCCAGTCGAGATCCAGCCCGTTGGAGAAGAACTTCGCATTGGCCGACCTCGTCACCAGGGCCGCCGGGCCGTCGGAGGCCAGCACCTCATCCAGCCGCGCATCGAACGCCCGGACAAAGTTGGTGTTCCAGCGGTTCTCGCCGGCATCCATGGTCAGGACAAAGACGTCATCCTGCCGATCGATCTCAATCATTGCTTCTCCACCTTGGCCGGGAAATCCCATCGAGACTCGCGCCGGCGATGCTTGCGCATTCAAGGGCGTCGATCAAGCCTGCCGTCTAACAGCCACCGGCAGCGGCGACGCGCCAGAGAGAGTGCCGCTCGGCGTTGATGCGGACGGACACCTCACCACATGTCAGCGCCAGAGCGAGAAACGGCCCTGGCGTCGTAGCCACATCCGTAACTCAGCCGCAACCATCGGGCCGAAGCGGTTCCACCACAACCCAATGGTCTCGTGGCCGATATCGATACCCCGCTCGAACGGCAAATTCTCGACCTGGCGGAGCGATAGCGGATAGCGCTCGTACGCTATCACCGCGAGGCGGATCACGTTAAAGTGCCGGAACGGATTTGGCGTTCGAGGAGACTGTGGCGTCCTCGCTGTCGCCTCGAACCAGGTTGCCTTGACAGCGCCGGCTTTCCCCCCGCCATTGCCAATATCCAGGCCAATGCCTTTGCAAGGCCCCCACCGCCTGCATCGTCACCAGTCATTGGCCAATCCATTCGCGGATGGCGGCACATGTGTCGTCGCATGGACCAAATCACGCCGCCCCCAAGCACCTGCGGATGGAGACTGCACGATCGTGAAGGTCCGTCAGGCCCGTATAGAGGCCAATTCCGGGTCGTGCCGCCGTCCGCATCGCCAAAAAGGCTCGTCGGCATAAAATTTGCTTCTGTGGCTTATCGAGTAGGCTGGAGAATCTCATGACGGACAACACCCCCTCGGAGGGCTGGGCCGACACCGCCTACCGCTCGAAAGCCAACGAGAAGTGGCTCGCGACCGGGATGCTGACCAGCCGCATCCACCGCCGCAAGCCGGCAGGCAGGCCGATGCCCAAGGCGACGGCCCGGGCCAATGCCAGGAAGTCATCCGTGCGGGCCCGCATCGAGCATGTCTTTGCCCATCAAAAGGGGCGCTTCGGCCTGTTCATCCGCGCCATCGGCCTGGCGCGGACCGAGACAAAACTGACGCGGGCCAACCTCGCCTACAACTTCGACCGCCTTGTCTTCCACGAACGGCGCGCGGCGGCAGCATGAATCTGTCCGGAAACACAAAAAGCCGGAGTCGCAACCTCTTCAAACGCCAAAATCTCACCCGTCAGATCGGCCCATAGACCCCGACGGCCTGAAACCATCATAACCCGAGCCTGTAATGATGGTTAATGCGGGTGTCCAGCTATGAAAGAGACGGACATACAGATCACCACTATTACGTTATATATAACGAATATTCAGGTGCATATGAATACCAAAGAGTTGGCGAGCCGCGCCCTCAAAATGAAGTGCATCAAGGCATGAGGGACGCAAAGCGACAAGTCAGTATTGGCAACATCTACGAAACCCCGGAACTGCTAGAGAGTCAAAATGAGTGATCCGTCGCCGATAGGTTTGTTCAACTACGCTCACTCGTTCTGGAGCGCTGGACGTGCTTTAATCCAACTCGACTGGGAGAAGCAGGAGTCCCACCCAGATAGTCCAGCCGAGTTCCTCTACTGGCACTCAATCGAGCTGTTTCTCAAAGCCTACCTGCTGGCTGACGGAGTGCCACTCTCGAAGCTTCGCAGTCCTAAAATATTTGGGCACGACCTTTCGAAGCTTCTGACACAAGCTAAGGCACGCGGTTTAGCCCTCACTAGGAAGGACGAGGCGCTAATTTCCTTCATGCCAGTCAGCAAAGATATGATTGCGTTGCGCTACCTCAAGGTCGGCGTCAAAACGGTGCCGACGCATTGCGAGTTAGAGGCGACTTGCCTCAGCCTCTACGAAATTGTGGCGCGCGAGCTTCAAAACCGAGGGATCAATATCGGGTTTCACGCGAAATTGGTGAGCCTAGAGCGAGGATAATCCGAGGATAAAGCCCTAAATTTCGGGCGGAGGATTGGCTAAGTCCTTGAAATCGTTTGGCTGGGGAACCTGGATTCGAACCAGGGCTACCGGAGTCAGAGTCCGGGGTTCTACCGCTAAACTATTCCCCAAGCGGCCTTTCGAGCGCCAAAGCCGGCAGCGGCTCCGCGTCGAGGAAGGGGCTTCTAGCATGCCCGATACGGTTTGCCTAGCCCTTTGCCTACACCTTTCGCACGGTGCGGCGCCTTCTGGCTGGCGAATATCCGACACGCACAGTACCTTATTGAAAATGATGAGCGCAGCAACGGTCGTTCCGGCCGCTTCGGGAGGCTGCCGTGGGATATATGATTCCCCGACCGCGTCATCCGGGATACACCCGGGGCCGTCGGTCGGGAAACGGGGATGAGCCGGTCTATGCCGCGCTCGACCTGGGGACTAACAATTGCCGCCTGCTGGTGGCCTTGCCCGCTGCCGAGGGGTTCCGGGTCATCGACTCGTTCTCGCGTATCACCCGTCTGGGCGAAGGATTGCAAGCCTCCGGGCGGCTGTCGGAGTCGGCCATCGACCGCACGATCGCCGCGTTGCGCATCTGCGCCGGCAAAATCCGGCGGCACGAGCGGCTGCGCGCCCGTTTCGTCGCGACCGAGGCGTGTCGCGGCGCCGAGAATTGCGGCGCCTTCGTCGACCGCGTCGCCGACCAGACCGGCATCGGCCTGGAAATCATCTCCGCCAAGGAAGAAGCCAGCCTCGCCGCGCGCGGTTGCGGCCCGCTGCTGGTGCCGGAGCGGCGCTATGCCATGGTGTTCGACATCGGCGGCGGCTCGACCGAGGTCACCTGGCTCCGGGTCGCCGACGACGGTGCGGCGGGCGAGGTGATCGACAGCCTGTCCATGCCGTGGGGCGTCGTCCGCCTGGCGGAGGAGTTCGGCGGCGCCGAGGTCAACGACGAGACCTATGAGTTGATGATCGCGGTGATCCGCGACCTGCTCGGCCATTTCGAGCGCCGCTATCACATTCGCGATCACATCGCCCGCGGCCGGGTGCAGATGATCGGCACGTCCGGCACCGTCACCACCATCGCCGGCGTGCATTTGGGGCTGGAGCGCTATCAGCGGGACAAGGTCGACGGCCGGCTGCTGGAATTCTGCCAGATCCGCCATGTGGTCGACCATCTGAACACGCTCAGCCTGGCCGAACGCAGCGACCATCCCTGCATCGGGCCGGAGCGGGCGGACCTGGTGCTGCCGGGCTGCGCCATCATGGATGCGATCCTGCGGGAATGGCCGGTCGGCCGGCTGCGGGTGGCCGATCGCGGCCTGCGCGAAGGCATTCTGTTCAACCTGATCGCCGCCGATCAATCCCGGAGGATCACGGTACGGTGAGAAGCGGCAAAGGGTCCAGCGGGCGCGGCGCTCGGGAGTTGACCGAGCGGGTGCGCACCGCCCGCGGCCGGACGGCGTCTTCGACGCGCTGGCTGCAACGGCAGTTGAACGACCCCTATGTGGCGGCGGCGAAGCGCGAGGGCTATCTGAGCCGCGCCGCGTTCAAGCTGGTCGAGCTGGACGAGCGCTTTCATTTGTTGAAGCGCAACGCCCGCGTGCTCGACCTGGGCGCGGCCCCCGGCGGCTGGAGCCAGGTGGCGGCGCGGCGGCTGGGGCCGGGCGGCACCGTGGTCGCGGTCGACATCCTGCCCTTCGGCCCCATCCCCGGCGTCGACTGCCACCAGCTCGACGTGGAAACGCCAGACAGCGAAGCGCGCATCAAGGCATGGCTCGGCGGCGCGGCGGATCTGGTGCTGAGCGACATGGCGCCCTCGACCACCGGCCACAAGGGTACCGACCAGATCCGCATCCTGGCGCTGGCGGAAATCGCCTATGAGGTGGCGCGGGCGACTCTGGCACCGGGCGGCGGATTCGTGGTGAAACTGTTTCAGGGCGGTGCGGTCGGCGAACTGCTGGCCGAGCTGAAGCGCGACTTTGCCCAGGTCCGGCATGCCAAACCCCCGGCCAGCCGCAAGGATTCCTCCGAACTCTATCTGGTGGCGCAGGGCTTCCGCGGCACTGTGCGCAGCGAAGACGACACCTGCTAGCTTGGAACCGACGCCAAGCCAGTGTATAGGAACGCGTCATCCCAAATGAGCCTGCGAGCGGATCGCAACCGCGCGATCCGACCCGGTGCAGGCTGCCGCTGCGAGGGCTGACATGCCGGATACTTTGCCGCCGCGTGACCCGAGTGCGATTCCCGTCGCGCTAACCTTCGATGACGTCCTGCTCCGCCCTGCCGCGTCGTCCGTTCTGCCGGGTCAGGCCACGACCCGAACCCAGTTGACGCGCGAGGTCGAACTGGACATTCCCCTGGTCGCCTCCGCCATGGACACGGTGACGGAAGCGCCCATGGCCATCGCCATGGCCCAGGCGGGCGGAATCGGCGTGATCCATAAAAACCTGCCGATCGACAAGCAGGCGGACGAGGTTCGCCGCGTGAAGAAGTTCGAGAGCGGCATGGTGGTCAACCCGGTCACCATCAGCCCGAACCAGACGCTCGCCGACGCGCTGCACCTGATGAGCAGCCATCGCATTTCCGGCATCCCGGTGGTGCAGGAAGGCACGCGCCGGCTGGTCGGCATTCTGACCAACCGCGACGTGCGCTTCGCCACCAATGCCGAAGAGCCCGTGCTCTCGCTGATGACGCGCAATGTGGTGACCGTGCGCGATGGCGTCAGCCTGGAAGATGCCAAGCGCCTGCTGCACCAGCACCGGATCGAAAAGCTGGTGGTGGTCGACGGCGACCATCGCTGCATCGGCCTGATCACGGTGAAGGATATCGAGAAGGCGGCGCTGAACCCGAACGCGACCAAGGATGCCCAGGGCCGGCTGCGCGCCGCCGCGGCGACCGGCGTCGGCCCCGAAGGCATCGCCCGCGCCGAGGCGCTGTTCGATGCCGGCGTCGACGTGCTGGTGGTCGACACCGCCCACGGCCATTCCGAAGGCGTGATGCGGACGGTGCAGGCCATCCGCAAAATGTCGAACTACACCCAGGTCATCGCCGGCAATGTGGCCACGGCCGAAGCGACGCGGGCGCTGATCGACGCCGGCGCGGATGCGGTCAAGATCGGCATCGGCCCGGGCTCGATCTGCACCACCCGCATCGTCGCCGGCGTGGGCGTGCCGCAGCTGAGTGCGGTCATGGAATGCGCCGAAATCTGCGAGGCCGCCGGCGTGCCGGCCATTGCCGACGGCGGCATCCGCGCCTCCGGCGACCTGGCCAAGGCGATTGCCGCCGGGGCCGACTGTGTTATGGTCGGCTCGCTATTCGCCGGCACCGACGAAAGCCCGGGCGAGGTGTTCCTGTACCAGGGCCGCTCGTACAAGTCCTATCGGGGCATGGGCTCGGTCGGCGCCATGGCGCGCGGCTCGGCCGACCGGTATTTTCAACAGGAGGTCAACGACACGCTGAAACTGGTGCCGGAAGGCGTCGAGGGCCAGGTCGCCTACAAGGGCGCGGTCAACGTCGTCATCCACCAACTGGTCGGCGGCCTGAAAGCGGCGATGGGATACACCGGCAACGGCACCATCGCCGACATGAAGCGATTCTGCCAGTTCCAGCGCATCACCAATGCCGGCCTGCGCGAGAGCCATGTCCACGACATCGTCGTGACCCGCGAACCCCCGAATTATCAGATCGGGCCGCGGGCCTGACCCGGCTCAGGGGGAATCGCGGTGATGCGATGTCGTTCGGGAGAAACGCATGCCCTGGTTCCTACCCGCCGCCGGCGACCTGTCCCAGCAGCATCGGCGGCTGTACGCAATTTACGAAATCGCGTTCACGATCGCCGACTTTGCCGCCGCGTTCCTGTTCATCGTCGGCAGCATCCTGTTCTTCGATGCGGCAACGACCAGGACGGGAACATGGCTGTTCCTGATCGGCAGCGTGTTCTTCGCGCTGAAACCGGCCATCCGCATGAGCCGGGAATTTCATTTCTGGCGCACCGGCGCCTACCAGCGTCTGGCCGACCGGGCTCTCGACCCGTAAGGGCCAGACCATCCCCAAACCGTCGCGCTTCGCACCGCCTCCGCCGGCGGTGCGCATCGTCTATTCGCACGAGCCTACCATGACCGACCGCATCCTCATTCTCGATTTCGGCAGCCAGGTGACCCAGTTGATCGCACGCCGGGTGCGCGAGGCCGGGGTCTATTGCGAGATCTGGCCGTTTTTTCGCGGCGAGCCGGAGGCGATCCGCGCCTTCGATCCCGCCGGCCTGATCCTGTCCGGCGGCCCCGCCTCCGTCACCGAGGCGGAGGCGCCGCAGCCGCCCGCCGGCGTGTTCGACCTGGGCCTGCCGGTGCTCGGCATCTGCTATGGCCAGCAGGCGATGATGCAGGCCCTGGGCGGTGCGGTGGAGCCAGGGGACGAGCGCGAATTCGGCCGGGCGGAGGTCGATGTGCAGACCGCCTCCCCCCTGTTCGAGCATGTCTGGCATCCGGGCGAACGGCACACGGTCTGGATGAGCCATGGCGACCGCGTCAACGCGCTGGCTGCCGGCTTCCGCGTCATCGCCACCAGCAGCGGCGCGCCGTTCGCCGCCATCGCCGACGAGGCGCGGCGCTTCTATGGCGTGCAATTCCATCCGGAAGTGGTGCACACGCCGGATGGCGCCCGCCTGCTCTCGAACTTCGTCCACCGCATTTGCGGCTGCGGCGGCGAGTGGACCATGGCCGCCTTCCGCGAGGCGGAGATCGCCAAGATCCGCGCGCAGGTCGGCGACGCCCGGGTGATCTGCGGCCTTTCGGGCGGCGTCGATTCCGCCGTCGCCGCCGTGTTGGTGCATGAGGCGATCGGCGACCAACTCACCTGCATTTTCGTCGATACCGGCCTGTTGCGCGCCGGCGAGGCGGAGCAGGTGGTGACCCTGTTCCGCGAGCACTACAACATCCCGCTGGTGCACGCCGATGCGTCGGAGACCTTCCTCACCCGGCTCGACGGCGTCGACGACCCGGAGCGCAAGCGCAAGATCATCGGCGCCACCTTCATCGACGTGTTCGACGCCGAGAGCGCCAAGATCGGCGGCGCCGACTTCCTGGTGCAGGGCACGCTCTACCCGGACGTGATCGAGAGCGTTTCGGCCCTTGGCGGCCCGTCGGTGACGATCAAGAGCCACCACAATGTCGGCGGCCTGCCGGACTATATGAAGCTGAAACTCCTGGAGCCGCTGCGCGAGCTGTTCAAGGACGAGGTGCGCGCGCTCGGCCGCGAACTGGGCCTGGACGAGGCCTTTGTCGGCCGCCACCCCTTCCCCGGCCCCGGCCTCGCCATCCGCATGCCGGGGGCGATCACGGCGGACAAGCTGGCGGTGCTGCGCGCCGCCGACCGCATCTATCTGGAGGAAATCCGCGCCGCCGGCCTCTACGACCGCATCTGGCAGGCGTTCGCGGTGCTGCTGCCGGTGCGCACGGTCGGCGTCATGGGCGACCAGCGCACCTATGATTATGCCTGCGCGCTGCGGGCCGTCACCTCGACCGACGGCATGACCGCGGATTACTTCCCGTTCGAGCACGCCTTCCTCGGTCGCGTCGCGACCCGGATCATCAACGAGGTCAAGGGCATCAACCGCGTCACCTACGACATCACCTCGAAACCGCCGGGCACGATTGAGTGGGAGTGAGGGGGCCATCACCATCCAAAACGCTTGCTCTCAAAGACAATCATGGCGACAGCTTCAGCGATAGCCGATAAAACGCAGACCGGCGGCAGGACTTCTCAAGCTTCGGACCAGCAGATGCCACGTCAGGCTTCGTCAGCGACCACTCTCTATCGCGGGTCTTCCAAACACAAGAACCGGCCTGCCAATGAGCAGAAGGGTACACTCTGCCCTGAATGGACCCATCAAACCGCGGCCGGAGGGTTTGCAACGGAGCCATACGCTCATGACTGGAAGGCCACGAGAGCAGCGGTGCTATTCGCAGGGGCCGAAGTGGATATGCCAGCGGCCGACGCTATGCAACGGCCGAGGGAATTGCTTTCGAGGCCAAACCGACCGCCGACGGCACTTGGCATGGCTTCCCGGTTCCATGGGAAAGTGTGCCTGTCGCCATCAAAATAGTTGGCTGGACAGCGGCGCCGTCAATAGGCGTCAGATAAAAAAATATCTCCGCTTTGACAAGAATGATATTCATTGGGCGATGGAAACGGACAATCAATGAGCGATTTTGTTCGCTTTGGCGACCCGTCGCGGTTCGAAATTGCGATGCGCTGGGTCGAGGATCACGAGCCGCGTGAACGGCGGCCAGCACATGGCGGTTGGTCGACGGGCGAATTGTGCCTCACGGTCGGGAGTCTCCTGTGCTGACCCGCCACGAGTTCACCGGCAACGATCACGGTGCAATTCGCTGGTATCTGTTACCCTTTTTCGAGTGGTTGGCGACGAATTGGGTGTCGTTGCTACATGAAGAGCGCCTTGCTTGGCGGGACAACCATGCTGTGCCCGCAGCGACCGCCGTGTTTGTGGCACTGCGCCGGCTGATCGATGCGCATTCCGAGTCGGAACAGGCAGAGTATGCGGCCGTGCAAGGGTGGTGGGCACGCCACGCCCTGCGAGTTGCGGATTCGAGTGCGCTTTTTCCAGACCTAGTCATCCGCCGCCTCGTGAACGACATCGAGATCTCTTGGACCGCCCGACAACCAAGCTATGCCCCGGATGGGTTTCGGTTCATGGTGCCGCCGGGAGCGGCGATGTTGCCGGTCTCCGAGGTTGCCGGTCCCTTGTGGGAGGCACTTGCCTGGGCAGTGAGCGCACCACCGGCTAATCTCAACGCCGACGATCGCGAATCGGTCGCCGAACTCGAACGAAAGATTGGGGAACTCCAACACCTGTCACTTGGGACGCTCGAGCAGGCATATTTGCCCACTGAAATATTCGACAAAATCGAGCAGGCTCGTAACGATGGCGGCCGGCTTGATCGCAGCATTCGTGCACAGAGGCTGCCAGCCATTGCGGAGTTCGACGACGCTGTCCTGATGTTCGGAGGAGTCAGCCCCAACATCGGCGCGGAGGACACCAACACGTTGCTCATGTTGCTAGCAGACCGAGTGATGGCCAGGATTCGCCTGAGTTGGCCGACCTCGTCGATACGACCATCGGCGCGCCGCTGACCGCCCCCTTTGAAGAAGGCTACGACCTGGCCGAAGAACTCCTCGACGACCTGGATTTGGCTGGCGGAACGACCGCCATCGACATGCCTGCCCTCGTGTCCCGGTTGGGCATTGACGTAATCGAGCAGCGCTTCCGCACATCAACGATCCGCGGCGTCGCCATTGCTGGAACCGAGTATCGTCCAGCGATCATCGTGAACCTGACCAGCGCCTATAATACCGGGGAGTCAGGACGGCGCTTCACCCTGGCGCACGAGCTATTTCATATCCTTTACGATCGCCAACGCGCCAGACGAGTCACGCATTCGAGTGGGCCTTGGGCGCCCCGGGCATCGAAAAGCGTGCGAACGCTTTTGCAGCTATGCTGCTGATGCCACGTCATCTGATCCGGCATTTCTTACCGCACGAGGACCTCGGTCGCGACAGCCTTTTTGAGATGGCGACCGCGATGAACGTCGGTGCGACGGCCTTGCTTGAACATCTGTTCAACATCGACGTTATCGACGAATTCAAACGCGACGAACTCCGGGTGGCGCTGGAGACAGCAGCCTAACAGAGCCCGTTGCCCATTCCGCTCTCGACGAGAGGCGTCCTGTGTCCTCTCGCACTGCCTGTGAGGGTGGCCTGCAAAGGTAGGTCAGGCTCGGGAGCGCCGATCAGCCCACGACCTCCAGCTTCTTGTCGAAATAGGTCAGCACGTCCGGCAGGGAGGTGGAGCGTTTCAGGCGCTGGCCCTGGCTCACCACCATCCATTCGGTCTGCTCGCTGACGCTGCGGCCCGCCACCTTGGCGACCCGGAACAACGGGGTCTCGAACGAGCTGCGAAAAATCGAAAAAATCGCCATGCCGGCCATATGGTCGATGGCGTAATCCCGCCACTCGCCCGAAGCGACGCGGCGGCTGTAGACGGTCATCAACTCGCGCAGTTCGTGCTTGTTGAACGACACGTGCTTGCGCGAGCGCCGGAAAGACTCCAGCTGCACCACTTTGCTCATTGGCAGGGCACTCCCATATGCCGGATAGCCGTTGCGGCTATCGTTCGTTTCCGCTTCTTCCCTGTAACCATGTCATCATTCCGTCAAAAATCCGTGGCGTCCAGACCTAACCGCGCCAGCCTGACTATGGCCACGCCTGCCCGGATATGCTACCGGCGGTGCCAAACACGCTTTCCCGTCAAACGACCGACCGGCAGGAGCCGCCGTCTTGGGTGACATTTTTCAAGAAATCGAAGAAGACCTGCGCCGCGACCGCGTGGACGCGCTCTGGAAGCGCTACGGCACGGCCATCATCACCCTTGCCGCGGTGATCGTGCTGGCAACGGCCGGCTGGGTGGCGTGGCAGCAATACCAGACCCGTCAGAACGTCTCCGCCACCGCCGCCCTGCACACCGCGCTTTCGGCCGCACGCGACGGCAAGGACAAGGCCGCCATTGCCGAATTCGCGGCCATCAGCGAGACCGGCAACAGCGGCCAGGCGACGCTGGCCCTGTTCCAGGAAGCCGCGCTGCGCGCCGCCGACGGCGACCGCGACAATGCCCGCGTGCTCTATCGCAACATCCTGGGCAACGACGATGTCGGCGCCCCCTATCACGCCCTGGCGGCGATCCGCCTGGCGGAACTCGATCTGGCCGACGGCGACCCGGCGGCGACGCTCGGCCTGTTGCAGCCGTGGATGGGCGACGACAGCCCCTGGCGGTTCACCGCTTGGGAACTGGCCGGCTATGTGGAGCAACGGGCGGGCAATGTCGAGGCGGCGCGCGGCCATATGCAACGCATCCTGGATGACAGCACCGCGTCGGCCGCCGCGCGGGCTCGGGCGGAGGCTTTCCTTGCGCAATTGTAAACCGCTGCTTGCCGGCCTGCTGGGCGCCCTGCTGCTTGCCGGCTGTTCGCTGACGAACGACTATTTCGGCGAGAAAGAGGCGCCGCCGCTGCCGGGCGAGCGCGAGGCGGTGCTGGATATCGGCCGCGGCCCGGTCGCCGACCCGGACATCGCCCTGCTGCCGGTCACGCTCCCGCCCATGACCGGGACCGACTGGCCGGTCGCCGGCGGCGACCCCGCCCATACCGGCGGCCAGCGCGCCTGGAACCCCGCGGCAGGCCTGGCCTGGCAGGTGGACGCCGGCGCCGGAGCGGAAGACGAGGCCCGCCGCCCGCCCTCGCCACCCATCGTCAGCGACGGCCGGGTGTATGTTCTCGACGCCGAACTGGTCGTCCGCGCCTTCGACAGCCGCAGCGGCACCCGGCTCTGGCAGGCCGATACCGCGCCGGAAGAGGAAGAGGAAGGCTTCGGCGGCGGTCTGGCCAGCGACGGCCCCCGCGTCTACATGGCCGGTGGCCACGCCCAGGCCGTGGCATTGAACGCCGCCGACGGCAAGGAGATCTGGCGGACGAAACTGCCGGGTCCGGCGCGGGCGGCGCCGGCGATCGCCGGCAAGCTCGTCATCATCGTCACGGCCGACAACGGCATTGTCGCCCTGAACGCGGAAGACGGCCACCGGGTCTGGTCGCTGCCGGGCACCGGCGAAGGCGCTGGCCTGCTGGGCGGCGCCGCACCGGCCGTCTTCGGCGATGCCACGGTTGTGCCGCTCAGCTTCGGCGACCTCGCCGTGCTGCGCAGCGCCAACGGGCGGGAGTTGTGGCGGGCGTCCATGGGCACCATCCGGCGGTACGATTCCGGCACCCGTCTCTCCGATTTCGGCGGCCCGCCCGCCATTTCGGACAATATCGTCTATGCCACCAGCGTCGCCGGCCGGACCGCCGCCTTCAGCATGCGCATCGGCAATCGCCTCTGGGAACAGCGCCTGGGCGGCTCGTCCGCGCCCTGGGTCGCGGGCGATTTCCTCTTCGTCGTGACCGACAACGAGGAACTGGTCTGCCTCTACCGGCCCGACGGCCGCGTCCGCTGGGTGCAGCCGCTGCCGCGGTTCGAGGACCCGGAAGACCAGGATGGCCCCCTGACCTATGCCGGGCCGGTGCTGGCGGGCGGGCGTCTGGTGCTGGTGCGCTCCAACGGCGCGCTGCTCCAGTTCGACCCCGAAAACGGGGCCGGCCTCGCCGCGCTGTCCATCGGCCCGCGCACGCTGCAGCCGCCGATTGCCGCCAACGGCACCGTCTACACCTTGTCCGAGGACGGCACGCTCAGCGCCTTCCGGTGAGAACCAGGCCCATGCGCCACAAAGTTGCGATCGTCGGCCGCCCGAATGTGGGCAAGTCCACCCTGTTCAACCGGCTGACCGGGTTGCGCCAGGCCATCGTGCACGACCGGCCGGGCGTGACTCGCGACCGCCGCTATGGCGCCGCCCACATCGCCGACTTCGCCTTCGAGGCCATCGACACCGCCGGCTTCGAGGACACGCCCGAGTCCGAGCTGGAGCAGGCGATGCAGGCGCAGACCGCCCGCGCGATCGAAGAGGCGGCGGCGGTGCTGCTGCTGATCGACGCCCGCGCCGGCATCACGCCGGTGGACCGCGAATTCGCCGAGCAGGTGCGCCGGGCGCAAAAACCCGTGATCCTGGTCGCCAACAAGTGCGAGGGCCGCGCCGGCCAGGCCGGCCTCCTGGAAGCCTTCGCCCTCGGCTTGGGCGAAGCGGTGCCGATTTCGGCCGAGCACGGCGAGGGCATGGGCGACCTCTACGACGCGCTGGTCGAAGCGCTCGGCCATCCGGAGCCGGACACGGCCGGGACGGACGAGGCGGACGACTTCGGCCCGGGCCTCGCGACGGCGGAGGCGGAAACCGGCATCGACCTGGACGAGGAGGAAGAGCCCAAGGCCCTCCAGATCGTCATTGTCGGCCGCCCGAATGTCGGCAAGTCCACCCTGCTGAACCGGCTGCTGAACGAGGAGCGGGTCATCACCGGGCCGATGCCGGGCCTGACCCGCGACGCCATCGCCGTCGACTGGCAGTATCGGGGCCGGCCGATCCGCCTGATCGACACCGCCGGCATGCGCAAGCGCGCCCGCGTGCAGGATTCGCTGGAGCGCCTGTCGGTCGGCGACACCCAGCGCGCCATCCGGTTCGCCCATGTGGTCGTGCTGATGATCGACGCGAACGAGGGGCTGGAACGCCAGGACCTCGCCATCGCCCGCCATGTGGAGGACGAAGGCCGCGCGCTGGTGCTGGCGGTCAACAAGTGGGATGCGGTGGCCGACCGCGAGGCCACGATGCAGCGCATCCGGGACCGGCTGGAGACATCGCTGGCGCAGTTGCGCGGCGTGCCGATCGTCACCTTCTCGGCGCTGACCGGCCACCGCGTCGACCGGCTGATGCAGGCGGTGACCCAGATTTACGACACCTGGAATGTGCGGGTGCCGACCGGCCGCCTGAACCGCTGGTTCGCTGCCCTGCAGGAGGCGCACCCGCCGCCGCTGGTGGCCGGACGCCGGCTGAAGCTGCGCTATATCACCCAGATCAAACGCCGGCCGCCCACCTTCGCCGTGTTCGCGGCCCGCGCCGGCCAGTTGCCGACCGCCTATGTCCGCTATCTGATCAACGGCCTGCGCCAGGATTTCGGCCTGCAGGGCGTGCCGATCCGGGTGGTGCTGCGCCAGCCCGACAACCCCTATGCGGACGACGACTGAGAGCACGGGACCACGATGCAGGTGTTTCCCGGCCGAGCCGGAGGCGAGCGCCGGGACCGGTCGGCTCTCGCGAACACCGCCGGTGATGGTGTTCGTAGGACGACACCGGCCCCGGACCGGCGCTCCGCACCGTCCGTGGAACACGTTCGGTGCTCCGCACCTTCGGGGTCCAAGACCGACCCTCGCGCCGTCCGGATTACAAAACCGGCGCTCGCGCCGTCCGGGGTGCAGGTATCCCGCGCGCGGCGGTGCGGCGACCGCCTACTCGTCGAGCTTGCGGGCCTCTTCCACCAGCATGATCGGGATGCCGTCGCGGATCGGGAAGGCCAGCTTGGCCGCCTCGCTGACCAGTTCCTGGGCCTCGCGGTCGTAGGTCAGCGGCTTTTTCGTCACCGGACAGACCAGCATTTCCAGCAGTCGCGGATCGAGATCGGTCATGATTGCCTCGCGCTAGAGCGGCTCCCGATCCGTTCCGTTCGGGGGAATCCGCTCGGAATTCCATAACAGGAGCATCCTACCCCCAGCCATCGATCGCCAAAGCGTTTCCATGGGCTCGGGCGATGCTCCGGGGGCCGGTGCGGTCAGTGCAGCGGCGCGTTGTCGTTGGCGATGCCGCCGGCGTCCAGTTCGCAGAGCGCCTGCAACAACTCCGCCCGCGCGGCCAGGTCGTGCGCTTCCAGCAGCGCCTGTTTCTCCCGCGGCCCGAACGGGCAGGCCATGGCCAGGCTGTTCACCAGTTGCTCGTCCGACGCCTTGGCCGCCTCGTCCCAGTTGGCCTTGAGATTGCGGCGCTCCAGGAACGCGCCCAGAGCCCCCAGCAACGCCTCGCGCGCCACCGCGTCGGCGGCCGCGGGCGGCAGGTCGTGGGCGAAGGCGGCGTAATCGGCGCGGACGCGGCGATAGCCGTCCTTCAGCGGCAGCTCCGCCACCAGACGCAGCCGGCACACCCCGTGCAGCACCATGTTGTAGCGACCGTCTTCCAGCCGCTCCGAGGCGGCGATCCTGCCGAGACCGGCGGTCTGGAACACGGGCGGGTTCACCGGGTCGTCGCCGGGCTCGCCGCTGGGCTGGACCATGGCGATATAGCCGTCGCCCTCCAGCGCATCGCGGGTCATGGCGCGATAGCGCGGCTCGAAAATGTGCAGCGGCAGCGGCGCGCGCGGCAGCAGCATCACCCCCGGCAGCGGGAAGATCGGCACGATCTCCGGCAGGTCGGCGAGAGCGGGCGTTTCCATCCGCCCGCGCCTAGCTGAACAGCAGCGAGGAGAGCCGGCGACGCGTCTGCACGGTCAGCGGGTCGGTCGGGCCCCAGGCCTCGAAGAATTTCACCAACTGCTGGCGCGCACCGTCATCGTTCCAGGTGCGGTCGCGCCGGACGATCTCCAGCAGCGCCTCGGCGGCGTCCTGGTGCTGGCGCGCGCCGAACAGGGCCATGGCCAAGTCGAACCGGGCCTGGTGATCGTCCGGGTCCGCCTGAACCGCCTGCTGCAACTCGCCCAGGTCGCCGCTGTCGCCGGACTGTTCCGCCAGTTCGACCGCGCTGACCGCGCCGGCGACGAAGGCGTCGCGGCGCTCGTTCGCCGGGATCTGGTCCAGCAGTTCGCGCGCGGTCGCGATCTCGTCCTTTTCCACCAGCACCAGCACCAACCCGGCCTTGGCGATGACGTTTTCGGCCTCGTGCTGCAGCACCTGGCTGAAAATGGCGCCGGCATTGTCGAGATCGCCCGCCTCCAGCAATTCCTTCGCCTGGGCGATGGCCTGCTCCACCGGCGAATCGACACTGTCGCCGACCAGCTTCTCGACGAAGGATTTCACCTGGCTTTCCGGCAGCGCGCCCATGAACGCGTCCACCGGCCGGCCGCCCTTGAAGGCGTAGACGGCGGGAATGGACTGAATGCGCAATTGCTGCGCCACCATCGGGTTCTGGTCGATATCCACCTTCACCAGCTTGACCTTGCCGCCGGCACCGGTGACTACCTTTTCCAGCGTCGGGCCCAACTGCTTGCAGGGGCCGCACCAGGGAGCCCAGAAATCGACGATGACCGGCACGTCCTGGGACGCGTCGACCACATCGGCCATGAAGCTCTGGTCGGTCCCGTCCTTGATCAGGCCCGCGCCTGCCGGTTGTGCCTCGAGCATAAGTCCTGCTTCCTTGCGTTCTCTCGCCAACGCATGTCGATGAAATGGTATGTGCGCTGAAAATGGACGCGCGCCTGTCAGAGTGCAAGGGCAGCGGTGGCGCAAGCCCGAAAACGCAGACAAATCCGGGGTTTCATGCCATCGGGCGGCCAGTTTCGCACCATATTCGCCCATAGCCGCGCTTGACGTGCCCTCGCCGAGGCGACAGGCTAACCGGTACGCGATCGGCGCCAAAGGGCCGGTCGGAATGCGTCCGGTTTGCGAGCGCAACGGACGGACGGTCGCGGTGCCTCCCCGCACCGGATCGCCGAACGTGCCGCTGGTCAACCCCGCGAACAGAGGCGAGAACAGAGGATGGAGATATCATGCTGAACCGGATACTTGCCGCAGGCGTCCTGGCGGTCGCCCTGCCCATGTCCGCATCCGCCGCCGATGCCGTGAAAATCGGCATGCTGCAAGGCTTTACCGGCCCGACGGAATCGCTGGTGGCGCCGATGGCCAAAGGTGGCGAAATGGCCATCGAGGAGGTCTCCGACAGCGGCCTGTTCCTCGGCGGCCGCAAGGTCGTTTCGGTCCGCGGCGACAGCACCTGCATCGACGCCGCCGCGGCCACCGCCGCCGCCGAGCGTCTGGTGACGGCGGAAAAGGTCTCCGGCATCAACGGCACCACCTGTTCCGGCGCCGCCACCGCCGTGCTGAACAATGTCGTCCGGCCGAACGGCATCGTCATGATCTCGCCGTCCGCGACGTCGCCGGCGCTCTCCACCATCGAGGACGACGGCTATTTCTTCCGCACCGCCCCCTCCGACGCGCGCCAGGGTGAGGTGATCGGCCAGATCATGCACCGCCGCGGCATCAAGACCGCCGCGCTCACCTACACCAACAACGACTACGGCAAGGGGCTGGCGGACTCGATCCAGGCGTCGTTCGAAAAGCTGGGCGGCAAGATCACCGCCGTCGCCGCGCACGAGGACGGCAAGGCCGATTATTCCGCCGAAGTCGCAACGCTGGCCGCCGCGGGCGGCGAGGTGCTGATCGTCGCCGGCTATCTGGACCAGGGCGGCAAGGGCATGATCCAGGCCTCGCTCGACACCGGCGCGTTCGACCGCTTCATCCTGCCCGACGGCATGGTGGGCCAGGCGCTGACCGACCATTTCGGCGACGCCCTCGACGGCTCCATCGGCACCAATCCGGGCACGGACAGCCCCGGCGCCGGCATGCTGGCCAAGCTCAGCGCCGACCGCGGCTTCAAGGGCGACGATCCGTATGTGCCGGAATGCTATGACGCCTCGGCCCTGCTGTTGCTGGCGATGCAGGCGGCCGGCAGCACCGACAGCAAGGTCTACAAGGACTTCGTGACCAAGGTCGCCAACGCGCCCGGCGAGAAAATCTATCCGGGCGAGCTGGCCAAGGCCTTGAAGATCCTGGCCGATGGCGGCGACATCGACTATGTCGGCGGCACCGCGGTCGAACTGGTCGGCCCGGGCGAGGCCGCGGGCAGCTTCCGCGAGACCGAGGTCAAGGGCGGCAAGTTCGAGACCGTGGGCTACCACTGATCCACCGGTTCAACCCAGGCTTCCGCGGGCCGGCAGAGGGCCGGGCCGCGGAGGCGGTGTGAGGGGCCGGCATGATCGCGGTCGAGAACGTTCACAAGCATTTCGGCGGCCTCAAGGCCGTCAATGGCGTGTCGCTCGAAATCGCGAAGGGCACCATCACCGGGCTGATCGGCCCCAACGGCGCCGGCAAGTCGACCCTGTTCAACCTGGTCGCCGGCGCCTATCCGCCCACCTCCGGCACCGTCCGCCTGGACGGCGAGGACGTGACCGGGCTGGAGCCGCACGACCTGTTTCACAAGGGCCTGCTGCGCACCTTCCAGATCGCGCACGAATTCTCCAGCCTGAGCGTGCTGGAAAACCTGATGGTCGTCCCGGACGGCCAGCCGGGCGAACGGCTCTGGCAGACCTGGTTCGATTTCGCCCGCGTGCGCGAGCGCGAGGCCGAGGTGCGGCGGCGGGCGCTCGACGTCATCGCCTTCCTGGAAATCTCCCACCTGACCCACGAACTGGCGGGCAATCTCTCCGGCGGCCAGAAGAAACTGCTGGAACTGGGGCGCACCATGATGGTCGACGCCAAGGTGGTGCTGCTGGACGAGGTCGGCGCCGGCGTCAACCGCACGCTGCTGAACACCATCGCCACCTCGATCCAGCGCCTGCACCGCGAACGCGGCTACACGTTCTTTCTGATCGAACACGACATGGACTTCATCGCCCGCCTCTGCGACCCGGTCATCGTCATGGCGGAAGGCCAAGTGCTGACCCAGGGCACGGTGGACGAGGTCAAGGCCAACGAACAGGTGATCGAGGCCTATCTCGGCACCGGGCGCAAGCACCAGCGGCGGGGGGTGGCGTGACGTTCCTCTCCGCCCAAGGCATCACCTGCGGCTATGGCGGCGTCGACATCGTCCGCGATTGCAATATCTGGGTCGACCGGGGCGAGATCGCCGTGATCGTCGGCCCGAACGGCGCCGGCAAGTCCACCGCCATGAAGGCGATTTTCGGCATGCTGCGCCTGCGCCAGGGCCGGGTGACTTTGGACGGCACCGACATTTCCAACCTGCCGCCGCAGGACCGCGTGCCGGCGGGCATGGGCTTCGTGCCGCAGAACCGCAACGTGTTCGTCTCGCTGACGGTGGAGGAAAACCTGGAAATGGGCGCCTTCATCCGCCGCGACGACTTCAGCGACACGCTGGAGCAGGTCTACGACCTGTTCCCGGTGCTGCGCGAAAAGCGCCGCCAGCCGGCGGGCGAGCTCTCGGGCGGCCAGCGCCAGCAGGTGGCGGTGGGCCGGGCGCTGATGACCCAGCCGAAACTGCTGATGTTGGACGAGCCGACGGCGGGGGTCTCGCCGGTGGTGATGGACGACCTGTTCGACCGCATCCTGGAGGTGGCCAGGACCGGCATCGCCATCCTGATGGTCGAGCAGAACGCCCGCCAGGCGCTGGAGATCGCCGACCACGGCTTCGTGCTGGTGCAGGGCGAAAACCGCTTCACCGACACGGGCGAGGCCTTGCTGGCCAACGAAGAAGTGCGCCGGTCGTTCCTGGGGGGCTGATGGATATTCTGAACGCGCTGGCCCTGTTCGCCAATTTCGTCCTGGTCCCCGCCACCGCCTATGGCGCGCAACTGGCGCTGGGCGCGCTGGGCGTCACCCTGATTTTCGGCATTCTGCGCTTTGCCAATTTCGCCCATGGCGAGCTGATGTCGTTCGGCGCCATGACCGCCATTCTCGTCACCTGGCTGTTGCAGGGCTGGGGCATCGGCATCGCGCCGCTGCCCACCGCCCTGCTGGCGCTGCCGGTCGCCATTGCCGCCACCATCCTGCTGGCACTGGCGACGGAGCGGGGCGTGTTCCGCTTCTATCGCCGCCAGCGCTCCAACCCGATCGTGTTCGCCATCGTCTCGGTCGGGGTGATGTTCGTGCTGGCCGGGCTGATCCGCATCATCATCGGCCCCGCCGACCAGAGCTTCGCCGACGGCGCCCGCTTCCTGATCACCGCCTTCGAGTTCAAGCGCCTGACCGGGCTGGCCGAGGGCATCGCCATCAAGCAGACCCAGGTCATCACCGTCGTCGTGGCCATCGTGGTCGTGGCGGCGCTGTTCTGGTTCCTGCAACGCACCCGCGCCGGCAAGGCCATGCGCGCTTTTTCCGACGACGAGGACCTGGCCCTGCTCTCCGGCATCGATCCGGAGCGGGTGGTGATGATCGCCTGGGCCATCACGGCAGCGCTGGCGGCCATCGCCGGCACGCTCTACGGCCTCGACAAGACCTACAAGCCGTTCATCTATCTGCAAATCCTGCTGCCGGTGTTCGCGGCCACCATTGTCGGCGGCATCGGCCAGCCGGTGGGCGCGGTGCTGGGCGGCTTCATCATCGCCTTCTCGGAGGTGACCGTCACCTACGCTTTCAAGAAATTCCTCGCCTATCTGGGGCCGACGGGCTGGGCGCCGGACGGCCTCGTGCAGTTGCTGTCGACCGACTACAAGTTCGCCGTATCCTTCATCATCCTGGTGGCCGTGCTGCTGGTGCGCCCGACCGGCATCATCCGCGGGAAGGTGATCGGATGACCCGGGTCCCGCTCTATTACGGCCTGATGGCGCTGGTCCTGGTGCTGGTGGGCCTGCTGCAAAGCTGGAATGTCGCCCTCGGCATCCTCAATCTCAGCCTGATCTCCGCCATCATGGCGCTGGGCGTGAACATGCAGTGGGGGTATGCGGGCCTGTTCAATGTCGGCATCATGGGCTTCACGGCGCTGGGCGGTCTGGCGGCGGTGCTGGTGGCGATGCCGCCGGTGGCCGGCGCCTGGCAGGCGGGCGGGTTTGGCCTGGCGATGACCCTGCTGGCGGTCGCGCTGACCGTCGCCGCCATCGTCGCCGCCCGGCGCGTGCTGCCGCGCGGCCTGCGCCTGCCGGCGACCCTGGTGCTGCTGGTGGTCGGCTTCTTCGCCGTGAACGCGTTTTTCGGCCCGGCCACCGACCGGATCGAGGCGATCGACCCGGTCAATGCCGGCTATCTGGGCGGGCTCGGCCTGCCCATCGTCCTGGCCTGGCCGGTGGGCGCCGTCATCGCCGCCGGCGCCGGCTGGCTGATCGGCAAGGTGGCGCTGGGCCTGCGCGCCGACTATCTGGCCATCGCCACCCTGGGCATTTCCGAGATCATCATCGCCATCCTGAAATACGAGGAATGGCTGACACGCGGCGTCAAGAATGTCACCGGCCTGCCGCGTCCCGTGCCCTATGAGGTCGATCTGGCCGCCAGCGACTGGTTCCTGCGCCTGACCGACGGGCTGGGCCTCGCCAATGCCACCGATGCCGCCGGCATTTTCGTCAAGCTTTGCTATGCGGTGCTGTTCGTCATGGTGCTGGGCCTCGTCCTCTGGCTGGCGGAGCGGGCGCTGAACTCGCCCTGGGGCCGGATGATGCGCGCCATCCGCGACAACCGCGACGCGGCCGAGGCCATGGGCAAGGACGTCAAGGGCCGCCATTTGCAGGTGTTCATCCTGGGGTGTGCGGTGTGCGGCATGGCCGGCGCCATGCTCACCACCCTGGACAGCCAGTTCACGCCCACCAGCTATATTCCGCTGCGCTATACCTTCCTGATCTGGGTGATGGTGATCCTGGGCGGCTCCGGCAACAACTGGGGCGCGGTGCTGGGGGGCTTCATCATCTGGTTCCTGTGGGTGGAGGCCGAGCCGCTCGGCAACGGCTTCATGGCGCTGCTGACCGCGCCCCTGCCCGAGGGCTCGCCCGTGGCCCAGCACCTGCTCGCCGGCGCCGCCTATACCCGCTACCTGCTGATGGGAGCGATCCTGTTGCTGGTGATGCGGTTCGCGCCGAAGGGCCTGCTGCCCGAGCGCCGCATCACGCCCGCCGCCACACCGCACGACTCCACACCGCACGCCCAAAAGAAATAGACGAGCCACGGCGGCACTCGGCTCCGGCGTGGGTCGGAAGCGATTGCTACCAATTATCAATCTTGTCGCAAGGTTGCGTACCTGTCTACTATCGGGAACGTAGACCGAGCCGATGGGTGGATGCCGTGAAGTTCTTCGTACCGCAGGAACCCGCAAGCGAAAGCCGCACCGCGATCAGTCCGGATGCGGTGAAACGGTTGGCCGGCCTCGGCATCGAGACCGTGGTCGAAAGCGGCGCGGGCCTTGCCGCCGGCATGCCCGACGCGGTCCTGGCCGATGCGGGTGCCACGATCGCCGGCGCCGCCGCCGCCGCCCGTGCGGAGGCCGATATCGTCGCCGTCGTCCGCCCGCCGGAGCCCGAGGCCCTTGCCGGGATGAAACCGGGCGCGCTGCTGGTCGGGCTGCTGAGCCCCTATGCCGATCATGCGCGGTTGCAGGCCTATGCCGAGGCCGGCGTCACCGCCTTCGCCTTCGAGTTCATCCCGCGCATCAGCCGGGCCCAGGGCATGGACGCGCTCTCCAGCCAGGCGAACCTGGCCGGCTATGCGGCGGTGCTCCAGGCCGCCGCCCGCTTTGGCCGCGGCTTCCCGATGATGGTGACCGCCGCAGGCACCGTCGCGCCGGCCCGGGTGCTGGTGCTGGGCGCCGGCGTCGCCGGCCTCCAGGCCATCGCCACCGCCAGGCGCCTGGGCGCGGTCGTCTCGGCCATGGACGTGCGCCCCGCCGCCAAGGAGCAGGTGGAATCCCTGGGCGCCACTTTCGTCGACGTCACCACGATGGAGACCAGGTCGGCGGAAACCCAGGGCGGCTATGCCCGCGAAATGTCCAGCGACTACCGGGTGCGGCAGGCGGAAAAGCTGATGGAGGTGCTGCCGCGCACCGATATCGTCATCACCACCGCCCTGATCCCCGGCCGGCCGGCGCCGCTGCTGCTGTCGACGGAGATGGTCGAGACCATGCGCGCCGGCTCCATCGTCGTCGACATGGCGGTGGAACAGGGCGGCAATGTCCAGCCCTCGGTCGCGGGCGAGACGGTCAACCACAAGGGCGTGCTGATCGTCGGCGACCCGAACCTGCCGGGACGGGTGGCCACCGACGCCAGCGCCCTCTATGCGCGCAACATCGTGAATTTCCTCACCCCGCTGGTCGACAAGGACGCGGGCGCGCTCAAGATCGACTGGGAGGACGAAATCGTCTCCTCGGCCCTGATCTGCCGCGATGGAGCGATCACCAACCCGGTCCTGCTGGAAAAGAAGGAGTAGCGTCATGGCGATGGCAGGGGCGGATCCCGCCAAGTTGACCGACCAGGCCGCGGCGCTGTCCGGCCGGCTGCACGACCTTGCCTTGCAGGCCAAGGACATTTCCGGCGATGCGGCCGCGCTCGCCAATCAGGCAACAAGCATGGCGCACACCGGCGCCGGCGGCGTCGACCCGTTCATTTTCGGCCTGACCGTGTTCGCCATGGCCTGCTTCGTCGGCTATTACGTGGTCTGGAAGGTGACGCCGGCGCTGCACGCGCCGCTGATGTCGGTCTCCAACGCCATTTCCGGCGTGGTGGTGCTCGGCGCGCTGATCTCGGCCGGGCCGGCGCTGCTCGGCGCCTCGACCATCATGGGCTTTCTGGCCGTGGTGCTGGCGAGCGTGAACATTTTCGGCGGGTTCATCATCACCCACCGCATGCTCGACATGTTCAAGAAGAAGAGCTGAGGCCATGAGCGAGAACCTCATTGATCTGGCCTACCTCGCCTCGGCGATCTGCTTCGTGCTGGCGATCCGCGGCCTCGCCTCGCCGGAAAGCGCGCGCACCGGCAACCTGATCGGCGTGCTCGGCATGGCCATCGCCATCGCCGCCACCCTGTTCGCGCCGCAGATCCAGACCTTCGTGCTGGTGCTGGGCGGCATCGCGCTCGGCGGCGCCATCGGCATATTCGTGGCGTTGCGGGTGAAGATCACCGAACTGCCGCAGCTCGTCGCCATCTTCAACTCGCTGGTCGGCCTGGCCGCGGTGTTCATCTCCGGCGCCGCCCTGCATTCGCCCTCGCTCTATGGCCTGCCGGCCGCCGCCGAAATGCCGGCCCAGAGCCTGGTCGAGATGATGCTGTCCGCCAGCATCGGCGCCGTCACCTTCACCGGCTCGGTCATCGCCTTCGCCAAGCTTCAGGGCCTGGTCAGCGGCTCACCGCTGGTGTTTCCCGGCCAGCAGGCGGTCAACGGCTTTCTGGGCCTGATCATGGTCTTCTCCGCCATCGCCTTTTGCGGCTGGGGCGGCGAGGGGCTGTTCTGGGCCATGGCCCTGATCTGCTTCGTCTGGGGCGTGATGGTGGTGCTGCCCATCGGTGGCGCGGACATGCCGGTGGTCATCAGCGTGCTGAACTCGCTGTCCGGCTGGGCCAGTTGCGGCATCGGCTTCACCCTCGACAACGCGCTGATGATCATCACCGGCGCGCTGGTGGGCGCGTCCGGCGCGATCCTGTCCTACATCATGTGCAAGGGCATGAACCGCTCGCTGACCAGCGTGCTGCTGGGCGGGTTCGGCGGCGAGAGCGCCAGCCCGGGCGCCGGTGCCGCGGCGGCGGGACTGGGGCCGGTCAAGGCCGGCAATGCCGACGACGCCGCCTTCATGCTGAAGAATGCCGGCAGCGTCATCATCGTGCCGGGCTATGGCATGGCGGTGGCTCAGGCGCAGCACGCGTTGCGCGAGATGGTCGACCTTTTGAAGGCCGAAGGCGTGCGCGTGCGCTATGCCATCCACCCGGTGGCCGGGCGCATGCCGGGCCATATGAACGTGCTGCTGGCGGAGGCGAACGTGCCTTACGAGGACGTGCTGGAGATGGATGACATCAACCGCGACTTCGCCACCACCGATGTCGCCTTCGTCATCGGTGCCAACGACACCACCAACCCCTCGGCCCGCACCGACCCCAGCTCGCCGATCTACGGCATGCCGGTGCTGGAGGTGGACAAGGCGCGCATGGTGATGTTCGTCAAGCGCTCCATGGCCAGCGGCTATGCCGGTGTCGACAACCCGTTGTTCTTCAACGATAACACCATGATGCTGTTCGGCGACGCCAAGAAAATGTGCGAGGACGTGGTCAAGGCGTTTTAGGGTCGAGGCGTTTTAGGCTGGCGCCGGACGCCTCACCCACCGGCCGGCGGTTTGCGCCGCCAGCGGAAATCGCAGTGCGGCGCGCCCTGCATGCGCGTCTGGGTGCGCCGGAACTCCCAGCCGGGGCGGATGCGCGCCTCGGCCGGGAAATCGACGCCACAGGTCATGAGCGCGCCGATTTCCGGTTCGCCGATGGCGCGGAAATAGTCGGCGAAGGCGCAGCCGGTGATGTTGTGGCCGTAGGCGGTGTCGCTGTCCTCCACCACCGCGTGCTCCACCGGAAAGTCCGGGCCGGCCTCCGCCTCGGTGCGCGGGTGGGCGTCGGTCTCGAAGCCCATCCGCTCGCGCCAGGCGACATAGCTGTCGCCGATGGCCTTGCCTACGATGGCGTGCGCCCGCTCCCGGCCCAGTTCCGCCTCCAGCGCCTTGACGATGGGGATGACGGCGCGGGCCTGGATCTTGGTCGCTTCCAGGATCGGGTTTTTCTTCGGCGCGTCGGCCATGCCCTTGTCTCCCCTACCGGAATTTGGCCATCACGTCCTCGGCAAACGCCGCCTGCCGCGCCAGCGCCGTGTCCAGGTCGCCGGCGGCGACATTGACGATCAGGGTCTCGACGCCGCGTTCGGCGAGCGCCGCCACATCGTCCTGCCGCGCCGCGGCGGAGCCGGTCAGCAGCATGCGCGCACCGTCGGCGGCCTGCTTCTCCCGGGGCGAGTGGGCCATGGCGCTGTAGGCGAGGCCGATGCTTGCGGGATCGCGGCCCACCTGATCCGCCGTCTGGCGCAGCTTCGCCAGGGCCGCGTCATAGGCGGCCAGCGTATCCAGCGGCGCCTTGGGATTGCCGCCGGCGATCGGGTACCAGACATCGCCCAGCGTCGCGAGACGCCGCAGCGCCCGGCCGCTCTCGCCGCCGACCCAGATGCGCGGGCCGCCCGGCTGCAGCGTTTTCGGCTCGAAGAAAATGTCCCGGAACTGCACATACTCGCCGTCGAAGAACGGCTTTTCCGCGGTCCACAACTCCTTGAAGGCGCGAATATATTCGTTGGTCACCGCGCCGCGCTCGGCAAAGGGCGCGGTTTTCAGCAGCGCGAATTCCTCGGCCATCCAGCCGGTGCCGATGCCCAACTCGACCCGGCCTCCGGACAACTGGTCGGCGGTGGCGATGGCCTTGGCCGCCAGGATCGGCTCCCGGTGGGGCACCACCATGATCGAGGTCAGCAGCCGCGCGGTCTCGGTCACGCCGGCGACATAGTTCAACAGAGACAACTGCTCGAAGCAGACCCCGTCCCGGCCGCCGGACCAGCCGCCATCGGGGCTGTAGGGGTATTTCGAGCCGATGGTCCGCGGCACGACGATGTGGTCGGACACGGTGAGCACATCATAACCCAGCGCCTCCGCATTGCGGGCAATGGCACGGATCGCCTGCGGGTTGGCGAGCGGGCCGCGATGGGGGACGGAAAGGCCGAACTGCATGATTGTGTCCTCGACGGGAAATCTTGTTGTGCTGCGCCCTGTATTGTATCGGTCCGTCTTCGCCACGGAAGCTACAAAATGGAGAATATCGCATTCATTCCGTACTGCTCCAAATTCAAGAAAAATTCCTGTTTTTTGGTCTTGATGTTGAAACAGCGTATTCCGGTGGGCTCCGGCGCAACATAAATATTCGTATCGGCTTTCATATTTGTTATTCTTTTCCTCAGCCAGCGCAAATTGTCGGCGAATTTCGTGCGGCGTAGACGACTGAACCCCACCAAAATGCGATCGTCGTCCAGAAATTTCAAACCGCGGCACCATCCCAACGGGGCATCGAACGCGCCAAACGTGTTGAGGTCGTAGACCGTGGGGCGATCCGGTGCGCTTGGGTCGACAACCACGATATGACCGTCAACGGTCGTGAAATGCACTTTCCCCTCGCGTACGAGACCGTCATGGGGCCCTTCCACGCCGACCGGAAGGTTCGGTGCGTCGGCGGTCACGCAGATGGCGTCGCGCGGAAAGAAGCGGGTCACCCAAAGCAGGCCGTCCAAGCGAAACGCGAAGTTCGGATGCGTGCGATGGGGCTTCGTTGTCGGGACCTTGCGATAATCGGTTTGTCGGTCGAAGCGGGTGAAGGGTGCCTCTCCCGGCACCGTAGACCATTCCCGGTCGATCTCCCCCGCAGCGTCGACGTGAATCACCAGATCCAGGCCGGTCACAACCACATAGAACCCGCCCTGGCCGTCCGGCAGGACATGATGGACATCATTCAGGCAAGGGTGCGACCAGGTGCGTTCCACGGCAAAATCGTCGGGATTCAGAATCAGAACTTCGGTCTGGGTACAGGCATAGAGACGCCCCCCGGCAAGAGTGCCGGACTTGAACAGAATGGAGGCCCGCTCTTCGGGACATACCTCCGGCGGCGACCGATAAGTCGATTCACCGGTCAGGTCGCCATTGGCGCAATTGACGCGCAATACCTTGGCGTGGGTAAACCTGTGCCATTCTTCTTTTTCTGATTTCGGTTTTTCTTCCCCGCCCAACACAAAGATACTGGTATTTGCCGTCATATTGCATATCCCCGACTGATGACACGGAAAACCATTGGAACGAATGGCGGATAATGGTAAGAAATGGCATGCTGGGAAAGGTGACGGAACGGAAGCTGCCCAACTGGAACGGAACGCACCATGTCGAAGGTTCGTCCGTTACCACACATTTGCTTAACTGTTTTGGAAGCGAGAGTCTATGAGCCACTCGCCTGTCGACGACCTGCGCCGCCTGATTGGCGACGCACAACGGATCGTGATCTTCACCGGCGCCGGCATCTCCACCGAAAGCGGCATTCCCGACTTCCGCTCGCCGGGCGGCATCTGGACCCGCTACAAGCCGATCATGTTCGATGACTTCATGCGCTCGGAGGAAGCCCGGCGCGAAAGCTGGCGGCGCAAGATCGAAACCGACAAAAGCATGACCGTCGCCCAGCCGAACCGCGGCCATCTGGCCGTGGCGGCGTTGGTGAGCCGCGGCTTCTGCACCGCGGTCATCACCCAGAATATCGACGGCCTGCACCAGGCGAGCGGCGTGCCCGCCGAGCGGGTGATCGAACTGCACGGCAACTCCACCTATGCCAAATGCCTGGATTGCGAAACGCACATGGAGTTGAAGCCGATCCTGGAGAATTTCGCCCGCGACGAGACCATGCCCGAATGCCCGTCCTGCGGCTCCGAATATGTCAAGACGGCGACGATCTCCTTCGGCCAATCCATGCCGGAGCAGGAAATGCGGCGGGCCGAGATCGCCACCAACAATTGCGACCTGATGATCGCCATCGGCTCGTCGCTGCAGGTCTACCCCGCCGCCGGCTTCCCGGTGTTGGCCAAGCGCTGCGGCGCCAAGCTCGCCATCCTGAACCGCGAGCCGACCGAACTGGACCAGTATGCCGACCTGGTGGTCAACGACGAGATCGGCCCGACGCTCGGGGCCGCGGTGGGCCTGAACTGACGTGATCGCTGGCTGGCGCGACGCCGTCGCGGTCTATCTCCGCCCAAGGCTGCTGCTGATCCTGGCGCTCGGCTTCGCGAGCGGCCTGCCGCTGGCGCTGTCGACCGCCACCCTCACCTTCTGGCTGGCGGAGGACGGCGTCTCCAAGGCCACCATCGGCGCCTTCGCCCTGGTCGGCACCGCCTACACGCTGAAATTCCTCTGGTCGCCGCTGATCGACCAGCTGCCGCTGCCGGGCCTGACAAGCTGGCTCGGCCGCCGGCGCGGCTGGCTGCTGCTCTGCCAGGCCGCGCTGATCGTCGCCATGCTCGGCCTGGGGCAGCAGCAGCCGGCGGCGGATGCCGCCGCCGTGGCGCTTTGGGCCGTGGCGCTGGCCTTTGCCAGCGCCAGCCAGGACATCGTCATCGACGCCTACCGGGTCGAAATCCTGAGCGACGACGAACAGGGCGCGGGCGCGGCCATGATCGTGTTCGGCTACCGCATCGGCATGCTCGCTTCCGGCGCCGGCGCGCTCTATCTGGCCAGCACACAGCCCTGGGGCACGGTCTATGCCGCCATGGCCGTCGCCATGGGCCTGGGCGTGGCCGCCACCCTGCTGGCGCCGGAGCCACCGGCGCCACAGCACGCCCGCGCCGAGGGCGCCGGCCTCGACCGGGCGCTGACCTGGCTCCGCCGGGCGGTGTTCGAGCCCTTCGCGGAATTCCTGGCCCGGCCCGGCTGGCTCGCCTTCCTGGCCTTCGTCGTCTTCTACAAGCTGGGCGACGCCGCCGCCTCGGTCATGACCAGCCCGCTTTATGTGGAACTGGGCTTTTCCAAGACCGAGGTTGCCGAGGTGGTGAAGGTGTTCGGCCTGGCCGCCACCCTGCTGGGCGCGTTTCTGGGCGGCGCCCTGGTAGCCCGGACCGGCCTGGTGCGGGCGCTCTGGATCGCCGGCGTGCTGCAACTGCTCTCCAATCTGGGCTTTGCCGGCCTGGCGCTGGCGGGCCACGACGTGACGGTTCTGGCGGCTGTCATCGGCTTCGAAAACCTGGCGGGCGGCATGGGCACCACCGCCTTCGTCGCCTTCCTGGCCGCGCTCTGCCACCGGGAATACACCGCCACGCAATACGCCCTGCTCTCGTCGCTGTTCGCCGTCGCCCGCACCTTTCTGGCCGCCCCCGGCGGGGTTCTGGCCGAACAGGTGAACTGGCCGCTGTACTTTTTGCTAACGGCCATTGCCGCCCTTCCGGGCCTGTTGTTGATTGTTCCGTTGCGACGACGCCTTACATCAAGTCACAGTTAACCTGATCCCACGGGAGGGCAGATCATGCTCGTCGGCGTGCCGAAGGAAATCAAAACCCACGAATACCGCGTCGGCCTCGTGCCCGGATCGGTGCGCGAGCTGATCCATCATGGCCACCAGGTCGTCGTCCAGACCGGCGCCGGCGAGGGCTCCGGCTTTGCCGATGCGGCCTATGAGGCCGTCGGCGCCCGCATCGCGCCCGACGCCGCCACCGTGTTCGGCGCGGCGGACATGATCGTCAAGGTGAAGGAGCCGCTGGCCGCCGAGATCGCCATGCTGCGGCCGGACCAGGTGTTGTTCACCTATCTGCACCTCGCCGCCGACAAGACCCAGACCGAGGGGCTTTTGGCGTCCGGCTGCATTGCCATCGCGTATGAGACCGTCACCGATGCCCGCGGCGGCCTGCCCCTGCTCTCGCCCATGAGCGAGGTGGCCGGGCGCATGTCGGTGCAGGTGGGCGCACACCATCTGGAGAAAGAACAGGGCGGCGCCGGCATTCTGCTGGGCGGCGTGCCGGGCGTGCCGGCGGCGGACGTGGTGGTGATCGGCGGCGGCGTCGCCGGCACCAACGCCGTGCGCATGGCCATGGGCCTGGAAGCGCGCGTCACCGTGATCGAGAAAAACCTCGCCCGCCTCTATGACCTGGACCTGCAATTCGGCCCGTCGCTCAACACCCGCTATTCCACCGTCGAGGCCATCGAGGAACTGGTGACCAATGCCGACCTGGTGATCGGCTCGGTGCTGGTGCCGGGCGCAGCCGCGCCGAAGCTGGTGACGGAGGAGATGGTCAAGAACATGCGCAAGGGCTCGGTGCTGGTCGATATCGCCATCGATCAGGGCGGCTGCTTCGCCACGTCCCGCCCCACCAGCCATGCGGAGCCCACCTTCGTGAAGCACGACGTGGTGCATTATTGCGTGACCAACATGCCGGGCGCCGTCGCCCGCACCTCCACCTTTGCGCTGAACAACGCCACCCTGCCGTTCGCGCTCGCCCTGGCGGACAAGGGCTATGCCCGCGCCCTGGGCGACGATCCGCACCTGCAACGGGGGCTCAACGTCCACAAGGGCGACCTGACCTACAAGGCCGTTGCCGACAGCCTGGATCTGCCCTTCATTCCCTGGGTGGCGTAGCGCAGTCTCCGAAAAAAAACCGCGCGGCCCGCAATCCCGGTGGGCCGGCGGCTACCGCGCCGCCAGAACCAGACGGACCGAGTCCGCGGCCGGGTCGAACGGGCGTTTCAGCAGGGCGTTGTAGACCGGCATGACCGGCTCCACGCGCTCGGCCAGCATCGCGTCCAGATCCTCCCAGCAGCGCCAGCGCTCGACCAGATATACCGTGTCGTCCGTGCCCTCCTTCAGGCCGAACTCAAACGCCAAGCAGTTGTATGCCATGGCATCGCGCCGCGCGTGTTCGGCCAGCACGGCCAGGAATTCGGCCGCGTGGTGCGGGTCCTTACAGGCCAGCGTCACGACATGCATAAGCACGCCGTCAGCCAGCCGTTTCCCCTGATGTTTGTTCGCAATCTGCCCGTTGTCCATCCGCCCAGTAGTGATTTTCATTCTCCCGATCTTCCTACTCGATTGTTTTGTTATATATTGTGGTATTGTCGCCGTATTCCGCCGCGGCCGCTATCAGGAGCCGGTCAATGTCTGTCGAAAACTTGCCATTGGTTGAGGTGCCGGATTTCGGCAATGTCGTGGATCCCGACCGCCCGACCCTGTCTTTCGAATGGCAAGTGCAGGCGCCGCACCGCACGCCCGGCCACTCTCACCCCCGCGGCCACGTTATTTACGCGGAGGCCGGAAGCATTTGGGTGGTGACGACCGACGGCAACTGGCTGGTGCCGGCAGGGCTGGCGATCTGGATCCCGCCGCATATCGAACACGAGCTCCACTCGCACGGGCCGGTCGTCGCGCGGCTGCTGTTCATCGACCCGTCATACGCCGCAGCGCTGCCGGGCCATTGCGGCACCCTGAAGGTCAACCGGCTGCTTGAGGCGCTGCTGGAACGCGCTGTCGCCTATGGCAACGCCTATGCCCGCGAAGGACCGGCGGCCCGCCTGGCCCAGGTCATGCTGGACGAATTGGCGGAGATGGAATTCGCCCCGCTGTTCCTGCCGATCTCGAAAGAGCCCCGCCTCGCGCGGGTGATGCAGCGGCTGATCGACGACCCCGAATCCAGCGGCAGCCTGGAAGACATGGCGCGCGAGGCCGGCGCCAGCCCGCGCACTCTGGCGCGTCTGTTTCGCGCGGAAACCGGCATGTCGTTCGGCCAGTGGCGCACCAACCGGCGCCTGATCGAATCGATCATGCGCCTGGAAAAAGGCGCCAGCGTGACCGAGGTGGCACTCGACCTCGGCTATGGCAGCACCAGCAGCTTCGTCTACATGTTCCGCAAGCATCTGGGCATCCCCCCCGGCCGCTATCGCAACGAGGCCGTTGCCGGCTGAGAGGCCAGAGGTCGGCGCGACGCCAGTGCGACGCCGGCACGGCCGCTCCGCAAACCGGTTGCCTGCGGCGCCGGATCGCGCCAACGTTGCCGCGAGGCCTTGCCGCCCCCTGCAACACCGGAAGGAACGCCCGTGAACGACACCTACGACCTTTATGCCATCAAATACGGCTCGGTGCTGAACCGGCCGATGAGCGAGAATTTCATCGGCGGCGACCCGCATGACCTCTCCAAGCACCTGGATTATTATGTCTGGGTCGCCACCAACAACGAACGCACCATCGTCATCGACACCGGCTTCAACCACGAGGTGGCGAAGCTGCGCGGCCGCCAGATCGACCGGCTGCCGCGCGAGGGGTTGGCCCTGCTCGGCATCGATTCGAACAAAGTCGACGACGTCATCATCACCCACCTGCACTACGACCACGCCGGCACGTTCAGCGACTTCAAGAACGCGCGCCTGCACCTGCAGGACAGCGAGATGGAGATGGCCACCGGCCGCTGCATGTGCCACGCGCCGCTGCGCCTGCCCTATCACGTCGAAGACGTGTGCGAGATGGTGCGCAAGGTCTATGCCGAACAGGTGTCGTTCCACGACGGCGACGAACAGATCGCCCCCGGCATCAGCGTCCATCTCTGCAACGGCCACGCCGCCGGCCTGCAGTCGGTGCGGGTCAAGACCCGGCGCGGCTATGTCATGGTCGCGAGCGACGCGACGCATTTCTACATGAATTTCAAGGACAAGAAGCCGTTCCCGATCCTGGTCGACATGGCCCAGATGATCGAGAGCTGGGGCAAGCTGCACCGGCTGGCGGACAGCATCGACCACATCATTCCCGGCCACGACCCGGCCGTGCTCGACTACTATCCCGCCGCCGATCCGAAGCTGGAAGGCATGGTCTGCCGGCTGGACGCCGCGCCGAAGGTCTCGATCGCATGACCAACTGGACCGACCGCCGGCGCGCCTTCCGCGCCGTGATCGCCGGCGAGCAGTGCGTGCATCCGGGCTCGGTCTACGACCCGATGTCGGCGCGTATCGCCCAGCATATCGGCTTCGAGGTCGGCATGTTCGCGGGCTCGACCGGCTCGCTGACCGTGCTCGGCGCGCCCGACCTGATCGTCATGACCTTGACCGAGTTCGCGCAGCAATGCCTGCGCATCAACCGGGCCGCGGAGATTCCGCTGATGGTGGATGCCGACCACGGCTACGGCAACGCCCTCAGCGTCATGCGCACGGTGCAGGAGCTGGAGACGGCCGGTGTCTCCGGCCTCAGCATCGAGGACACGGAACTGCCCCAGCCCTATGGCGAGGCGAAGCAGCGCCTGCTCTCGCTCGACGAGGGCGTCGGCAAGATGAAGGCGGCCATGGCAGCGAAGGAGGACCCGTCGCTGGTGGTTGCCGGCCGCACGTCCGCCATCGCCATCGCCGGCCTCGACGAGGGCGTGAAGCGGGCCCAGGCCTATGAGGCCGCGGGCGTCGACGCGCTGTTCATGGTCGGCGTCAGGACCCGCGCCGAACTGGACGCGGTCAGTGCGGCGACGACGCTGCCGCTGATCCTGGGCGGCGCGACGCCGGAACTGGCCGACAAGGCCTATCTCGCCAGCCGCCGCGTGCGCATCGCGCTGCAGGGCCACCAGCCGATCATGGCCGCCCAGCAGGCGGTCTATGCGACGCTGAAGGCGCTCCGCGACGGCGTCGCGCCCAAGGACCTGGAGGGCCTGCCGTCCAAAGAGTTGGTGCAGGTCTACACCCGCTCCGACCGCTACGACGCCTGGACGGAGGACTTTCTCGGCGGGTGAGCCCTCGGAGCCTCCTTTTCCGGCGCCACCCGCCATTCCCGGAACCCGTCATTGCGAGCCGAAGGCGAAGCAATCCAGCGTTTTAACGCCTTGAAAAACGGCCTGGATTGCTTCGTCGTGTCTCTCCTCGCAATGACGCGATCAAGATTTCCGCGGACGTCCTGATCGTCGGCTCTCCGGCAGGGACTCCCGCTTCCACGGGAGAGGCGGAGGAAATCGTCCCTACCGCCTCCCCGCCCGGAACGCGTCGCGTGCCTGCACCGCGGGCTCGGCGTCCCAGCAGAGCAGCGAGACGTCGGCGTCCATGAACGAGGCCATGTGGTTGCGGGCGTTGGCGGTGGCGTTGATCGCCTCTTTCGACATGGTGACGATCTCGCCGGGCATCGCCGCCGCCGCCGCGGCCAGTTTCAGCGCGCCGGCCACCGCGCCGCCGTCGTCGGCCAGTTCGTCGACCAGGCCCCAGTCGTGGGCCATGTCCGCGCCCATCTTCTCGCAGAGCGTGACGATGCGCTTGGCGCGAGACGGATTGACGAAGTTCAGCAGGCGCGGGATCGCCTGCCATTGCAGGGTCAGGCCCACCTTCACCTCCGGCACGTAGAGATAGGCGCCCCGGCCCATCACCCGCCAGTCGCAGGCAATCGCCAGCGCCACACCGGCACCGACGGCCATACCCTCGATGGCGGCGACGACGATCTGCGGCGCGTCCTCCCAGGCGCGGCAGAGATGGCGGCCGGCCATGCTGCGCGCCCGCTGCTCGGCAAAGCTTTGCGGGCCGAATGTCTCCTTCAGGTCGGCGCCGGCGGAGAACGCCTTGGCCGTGCCAGTCAGCACGATCGCGCGACAGTCATGGTCGGTGTGGAAGCTCTGCCCCACCGCCGTCAGTTCCCGCACCAGCGGCTGGTTGAAGGCGTTCAGGGCCTCGCCGCGGTCGAAGCGGACCACGGCGACCGGCCCCTGCCGCTCGACCGTGGTGAATTGCCAGGGCGATGTCGCCATTGCCGTCCCCTCCTCAGCGCTTGCCGGCGCGGAAGGCTTCGCGCGCCTTGGCGGCCGGCTCCGCGTCGCGGCAGAGCAGCGAGACGTCCGAATCCATGAACGAGGCCAGATGGTTCGAGGCGTTGGCGGTGGCGTTGATCGCCTCTTTCGACATGGTGACGATCTCGCCCGGCATCGCCGCCGCCGCCTCGGCCAGTTTCAGCGCGCCTTCCACCGCCTGGCCATCGTCGGCCAGTTCGTCGACGAGGCCCCAGTCATGGGCCATGTCCGCGCCCATTTTCTCGCACAGCACGACGATGCGCTTGGCGCGCGCCGGGTTGACGAAGTTCAGCAGCCGCGGGATCGCCTGCCATTGCAGGGTCAGGCCGATTTTCACCTCCGGCACATAGAGATAGGCCGACCGGCCCATCACCCGCCAGTCGCACGAGATCGCCAGCGCCACGCCGGCGCCGACGGCGAGGCCCTCGATGGCGGCGACCACGATCTGTGGCGTCTCCTCCCAGGCGCGGCAGAGCCGCCGGCCGAGCTGGCTGCGCTCGCGCTGGTTGGCGAAGCCGGCCGCGCCATAGGTCTCCTTCAGGTCGGCCCCGGCGGAGAACGCCTTGGCCGCTCCGGTCAGCACGATGGCGCGGCAGTCGTGGTCGTTGTGAAAGCTCTGGGCGACGGCGGTCAGCTCGCGCACCAGCGGCTCGTTGAACGCATTCAACGCCTCGCCGCGGTCGAAGCGGACGATGGCCACGGCGCCGCGGCGCTCGATGGTGGTGAACTGCCAGGGCGAAGTCGGCATGACGGGAACTCTTCCTTGCGATTGCGACAAAACACGATGCACCGGGGTATGCCCTGCATGCCCCGGTGTCGGCAATGCGGTTGTGCGGGGGCCGCTATTCGGCCGCGCGGGCGGGCGCGCCGTCTTTCAGATAGCGGATCAGCTGCCGGTCGTGGCGGGTCATGGCGGAAATGCCGGCCCGTTCGGGATAGGGCCGCCAGCGCGGCGCGTTGCCGGCAATGGTGTCGCCCATCACCGTCACCCGCTCGATCACCCGCTCGCCGACGAAGTCGTTGACGACATAGTGCTGGGTGAAGCGGTTGTCCCACATGCCGATGGTGCCGGCGCTCCAGCGATAGCGCACGGTGAAGGCCGGCTGCTGCACCCAGCGGGTCAGATAGGCCAGCATGTGGTCGCTTTCCTGCCCGTTCAGCTCGACGATGCGGCGGGTGAAGTGCTCGTTCACATAAAGCGCCTTCCGGCCCGTCTCCGGGTCGACGCGCACCACCGGATGGATGTGCATGCGGTCGGAGCGATCGTGCGGGTGGGCGTCATGCAGGGCGCTCAGGCCGTCGCACAACTCCTGCAGCGGCGGCGATAGCGCCTCATAGGCGGCGGTCAGGCTGCACCACATGGTGTCGCCGCCCACCTCCGGGCAGATCTTCATGTTGAGGATCGACATGAGCGCCGGATGCTCCAGAAAGGTCAGGTCGGTGTGCCATTCGTCGGCGACGCCGCCTTCGCTCGCCATCAGGCGAAAGATTTCCGGATGCTCCTTGGCGTTGCGCTCTTTCAGGTTCGGATGGCCTTCCAGTTCACCGAAATGGCGGCCGAAGGCCACGTGCTCGTCCGGGCTCAGGAACTGGCCGGGGAAGAACACCACCTTGTGCTCGTTCAACAAATCCTTGACGGCGGCAATGTCGTCGCCGGTCGCCTCGGCCAGTTTCACGCCGCTGATCTCGGCGCCCAGCGCGGCCGAAAGGCGCTTCACGGTCCAACTGTTCCTGGTCATGTCCTCGGGGGCTCCTTTTCCCTGAAAGGGTTATTGGGCCGACGGAGCGCGCCGCAGACGGCGCACGACGATCGGCCGGCCATCGCCAGAACCCCACCACCAATGGACCGGGGCGTCAATAGACCCGAAACCGTCAGCGCCTTGCGGCAACACTGCCGGTTGCCTGTCCGCGAATGCGCCGGATCTGATAGTATTCGCGAAAGCAAAACCGACACCCACGCCAATGGGTCAATCCAATACCGCAACGGGGTTCCGGTCGATGTCGAATATTTCCGAAACCGTCGCCAGTATCGGCCTGTCCGCCATCAAGGACATGGCCGCACGGGCCGCACGGCGCGAGGGCAGCGTCTCGCTCGCCTGGGGCGTGCCCTCGTTCCGCACGCCGGAGGCGATCCGCGCCGGCGCCACCGCCGCCCTGGCGGAGGACCCGGAGGTGGGCAAATACACCCTGCCGGACGGGCTGCCGGCGCTGCGCCAGGCCGCCGCCGCCGACCATCTGGCCCGCAGCGGGCATGCGGTCTCGGCGGACGCCAATATCATCGTCTCCGCCGGCAATATGGAGGCGGGGCAGGTGGTGCTGCGCACCCTGCTCGACCCCGGCGACGAGGTGATCGTCACCGACCCCTGCTTCGCCTCGCACCTGTTGCAGATCAAACTCGCCGGCGGCCGGGCGGTGTTCTGGCCGATGCGCGAGGCGGACGGCTGGCGCGCCGACACCGCCGCCCTGGACGCCCTGGTGACGCCCCGCACCAAGGCGCTGCTGCTGGTCACGCCCTCCAACCCCACCGGCACGGTGTTTCCGCGCCGGGATCTGGAGGCCATCGCCCGGCTAGCCGCGAAACACGACTTCCTGGTCATTGCCGACGACCCCTATTCCCGCTTCGTCTATGACGCCGCCGATATCGCGGCCTTCTGCCATCCGGCCGCGGTGCCGGAACTGCGCGAGCGGCTGGTCTACCTTTTCACCTTCTCGAAATGCTATGCCATGAGCGGCTGGCGGCTCGGCTATATGGTGGTGCCGGACTGGCTGAAGCCGCAGGTGATGAAGGTGCACGACGCGACCCTGATCTGCCCGCCGCGCATCTCCCAGGCCGCCGGCATCGCCGCGCTCACCCACAAGGCCGATCATACCGGCGCGTTCCGCGAGGTCCTCGCCCGCCGCCGCAACCTGATCTGCGAGCGGCTGGACCGGCTCGCCCACGCCTTTTCCTATGTGCGGCCGCACGGCGCCTATTACGTCTTCCCGCGCATCCTGGCCGACCATGAGGACAGCTATAGCTTCGCCCTGGACCTGCTGGACAAGGTCGGCGTCTCCACCACCCCCGGCGGCGCGTTCGGCCCCGGCGGCGAGCACCATGTGCGCGTGGCCTATTGCGTCGACGACGATCGGATCAACCAGGCCTTCGACCGCCTCGACCGCTTTTTCGGCTAGAGCGGGCGCCCCATTTCCCGGCCGAGCCGGAGGCGAGAGCCGGGATCGGTCGCTCTCGCGAACACCTCCGCCCGCCGTGTTCGAAGGAGGCCACCGGCCCCGGATCGGCGCTCCGCACCGTCCGGGGAACAGGGGCGCTCCGTAGCGCCCGGGGAAGCGGAGGGCACCGCTAAATCCGGTTCGAGAAGGCGGTTTCGGCGCTGGTGACGAATTCCAGCAGGCAGGTCCGGCCCTCTTCCGTCGCCCGCTTGGCCCGCAGGATGGCGTTGCCGACGTCGGCCGGGTCCTCGACCCGTTCGCTCCAGCCGCCCAGGTCCTTGGCCAGCGCCGCATAGTTGCCGCCCAGGTCGCGCGCCCGGTGCTTCTCGTGGCTGAGTCGCATGTGCGGGATCTCGATCGCCATGGTCGAGTTGTTGAGGACGATGGTGCACGAGGGAATGCCGCTGCGCACCGCCGTCTCGAAATCCAGCCCGGTCATGCCGAAGGCGGCGTCGCCCATGAAATTGACGCAGAACTTGTCCGGTGCGGCCACCTTCGCGCCGATGGCGAGGCCGAGCCCCGTTCCCAACTGGTGCGACTTGCCCCAGCCCAGATAGGAGCGCGGCACCGTCGCACGGTAGAAGGGCAGGATCTGGTCGCGCGGACTGCCGCTGTCATGGGTGACGATGGCATCGGCCGGGTCGACCACGCGCATGAACTCGTTCAGCACGCGATAGGGCGTCATCGGCGTTTCGGCGCTGGTGAGCTTCGCCTGCCATTCCGCCAGCCACGGGTCGCGCAGCCGGGCGATCTTTTGCGCCATGGCACCGTCGCGATCCTTGCCTTTGAGCCGGTCGCGCACGCAGTCGATCAGCCCCTGCAACACCAGCCGGGCGTCGCCCAGAATGCCGATTTCGGTGGTGTAGTTCTTGTTCAGGTCGCGGGCATCGTTGGTGGCGTGGATCACCCTGGCCGAGGCCGGCAGCGCCGGGCTGGTGATGCGGTGCGGGGTCAGGCTGCAACCGACGCCCAGGATCACGTCCGCCTCCGCCAAAATCGCCTTGCCGTGGGCGGTGTAGACGATGCCGCCAGTGCCCAGCGCCAGCGCATGATCCTCCGGGAAGGCGCTCTTGCCGTCGTTGGTGGTCATGACGGCGGCCTGCAACAGGTCGGCCAGTTCCCGCAATTCCCGGCTGGCCTGGGCGTAGAGCACCCCCTGGCCCGCCAGCAGCATCGGCGTCCGCGCCGCCACCAGCAAATCGGCGGCGGCCTCGATGTCGCGCGGATCGCCGGCCGAACGCACCCGCTTCACCACCCGATAGTCCGGCTCCGCCGCCAGTTGCTGCTTCACCACGTCCACCGGCGTTTCCACCATCACCGGCCCCTGCCGGCCGTTCTTCAGCGCGTTGAAGGCCCGGCGCATCACGCTGCCGACCTCGCCCGGCAGCGTGATCTCCTCCACCTGCTTGGTCACCGACTCGTAGGTGCGGGTGGATTTGAACATCGGATAGACCTGCGACGCGTCGCGCGCATGGCCGAGCGGCAGCAGCAGGATCGGCACGGAGTCGGAATAAGCGGACGCGATGCCCGGAAACGCGTTTTCCGCGCCGGGCCCGTACTGCATGGCGAACACCGCCGGCGGCTTGCCGTTGGCGACGCGGGCGAAGCCGCTCGCCATGTCGACGCCGACCCGTTCCTGCCGGCAGATCACCGGGCGCAGGCCCGCCCCCACCGCGGCCTCGATGATCGGCGTCGTCGGGAAGCAGAACAGGGTGTCGATGCCCTCCTTCCGCAGGATCTGGGCCATGGCGTCCATCACGAGCATGGGAACGGTCTCCGCACTTGGGGCGTCAGAAGAGAGGCCGGAAGCCTAGCGCCCTGCCTCCCCACCGTCGACCGCCATCGTTCCCCGGCCCTGAGCCGGGGCCGCTCTCGGCGTGCGAACACGGGCGACGGTGTTCGATGGAGGAAGCCGGCCCCGGATCGGCGCTCCGCACCGTCCGGGGCACACGGATCCTCAGGCTGCGGCCGCGATCGCCAGGAAATCGGCCGCGTTCAGGCTGGCGCCGCCCACCAGCGCGCCGTTGACATTGGCCAGCGCCAGGATCTCCGCCGCATTGCCGGGCTTGACCGAGCCGCCATAGAGCAGGCGCACCTGGTCGCCGTCCTTCAGGCGCTCGGCCAGCAGGGCACGCATGGCGTCGTGCACCTCGGCAATGTCGTCCAGCGACGGGGTGCGGCCGGTGCCGATGGCCCAGACCGGCTCATAGGCAATGACGGTGTTGGCCGCCGTCGCCGCGTCGGGCAGGGAGCCATTGATCTGGCGGCGCACCACGTCCAGCGCCGCGCCCCGGTCGCGCTCGTCCTCAGTCTCGCCGACGCAGATGATCGCGGTCAGGCCGGCGCGCTGGCCGGCGACGGCTTTCTGCCAGACCAGGGCGTCGTCCTCGCGGTGGTTGGTGCGGCGCTCGGAATGGCCGACGATGACATAGCGGCAGCCCAGATCCGCCAGCATCGGCGCGGCGATGTCGCCGGTGTGGGCGCCCGACGCCTCCGAATGGCAATCCTGGCCGCCCAGGCTGACCAGGCCGTTGCGCAGCGGCTCGCCCAGCGTGTTTGCCGCCAGGCTGAGCAGCGTTGCCGGCGGGCATAGCAGCAGGTCCGCCTTGGCGACGACGCCGGGCGCACCGGCGGCGACGGTTTTCGCCAGCGTCACGCCGTCGGCGCGCAGGCCGTTCATCTTCCAATTGCCGGCGATCAGGGTTTTGAGGGCAGCCATTTCGGGTTCTCCGCTGCGGGACATGCGTTCGATCCGCCCCCTAGCACATCCGCCGCGACCGGGCCAGTTGCTGCCGGGCCGCGGTCACTCTATATACGGGCGTCCCGCAAGTTTTCCGTATGTTGCCGTTTGGGTTCAAGGACGCGCCAATGATTACCGCAATGCGCAAAGGCGCCACCGGCTGGGTTGCCAAAATCCTTTTCGGGCTGCTGATTATCTCGTTCGGCGCCTGGGGGATCGTGGACTATCTGAAGCCGGACCCGGACCCGGTCGTCATCCAGGTCGGCGATTCCGGCGTGCGTCAGTCGACCCTGCGCAGCCAGTTCAACTTCTCGCTGGAGCGCCTGCGCCAGCGCCTCGGCTCCACGGTGACGCAGGAAATGGCCCTGAACATGGGCCTCGACGACCAGGTCATCGACGGGGTGGTGGACGTCCAGGTGCTGAACCGCGAGGCGGAGCATATGGGGATGGCCACCAACGAGGACATGCTGCGCACCGCCATCGCCCAGGAACCGGCGTTCCGCGGCGTGACCGGCACCTTCGACCGCAACCGCTACGAACAGGTCCTGTTCAGTTCCGGCATGAGCGAACCGCAATTCCTGGCCGACGTGCAAAGCCGCCTGCTGCGCGACCCGCTGCTGGCCGCGGCCGTGGCCGAACCGCCGGTGCCCAAGCCCATGCTCGACACCCAGTACGCCTTCTTCGCCCAACAGCGCAGCCTGACCCTGCTCAGCAAGGAGCACACCGGGTTCGTCGCGCCGGCCGACCCGGGAGACGGCCCGCTGCGGGCGTTCTATGACGGCACCGGCAAGGCCTACAACCTGCCGGAATTGCGCGATATCTCCGCCATCATCCTCAGCCCGGAAGCCATCGCCAAGAATTTCGCGGTGCCGGAAGAGCGCATCGCCGAGGCCTATGAGGCCCGCATCGCTCAGTACCAACACCCCGAGGAACGCACGATCTCGCAATTGCTGTTCACGGACGCCGACGCCGCGGCCAAGGCGGTGGCGCGGCTGCGCAATGGCGAAAGCTGGGTGTCGGTGGCCGCGGACTCCGGCGGCGTCGCCACGGAACTGGGCTCGCTGACCAAGGCGGGCATGGTGCCGACGCAACTCGCCGGCCCGGCCTTTGCCCTGACAGCGGCGGGCTTCACCGATCCGATCCAGACGCCGTTCGGCTATCACGTGCTCTGGGTCAAGGCCATCGACCCGGCCTCGACCACGCCGCTGGCCGAGGTCCATGACGAACTGCGCCATGCGGTGGCGCTCGACCTGGCCGTCGACGAGTTGATCAAGCGGGCCAACACGGTCGAGGATTCCATTGCCGGCGGCGGCACGCTGGAGGATGCGGCCAACGCCGTCGACATGCCGGTGCAGACCTTCAAGGGCGTGAGCCGCACCGGCCAGACCGCCGATGGCAGCCGGCCCGACGGCCTGCCCAAGGGCGGCCAGTTCCTGGCGCTCGCCTACCAGACCGACGACGGCGAGACCTCGGTCCTGACCGAAACGCCCGACGGCGGCTATTTCGTCCTGCGCGTCGACCGTGTCATCGCGTCGGCCAAGCAGCCCTTCGCCACCATCCGCGACAAGGTGCTGAGCGATTGGACCGAACGGCAACGCGCCGAAGCGGCCAAGACCGCCGCCGACAAGCTGGCGGAAGCGGTGCGCGCGGGCGGCGACATCGGCGCCGAGGCCAAAACCGCCGGCTTTGCCGAGACGACGCTCACCGCCGTCACCCGCACGCAAACGCCGGCGCCCGCCACCCCGGAACTGGTGGACGCCGCCTTCAAGGCCAAGAAGGGAGAGGTGATCGTGGTCAACGGCCCCGACCGCGTCTTCGTCGCGCGCATCGACGACGTCACCGTGCCGAAGCCGGGGGACGACGACAAGACCGCCGAACAGGCGATGACCCAGCTTCGCCAGATCCTCAACCGCGATCGCCGCCAGGAAATCGCCCGCGCCTTCCAACAGGCGGTGCGGGCCAATTACGATGTCGATATCGACAAGGCCGCGATCGACCGTGCATTGCGTTAAGTTGCGTTAGAAGGCGCCCCGTCCCATGACCTCTCTTGCCATCGAGCCTGCCTTTTCCGCATTCCGGGCGGCGTATGACGCCGGCAAGCCGCAACTGGTCTGGTGCCACCTGATCAGCGACCTGGAAACGCCGGTCTCGGCCTGGCTCAAACTGGGGTCGGATCAGCCGAACGCCTTCCTGCTCGAGTCGGTCGAGGGCGGCGCCAGCCGCGGCCGTTATTCCTTCATCGGCCTGTCGCCGGACCTGATCTGGCGCTGCCACGGCGACAAGGCCGAGGTGAACCGACAGGCGCTGAGCGACCCGGACGCCTTCCGGCCCTGCGAGACCGGGGCGCTGGCCTCGCTGCGCGCGCTGATCGAGGAAGCGCAGATCCCCGACCTGCCGCCGAAACTGCCGCCCATGGCCTCCAGCCTGGTCGGCTATATGGGCTATGACATGGTGCGGCTGATGGAATATCTGCCGAACACCCCGCCGGACACGCTCGGCCTGCCGGACGGCCTGTTCATCCGCCCGACCGTCATGGCGGTGTTCGACGGCGTCGAGGACCGCATCACCCTGGTCTCGCCGGTGCGCCCGGCAGAGGGCCTGGACGCGCGCGCCGCCTATGACCGCGCCCACCAGCGCCTGGTCGAGGCGGCGGAGCAGTTGGAACAGCCGCTGCCGCCGACCGCCAGCGCCCTTTCCGCGGCCGCACCGGGGCCGGGACCGGAGCCGGTGGCAAACATGACCCGCGACGTGTTCGAGGGGAACGTGCTGAAGGCGCGCGAATACATCCACGCCGGCGATGCCTTCCAGATCGTGCCCTCGCAACGCTTCGCCGTGCCGTTCGAACTGCCGCCGTTCGCGCTCTATCGCGCGCTGCGGCGGCTGAACCCCTCGCCCTTCCTGTTCTTTTTCAATCTTTCGGGCTTTTCCATCGTCGGTTCATCGCCGGAAATCCTGGTGCGGGTGCGCGACAACCGCGTCACCATCCGCCCGCTCGCGGGCACCCGGCGGCGCGGCGCCACCGAAGCCGAGGACCGGGCGCTGGCCGAGGAGTTGCAGAACGATCCGAAGGAACTGGCCGAGCACCTGATGCTGCTGGACCTCGCCCGCAACGATGTCGGCCGCGTCGCCAAGATCGGCTCGGTCGAGGTGGTGGGCCAGTTCGAGATCGAGCGCTACAGCCATGTCATGCACCTGTCCTCGACGGTCGAGGGCGAGCTGGATCCCAGCTATGACGCGTTCGGCGCGCTCATCGCCGGCTTCCCGGCCGGCACGCTGTCCGGCGCGCCCAAGGTGCGGGCCATGGAGATCATCGACGAGTTGGAGCCGGAGAAGCGCGGCATCTATGCCGGCTGCATCGGCTATTTCGCCGCCGACGGCACCATGGACACCTGCATCGGCCTGCGCACGGCGCTGGTGAAGGATGGCAAGATGTACGTCCAGGCCGGCGTCGGCGTCGTCGCCGACTCGAACCCGGCGGCGGAATACCAGGAAAGCATCGACAAGGCCGCAGCCTTGGTGCGTGCCGCCGGCGAAGCCGTCCGCTACGCGCCGCAGTGAGGGGCAAAACGATGCGCAACCCCTTCTTCCGATGGCGTCATTGCGAGATGGCGCAGCCGACGACGCAATCCCGGCTGCCCGCCACCCCCGCCCCGACCCGCCCCTGGATTGCCTCGCCCTTCGGCTCGCAATGACGGTTGAATGCCATGTTCCTCCTGATCGATAACTACGACAGCTTCGTCTACAATCTCCGCCACTTCCTGGGCGAACTCGGCGCGGAGTTCGCGGTCCACCGCAACGATGCCCTCTCCGTCGCCGACGCGCTGGCGATGCAGCCCGAAGGCATCGTCATCTCGCCCGGCCCGTGCGACCCCGACAAGGCGGGCATCTGCCTCGACCTCGTCGCCGCCGCGGCCGAGGCGAAACTGCCGCTGCTGGGCGTCTGTCTCGGCCACCAATGCATCGGCCAGGCCTTCGGCGGGCGGGTGATCCGCGCGCCGGAGCCGATGCACGGCAAGCTCAGCCGCATGCATCACAAAAACACGGGCGTGTTCGCCGGCCTGCCCAACCCGTTCGAGGCGACGCGCTACCACTCGCTGCTGGTGGAACGGGCCAGCCTGCCGGACTGCCTCGATATCAACGCCGAGACCGAGGATGGGCTCATCATGGGCTTCCGGCACCGCACCCTGCCCATCCACGGCGTGCAGTTTCACCCGGAATCGATCGCGAGCCAGGCCGGCCACCAACTGCTGGGCAATTTCCTCGGGCTGGCCACCGGCGGCCGCCTGCCCACCGGCACGCCGAAGCCGCTGCCGCCCCGCCGCCTGCACGCCCTGGCCTGAACCCGGAGACGCCGAGACATGAGCGACGCCTTCAAACCTCTGATCGCCAAGGTGGCCGACCGCCACCCGCTCGCGGAAGAGGAAGCCCGCCAGGCCTTTGAAATCATGATGTCGGGGGAGGCCACGCCCGCGCAGATCGGCGGCTTTCTGATGGCGCTGCGCGTGCGCGGCGAGACCGTCGAGGAGCTGACCGGTGCCGCCCGCGTCATGCGCGCCAAGGTGTTGGGAATCGAGGCGCCGCCCGACGCCATCGACACCTGCGGCACCGGCGGCGACGCCAAGGGTACCTACAACATCTCCACCGCCGTCGCCTTCGTCGTCGCCGCCTGCGGCGTGCCCGTGGCCAAGCACGGCAACCGCGCGCTGTCCAGCAAGTCCGGCGGTGCCGATGTGCTCGCCGTCCTGGGCGTCAATATCGACGCCGATCTGGCATTGGTGCAGAAGGCGATCTGGGACACCGGCATCACCTTTCTGATGGCCCCCCGCCACCACGGTGCCATGCGCCATGTCGGCCCGGCCCGCGTGGAACTGGGCACCCGCACCATTTTCAACCTGCTGGGGCCGCTGTCGAACCCGGCCGGGGCCAGGCGGCAGCTCATGGGCATTTTCTCCCGCGACTGGCTCGAACCGCAGGCGCGCGTTCTGGCCCAGCTCGGCACCGAGCATGCCTGGATCGTGCACGGATCCGATGGCCTGGACGAACTCACCACCACCGGCCCCTCCCATGTGGCGGAGGTGAAGGGCGGCCAGGTTTCCATCTTCGAGATCGCACCGGAAGACGCCGGCCTGCCACGGACGGACTTCCGGTCCCTGGTCGGCGGCTCGCCGGAGCACAACGCCGCCGCGCTGCGCGCCCTCCTGGCCGGCGAGCAGGGGCCGTACCGCGACATCGTCCTGCTGAACGCCGCCGCGGCCTTGATCGTCGCGGACAAGGTCGCCACGTTGAAAGACGGCGTCGCGCTGGCCGCCAAGGCCATCGACGACGGCAGCGCCGCGACCAAGCTGGCGGCGTTGGTCCAGGCCACCGGAGGCACACCCGCGTGAGCAGCAAGCCCGACCTGCCCGATATCCTCGCCCGCATCTGTGCCGACAAGCGGGCGCACGTCGCCGCGCGCAAGGCCCAGAAAAGCGAGCAGGACTTGCTCGCCGCAGCCATGCTGCAACAGCCGCCGCGCGGCTTCGCCCGCGCGCTGAAGGCGAAAGTCGACGCCGGCGCCTATGGCCTGATCGCCGAGATCAAGAAAGCCTCGCCCTCCGGCGGCCTGATCCGGCCCGATTTCGACCCGCCGTCGCTGGCCCGGGCCTATGCCGATGGCGGCGCGGCCTGCCTCAGCGTGCTGACCGACGCGCCCTATTTCCAGGGGCGGGACGAATACCTCGCCGCCGCCCGCGACGCCTGCACCCTGCCCGCGCTGCGCAAGGATTTCATGCTCACCGCCTGGCAGATCTGCGAGAGCCGGGCGCTGGGCGCGGACTGCGTGCTGCTGATCATGGCCTGCCTCGACGATGCGGAGGCCACCGACCTCGCGGCCACCGCCGAGGCGTTGCAGATGGATGTGCTGGTGGAGGTGCACGACGCGCCGGAACTGGACCGGGCGCTGGCGCTGGGCGCGCAACTGGTCGGCATCAACAACCGCAATCTCAAGACCATGGTCACCGATATCGCCGTGACCGAGGAACTGGCCGCCCTGGTGCCGGACGGCCGGCTGCTGGTCTCCGAAAGCGGCCTGCGCACGCCGGCGGACCTCGCCCGCATGGCCGCGGTGGGCGCCCGGTGTTTTCTGGTGGGCGAGCATCTGATGCGCCAGGACGACGTCACCGCCGCCACCAAGACCCTGCTCGCGAGGGCCGCATGATGAACGGTGGCGATGGCGATACGGGACTGACGCATTTCGACGCCGCCGGCAACGCCCAGATGGTGGATGTCTCGGACAAGGCCGAGACCGAGCGCACCGCCACCGCCGGTGCCCGCGTGGTGATGCAGCCGGCGACCCTGGCCGCGATCCGGGCCGGTGCCATCGGCAAGGGCGATGTGCTGGGCGTCGCCCGGCTCGCCGGCATCATGGCGGCCAAGCGCACGCCGGACCTGATCCCACTCTGCCACCCGCTGGCACTGACCAAGGTCACGGTCGACCTGGAATGCGTGCCGGAGGCCAACGCCGTCGACATCCGCGCCACCTGCAAGCTCAAGGGCCGCACCGGCGTCGAGATGGAGGCGCTGACCGCCGCCAGCGTCGCCGCGCTCACTGTCTACGACATGTGCAAGGCCATCGACAAAGCCATGGAAATTCAGGACGTCCGCCTGCTGCTGAAGGCCGGCGGCAAATCCGGAACCTATGAGGCGAACCCGCGATGATTCCTGTCGAAGAAGCCCAGGCCCGCGTCGTCGCCGGCGTCTCCGTCCTGCCGGCCGAGACCGTGGCGCTGACCGATGCCGCCGGCCGCATCCTCGCCGGCCCGCTCGCCGCGCGCCGCACCCAGCCGCCCTTCGCCGCCAGCGCCATGGACGGCTATGCCGTGCGCGCAGCCGACATCGCGCGCGTGCCGGTGACGCTGACCCAGGTCGGCGCCGTCGCCGCCGGTGGCATCTACGAGCCGAACCTGCAGGCCGGCCAGTGCGTCCGCATCTTCACCGGCGCTCCGCTGCCGGCCGGCGCCGACACCGTGGTGATCCAGGAGGACACCGAGGCGAACGGCGACCAGATCCTGATCAGGGAAGCCGAGCCCAAGGGCCGCCATGTTCGTGCCGCCGGCCTGGACTTCGGCGCGGGCGACCTGCGGCTGGCTGCCGGCACCGCGCTCTCGCCCCGGCAACTGGCGCTGGCCGCGGCGATGGATTACCCCTGGCTTTCGGTGATTCGCCGCCCGCGCGTCGCGATTCTCGCGACCGGCGACGAAATCGTCTTTCCCGGCGAGCCGATCGCCCCTAGTCAGATCGTCGCGTCCACCAGCACGGCGCTGGCCGGCTTCGTGCGCGCCCTCGGCGGCGAGCCGGTGCTGCTGGGCGTCGCCCACGACACCGTCGCCTCGCTGCGCGAAGCCGCCGCGGCGGCCAGGGATGCGGACGTTCTCGTGACCATCGGCGGCGCCAGCGTCGGCGAGCACGACCTGGTGCAGACAGCGCTGAAGCAGGACGGTCTCGCCGTCGACTTCTGGAAGATTGCCATGCGCCCCGGCAAGCCGCTGATGGTCGGCACGATGGGCAAGAGCCAAGTGCTTGGTTTGCCGGGAAATCCGGTGAGTTCGCTGGTCTGCGCCGTGCTGTTCCTGCGCCCGCTGCTGTTCGCCCTGCAGGGCCGCGCCGGCGGCATTCCACAGCCGGCACACTGCCGGACCGGCGCCGATCTGGAACCGAATGGCAGCCGCCAGGATTATATGCGCGCGCGCCTCGATGCCGACGGTCGGGTGGTGCCGTTCGCCAGGCAGGACAGTTCCATGCTCACGGCGCTGGCCGAGGCGGACGCCCTGATCGTGCGTCCGCCGAACGCGCCGGCGGCAACCACAAATGATCCCGTTCCGGCCCTGTTGCTCGACGGGCTACTTTGAGAACATAAAATACACGCTTGACGGTCGTTCTCGCCATACATAGAACAAATCATGTTCGTTACCGCATCATATGCCATGGTGCGCGTTCAGGCGAGGCTTACAATGCTAACACGCAAACAAACCGATCTGCTGCTCTACATCAACCGTCGATTGCAAGACGATGGCATTTCCCCCTCGTTCGACGAGATGCGCGACGCTCTCGGCCTCAAGTCCAAGTCCGGCATTCACCGCCTGATCAGCGGGCTGGAGGAGCGGGGCTTCATCCGCCGCCTGCCGCACCGGGCGCGGGCGCTGGAAGTGATGCGCCTGCCGGAATCCGCCGCGGTCAGTTCCACCGCGCCCAAGCCCGTGATCGCCCCGGTCACGTCCGCCGTCGGTCGGCCGCCACCGCCCGTCGCCAACGATGTGGAATTGCCGCTCTATGGCCGCATCGCCGCCGGCACCCCGATCGAGGCGCTGCGCGACCCGGACACCACCGTGCGCGTGCCCATGGGCATGGTCGGCCGCGGCCGCCATTACGCGCTGGAGGTTGCGGGTGATTCCATGGTCAATGCCGGCATTCTCGACGGCGACACGGTCATCATCCAGGACGGCGCCCAGCACCAGCCGGGCGAAATCGTCGTCGCCCTGGTGGATCGGGAAGAGGTCACGCTGAAATACCTGCACCAGCGCGGCGCCATGGTCGCCCTGGAAGCCGCCAACCCGCGCTACGAAACCCGCCTGCTGGAGCCGGACCGGGTTCAGGTGCAAGGCCGCCTGGTCGGCCTGCTCCGCTTCTACTGAGCCTCCTGTTCCCCGGAGGTGGCGGAGCCGCCATCCGGGGCCGGTGTCATCCTTCGAACACGAGCGGCGATGGTGTTCGCGACAGCAACCGATCCCGGCCCACCGCTCTGCGGCGGCCGGGAATCATCCCTTCCTGCCCTCTCAGGCCCGCACACCCAGCCCCCAGGGCCGGCCGGCCTGTTCCAGCCAGCGCCAGAACGACAGTGCCTGGCTGCGGGGCACGTAGAGGTCGTAACAGAGCCTCTCGCCCGGCGGCTCCGCGGTCAGGCAATGGACAATGGCGGTGACATTCCCCACCGGCGCCTGCACCGCCTGTCCCGCCCCGAAGGCATCCGGACCGAGGTCGAGCCGGCAACCGCTCGCCAGCACGTCCGCCGCCGCCGGCCCGATCAGGCGCAGCCGCGTGCGCGCGCCGGAGACATCCACGGCCGCCGCAAACAGGCCCGCGAACGCCGGTTGCAGCCGCGCCACCAGCGCCGGCCCCTCGCCGGCCGCGGTCACCACCAGCCAGTGGTCGGGGCCGAGCCAGAGCGCGCGATAGTCTCCCGCCTCCGCCACGCCGCCCACCGCAAGCGGCAGGTCCAGGCCGGTGGCGGCCCGCACGGCCGCGCGGAAGGCGCCATCCTCCGGCCGTCCGCGCACCGCGACCTGCCCGACCAAGGGCACCGACTGCACGAACACCCGGGCGGTATCGTCCGGAGGCGCCGACTGGGCGGCCAGAAACAGCTCGGCCAAAGGGCTCTGCGGTCGGCGGGTCGGTTCATCCACGCTGCCGCCCTCCCTCCGGGTCGTAGAAGCAGGGCGCCGTCACCGTGACCGCCGCCCGCTCGCTCATGACCGGCGAGAGCGCGTAGAGCCGCTCGCCGTGCCGTGCGCGACCGTCCTTCAGCAAGGCCAGCGCGATATACCGTTCCAGCGTCGGGCTATAGGCCCAGGACGTGGTGTGTCCCTGGCTGTCCTGCACCGCTACCAGGTCGTCGAGCCGCCCCAGTTGCGCGCCGACGGGAATGCGCTCTCCCGCCTCGGCGACCAAGCCGACCAGTTGCTTGCGGCCCGGCGCGACCAGGTCCGGCAGGGTGAGCGAGCGCTTGCCGATGCAATCCTTGGCCCCGCTCACCAACGCGCCCAGGCCCAGATCGTCCAGCGTCACCCGACCATCCGCCTCCGCATGGGTGAAATGGCCCTTTTCGATGCGCAGCGTGGCCATGGCCTCGGTGCCATAGACCTTCAGGTCGTGCGCCGCGCCGGTGGCCAGAATGGCGTTCCAAAGGGCCAGGCCATAGTCGGCATCGACGTTGATCTCGTAGGCGACCTCACCCGAAAACGACAGCCGGAAGATGCGGGCCGGCACGCCGCCCACCAGCCCTTCGGCCAGGGCCATCATCGGCAGCGCCGCGTTCGAGACATCGACCTCCGGCGCCAAATCGGCCAGCAGCGCCCGCGCGTTCGGGCCGGAAATCGCCGCGGCGAACCACTGCTCGGTCACCGGCGTGACGAACACCCGCAACTCCGGCCAGACCACCTGCAACAGATATTCCAGCAACTGGAGCACGCCGCCCGCATGGTTGGTGGTGGTGGTCATGTGGAAATGGTCCGGCCCCAGCCGCATGGTGACGCCGTCGTCATAAACCCGCCCGTCCTCGCGCAGCATGACGCCATAGCGCCCGCGCCCGACCTTCAGGTTGGAGAAGCGATTGACATAGACCCGGTCCAGAAACTCGGCCGCATCCGGCCCCTGCACGTCCACCTTGCCCAGCGTCGAGACGTCGATCAGCCCCACCGCATGGCGCACCGCCAGCGCCTCCTCGTCGATGCGCTGCTGGGCGGAAAGGCCCTCCTGCGCATAATAGAGCGGCCGTGCCCAGCCGGCGGCATCGGTCCAGACCGCGCCATTGGCGGCGTGCCAGTCATGGGCAGCGGTGCGGCGCACCGGGTGGCCGACCTCGCCCCACTGGCCGGCGGCCATGGCGTTGAAGGCAAAGGGCGTGTAGGGCGGGCGGAAGGTGGTGGTGCCGACTGCCGGGATCGGCTCGCCGCGCTTTTCCGCCAGCAGCGCCAGACCGGCGACGTTCGAGGTCTTGCCCTGGTCCGTGCCCATGCCCAGCGTGGTGTAGCGCTTCAGATGCTCGACGCTTGCATAATTCTCGCGCCGGGCGAGGCCGATATCCTTGGTGGTGACGTCGTTCTGGAAATCGACGAAGCAGCGCGCGCCCTTGCGCGCCGGCACGGCCCAGAGTGGCGGTTGTTGCCCCACCGGGTCGCCTTCGGCCGGCGGCACCGGCGGCTCTTCCGTGCCGGCGAAACCCAGGGCTCGCGCCGCGGCGGCCCCCGCCGCAGAGCCGTCCCGCAGGCAGCCGGCCAGGTCACAGGCGCCGGCACAGGCGCCGGCGCTGCGATAGGGCGCCCCGTCCGATTGCGGCACGAACGCCGCCAGGTCCTCGCGGAAGGTCAGGCTGCCGCGGCTTTGGGCGTGCAGGTGCACCGCCGGGTTCCAGCCGCCGGAGACCGCGATCAGGTCGCAGGTCAGAAGCCGGCTCGCGCCGGAGAGGCGGCCGTCCGGGCCGATGGGCGCCACCGCCGCCGCGCGCACGCCGCGCCAGCCCCGCGCCACCGTCACCGCGTGCCCCGTGAGCACGTGCAGTCCCTCTGCACCGGCCCCGGCCGCCGCCTCGCTGACGACGGGCCGCGGGTCGACCACCGCCTCGATCCGCATGCCGGCGGCCAGCAACTCGCGGGCGGTGGCATAGACGCTGTCATTGTTCGCGAACAGCACCGCCGTGCGCCCGGCCAGCACGCCATAGCGCGCCAGATAACCGCGCACGGCCGAGAGCAGCATCACCCCCGGTTTGTCGTTGTCCGCAAAGGCGATGGGGCGTTCGATGGCCCCGGTCGCGAACACCGCGTCGCGCGCCCGCACGGTCCAGAAGCGCTGGCGCGGCGCGTTGGGGTCGGGCTCGGCCAGATGGTCGGTGCAGCGTTCCACCAGGGTGAACCAACCGTGTTCATAGACACCCGCAACCGTGGTCCGGGTCAGCACCCGCACATTCGGCAGGGCGCGCAGACGCGCCTCGGCCCGGGCTGCCCATTCATGGCCCGGCAGGCCGTCCACCCGCTGCGGCGCCAGCAGCAACTGCCCGCCCAGCACGGGGTTCTCGTCGGCCAGGATCACCTTCGCCCCGGCCTCGCCCGCCGCCAGCGCGGCGGCAAGCCCGGCCGGGCCGCCGCCGGCGATCAGCAGGTCCGGGTGGGCGTTGGTGTGGGCGTAGCGGTCCGGGTCCGGCCCCTCCGGCGGCGCGCCCAGACCGGCCATGCGGCGGATGTGCGCCTCGTACCGAAGCCAACGCTTCGGGTCGGTGATGAAGGTCTTGTAATAGAAGCCGGCCGGAAACAGCCCGCCCGCCGCGTTCACCAGCGCTCCCAGGTCGAATTGCAGCGAGGGCCAGTGGTTCTGGGTGGCGGCCGTCAGGTCCGGATAGAGTTCCTGCACCGTCGCCCGCGTGTTCGGCTCGGCCCTGGCACCGGTGCCGATGCGCAGCAGCGCGTTCGGCTCCTCCGCCCCGATGCCGAACACCCCCCGCGGCCGGTGGTATTTGAACGAGCGACCGACCAGCCGCACCCCGTTCGCCAGCAGGGCCGAAGCGATGGTGTCGCCGGCATAGCCCTCCAGCCGGAACTGGTTGAAGGTGAAGGAGCGCGGCTCGCCCCGGTCGATGCCGTGCCCGCCCGCCGCCGTGCGCCAGAACTGCCGGGTCATGCCTCCCCCCCTTCGCGCGGCGGCGCGGCGCCGGGCGGCCAGGCGCCGGCGATGGCGTGGGTGACGGTGTTGCGCTCCAGCACGAACCAGCGGTGACAGCCGGCGCGGTGGAACCAGAATTCGCGATGGGCGCCCTTCGGGTTGTCGCGGAAATAGAGATAGTCGGTCCAGTCCGCATCGCTAAGGGCGTGCGGATCGGCCGGGCGTTCGAGCGCGGCCTCGCCATAGACGAACTCGGTCTCGTCGCGCGGGCCGCACCAGGGGCAGGGGATCATCAGCATGGCGTCGTCCGATCCTCCCCTAGTGCGCCTTCGGGAAGGGCCCGGCGCCCTTCTCGTCGATCATGTGGCTGGCGCGGAACCGCTCCAGCGTGAAGCCGGCGTTGAGCGGGTGCGGCTCGTCCCTGGCCATGGTCCAGGCGAGGCACCAGCCGGACCCCGGCGTCGCCTTGAAGCCGCCATAGCACCAGCCGCCGCTCATATAGAGGCCCGGCACCGGCAGTTTGCCGATGATGGGCGAGCCGTCCATGGTCATGTCCATGACGCCGGCCCATTGGCGCATGAAGCGCAGACGCCCGATGCGCGGGAACATCTCGGTGGCGTTGCGCACCACTTCCTCGACCTTCGGCAAGGTGCCGCGCTGGCTGTAGGAGTTGTAGCCGTCGATCTCGCCCCCCAGCAGCACCTCGCCCTTGTCGGTCTGGGAGATGTAGAAATGGGCCGCGCCGGTGGAAACCACGGTGTTCAGGAACGGCTTCACGGGCTCGCTGACGAAGGCCTGCAACAAATGGCTTTCGATCGGCAGGCGCACGCCGGCCATGGCCGCGACCTGGCTGGAATGGCCGGCGACGGCGATGCCGATCTTGTGCGCCCGGATCGCGCCCCGCGTCGTCTGCACGCCGGTGACGGCGCCGGTGGCCGGATCACGGTCGATGCCGGTCACCTCGCAATTCTGGATGATGTCGACACCCTGGGCATCGGCGGCGCGGGCATAGCCCCAGGCGACCGCATCGTGCCGGGCGGAGCCACCGCGCGGCTGCGCCAGCGCGCAGAGGATCGGAAAGCGGCTGTCGGGCGACAGGTTCATGGCCGGCTCGATTCGGGCCAAGTCCTCGCGACCGAGGAATTCCGCGTCGATGCCGCGCAGGCGCATGGCGTTGTAGCGCCGCATGGTCGCCTCGCGCTCGCCTGGCGTGTGGCAGGTGTTGATGACGCTGCGCTGGCTGAACATGACGTTGTAGTTCAGGTCCTGCGACAGCCCTTCCCACAGTTTCAGCGCGTGCTCGTAGAAGGGCGCGTTCTCGTCCATCAGATAGTTGGAGCGGACGATGGTGGTGTTGCGGCCGGTGTTGCCGCCGCCGATCCAGCCGCGCTCCAACACGGCGACACGGCGCACACCGTGCAGCCGGGCGAGGTAATACGCCGCGGCCAGGCCATGGCCGCCGCCGCCGATGATCAAGGCGTCGTAGGCTGGCTTCGGCTGCGGGCTGCGCCAGGCTTTGGGCCAGTTCTCATGATGACTGAGCGCATTGCGGGCCAGCGCCCAGAGGGAATAACGGCGGGACATGCGCTCTCATACGCTCGGCGGATCGTGCCATACTAGGGGGCCTGGCCGGCGAAGGCCAGACGGGTCGCGACCATGCTGCGACAATGGCGATAGAACTGCCACATTCATATGATTTAAAATGCGATATTCGCTCTCGCTGCCCGATTGCAAAAGGTGTCCGCGATGCTCAAGAAAATTCTGATCGGCCTCGTCGTTCTGGTGGTCCTGGTGATTGCCGCGGCGTTCGCTCTTCCCTTCTTCCTGCCGGTCGACACGATCAAGCAGGAACTCCAGGCCCAGGTGAAGCAGGCCACCGGCCGCGACCTGGTCATCGACGGCGATTTCGAAGTGTCGCTGTTACCGGAGGCTGTGCTCAAGGCCGGCGACGTGCGCTTCCAGAACGCCGCCGGCGGCTCCCGCGCCGACATGATGACGCTGAAGGAGTTGCGCGTGCACGTGGCGCTGCTGCCGCTGCTCTCGCGCGAGGTGGAAGTGCAGGAATTCGTGCTGGACAAGCCGGACATCCTGCTGGAGGTCGACAAGAACGGCCGTCCGAACTGGGCGTTCGGCAGCGCCGGCAAGACCGGCGACGCCGGCGTGGCGGCCAAGCCGTCCTCCGCCGGCGGCACCAATGAGGCGTTGCAGGCGCTCCGCCTCGGCGATGTGCGCATCGTCGACGGTCGCCTGGAATACCGCGACGCCCGCAGCGGCGCGGCGGAGACGGTGGACAAGCTGAACGTCACGCTGGCGCTGCCGGGCCTGGACGACCCGTTCTCGGCCGACGGCTCCGCCACCTGGCATCAGCAGGCGCTGTCGCTGACGCTGGGCGTGCAGAAGCCGCGGGCGCTGATGCAGGGCAATGCCACGGACGTGACCGTGAAGGTCAGCGGCGAACCGCTGACGCTCGCCTATGGCGGCACGCTGGATGCCGGCAAGGGCAGCGCCGCCGGCCAGCTCGACCTGAGCGTGCCCTCGGTCCGCGGCCTGGCCGAATGGGTCGGCAGCCCGCTGCAAATCCAGGGCGACAAGGTGCTGAACGCCCTGAAACTGTCCGGCAAGGTCGCGGCCAGCCCCGGCCAGGCGGCGATCAGCGGCCTCACCCTCTCGCTCGACGACATCAACGCCACCGGCGACCTGACCGCCAAGCTCGGCGCCAACGTGCCGACGGTGCAGGGCAAGCTGGCGGTGGATGCGCTGAACCTCAACCCGTATCTGGAAGCCTTCGGCAGCACCGACGCCCCCGGCGCCGGCGGCAAGGCGGCCGCCCCGTCAGCCGCATCGAACCAGTGGAGCGACGAGCCGATCGACTTCTCGGCCCTGCGCGCGGTCAATGCCGACCTGATGCTGGCCGTCGGCTCGCTGCAGGCGAAGGACATCAAGATCGGCAAGAGCCAGGTGCACGCGGTGTTGCAGGGCGGCAAGCTCGACCTGAACCTGTCGGAAATGGCGCTCTATGACGGCAACGGCAAGCTGCAACTGAACGTGGATGCCAGCGGCAAGACGCCGACGGTCAAGAGCACCTTCTCGCTCGCCAGCCTGCAGGCCGAGCCGTTCCTGACCGATGCGGCCAAGCTCGACTGGCTGTCGGGCACCGCGGCCATGGAAATGAGCGTCACCACCCGCGGCAACAGCCAGAAGGCGCTGGCCAACGCCCTGAACGGCTCCGGCAAGATGACCTTCCTCGACGGTGCGGTGCGCGGCACCAATCTGGCGGCGCTGCTGCGTGGCCTCTCGACCCTGAAGCTCGACCCGTCGTCTTGGGAGACCTCCAAGACCGACTTCGCCGAACTGTCCGGCACCTTCACCATCAAGGACGGCGTGCTGACCAACAAGGACCTGGCGCTGCTGTCGCAATTGCTGCGGGTCAGCGGCCAGGGCACGGTCGGCATCGGCGCGCGCAATATCGACTACACCGCCCAGCCCAAGGCCGTCGCCTCGCTGCAAGGCCAGGGCGGTGCCGCGGATGTCGGCGGCTTACCGGTTTCCGTGCACGTGCATGGCGGCTGGAACGATCCCCAAACCGACTACAGCCTGGGCCAGGGCGACCTGACCGAGCTGGCGAAGGATCCAAAGGCGCTGGTGTCGAGCCTGTCCAACCTGGGCGCGATCAAGGACCCGAAAGCCCTGGCCGACCAGCTCGGCGGCAGCGCGGGCGGCGGCGTGCTGGACGCGCTGAAAAGCCTCGGCGGCACGGCCTCGCCCACCGGGACGACGGGCACGACGGGGGGCGCCACGGGCACCGGCACGTCCAGCCCGATCGACAGCCTGAAGCAACTGGTGCCGGGCACCAGCGGCACGACGGAGGGCACAACCACCGGCACGGACTCCGGCACCCCGACGACCGAGCCCAGCAGCCCGACCGACTCGCTGAAAAAGCTGTTCGGTCGCTAAGTCCGGCTCTCCCTGTTCCCCGGACGGTGCGGAGCGCCGGTGTTCCCCGGACGGCGCAGCGCGTCGATCCGGGGCCGCTCGCGGCGTGCGAACACCGCCGCCGCAGGTGTTCGAAGGATGACACCGATCCCGGCCCGCCGCGCCGCGGCGGCCGGGAAACACCGCCGCCGCTATCGCCCCCGCCGCAATCGCCTCAGGAGCCACCGCCAGCGAAGGGCAGCATGCCCATGGCATGGCGCTGGAATTGCCGCTTCAGCGGCGGCAGCCGATTGACCGCCCCCAGTCCCAGCCGCCGCGCCAGCGCCAGCGGCGGCAAATCGTTCCGAAACAGCCGGTTCAGCCCGTCGGTCGCCGCCGCCATGGCCAGAATGTCGGGCCAGCGCCCGCGCGCATAGGCGGCCAGCGCCGTCGGCGCACCGGGATCGGCTCCTGTCTGGAGTGCGGTGCCGACACGGGCGCATAGCCCTTCCACGTCGCGCATGCTGACATTGAAGCCCTGCCCGGCAATCGGGTGCATGGCATGCGCCGCCTCCCCGACCAGGGCGAGGCGCGGACCGGTCAGGCGCTTGGCCAGCATCAGCGACAGCGGATAGCTCCAGCTGTCGCCCGGCACCCACACCCGGCCCAGGAAATCGCCGAACCGGCGCGCCAGTTCCCGCTCGAAGTCCGCTCGCGGCAGGCCGACCAGATGCTCGGCCAGCGGCCGGCGTTCGGTCCAGACGATGGAGGCGCGATGCTGGCCCTCTGGGCCATCGGCCATGGGCAGAATGGCAAAGGGGCCGCCGGCCAGAAAGCGCTCGTGGGCGATGCCCTCGTGCGACCGCTCGTGCCAGGCGGTGCAGACAATGGCGGTCTCGTCGTAATCGGTGGCGCGGACGCCGATGCCCGCCATCCGCCGCAGCACGGAGCCGCGGCCGTCGGCGGCGGCCACCAGCCGGCCGCGCAGCACCTCGCCGTCGTCCAGGGTGAGCACGGCCGCATTTTCGTGCACTTCCATGCCCGTGACGCTGCGTTGCCAGCGCGGGCTCAGCAAGGGCTCGCCCTCCAGCGCGGCCAGCAGGGCGCGGCGCAGCACATGGTTTTCGACGATGTGGCCCATGGGCTCCGGCCCGACGGCGCAGTGGTCGAAATGCAGGTGCAGCAGCGACCCGCGGTCGGAGACGCGAATATCCCAGATCGGCCCCGCCTCCGGCTCCAGCGCCTCCCAGGCGCCCAGTTCGCGGAGCGTCGTCCGCGCGCCGGCCGCCAGCGCCGTGGTGCGTCCGTCCACTTCCAGCGCGGCCAAAGCGGCCGGGCTCTGGCGTTCGATCAGCGCAACCCGGGCGCCACCGCGGACCAGGCCCAGCGCCAGGGACAGGCCCGCCGGACCGGCACCGACCACGAGCACGTCGAACAGGATCGAATCGGAATTGCTCATTTTTTCACCACTCGATTGTCGCCAAACTACATTGGCTATTTTTTAGGCATATTTTGCCCAAGCCCGCATCATACCGCGCTCCCGCGCCCAATGTTTTCTCTGATATTTCCGGGGTTTGGCAGGTCGGAATCGCGTTTGGCACGAAACTTGAAGGGCGAGACGCGATTGCCTCTGCCACCCGTCCGAAGGAGCCGTTTATGAAACTGGTCATGGCCATCATCAAGCCGTTCAAGTTGGAGGATGTGCGCGAAGCGCTCACCGCCATCAATGTCGAAGGCTTAACCGTCTCCGAAGTCAAGGGGTTTGGCCGCCAGAAGGGCCAGACCGAGATTTACCGCGGCGCCGAATACACCGTCGCCTTCCTGCCGAAGGTCAAGGTGGAGGTGGTCGTGCCGGACGAGCGCGTCACCGCCGCGGTCGAGGCCATCCAGAATGCCGCCCATACCGGGCGCATCGGCGACGGCAAGGTCTTCGTCATCGACGTGACCCGGGCCGTCCGCATCCGCACCGGCGAAGCCGACAACGACGCCCTCTAACCCCCCGAATTCCCATCATCCGGAGCTTGTAATCCCATGAGAAAATCGTTGCTAGGAGGGGCGGTTATTGCGGCATCCGCAATCATTGCGCCCTCCCTCGCGCTGGCCAAGCCGGACGCAGAAACGGCCTTTATTTTCAACACGTTTTCCTTCCTGATCCACGGCGTTCTGGTCATGTTCATGGCCGCCGGCTTCGCCATGCTGGAAGCGGGCCTGGTCCGGTCGAAAAACACCGCGACGATCTGCCTGAAGAACATGGCCCTCTACGCCGTGGCCTGCCTCATGTTCTACATCATCGGCTATAACCTGATGTACACGGACGTGAGCGGCTATATCGGGTCGTTCAGCCTGTTCTACAACACGTCCGGCGTGGAAATGGCCTTGATCGGCGCCGGCGCGGACGCGGCCACGCCGGAACAGGTCGCCGCCGTCGTCGGCAACAATTACTCCGTGATGTCCGACTGGTTCTTCCAGGTCGTGTTCGTCGCCACCGCGGCCTCGGTCGTGTCCGGCACGGTCGCCGAGCGCGTCAGGTCCTGGCCGTTCCTGATCTTCGTCGCCATCCTGACCGGCGTGCTCTATCCGATCATCGGCTCCTGGACCTGGGGCGGCGGCTGGTTGAGCCAGATGGGCTTCAGCGACTTCGCCGGCTCGACCATCGTGCACTCGGTCGGTGGCTGGGCGGCCCTGTCCGGCGCGCTGATCCTGGGCGCGCGGCGCGGCAAGTTCGGCGCGCAGGGCCAGGTGCACCCCTTCCCCGGCTCGAACCTGACACTGGCCACCATCGGCGCCTTCATCCTGTGGTTCGGCTGGTTCGGCTTCAACGGCGGCTCGCAGCTGGCGCTGGGCAGCGCGCTCGACGCCTCCGCCATCGCCATCGTCTATGTGAACACCAATCTGGCCGCCTGCGCCGGCGTCGTGGCCGCCATGGCGACCAGCCAGTTGCTCTATGGCAAGATCGACCTGACCATGGCGCTGAACGGCGCGCTGGCGGGCCTGGTCTCGATCACCGCCGGTCCGGACCTGCAGAACCACCTGCTTTCCGTGATCGTCGGCGGCATCGGCGGCGTGCTGGTGGTGTTCGCGGTTCCCATGCTCGACAAGCTGAAGATCGACGACGTGGTCGGCGCGATCCCGGTCCACCTGGTGGGCGGCATCTGGGGCACGCTGGCGGTCGGCATTTTCGGCTCCGGCAGCCTGGTGACCCAGATCATCGGCATCCTGGCGATCGGCGCGTTCATCTTCATCACCAGCGCGCTGGTGTGGTTCGCCCTGAAATTCACCATGGGCATCCGCGTCGACGAAGAGGACGAGTTCCGCGGGCTCGACCAGGCCGAACTGGGTCTGGAAGCCTATCCCGAGTTCGGGCCGCGGGCGCAGATTTCCTGATCCGTTCCCAACCCGTATCCCCCGACAGGGCGGTGTGCCTCGCGCACACCGCCTTTTTTTTGTATAGTGACGCCGAGCTTGGCGGCCCTGTGCGAGCGGTGCCGCCGGCGCGGTTGTGGCGGCCGGTAACTCTCAGAAAAGCCGCCGAAAATCAGGAGAATCACCCCTGACCAGCGCATATCCGTTCCATCGCCGCCTGTTCCCGCCGCAATTGATTCACCAGGCGATTCGGCGGCTGGCCGAACTGTCCGGCCTCGGCCTGTGGGTCGGGGGCGGCGTCGTCGGGTTCGCCCTGGCCAGTTTCACCCGCGGCGATCCGAGCCTGAATTTCGCCACCGGTGGCACGGTGCACAATGTCACCGGCCCGACCGGCGCGGCCCTGGCCGACCTGCTGTATCGCGGCGCCGGCTGGGCGGCCCTGTTCCCGGTGGTCGTGGCGCTGGCCTGGGGCTGGCGCCTGGTCAAGGATCATGGCCTGCCCGCCTGGCGGCTGCGCCTGATCGGCCTGCCGCTTGCCTGGCTGCTGCTGGCGATGATGCTGGCCGGCACCCATCTGGGCGGCCCCTATGGCCTGGCCGAAGGCCCCGGCGGTGCGGCCGGGCAGTTGGGGCTGCGCCACGTGACCACACTGGTGGCCGGCGTCGGCTATGACGGCGGCCTGATCTGGACGGCGACCACCGTGCTGGCCCTGGTGCTGGCCGTCGCCGTGCTGGCGCTGGACGTGGCCGAACTCGGCCTCGCCATGCATCTGGTCCGCCGGTCCGCAGCCATGGCCTGGCGCCTGGCCACAACGGGTACGACGACCGGCCTCCGCCATCTCCTCGGCAGAAGCGAGCCGGACGCCGCCGCCAAGCCGGATCGGCCGGGCGCTTTCGGCCGCCTCTGGCCGAAACTTCCTTCCCTGCCCTCGCTCCCCCGGCTGCGGCGCTCGCCGCCGGAGCCGGAGGCCGCGCCCGCCTTCCTGCGCCATCCCGGCACGCCCTGGGCCGCGCCCACCGCCGCCACCCCGAAACCGCCGCCGCGCGCCGCAGAGCCGCCGGGTGAAGCAGCGGAATCCGAGGCCGCGGCGGCGACGGTCATCAACGTGCAGCGCACCCAGTCGGCTAAGCCCAGCCGGCGCTTCGACCAGGGGCAGCAAACGGACCTGCCGCTCAGCGACCTCCCGGCGCTGCCGCCGATCTCGCTGCTGCAGGAGCCGGACAGTCGCAGCGGCCCCGCGGTCGACGCCGAGACCCTGACCGAAAATGCCCGCCTGCTGGAAAACGTGCTGGAGGATTTCGGCGTCCGCGGCGAGATCATGACCGTGCGGCCGGGCCCGGTCGTCACCCTCTACGAATTGCAGCCGGCCCCCGGCACCAAGGCCAGCCGCGTCATCGGCCTCGCTGACGATATCGCCCGCAACATGGAGGCGGTGTCGGTGCGCATCGCCACCATCCGCGGCAAGAACGCCATCGGCATCGAATTGCCGAACGCCAAGCGCGAAATGGTGCTGATGCGCGAGCTTCTGGCGAGCCAGGCCTATGACAAGGCGCAAAACGGCCTGCCCTTGGTGCTCGGCAAGGATATCGGCGGCCAGCCGGTGGTGGTGAACCTGGAGCGCATGCCCCACCTGCTGATCGCCGGCACCACCGGCTCCGGCAAGTCGGTGGCGATCAACGTGATGATCCTCTCGCTGCTCTACGCCCTGCCGCCGGAGCGCTGCCGCTTCATCATGGTCGACCCGAAGATGCTGGAACTCAGCGTCTACGACGACATTCCGCACCTGCTGACCCCGGTGGTCACCGACCCGCGCAAGGCGGTGGTGGCGCTGAAATGGGCGGTGCGGGAGATGGAGAACCGCTACCGCGCCATGTCGACGCTGGGGGTGCGCAACATCCGCGGCTACAACGAGCGCATCGAGGAGGCGATCCGCAAGGGCGAGCCGATGACCCGGCGCGTCCAGACCGGCTTCGACCCGAACACCGGCGAACCGGTGATCGAGGAACAGGCGCTCGACATGCGCCCGCTGCCCTATATCGTCGTCATCGTCGACGAGATGGCCGACCTGATGCTGGTCGCCGGCAAGGAAATCGAGGCCGCAATCCAGCGTCTGGCGCAGATGGCGCGCGCCGCCGGCATCCATCTGATCATGGCGACGCAGCGCCCCTCGGTCGACGTCATCACCGGCACGATCAAGGCCAACTTCCCGACCCGGATCTCGTTCCAGGTGACCAGCAAGGTCGACAGCCGCACCATTCTGGGCGAGGGCGGGGCGGAGCAGTTGCTGGGCCAGGGCGACATGCTTTACATGGCCGGCGGCGGCCGCATCCAGCGCGTGCACGGGCCGTTCGTCTCGGACGAGGAGGTGCAGGAGATCACCGAATACCTGCGCAACACCGCCGAGCCCGACTATGTCGACAGCGTGACGGAGGACGACGACGTCGCCGCCGGCATTCCGGGCTTCGAGGGCGAAAGCAGCGACGATCTCTACGACCAGGCGGTGGGCATCGTGCTGCGCGAGCGCAAGGCGTCCACCAGCTTCCTGCAACGGCATCTGAAGATCGGCTACAACCGCGCCGCCTCGCTGATCGACCGGATGGAGGCGGAACGGCTCATCAGCGCCGCCAACCATGTCGGCAAGCGCGAAGTGCTGGTGAAATCTAACACTGGCGAGCAGGACCTGTAACCCCTATCTGAAGAGGCTACCCTCCGGTTCGAAAGGCCTGCCGATGCTGCGGCTGTTGCTTGTCCTTTTAGTTGCGGTCACGATTGCCCGCCCCGCCCTTGCCCTCACCGATTCCGAACGGGCGGAGGTGGAGCGGCTGCGCCAGTATCTGAACGGCGTGACCACCATGGAGGCGGATTTCCTCCAGAACGACAACCAGGGCGGAGTGGCCACCGGTCATTTCTGGCTGCACCGGCCGGGCCGCCTGCGCTTCGAATACGACCCACCGGTGCCGATCCTGGTCGTCGCGCGCGGCTCCTTCCTGGTCTATTATGACAAGTCCCTGAAAGAGACCAACTACCTGGACCAGAAGGACACGCCGGCCTGGTTCCTGCTGGCCGACAAGGTCACCTGGAACGACGATTTCACCGTCACCAAGGTGGAACACAAAGGCCCGATCATCGAGGTCTCGGCCACCCGCCGCAGCGCGCCGGAACAGGGCGCCGTCACGTTGGTGTTCGAGCGCGATCCGATCCGCCTGCTGGGCTGGTGGCTGATCGACGGCAATGGCCGCCGGGTGCAGGTGCGCCTGCGGTCCGAGAAACTGGGCCAGCCGATCGACCCCGAAATGTTCCAGTTCCGACCGACCAACTATTGAGGGTGTAACAGCGACATGGCGATTGATCTTTCGGGCGAGGTGGCGCTGGTCACCGGCGGCACCCGCGGCATCGGCCTCGCGACGGCGCAGGCCCTGGCCGCGGCGGGCGCGAAGGTGGCGGTGACCGCCCGCTCCGGCGTGGAAGAGGCGGCGGCCGCTGTCGGCGGCGACGCGCTTGGCCTGGTCTGCGATGTCAGCGACCCGGCCCAGGCCGAAGCGAGCGTGGCCCGGGTGATCGACCGCTTCGGCAAACTCTCGATCCTGGTCAACAACGCCGGCGTGATCGAGCCCATCGGCTCGGTGCTGGAGTGCGACCCGGCGGAATGGGGCCGCAATGTCACCATCAACCTGACCGGTGCCTATGCCATGGCGCGCTATGCGCTGCCGGGCATGGTGGCGGCGGGCCGGGGCTTCGTGGTCAACGTCTCCAGCGGCGCCGCCCACCGGCCGCTGGAGGGCTGGAGTGCCTATTGCAGCGCCAAGGCCGGCATGACGATGCTGACCCGCGCCCTGCATCTGGAGACGCACGGCCGCGGCGTGCGCACCTACGGCCTCGCGCCCGGCACGGTCGACACCGAGATGCAGGTGAAAATCCGCGCCTCCGGCCTCAACCCGATCAGCCAGATCCCGCGCGAGAAGCTGGGCGGGGTCGACCAGCCCGCTGCCGGCATCGTCTATCTCTGCTCCGACGCCGCTGGCGACCTGGCCGGCGAGGAACTCTCGATCTACGACGCCGCCCTGCGCGAGCGCATCGGCCTGCCGGCACTGTAGTTCGCTGCACCCCGGGCGGTTCGGAGCGCCGGTCCGGGGCCGCTCGCGACGTCGCCCCAATCGGCCCGTCCCCATCCCGTGTTTCCCGGCCGTCGCGGAGCGGTGAGCCAGGACCGGTCGCTCTCGCGAACACCACCGCCCGCCGTGTTCGAAGGATGACACCGGCCCCGGACGGCGGCTCCGCCACCTCCGGGGAACACCGGTTCCTTCCACCCCCTCCGCTCACCGCGGCCCGGCAAAGCGCGCGGCCAGCGCCTCCCACTCCGCCCGCTCGGCGGCGCGGCGGCGGGCTTCGGTCTGTTTGCGGCGGTGGTCCGCCAGCAGTTCGCGATGCTGCTCCGTCACCATCTCCGCCGCCGCCGCCCGCGCCACGAGCGCATCGGCCTGTCGTTGTTCGCCCGCGCGGCGCCGGACCAGGCTCCGGCGGTTGGCGTCCATCCCATCCGCCCAACGCCCCAGCGCCGGCATGTCGGCATAGTCGGCCAGTGCCGCGGCCTCGGCCGCAACCCGGGCGTCGATCCCGTCGATCTGCCGGTCGAGCGCCGCCACCCGGCCCAGCGCCGCCAGGGCCTCGCTGCGCCGCGCCAAAGCCTCCATCCGCCTCACCTGCACCAGCTGGGCCAACGCCCGCCCCTGTCGGTCATGCGCCATCGCCGGCCTCCGCCTCGGCACCGGACTCGCGCATCGCCTCCTGCTGCTGGCGTTGCAGTTTCAGGGCGAAGCGAATGGCGACGGCCACCGCCTGGTAGTGCCGCTCGTCCACTTCCTCGCCCACCTCCATGGAGCCGTGCAGCAGGCGTGCCAGCGGAGGGTCGCGGAAGATCGGCACCCGGTGCGCCTTGGCCACCTTGCGCAGCGCCAGCGCCAGATGATCCACACCCTTGGCGACGCAGACCGGCGCCCCGCCCTGGCCGCGCTGCCATTTCAGGGCAACCGCATAGTGTTCCGGATTCACCACCAGCACGCTGGCCGAGCGGGTGTCGAACAGCATCCGGTTCGAAGCGATGGCGACGGCCCGGTCGCGGCGTTTGCCTTTCATATGCGGGTTGCCCTCGGTCTCCTTCTGCTCATCCTCCATGTCCTTGCGGGTCATGCGATGCTTGGCGATGAACAGATGGCGCTGCCAGAGATAGTCGATGGCGCCGAAGGCGGCATAGAGACCGGTTACGCCCAGCACCACCGACACCAGTTCCCGGTGCAGGATGCCGCCCAGAAACCCCGGCGCCAGACCGGTATAGCTGGGGGAGGCGTGAATGAAGGGCGTTAGCACCGCCGCCGTGATCGCCACCACGGCCCCCAGCTTGACCATGGATTTCAGGAACTCAACCAGCCCCTTGGGCCCGTACTTGTTCCTGGCGTTCTGTATGGGGGAGATGCGCGAGAGCTTGGGCTGGATGTTGCCGCCGGCGAACACCACCGCCCGCTGCCCCCACAGCGACACCAGCGGCCCCACCGCCAGGATCGCCAGCAGCGCCAGCCACCACGGGCCGACCGCCGCCGCCACGGCCCGGACCAGTGCCGCGAAGTCGGGATAAGCTTTCAGCCGGTCGGCCATGTCCGCGTGCCAGAGCGGCCCCATCGCCGCGCTGCCGATCCCGCGCACCAGCGGATCGGCGGCGGCGAGCAGCACCACCGCCAGCATGACATAGAGCGCGAAGGTGTGCAGGTCGCGCGACTGCACCACGTCGCCCTGTTCCCGCGCCCGGTCCAGTTGCCGCGGCGTCGGATCGAAGGTTTTCGGTTGGCTCTGGTCGTCGTCGCTCCCGGCCATCGGCGCCCCCTCCGCTCAGAAATTCGCCAGCAGGGCTTCGAACCCGCCGGCCCATTGGGTCAGGATCATCGGCAGGGCGATCAGAAACAGCACCAGCCCGGTGGCGGTGATCGCCGGCGCGGCGACGAAAAACACCATCATCTGCGGCATGGCCCGGTTGACGAAGCCCAGCGCGGCATAGAGCAGGGTGCCCACCACCAGGAACGGCACCGCCAGGCTGATGCCCGTGGCAAAGGTGGATCCCACCGCCTCCAGGATGCGGTTGGTAAACAGTTCGACCGGCACCACCCCCTGGCCCAGCGGCATGTCGCGCAGATTGTCCGCCAGGGCGGCCAGGGTGCTGCCGTGCAGGTTCAGGGCAAAGAACAGGTTGATGCCCGTCAGCATCAGCAGGTTCGACAGCGCCGAGGTGCCGATATTCTCGGCGACGCCGTTGAAGATGTGGTTCAGCGCCAGTTGCTGCGCGATCACCGCGCCGGCAATGAACAGGGCATAGACGAACAGACGCAGCCAGACGCCGATGGTCAGGCCGATCAGCAGCTCCGAGCCCACCTGCGCGGCCAGGTGGGCCGGCGGCGGCACCGCGGCGATGACACCCGCCTGCAGCGGCGTCAGCACCAGGCTCGCCGCCAGCCCCGCCCCAAGGCGCACGCGCGCCGGCACGAAGGTCTCGCCAAAGCCCGGCATCAGAAAGAACACCGCCCCGACGCGGCAGAACACCAGCAGATAGGTGTAGACCTGCAGGGTGAGCAGGCTGCTGAGGGTGGCGCTCATGGGCGGGTGACCGTCTTCGCTCAGGCCATGCCGACAATGGCCGGGCGGACGCGGGTGCCGATTTCCTCGAACGAGAGCACCGGCGCCTTCACCCCCTTGGCCGCCAGCAGCGTGCGCACCATGCGGCGGCGGCGGGCGGGGGCGACCACGGCGGCCTGGCGTCCCTGGGCCGCCGCCTCACCGATCCGGCTCGAAATCGCCTCGGCCAGTCGGTTGATCTCCGAGGGCGGCAGGGCGATATCCGTTGCCTGCCCGTCGGCCGCCGGCACTTCATGGGCGCGGAACACCTCCTCCCATTCCGGGGACAGCTGGATCAGCGGCAGCACGCCGTCGTCCGCCAGCAGCGGCTGGGTGATCTGCCGGCCCAGCTTCTGGCGCACATATTCCACCACCGGTTCCAACTGGTTGGTGATCGCCTGCGCCTCGGCCGTCGCTTCCAGCAGGGCCGCGAAATTGCGCACGCTCACCTGCTCGGCCAGCAGGGCGCGCACCACCTGTTGCAGGCGCTCGCGGTTGACCCGGTCGGGCACGATCTCGTCGAACAGCGTCTTGTTCTCCGCCGCCTTGGCGGTGACCGACAGGCTGGTGAACGCCTTGATCATCCGATCCAGCGCCGGCCGGGTCACCAATTCTTCGATATTGCTGCGGATCGCCTCCATCAGGTGGGTGGCGATCACTTCGTTCGGCGTGGCGACGGGGAAGCCCAGGATCATCGCCTCGTCCCGGTCGCTTTCGCGCACCCAGCGCGCCGGCGCGCCATAGACCGGCTCCAGCACGTCGCGCCCGTCGAGCGGCACCGGCATCTCGCCGCGGGCGATCACCAGCACGCCGGCCGGGTCGACCTCGCCCTCGCCGACCTCCACCCCCTGAACCCGGATGCGATAGCGGTCGCCGTCCAGGCTCGGATTGTCGGTCAGGCGCACGTCGGGGATAATGAAGCCCAGGTCGATGGCGATGGTCCGGCGCATGCTGGCGACGCGGTTCACCAAGCCGGAATGGTCGTCCATCACCAACGGGATCAGGCCCTTGGCGAACTCCACCCGGATCTCGTCCACCTCCATATAGTCGCCGAGCGTCTTCTGCCGGTCCGGCAGCGGCGCCTGGTCCGCGGCTTCGGCGCGCTCGGCCTCGGCCTTGCGCCGTTCGTCCGCCTTGACCGCATACCAGGCCCAGGCCGCGAAACCGCCGGCCCCCAACAGAAACGGCAGGGTCGGCAGGCCGGGGGCGAGCGCGAAAAAGCCCATCAGCCCGGCCACCGTGCCCAGCGCCAGCGGATAGCCGCCCAGCTGGGCCAGCAACGCCTTGTCCGCCGAGCCCTGGCTGCCGCCCTTGGCGATCAGGATGGCGGAGGCGACCGAGATCACCACCGCGGGGATCTGGGTCACCAGCCCATCGCCCACGGTCAGGACCGCATAGGTCTGGACCGCGGTGGCAAAATCCATGCCGCGCCAGACCGTGCCCATGACCACGCCCATGACCAGGTTCAGCCCGGTGATCAGCAGGCCGGCGACCGCATCGCCCTTCACGAACTTGGACGCGCCGTCGAGCGAGCCGAAAAACGTCGTCTCCTCCTGCTCGATGCGGCGGCGTTCGCGCGCCTCGTCATGACCGATGGCGCCCGCGGCCATGTCGCTGTCGATGGCGAGCTGCTTGCCCGGCATGCCGTCCAGGGCAAAGCGCGCGCCCACCTCGGCCATACGGCCGGCGCCCTTCGTGATGACGATGAAGTTGACGATCAGCAGCACCGCGAAAATGACGATGCCCAGCACCAGGTCGCCGCCCATGACGAACATGGCAAAGCCTTCGATCACGCCGCCGGCCGCGCCGGTGCCGGTGTGCCCCTGGCCGATGATCAGCTTGGTCGACGAGACGTTCAGCGACAGCCGCAGCATCAGCGAGGCCAGCAAGGCGGTGGGAAAGGCCGAGAAGTCCAGCGGCCGCTCGATGAACAGCGTCGTGATGAAGATCAGGATCGCCAGCGCGAACGAGGCGGTGAGGCCGATATCCACCACCCAACTCGGCACCGGCAGGATCATCATGACGATCACCGCCATCAGCGCCAGGCTGACCATGACAGTGGGGTTGTAGAAAATGCGGATCGCCATGGAATCGCGCAGCGAGGCGGTCATTGGCCATGGCCTCCCATGCCGGGCTCGGCGCGAACCAGCAAGGGTCGGGCCGGCGCGCGCAGCAACGGCTCCGCCGCATGCAGCATCGCCAGGACCACGCCGCCGGCGGCCGGTGGCAGCGCCCTCCGCACCGGCCGCGGCCCGGTTTCGACCACCTCGCGAGCGCGGGCGACGCGGGCGCGATAGGCGCGGTTCAGGTGCGGCGTCGCCGAGTGGTAGCGGCCCACCGCCTCCGGCCAGCTTCCGGTCTCGTCGCGCAGTTGGCGCAGGAAGCGGGCGGCATAGCGGGCGTTCGCCAGCGGGTCGAACGCGTCTGCGACACCGTCGAACGCCTCGCCGTGCCAGCGCCAGTTGATCTGGAAACAGCCGACATCGACCGAGGTGCGACCGGCGGCCAGTTGCCGCTGCACATGGCGCACCGCCTCGCGCTTGTTCGCGAACCAGAGCCCTTCGCCATGGTCGTTCACGGCCCAGGGCCAGGCGGTCCGGCCCTGACGCTGAACGCGGCCGCTTTCCACCAGGGCGATGGCCTGAAGCCATTCCTCCGGCACGCCGCTCTCGCGCGCGGCGGTGGCTGCGGCGCTCGCGCAGACGGTCGGCGCCGCACGGGGCGCAGCCTGGGCCGCAGCCAGCAACAACACCAACCCGACGCCAGCGCTAAATATGGGACAACGCATCGACAATCGGCCCTTTGAGGAAATCGCCCAGTTCGGTCGCCATGAAATCGCCCAGCAGCCAGAGGGTCAGCAGGATGGCGACGATTTTCGGCACGAAGGTCAGCGTCATCTCCTGGATCGAGGTCAGGGCCTGAAACAAGCCGATCGCCAGGCCGACGATCAGGGCAACCGCCATGACCGGCCCGCCCACCACCAACGCGGTCCAGACCGCCGTCCGCGACAGATCCATCAAGGCTTCGGCCGACATGGGCCCGCCCTTTCTCCGCTCGGTGCCGGGCTAGATCGGCATCCGCAGGATATCGTGATAGGCCTCCACCACCTTGTCGCGGATGGCGACCACGGTGCGCATGGTCATCTCGGCCGCGGCCACGGCTTCCACCACCGACTGGACGTCAGCCTCGCCGGCCACGCCCTCCAGCGATTTCGCCTCGGCGGTGCGGAGCGTGCCAACGGCCTCACTCGCCATGTCTCCGACGACGGCACCGAAATCCTTGGTCTTGTCGACACTCTCTCCGGCCCCCAGGGCCTTCGGCGCCGTGGTCTTGTCCGGCACCTCGCCGATGGGCGGGGCGTTTTTGCGGGCAGCGGCATAGCCGGCCAGCGCGCGGCTGACATTCAGATCCATGGGTCGGGCCTTCCCCTAGCGGCGCAACAGGTCGAGCGTGCGCATGAACATGTCGCGCGCCTGGTCGAAGGCGCGCAGGCCGGCGCTGTAGGAGCGGTCGGCCTCCTTCATGTCCATCATCTCGATCAGCGGGTTGACGTTGGAGGTGGTGACATAGCCGTCCCGGTCCGCCAGCGGGTTGGACGGGTCATAGCTCCGGGTCAGCGGTGCGGTGTCCCGGCCGATACGGTCGACCCGCACCGACGAGGTGTCATCGTTGCCGTCCAACGCCTCACGGAAATACACCAGCTTGCGGCGGTAGCCGGGCGAATCCACATTCGCCAGGTTTTCCGACGCCACCTTGAGCCGCTGGCCCTGGGCGCGCATGCCGGCGGCGCTGATCGTCATGATTTGGGAAAAATTGTCCTGCATCGGGTTCTCCCAGAGGCAAGGTCATGCAAACCGGGCGAAACCGCCTACGACGACCCCACGGCCAGTCGCATCAGTTCCAGGTTTTTCTCGAACGTGGTCGCCGCCAGGGCGTGGCCGGCGCGCAGACGGGCGGCCTGCATCATCTCATCCTCGAGCGAGACGGTGTTCCGGTTCGGCGCTTCCTCGTCCACCGCGGCGGCCTCGGTGGGGATGACCACCGTCGCCCCGCCATCGGCATAAGCCCGGCGCGTGGCGCCCGGCACCAGCGGCGGCAGTCCGCCGGCATGCCGCAGCGTCTCCTCGAACGGCACCACCGCCCGGCCATGAAAGCCCGGCGTATCCGCATTGGCGATATTGTCGGCCACGACCCGCAGGCCCGCGGTCTCGTACGAGAGCCGGGCCGAGGTCAGGTCGAACACGCCGATCCCGTTCAACATGGAACACCTCCATTCGTTCCCACCGCCGCCCTTATGCGCCGAAGGTCCTTAAAAATCGGTGCAAATCGAACCGCATTCCCGGTAACCCGCCGTTCACCAAACCCCGGCTAGGTCATCGGGTATGTTCACCGCAGCGCGTGCGCGCCTCGCCACTTACGACCGCCTGACCCGCGCCCTCCAGGCGCTGGAGCCGCAGCCGCTCGCCGTGTTCGGCCAGGTCGCCGCCGCGCGCGGGCCGCTGCTGGAGGTGGCGGGCCTGCACGGGTTCGCACCGGTGGGCACGCTCTGCCGGATCGAGACCCGCGCGCATCCGCATAACGCGGTCATGGGCGAGGTGATCGGCTTTCGCGACGGCCGGCATCTGGTCATGCTGTACGGCAAGGCCGACGGCGTCGCCCCCGCCACGAGGGTGACGCTCTGCGACGGCGAGCCGGTGCGTCCGGACGCCGGCTGGCTGGGGCGCATTGTCGACGGCTTCGGCCGGCCGCTGGACCTTCGCCGCCACGGCCCGTTGCCGCCGGGGGCGGAGGCGGTGCCGCTGTTGGCCGACCCACCCCGCGCGACCGAGCGCCGGGCGGTGGGGCCGCGGCTCGACACCGGCACCCATGTCTTCAACGCCTTCCTGCCGCTCTGCCAGGGCCAGCGCCTGGGCCTGTTCGCCGGTTCCGGCGTTGGCAAGTCGACCCTGCTCGCCACCCTCGCCGCGCGCGCTGCGGTCGACGTCGCCGTGATCGGCCTGATCGGCGAGCGCGGCCGGGAAGTGCGCGAGTTCGTCGAGCGCACCCTGGGGCCGGAAGGGCTCGCGCGGTCGGTGGTGGTGGTCGCCACTTCCGACGACCCGCCGCTGCTGAAGCGCCGGGCGCTGCACCTGACCACGGCGCTGGCCGAGTATTTCCGCGACCGCGGCCGCCAGGTGCTGCTGCTGGTCGACAGCCTGACCCGCTTCGCCGAGGCACATCGCGACATCGCGATGGCCGCGGGCGAGCCGCCCAGCGCCCGCGGCTTTCCCCCTTCCACCTTCGCCCAGCTCGCCCATCTGGTGGAACGGGCCGGCCCCGGCCGGGACGACCCGTCATCGGGCGACATCACCGCGCTCTACACCGTGCTGGTGCAGGGATCGGACCAGGAGGAACCGCTGGCCGACGCGGTGCGCGGCCTGCTGGACGGCCATGTGGTGCTGGACCGGGAGATCGCCGAGCGCGGCCGCTATCCCGCCATCGACGTGCTGCGCAGCGTCTCGCGCACCCTGCCCTTCTGCGCCAGCGAGGCCGAAAACGCGCTGCTGCTGGAGGCGCGCCGGCGCATGACCCTGCACCGGGAAATGGAGACCATGCTGCGGCTCGGCGCCTACCGTCCCGGCACCGACCCGGACACCGACGCCGCCATCGCCGCGCACGAGCCGCTGGAGAAATTCCTTGCCACCGGGGCGGAACGGCCGGTCGTGGCGGAAAGCTTCGGCTTTCTGAAGACCATCCTCGACCAGACCGCCCTGACCGCGCCGCGGCGGCCGCCGGCCTTGCGCTAGGGCGGATTCTGTTCCGGCTGGCTCACCCCCCATCTTCCCTGTCCTCGCGGAAGCGGGGACCCATGCCTGAGAGACAAAGACAGAGTCCGGTTTCTGTGAGAAGCGCTCAGGCATGGGCTCCCGCTTCCGCGGGAGAATGGGGCAGGAGAGTGATTCAACCAGGACCAAAAGCGCCCTAGGCGCGACCGCCTGAAGGCAGGTCGGCCGGATCGCCGGCCGCCGCCTCCCGACGCGCCGCGCCGGGCAGCGGCAAGCCCTCCGGCTTTGGCAGCACGCCCAGTTCCGGCAGATAGCGGCGCACCCGGGCGCGGACCGGCACGGCGCCGGCCACGGTTTTCTCCGCCTCCACCAGCAGCACGCCGCCGAAGCGCGGCATCAGCCACGCCCCCAGGGGTTCCAACGGGGCAGAGACACGCAACAGGGTGCGGTTGGTCACGGGTGGCAGGTGCAAGGCCCGCTCGGTCGCCAGCGGCTCGAACATCTGCTCGCGCAGCAGCCGGCGGAGTTGTCGGCCGGTATAGGGCCGCCCCTGGCCGAACGGGATACCGTCCTGCAACGCCCAGAGGCCGCTACGGTTCGGCACGATTGCCAGCAGCCGGCCGCCGGGCGCCAGCACGCGCCAGCATTCCCGCAGGAACAGGCGCAATTGCTCCGATGTTTCCAGGGCGTGCAGCAGCACCAGCCGGTCGAGCATCGCATCCGGCAACGGCCAGTCCACCTCCTCCGCCTGCACCGCCACATTGGCGAGTTGACGCGGCCAGGGCACCACACCCTGGGTCGCCGGCATCAGCGCGGCCACCCGCTCGGCCTCACCCAGAAACGGCGTGAGCGCCGGTACGGCATAGCCGACCCCGGCCACCCGCAGGCCGCGCACGTCCGGCCAGCGCGCCCGCACCCGTGCTTCCAGCCGCCGCCCGGCGGCCTGGCCCAGCGGCGTGGCGTAGAAATCGCGCAAATGCCGAACGTCGGTTCTCATTCCACCTCCACCAATGCTAGAACGTGCCAGACCCTTGCCCGCCACGCCACATATGGGAGGCACGTCATGGCTGCCCTAGAGATCGTTTTGGTGCCCGCGCTGAGCGACAACTATGTCTATCTGCTGCACGACGCCGACACCGGCGACACCGCGGTTGTCGACCCGGCCGAGGCCCCACCGGTCGAGGACGCCCTGGCCGCGCGCGGCTGGAAGCTGACGCACATCCTCAACACCCACCACCATATGGACCATATCGGCGGCGACCAGGAATTGAAGGCCAAATGGGGCTGCCCGATCGTCGGCCCCCGTGCCGAGGCCGCCCGCATCGCGGGCATGGACGTCCTGGTCTCCGAGGGCGACCGCTATGCCGTCGGCACCCAGACCGCGGAAGTGTTCGAGGTGCCGGGCCACACCACCGGCCACATCGCCTTCTGGTTCAAGGACTCGGACGCACTGTTCTGCGGCGACACCCTGTTTGCGCTCGGCTGTGGCCGCATGTTCGAGGGCAACCCGCCGGGCTTCTGGAACTCGCTGCTGAAATTGCGGGCGCTGCCGGATTCGACCCGGGTCTATTGCGGCCACGAATACACCCAGTCCAACGCCCGCTTCGCCGTCGCCGTCGATCCCGACAACGCGGCGTTGAAGGCACGGGCCGCCGAGATCGACGCGCTCAGGGCCGAGGGCAAGGGCACGATCCCGTCGCTGCTGGGCCAGGAAAAGGCCATCAACCCGTTCCTGCGCGCCGACGACCCGGCCCTGCAGGCCGCCGTCGGCATGGCGGGCGCGGACCCGGCCGACGTGTTTGCGGAAATCCGCAAGCGCAAGGACAATTTCTAGGCGTGAGCCAGGACATGCCGTCCCTGGAGGGGGTCGTGCGCGCGCTCGGCCTCCAGCCGCATCCCGAAGGCGGCTATTTCCGCGAGGTGTTCCGCGCCGCCGGGCCGGGCGGCAGCCGCGGCGCCATGACCTCGATCTATTATATGCCGCCGCTCGCCCGGCCTTCGCGCTGGCGCATGATCGACGCGGACGAGGTCTGGAGCTTCCACGCCGGCGCGCCGCTCAGCCTCTCGGTCAGCCGCGACGGTCGCACGGTGGAAATCCACCGCCTCGGCACCGACTATGCCGCCGGCGAACGGCCCCAGGCCATCGTGCCGAAAGGCGCCTGGGCGCGGGCGGAGAGCCATGGCGGCTGGAGCCTGGTGGGCGGCACCTGCGCCCCCGGCTTCGTCTACGAAGGCTTCCGCATGGCCCCGCCCGACTGGCAACCGGGCGATCCGCTGCCCTGAGGCCCCGGCCTCCGGCAACCGGATGAGTGCGGGTCGATAGTGCGGGGGCGAACGGTCCGAAGGAGGGAGCGTGGCGCGATTTCTGGTCCTGCGGCTGGCCCAATCCCTGGTGGTGCTGGCCTTGATGTCGCTGGCGATCTACGGCCTGATCGGCCTGATGCCCGGCGATCCGATCGACCTGGCGCTTTCCGCCGACCCCCGCCTGACGCCGGACGACGTGGCCCGCCTGCGCGCCCTCTATGGCCTGGACGAGCCCTGGCTGCAACGCTATCTCGCCTGGGCCGCGCAGGCGCTGCAAGGGGAGTTCGGCTATTCCCGCCTGTTCGCCGCCCCCGTTATCGCCGCCCTGGTCGAGCCCCTGGGCCGGACCCTGCTGCTGATGGGCGGCAGTTTTCTGGTGGCGCTGCTGGTGGGCCTGCCCGCCGGCATGGCCGCCGGCGCCCGGCCGCATTCCCGCCTGGACTATATCGTCAATCTGGTCTGCTTTGCCGGCGTCGCCATGCCGGCCTTCTGGCTGGCGCTGCTGCTGATTCTGCTGTTCGCGGTGACGCTGCCCTGGTTCCCCGCCAGCGCCGTCGCCCTGGAGCCGGGCCTCGGGCCGCGGCTCTATCACCTGGTGCTGCCGGTGCTCACCCTCGGCCTGCTGCAGGCGGGCGGCATCGCCCGCTATATGCGCGCGGCCATGCGCGACGCGCTCGCCGCCGACCATATCCGCACCGCCCGTGCCAAGGGCCTGAGCGAGGCGGCGGTGATCTGGGGTCATGCGCTGCGCAACGCCCTGATCCCGGTGGTCTCGATCCTGGCCCTGGACGTGGGCGGCCTGTTCAGCGGCGCCCTGATCGTCGAGATGATGTTCGGCTACCCCGGCATGGGCAAGCTGCTGTTCGATGCGGTCATGGGCAACGACTACAATCTGGCGCTGGTTGCGCTCCTGTTCGGCACCGGCGTGACGCTGGCCGCCAATCTGGCCGCCGACATCGCCTATGCCGCCATCGATCCCCGCGTCAGTTTCGGCGGGCTGGAGCAGGCATGAGCCCCGGCGCCCGCGCCTGGCACCGGTTTCGCCGCCACCGCTTCGGCCTCGCCTCGCTGGCGGTGCTGGCCCTGCTGGCCGTCGCCGCGCTCGGCGCCGGCTGGCTGGCATCGGCGCTCGGCATCGACCCCGGTGCCGTCGACCTGTTCGGCCAGTTCGGCCCGCCGTCCGCCGCCCACCCGCTCGGCCAGGACGAGCTGGGCCGCGACGTGCTGTTGCGCCTGCTGGAGGGCGGGCAGGTCTCGCTGAGCGTCGCCGTCACCGCCGCCATCGCCGCCGCCGGACTCGGCACCGTCATCGGGTTGGCCGCCGGCTATAGCGGCGGCTGGCTCGACGCGCTGTTGATGCGCCTGGTGGACAGCGTCATCGCCCTGCCGCTGTTGCCGCTGCTGATCGTGCTCGCCGCCATCGATCCGGCCAAGCTGGGCCTGGACGCCCTGGCGGGCGACCAGGGCTTCGGCCTCGCCCGCATTGTCGTCATCGTCGCCCTGGTCGGCTGGACGACCCCGGCCCGGCTGGTGCGCGGCGCGACACTGGCCGCAAGGGCCCAGGGCTATGTCCGGGCCGCCCGCGCGCTGGGGGTGCCGCCCATAGCAGTGGCGCTGCGCCACATCCTGCCGAACGTCTCCGGCCCACTCATCGTCGCGACCACGCTGGCCATGGGCCAGGTGATCCTGTTCGAGAGCGCGCTCAGCTTTCTCGGCCTCGGCATCCAGCCGCCCACGGCGAGCTGGGGCAATATGCTGACCGGTGCGCAAGAGTTGATCTGGCAAGCCCCGATGCTCGCGGTCTATCCTGGCATCGCTATCTTCGTAACGGTAATCTGCGTGAATTTTCTGGGCGATGCGTTACAAGATGCGCTGGCGCCACGAGCAACAGAGTGGGAAAATCCACCATGAAACCGATCACCGCCCTGTCATTGGCCCTCGCTCTCCTGGCCCTGCTGCTGGCCGTTCCGCATGTGGGCCATGCCAACCCGGCAACACTGGCATTGACCCAGGGCGGTACGGCGCCCGCGCCCGCTGCCGCCGCTGCACCGACGCCGCCGGCCGACCTGCGGCCGGATCAGGTGGAGGCCTATGTCGCCCCGCTCAGCGACCGCGAGGCGCGCGCCGTGTTGATCTCGGAACTGCACGCCCGGGCGGCCGCGACCGAGACCACGGCGCAAACCGCCGAATCGCCCAACCAGTTCGCGATGCTGTTGCAGCAACGGCGGATGGCCACCGCCATGCTGGGCGAGCATTTCCGCGACATCCGCGAGTTCTGGCGGGCCCTGCCGGACCGCCTCGCCTTCATGCATTTGCTGCTGACCAACCAGTCGCCCATGCCCGAGGGGCTGTTCGCCCTGGCCGTCGCCCTCGGCGCCGGCGGCCTTGTCGCGTTCGGCGTCCAGCGGTTTACCCGCCAGCGGTGCCGGCGCTGGCTGGAGCAGGACACCGAAAACTGGCCGCTGAAATTCGGCCTGCTGGCCGCGCGCCTGGCGTTGGAGCTGGTCAGCATCCTGGTGTTCGGCCTGGTCTGCATCGCCATCACCTTCGTTTTCTTCGACAGCAACGACCCGATGCGCCTGTTCGTCGAGGCGGCCGCGGGCGCCGTCGCCGTGACCCTGCTGGTCTGGGTGACCGCCCGCTTCGTGCTCGCCCCGCGCATGGCCCAACACCGGCTGTTCGTCATGGACGACCGCACCGCGAAGCGGGCGACCTGGCTTGCCGTGTTGATCGCCTTCCTCTACGCCCTGTCCAACGCCTCGGTCGGCCTGGTCGAACTGCTGAACGGCGGCGAGGAACTGGTGGCGATCCTGCGCATCGCGGTTGCCGTCATCGCCGTGGTGCTAGGCGTGGTCTATCTGCTGACCGCCCGCGTCGCGCCGCCGGCGCCGCCCATTCTCCGCGCCTGGCCCTGGCTCGGCCTGGGCGTGCTGACCATTGCCGGCGCCCTCTGGGTGCTGAACGCCGTACTCGGTGCCGAACACGGCAACACCGCAACCCTGCTGGGGCTCGTGCTGTTCATGAGCATTCCCACCATCGACGCCACCTTGCGGGCCTGGCTGGCCCCGACCGACCCCGACAGCGAACTGCAACGGGGCACGGCCCGCATCACCTGCCGCACGCTGGTGGGCCTGGCGCTCGCGCTGGCGCTCGCCTTCCTGGCCCAGGGCGCCGGTATTCCGCTGCTGGCCCTGCTCCAGACCCCCGACGGACGGTTCGTCGTCCGCAGCCTGGTCCGGGTAGCGGTCACCGTCGTCATCGCCGCCGCGGTCTGGGCCATTCTGCGGGATTGGATCGACCGCTGGATCAAGCGGGAAAAGGCCATCGCGCTCGCCAATGCCGACATGACCGGCGTCGGCGAAGGCGAAGGCGGCAGCGCCGTCATCGGCACCCGGGCGCAAACCCTGCTGCCCCTGTTCCGCGCCACCATGCTGGTGGTCATCATCGCCATCGCCGCGCTGATGATCCTGTCGAATATCGGCGTGGATATCGGCCCGCTGCTGGCCGGTGCCGGTGTCGTCGGCATCGCCATCGGCTTCGGCGCGCAGGCGCTGGTGCGTGACGTGGTCAGCGGCATTTTCTTCCTGATCGACGATGCCTTCCGCGTCGGCGAATATGTGGAGATCGACAATCTGCGCGGCGAGGTCGAGAAAATCTCGATCCGCTCCATGCAACTGCGCCACCATCGCGGCATGGTCCAGACCATCCCGTTCGGCGAATTGCGCCACATCACCAATTACAGCCGCGACTGGGTGATCTACAAACAGGACTTCCTGCTGCCGTTCGAGACCGACATCGAAAAGGTGCGCAAGATGATCAAGAAGCTGGGCCAGCAGATGCTGGAACACCCTGACTATGGCCACCTTTTCATCGACCCGCTGAAATGCCAGGGCGTCACGCGGATCGAAGAGGCGGGCATGGTGGTGCGGACCAAGTTCACCTGCAAGCCGCGCCAGCAATTCCTGTTGCGCCGCTATGCCAATCTCAACATCCAGCGCCTGTTCATGGAAAACGGCATCCAGTTCGCCCGCCGCCGCATCCAGGTGGAGGGCGAGCATGGCAGCGACGAGGGCGCCAGCGCGGCCCAGGCCGTGCTGGAAGCCGAACAGAACGCCGCCGCCAAAGCCTGACCCGCCCCCCGTCTCGGAGACACCTCCCCCATGCTCGACATCGTCCAGGTGTCTGACATCCACCTGTCGCCGACCCATGCCTGGTTCCAGGACAACTGGGACGTGTTCGTCGACGAAATGCAGGCCGATCCGCCGGACTTCGTCTTCGTCACCGGCGATGTCTGCGTCAACGGGCCGGACCGGGACTGGGAGTTCGCCTATGCCCGCGAACAGTTGGACCGGCTGCCGGTGCGATGGCGCGCCATCCCCGGCAACCACGACGCCGGCGACACCCCACCGGACGAACGCAACAACCACCCGCTGACCGAGCCGCTACGCGCCACCTTCCACCGCCATATCGACGCCGACTGGTGGGCGGAGGATCTGGCGGGCTGGCGCTTCGTCGGCCTGAACGCCCAGCTCATCGACAGCGGCCTGCCGAGCGAGCCCGCGCAATGGGCGTTCCTGGAACAGACGCTGGCGGATGCGGGCGACCGCCGCCTGGCGCTCTGGGTGCACAAGCCCCTGTTCGTGCGCGAGCCGACCGACCGGGGCCGCCATCTCACCGCCCTGTTCCCGGAGGGCCGTACCCGCCTGCTGTCGCTCTGCGAACGCCATGGCGTGGCCCTGGTCGGCAGCGGCCACCTGCACCGCTACCGCCGCCTGCGCGTCGGCCCGACCCGCCTGATCTGGGCGCCGGCCACCGCCTTTCTGATGGGCGGTCGCAAGCTGCCGGGGGCCGCCCGCCTCGGCTATATGCGCTACCGTTTCACCCGGTCCGGCTTCACCGCAAGCTTCGTGGAGCCGCCGCTGTTCCTGAACCTGGACGTCCGCAACTGGAACAAATTCCGCGGCTCCACCATCCACCTGCCCGAGCGGGGCTTGCGGGGCGGCTGATCCGCCCGCCCCCGCGGCCCCCTCACCCCGCCGTCGGCAGGGTGTAGTCCTTGAACCGGTCGCGCAGTTGCAGCTTGGAGAGCTTGCCCGTCGCCGTGTGCGGCAGATCGTCGACGAAGGCGACGTCGTCCGGCGTCCACCATTTGGCGATCTTGCCGTCGAACCAGGCCAGCATTTCGTCCTTGGTCATCGTCTCGCCCGGTTGCAGCACGACGCAGAGCAGCGGCCGCTCGTCCCAGCGCGGGTGGAAGATGCCGATGACGGCGGCCTCGGCCACTTTCGGATGACCGACGGCGATATTCTCCAGGTCGATGGAGGAAATCCATTCGCCGCCCGACTTGATCACGTCCTTGATCCGGTCGGTGATCCAGATATAGCCGTCATGGTCGATGGCGCAGACATCGCCGGTGCCGAACCAGCCGGGAATGCGGTGCGCCGGCTGCGGGTCGGTGTTGAAATACTTCTCGATGATCCAGGGGCCACGCACCATCAGTTCGCCGACGCTCTCGCCGTCCCAGGGCAGTTCTTGGTCGTTCTCGTCGACGATCATCATATCGACGCCGAACAGCGGCCGGCCGGCGGATTGCTGCAGGTCCACCTTGGGCGTGCCGGTCAGGTCCCGGTATTTGTGCTTCGGCGTGTTGACGGTGCCGAGCGGCGACATCTCGGTCATGCCCCAGGCGTGCAGCACCTCGACGCCGTAATCGTCCTGGAACGCCTCCATCATCGCCCGCGGGCAGGCGCTGCCGCCGATCACCACCCGGTCCAGATGCTCCAGCGTACTGCCGGTCGCGCGCAGATGGTTCAGCAGGCCGAGCCAGACCGCCGGCACCGCCGCCGTCAGCGAGACCTTCTCACTGTCCAGCAATTCCCAGATGCTCTTGCCGTCCATGTCGCGGCCCGGCATGACGATCTTGGCGCCGGCCATGGCACAGGCATAGGGAATGCCCCAGGCGTTGACATGGAACATCGGCACCACCGGCATCACCGTCTCGCGCGAGCCGATGCCGAGCCCGTCCGGCGAGACCGCGGCGAAGGTGTGCAACAGCGTCGAGCGGTGGCCGTACAGCGCGCCCTTCGGATTGCCCGTCGTACCGCTGGTGTAACACAGTGCCGCAGCATTGCGCTCGTCGAACTGCGGCCACTCGTAATCCGCGTCCTGGCCCGCGATCAGCTCCTCATAGCAGAGCGCATTCGGCAGGGTCACGGCCGGCATGTGCTCGCGCGGACACATGAAGATCACCCCCTTCACCGTTTTGAGCTTCGGCGCCTGCTCGGCGATCAGCTCGGCAAAGGAGGTGTCGACGAACACATACTGGTCTTCGGCATGGTTGATGATGTAGTCGATCTGCTCCGGAAACAGGCGCGGGTTGATGGTATGGGTGACCGCGCCCAGGCCGGCAATGGCGTAATACGCCTCCAGATGGCGGTAGGTGTTCCAGGCCATGGTGCCGACGCGCTGCCCCGGCTGCACGCCCAGCGCGGTCAGCGCCTTGGCCAGTTGTTTCGACCGCCGTTCGGCATCCGCCCAGGTGTAGCGGTGAATGCCTTCGTCCAGCGTGCGCGTGACGATCTCGGTCTCGCCATGATACCGGGCGGCGTGCGCAATCAGGCTGGAAATCAGCAGCGGCTTGTCCATCATATTGGCGAACATGGGCGAGGGTCCTTGATCGATTATGCTTGCACTCCCCGATCAATGCCCCGCTTGGCGCCATCCTGCAAGGGCCGGCCTTGCCTCAGGCGTCGCGGATCGCTATTCGGGGAAGGATTGCCTTTTGCATCGAAACAGTTGATCGGACGCAAGTCGTGTTCGCCTACCTGGTTAAACGAATCTTTCAGTCGATCATCGTCATGCTGGCGGTGGCCTTGCTGTCGTTCCTGCTGTTCACGTTCGTCGGCGACCCCGTCGCCAACCTGGTCGGCCAGGACACCTCGCTCGAACAGCGCGCGGCCATTCGTGACTCCCTGGGGCTGAACGACCCGTTCTACATCCAGTTCCTGCACTTCGTCGGCAATGCCGTGCAGGGGGATTTCGGCCAGAGCTGGTTCTGGAAGAAGCCCGTGCACGAACTGATCGCGAGCCGCCTGCCGGTCACGCTGGAACTGGTGTTCGTCTCCGCGGTTCTGGCCATGGGCCTCGGCATGCTGCTGGGGGTGGTGACCGCGATCCACCGCTATCACTGGAGCGCGCGGCTGCTGATGACCGTTTCCCTGGTGGGCGTGTCGCTGCCGACCTTCCTGATCGGCATCGGGCTGATCTATCTGTTCTCGGTGATCCTCGGCTGGCTGCCGTCGTTCGGACGGGGCGAAACCGTCGATCTCGGCCTGTGGCAGACCAGCCTGCTGACGCTCGACGGCTGGGCGCACATCGTCATGCCCGCCATCACGCTGTCGCTGTTTCAGATGACCCTGGTGCTGCGCCTGGTCCGGACCGAGATGCTGGAGACGTTGCAGACCGACTTCATCAAGTTCGCCCGCGCCCGCGGCCTCGGCCGCCGGACGGTCTATTACCGGCATGCACTGCGCAACACGCTGGTGCCGGTGATCACCATTGCCGGCCTGAATATCGGCCTGCTGGTCGCCTTCTCGATCATCACCGAGACGGTGTTCCAGTATCCGGGCGTCGGCCTGATGTTCCTGAAGGCGGTGCAGTTGGTCGATATCCCCGTGATGTCCGCCTATCTGATGCTGGTGGCGCTGATCTTCGTCACCATCAACTTCCTCGTCGACGTGCTCTATTTCGTCGTCGACCCGCGCCTGCGCACGCAGACCAGCTGACCCAAGGGGGAGCCCGCAACCGGCATGGCCCAGAACCAGCAATCCCGCCTGCGCGTCTTCCTCGACGGCGACCTGGTCTACAGTTTCAAACGCTCGCCGCTGGCCATTGCCGCGACGCTGGCGACCCTGGCCTGTTTTGCGGTGGCGGCCCTGGCCCCCTTGATCGCCCCCCATTGCATCGAGCCGGTCTGCCTCGACCTGATGAACGGCCTGACCCCGCCCGCCTGGACCGAGTCCGGCGTCCCCGCCTTCCCCCTCGGCACCGACGAACAGGGCCGCGACATCCTCTCGTCGATTTTCTACGCCTCGCGGGTGTCGCTGGTGGTCGGCTTCGCGGCGGTCGGGTTCGGCATGGTGCTGGGCGTCGGCCTGGGCATTGTCGCCGGTTATTTCGGCGGCTGGGTCGATGCCGTCATCATGCGCCTCGCCGACATGCAGCTGACTTTCCCCAGCATTCTGGTGGCGCTGCTGATCGCCGGCGTGGTGCGCTCGGTCCTCACCGATCTGGCCGACCGCGCCATCCTGACCGGCGTCGCGTTCGAGGACGTGGCCATTTTCGTCCTGATCGTCGCGATCGGCCTCTCGGACTGGCCCCGGTTCGCCCGCGTCGCCCGCGGCGCCACCCTGGTGGAACTGAACAAGGGCTATGTCGCCGCCGCCAAGGTGCTGGGCCTGCCGGCACGCCGCATCATGCTGCGCCATGTCCTGCCCAATCTGATGGGGCCGATCCTGGTGATCGCCACCATCGGCCTGGCGCTGGCGATCATCGCCGAGGCCACGCTTTCCTTCCTGGGTGTCGGCGTGCCGCCGACCAACCCGTCGCTGGGCACGCTGATCCGGATCGGCAACGAGTACCTGTTCAGCGGCGAGTGGTGGATCACCCTGTTTCCCGCGCTCTGGCTCATCCTCCTGGTGCTGTCGGTCAACATTATCGGCGACTGGCTGCGGGACGCACTCAATCCCAAGCTGCGCCGGTGATGGCCATCAAATCTCCATAGTTGTATGTTCAGTGCTGGAATTGGGATTTGTTGGGTGGATTCGGTATGCAAGAGCATGAACCAGATATCGTCGCCCTGTTGCAGGACACGTTCAACAGCTGGCTGGTAGGGCAATGGCCGGAAGCGCGGCGGGCCTATGGTTCCGTTCGCACCGGCTCCGATGCCACCGCAGCGCCCGTCCTCGCGACCTTCTTGCACGATATCTCCGGCACCGCCGCCCTGGCCGGGGCGCCGCACCTCGGCAAGGTTGCACACGTGCTCGACCGTCGCTGTCGGGCTTGCGCCTGGCGGTTCTGCAACGACTGCATCGGCGAGCGCGACCGGCTTTGGCGGGTTCTGGCCGCAGAGGTGGAGCGCCGCATCGCCGGCCAGGCCCCGCCGGAAGACGCCATGCTCGCAACCGTCGCCGACCTGCTTACCGAGCCGGACCGCCACACCCGCTGATACCCATGGGGCTTGCCGTTGCCCGTCGGCTGTGCTGCAACGGTCGGGGCATACAGTCCCGGGCAAACCGCCGGACACCGGCGAAGCACGGGGCGGTTGCCGCGTCGTTTTCCTGGCAGGAGCACAGTTTTCATGATCCCACAGATTTATGCCGACGGCATTTCCAACATCACCTTCGTCAACGGCATGGTCCGCATCGACCTGGCCTCGACGCCGCCGGTCCCGGCTCAAGGCGGGGCGGCCCCGACTGCGGAGGTGCACCACCGCATCATCGTAACACCCCGCGCCTTCCTCCAGTCCATGGGCATGATGCAGGATCTGCTGAACAAGCTGGTGGAAGCCGGCGTCGTCCGCCGCACCGATCAAAGCGACACCACCAGTCTGGTCGGCGAACCCCCGGTGAACTGACCGACGGCCGGGGAGAGCGGACCAAACTGTGACGGGCGTCACTGACGTACAGGCCCGGCGCCCCTAGGTTAACGGAAGTGGGAACGCAAACACCGACCTGTGTCCCACTACCCTCCCCGAACCTGGGGTGCAGCAGTCCCTCATCTGCGGCATCCCGGATCTCTGGAAGCACCGGTTCGCTGGTGCTTCCTTTTTTTTGGCCTGCCGGCAAGGCTCCGCCCTTGCGTTGACATCCCCATGCCAGACCACCACGTTTACGCTGTCCTTTTCTTCGGACCGCTCTCTGCGTATGGCGCCCGCCGGCTGAGGCCTCGGCTTTACACAGTGATGTTCTGGTTGAGGCTGCCCCGGCGGCCGCATCGTGTGTCCGCCCGCATTGCAACGCAGAAGGGATCGTCCATGACCCAGGCCACCACCGGCCACACCGTTCACGTCCACTATCGCGGCACGCTGGACGACGGCACCGAATTCGACAACTCCGCCGGCCGCGAGCCGCTTCAGGTCACGCTCGGCCAGGGCCAGGTCATTCCCGGCTTCGAAAATGCGCTGATGGGCATGAGCGAGGGCGAGAGCAAGACCGTCACCCTGCCGCCGGAAGAGGCCTATGGCGAAGCCAATCCCGGCTTGGTGCACGAGGTCGACCGCGCCCAGATCCCCGCGGAAATCCCGCTGCAACTGGGCATGACGCTCACCGCAACCAACCAGCAGGGCGGCCAGATGCAGCTGACCGTCATCGCCATGGAGGACGACAAGGTCACGCTCGACGCCAACCATCCGCTGGCGGGCAAGGCGCTGACCTTCGAACTGACGCTGGCGAAGATCGCCGCCTGACGCCCAGTTCCCCGGACGGTGCGGAGCGCCCGTGTTCCCCGGACGGCGCGGAGCGCCGGGCCGGGGCCGGTGCCTCCCTTCGAACACCGTCACCGCCCGTGTTCGCGAGCGCGACCGATCCCGGCCCACCGCTCTGCGGCGGCCGGGAAACGCCACACCATCGGTCGATGCGTATCAGGCCGCGGCCAGGGCGGCGGCGGCCTCGGCCCGGATCTGCTCGGGCGAGCCCAGCAATTGCCGGTCCAGGCCGATGCGCTTGAACCAGACATGCAGGCCCAGATCGTCGGTAAAGCCCATGCCGCCATGCACCTCGGTCGCGCCGCGGGCCACCATGCGCCCGACCTCGGCCAGATGCGCCTTGGCGTGGCAGGCGAGCCGGTGCGCCTCCGGCCCCGGCAACGTCGTCTGGGCGTGCGTGGCGTACCAGACCAGGGCGCGGGCCGGCTCCAGCGCCGTGACCATGTCGGCCAGCGCGTGCTTCACGCCCTGAAACGAGCCGATCACCCGCTCGAACTGCACCCGCTGCTTCGAATAGGCCGTCGCCTGTTCCAGCATCGCATCGGCCGCACCCAGCGTATCCGCCGCCAGCGCCACCCGCGCCAGGTCCAGCGCCCGGCGGGTAAGCGTCGCACCGCCAGCGACCGGCTCCGCCTCCACCGCCTCGAAGCGCAGTTCCGCCAGCGCGCGGGTGCGGTCGATGCTGGTCATGGGCGTGCGCAAAAGGCCATGGGCGTCGCTGCGCACCCACCACAATTCGCCGTCGGCAGCAGTCAAGAACGCATCCGCCGCCCCGGCGTCCAGCACCGCCAGCGCCTTGCCGGAGAGCCGCCCGCCCGCATTGCGCACGCCGGCGCCCTCGCGCGCACCGACCGCCTCGGCCAGCGCCAGGCCGACGCGCGCCTCGCCAGCCGCAATCCGCGGCAACCATTCCGCCGCCAGCCCATTGCTGCCGCTTTCCGCCAAGACCAGGGGCGCCACGAAAGCCGTGCCGAGATAGGGCGCCGGCGCCACGAACCGGCCCAACTCCTCCAGCACCAGCCCGGCCTCGAACGCGCCGAGCCCCAGGCCGCCATAGTCCTCCGGCACCAGCACGCCCATGGCGCCCAGTTCCGTCAGGCCGCTCCAGAGCCGCTGGTCATAGCCGGAGCCCTCCGCCGCCACCTCGCGCACCCGCGCCAGCGGCGCGCGCTCCGCCAGCAGGCGACGCAACTGGTCGCGGAAGGTCTCTTGTTCGCTCGACAGTCCGAACCGCATCAGTGGCGCCCTCCCATACCCTGGGGCGGGATCACCGCCTTCGGCTCCCGCGGCAGGTCCAGGCCGCGCTCGGCGATGATATTGCGCTGGATGTTGGTCGAGCCGCCGCCGATGATCAGGCCCAGATCGTGCATGTACCAGGCCTGCCAGGCGCCCTCGTCGCGCAGATAGTCGCCGTCCTCGTAGAGCACGCCCAGCTCGCCCATGGCGTCGATGGCCAGCGCGTCCAGCTCGTGGTTCAGCACCGTGCCGTAATACTTGGTCACCAGTCGCGCGAGACCGGGGTCGGCCCCGTCCAGGTCGGCGGTCAGCACCCGCATATTGTTGAATTTCAGCGCCAGGACCTTGGCCTCCAACTGCATCAGCCGGTCGGCCAGCAACGGGTCGTCGATGGCGCGGCGGCCGTCGACGCTTTCGCGCCGCATCAGCTTCACCAGGCCGTCGAAGCGGGAGATCGACTTCGCCGGATCGCCGAGGCCGCCACGCTCGTGCTTCAGCGTCACGTTCGCCACCTTCCAGCCCTCGCCGCGACCGGCGACGATGTTGGTTGCCGGAATGCGGACCTCGTCGAAGAAGACCTGGTTGAACTCGCTCCGCCCCGTCATGGTCTTCAGCGGTGAGACCGTGACGCCGGGCGTCTCCATCGGGATCAGCAGGTAGGAGATGCCGCGGTGCTTCGGCGCGTCGGGCTCGGTGCGGACCAGGCAGAACATCATCTGCGCGTAGTGGGCGCCGGAGGTCCAGATTTTCTGGCCGTTGATCACCCATTCCTCGCCCTCCAGCCGGGCACTGGTGCGCAGGCTGGCGAGGTCGGAGCCGGAGCCCGGCTCGGAATAGCCCTGGCACCACCATTCTTCGCCGGTGATCGCCTTCGGCACATAGCGCGCCTTCTGCTCCGCCGTGCCGACCTCCAGCAGGGTCGGCACCAGCATCATGATGCCGATGCCCTGCAACCCCGCCTGCACGCCGGCGGCGGAGAATTCCTCGTTGATGATCATGGTTTCCAGAATGTCGTCCGGCGCACCGAAGCCGCCGTAGTCCGCCGGCACCGTGCGCGCGGCATAGCCGGCGGCGATCAGGCGCTTTTGCCAGTCGAACTGTTGCGGCGTCGGCGCCACCCGATCGCGGACCGTAACGGCGGGCGGGGCGTGCCTGCGGTGCTCGGCGATGAAGCCGCGCACCTCGGTGCGGAAATCCACATAGCGCTGGTCGAGGGAGAGATCCATTGGGGCCGTGTCCTCTGTGTTCGTTGGCGCCCATTGCAAGCCCGACGGCCCCGCCCGGTCAAGGGTGCTGGCGTCCGATCGTCTCCAGCGTCACCGGGAACAGCGGCGCCAGATCGTCGACCGCCATGACGTGATAGGCGCTGAACCGGTAGGCCGTGCCGGCCGCCAGTTCCGGCGGCGTGAACGGAAACGCCAGATTGCCGCTGGTCGAGAGCCGCCCGGGAAAGCCCAGGTGCAGCAGGTATTGCTTGGTCGACTTCGCCACGGTCAGCGCCCGCGCCATGGTCTCGGCGATGACCTCGGCCATGACGAAAATCTCCCGCGGCGGCACCGCCGGCGGCTGCGGCCAGTCATAGACCGCGTCCAGGCCATAGAGGCGGAAGGTCAGGGCATAGTCCGGCTCTTCTCCCGGCGCACAGACCAGGCCCTGCACCACGCCCTTGACCTGCTCGGTCAGGTCGCGCGCGCCGGCGATGAAGCGCGGATCGGCGGAGCCGGCCAGCAGCACCGCCCGCTCGCCGACGCGGGTGGCGCCTTCCAGCTTCACCGTCATCCGCGCCGCCGGCTCCCAGGTGGCGCCGGAGACGCGGGTGCGCCGCTCGTCCAGGGCCTCGTATTGCGCGCCGGCGACGTTCGCCCGGCCTTCCGGCTCGATGATCTCGTTCGGGTCCGCCTGTTCGTACAGGCTGTGCGCCGCCACCGACATGGGCGTGGCCCGCCGCTCCGGGTTCATGCTCTCCAGCACGAAGCCCTCCGCATCCAGGGTCGCCAGGATCGGGTCGCGCCCGCCGGGATCGCAGCAGAGCGAGGCGCATTCGATGATCTTGGCCATATGCATCACTGGCCCGAACGGGAAGCCCAGCATCTGCGGAATGCAGGCATAGATGCCGGTATCGCAGGCGCGCCCGGCGACGATCACGTCGGGGTCCTGCTCCAGCGCCCGCACGAACGCCTCGGTGCCGGCCTGACCGACCAGAGCGGCCGCAGCGTCCACCTCCGCCTCGGTCAGGTCTGCCAGCAGGCCCAGGCTCTGTACCCGCCCGGCCCGCACCGCCGCCTTGACCTCCGCGCGCGGCATGTCCGAGCGGATCACGGCGAGGCGGAAGCTGAGCCCTTCCTCCGCCGCGATCTCGCGCACCATGGCGAGCGTCGCGTCCAGGTGCGGACCGGCGCCGGCACTGCCGGCCGAGCCGATGATCAGCGGAATGTCGAGCGCGCGGGCGCCCTTGATCAACGCCGCCAGATCGCGCCTGGTCTGCTCCGGCGCCGTCGCCATCTGGCCGCTGCCGAGAAAGGTCGGGCCGATATCGGTGGAGCCCATGTCCGCGCCGATCATGTCCGGCTCGCGCCTGAGCGCCTCGGCCAGGGCGGCGGCGGGAATGCCATAGCCGAGTTGGCCCGTGGCACCGACCAGCTTCAGCGGCCGGCTCGGATCGGCGGCAAAGCGCTCGCGCAGGCGGCGGACGGCGCTCATAGCTCCAACTCCAGCAGCGGGACATGCTGCTGTGCGCCATAGACGTCGCGGTCGCCGGGGCTGCCGGCGGGCATGCGGCGCGGCAGGGTGATCTTCACCGCCAACGCCACCGGATAGGGCTGGATGCGCACGCTGTCGGCCGACACGCCATAAAGCGGCGCGATGCGGGCCGCGTTCAGTTCCGGCGACTGCACGCAGCGCTCATAGCTGGCGCGGTCGGCAAACATCAGATCGAAGGTCAGGTGCAGTGGCCCGGCGTTCTTGGAACGCACCACACGGGCAAGCTCGATCAGGCGCATGGGTCGGCGGTCCTCCCGCGGCATCGGCAAGATTTCCACCAGTCTGCGCCCTGGCGGCGGCCCTGGCCAGAGGCTAAGCTGGCCGAAACGCCCGATCCGCCCGTCTGCCCCTCGAGGAACGCCCGCCATGACCGACCGTCCGAACCGAGGCCCCGGTTTCGATACCCTGGCCGTCCATGCCGGCGCCTCGCCCGACCCGGCCACCGGCGCACGCTCGACACCGATCTACCAGACCACGGCCTTCGTGTTCGACGATGCCGACCACGCTGCCTCTCTCTTCAACCTGCAAACCTATGGCTATATCTATGGCCGCCTGACCAACCCCACCACCTCGGTGCTGGAGGAGCGCATCGCGGCGCTGGAGGATGGCCGCGGCGCCATCGCCACCGCCTCCGGCCACGCGGCGCAGATGCTGATCTCGTTCGTGTTGATGGAGCCGGGCGCCCACATGCTGGCGTCGAACAAGCTTTATGGCGGCTCGCTCACCCAGTTCACCAACACGTTCAAGAAATTCGGCTGGGACGCCACCGTGCTCGACCCGGACGACCCCGCCGAATTCCGCAAACACATCCGCCCGGAGACCAAGGCGATCTTCATCGAGAGCCTGGCCAACCCCACCGGCGTCATCGCCGACATCGCCGCCTTTGCCGACATCGCCCACGAAGCCGGCATCCCGCTGATCGTCGACAACACGTCGGCCACGCCCTATCTCTGCCGGCCGTTCGAATGGGGCGCCGACATCATCACCCATTCGACCACGAAATTCCTGTCCGGCCACGGCAATGCCATGGGCGGCGTCGTGGTGGATTCCGGCAAGTTCGACTGGGGCCAGAACGACAAATTCCCGTCGCTGACCAAGCCGGAGCCCGCCTATCACGGCCTCACCTTCTACGAGACCTTCGGCGATCTGGCGCTGACCGTGCACGGCCACGCCATCGGCCTGCGCGACCTGGGCGCGACCATGGCGCCGCTGAACGCCTATCTCACCATCACCGGCTGCGAGACGCTGGGCCTGCGCGTCGCCAAGCATTGCGAAAACGCGCTCGCCGTCGCCGAGTATCTGGAGGCGCATCCGGCGGTGAACTGGGTGTCCTATCCGGGCCTGAAAAGCTCGAAATATTACGACCTGCACCGGAAATACATGCCCAAGGGCGCCGGCTCGGTCTTTGCCGTCGGCCTGAAGGGCGGTTACGAGGCCGGCCTGAAAATGGTCGATGCGGTGGAGATGTTCAGCCATGTCGCCAATATCGGCGACACCCGCTCGCTCATCATCCACCCGGCCAGCACCACCCACCGCCAGTTGGACGAGAAAGCCCAGATCGCCTCGGGCGCCGGCCCGGACGTGGTGCGTCTCTCCATCGGCATCGAGGACCCCGCCGACATCATCGCCGACCTGGATCAGGCCCTGGCCGCCGCCATGTGACGGACAAGCCGTGGCCCGGCGGCTTTACTGGCCGCGCTGGGGCACGTGCTCCAGCAGGCGCGGCATGATCTCGACGAAATTGCAGGGACGGAAGCGGTTGTCGAGCTGATAGGCCAGGATGTCGTCCCAGCCATCCTTCACCGCGCCGGTCGAGCCCGGCAGCGCGAACAGATACGTGCCGCCGGCAACGCCCGCGGTCGCCCGCGACTGCATGGTGGACGTGCCGATCTTCTGATAGCTGATCCAGCGGAACACCTCGCCGAAACCGGCGATTTCCTTCTCATAGATACTGGCGAAGGCTTCCGGCGTCACGTCCCGGCCGGTGACCCCGGTGCCGCCGGTGGAGATCACGCAATCGACCTGCGGGTCGGCGATCCAGGCCCGCAACTGCCCCGCGATTTTCTCCACGTCGTCGGTGACGATGGCCCGCGCCGCAAGCCGATGCCCCGCCGCCTCGATCCGCCCGACCAGCGTGTCGCCGGAGCGGTCGTCCGCCAGGGTGCGCGTATCCGAGACGGTCAGCACCGCGATGTTCACGGGCACGAACGGTCGGGTTTCATCGATGGCCATTGCGCACGTCCTCCGCTATTTCCACGTCGGCCGATTCCTGGCTCCGATAGCGGGGCCATTGGCCTTTCAGCACCGCATGCACCGACGGCCGCGGCTGGCCCATCACGGCGCGGTAGATCCAATAATTGGCCACCACCCGCTCCACGAACAAGCGGGTTTCGAGCAGCGGCAGGGTCTCGATGAACATCAGCGGGTCGCGGGCCAACACGCCTTCGCGCCGCCAGGTGTCCAGATTGCCGATGCCGGCATTGTAGGCGACCGCCAGGCGGAACAGGTCGTTGGAAATCTGGCTCTTGTCCATCAGGTAGCGCAGATAGCGCTGGCCCAGAGCCAGGTTGAGCGACGGGTTGTAGAGCGCATCGCGGTGGGCGCCCTCAAACCGGTCTTCGCCCGCCACGTAATTGGCGGTGGCCGGCATCAACTGCATCAGGCCGCGGGCGCCGGCGCTGCTGGTGGCGAACGGGTTGAACACCGACTCCTGCCGCACAAAGGCCCAGAGCAAGGCCTGATCGACCGCAAAGCCGCCCTGCGGCTGCCAGTCGGGCGTCGGATACAGCACGGCCGCCGGCGGATGTTCCTTCAGATTGGCCAGGTAAAACCCGCCGCGCATCGCCGCCTGCGGCAGCTTGGCCATTGCGCCGATCGCCATGATCGACCGCGCCAGCGGCCGGTCCGCCTTGCTCAGCACCTGCAACAATTCCTCGTCGGCCCGCCGCACCTGCCCCACCTGGATCAGCGCGAACAAGCGCTTGCCGCTCGGCAGGGCCTGGAGCCGGGCGACATCGCCGGCGGTGGCCGGCCGTTGGGCGGCCTTCGGCAGCAAGGGCCGGCGCAACGCCTCCAGCGCCAATTGCCCATAGAAGGTGAGCGGATAGCGCGCGGCCGTTTCCAGCCATTTGCGCACGGCCGGGCGGTGATTCAGCTTCGCCTCCGACCGCGCCGCCCAGAAGGCCCCGGCCGCCTTGTTCCACTCCCCGGCCATCGCCGAGTCCGCATGCAGGCCGAAATACCGGACCGCCGCCGGGTAATCCGCCTTGGCAAAGGCGGCAAGGCCGGCGACCCAATCCGGCACCGAGGTGTGCTTGCGCGACCGCTCCGCCGCCTGCCCCGCCAGCGTTTGCGCCTTGGCCGCCTCCCCTAGCGCCAGCCAGCCGAGCGCCACCTGGGCCCGCAGCCGGTCGGACGCCGCCGGCGGCAGCCCCGCCTGGTCGATCATCCGGGTGGCTATGCTCAGATGACCGCGCGCAATCCGCGACCGGATCTCCTGCGCCCGCGCGCGGTATGTGGCCTTGTTGCTCAGTGTGGGGGCCGTCTTGGCCTCGCCCAGCAGATGGCGCAGGTGTTCGCGGCCATAGACCGGCAGGGTCAGTTTTGCGGCCCCCTCGGGCTGCCGCTTCGAGGCCAGGCTGTAGACACGGTAGGCGCCGGGAAGGCCCCGGTATTGCCGCAGCCACTGCGCCAGTTCGGGATAGTTCGCGCGGTAGGCGGTCGGGTGCATGTAGCGCTGGAACAGCACATGCCCCATCAGGATCTTGGAATGCAGCCCGCGGATTTCCTGGTTGGCATCATCCCAGTCGCCCTGCGCCTGCAACGCAAAGATGCGGCGATAGCGGCCGACATCCTCTGCGTCGAGCGGCTGCGGCAGTTGCGAGACGGCCCGCATCGCGCGCGGTGCAGGCTGGGGCACCGCCAGGCTCGCATCCGCACTGACCCAGCGATCGGGCTCGGCCCGGGCTCCGACGCACCCCAGTGCCGCGACAGCCCCCGCCATCGCCAGTTTTTTGACGGTGGGATTGATGAGGCCGATCAGAGTTTGAATGGGCACGTGCTTACAACTTGCTGTCTTCTTGGAAAACCACTACCCGGCCCCGATCCTTCGCATACAGGACCATGTATTTCGCCTTGAATACAATCCTTAGTCGCGACTGGCAAGCAGGTATGCCTGCATAGCCAGAAAGTCGCGCCACGCCTCCCGTTTCTGCGCCGGCGAACGCAACAGATAGGCCGGGTGAAACGTGGCCAGCGCCGGGATCGGGCCGGCCCCGCCTCCGGGGTCGTATTCGGTCCATCGGCCACGCAGCCGCATGATCCCCTCCTTGCGTTCCAGCATGGTCTTGGCCGCGGCTCCCCCGACCATCAGCAGCGCCTGCGGCCGGATGATGGCAATCTGGCGGCGCAAAAACGGCAGGCAGGCCTGCACCTCCGCGGGGGTGGGTGTCCGGTTGCCCGGCGGCCGCCAGTAGAGCGTGTTGGCGATATAGACCTCGCCGCGCTCCAGGCCGATGGCCGCCAGCATCCGGTCGAGCAATTGCCCCGACGGGCCGACGAACGGACGGCCCTGCCGGTCCTCTTCCTCGCCCGGCGCCTCGCCGATGATCATCAGCCGGGCATGCGCCGGGCCTTCGCCGAACACCGTGTTGGTGGCGGTGGTCTTGAGCGCACAGCCGTCGAACCGCTCCAGCCGGTCGCGCAACCCGTCGAGCGTCTCGATCGCCGCCAGTTCCGCTGCCAGCGCCGGTTGGAGCGCGTCCATTTGCGCCGGGCGCGCGTCGCGGGGCGGGGGCACGGGAGACGTCGTCGCCGACGGCGGTGTGGATGGCGAGGCGGGCGGCGACGGACGGGATGCTGCCGCCAGCAGCGGCCGCCCCTGGTTCGCCGGAGACGGCCGCACCTCGGGCTCGGCAAACCGGTTCCAGGCCCGGTCGGCAACCGCCTCGTCCACGCCCATGTCCGCGTACCAGCGCAAGGTTTCGAGCCAGTGGTTCATCCTGCCTAATGTGCCCTTCCCGTCGCCGCGATCAAGGCGCCGGCCCGTGACCGGATGCGCGGGACCATGCGCCCGCGCGCTCTGGCCCACCTAGCCATGGTGGGTTATGGTCGTTATACACACGCGAACGACGACCATACGCAAGGACAAAGGGTGCCATGGAACGCGAGAGCATGGAAGTAGACGTCGTGATCGTAGGCGCCGGCCCGGCCGGGCTGGCGACCGCGATCCGTCTGCGCCAGTTGGCGGAGGAGACAGGCGAAGAACTTGCCATCGTCGTGCTCGAAAAAGGCTCCGAAGTCGGCGCTCACATTCTCTCCGGCGCCGTGCTCGACCCGCGCTCGCTGACCGAACTGCTGCCGAACTGGCAGGATCTGGGCGCACCGCTGAATCAGCCGGTGCTGCGCGACAAATTCGTGTTCCTGACCGAGAACTCGTCCCTGCCCTGGCCGGAATTCCTGATGCTGCCGGCCATGAAGAATCACGGCAACTACATCATCTCGCTCGGCAATCTGACCCGCTGGCTGGCCGAGCAGGCGGAGGCCATGGGCGTGGAGATCTTCCCTGGCTTCGCCGCCTCGGAGGTGCTCTATGACGACCAGGGCCGCGTCTGCGGCGTCGCCACCGGCGACATGGGCGTCGGCAAGGACGGCGAGCACAAGCCGACCTTCGAGCCCGGCATGGAATTGCGCGCCAAATACACCGTGTTCGCCGAAGGCTGCCGCGGCTCGCTCGGCAAGCAGTTGATGGACAAGTTCGGCTTGCGCCAGGGCGCCCAGCCGCAGACCTACGGCATCGGCATCAAGGAGCTGTGGCAGGTCGATCCGGAAAAGCACCACGCCGGCACCGTCATGCACACCGCCGGCTGGCCGATGAAGTCGGACACTTATGGCGGCTCCTTCCTCTATCATCTGGAAGACAACCAGGTCGCCTGCGGCTTCGTCGTCGGCCTCGACTACAAAAACCCCTATCTCTCGCCGTTCGACGAGTTCCAGCGCTGGAAGGCGCACCACTATATCCGCGGCGTGTTCGAGGGCGGCAAGCGCATCGCCTACGGCGCCCGCGCCCTGAACGAAGGCGGCCTGCAATCGCTGCCGAAGCTGGTCTTCCCCGGCGGCGTCCTGGTCGGCTGCGAGGCCGGCTTCCTCAACACGCCCCGGATCAAGGGCAGCCATGCTGCGATCAAGTCCGGCAGCATGGCCGCGGAGGCCATTGCCGCCGCCCTCTCCCGCGGCGAGGAATACGGCGTGCTGGAGGACTATCCGAAGGCGTTCGAGGCCAGTTGGCTGCATGACGAGCTCTACCGCGCCCGCAATGTGCGCCCGGCCTTCAAATGGGGGCTGATCGGCGGCACGCTCTATGCCGGCATCGACCAACTCGTCTTCCGCGGCAAGGCGCCCTGGACCCTCAGCCACCACGGCACCGACCACGATAGTCTGGTGGAGAAGTCCAAGGCGAAGCCGATCGACTATCCCAAGCCGGACGGGGTCATCACCTTCGACAAGCCTTCCAGCGTCTATCTCTCGAACACGAATCACGAGGAAGACCAACCGGTCCACCTGACGCTGAAGAACGACAGCGTGCCGGTACAGGTCAATCTCGGCCGCTATGCCGGGCCGGAACAGCGCTTCTGCCCGGCCGGCGTCTATGAGTTCGTCGAGGACGAAGGTCAGCCGCGGCTGCAGATCAACGCCCAGAACTGCGTCCACTGCAAGACCTGCGATATCAAGGACCCGACCCAGAATATCAACTGGGTCACGCCGGAAGGCGGCGGCGGCCCCAATTATCCGAACATGTAATGGCTTCCAACTGGCAGAGAGTCCGGTTCCGTTGACCCTGGGAATAGGCGGCGCACGATGAAGATCGGAGCCATTGCTCTGGCCCTTGTGGCCGCCCTCAGTGCCACATCCGCCTCGGCGGCGGGGCTGGAGCGGCTGATCAGCCGCGAACAGGCGCTGGCGCTCTCGGGCCAGAACTGGGGCCATTCCGGTGCGGGCCAGTATCTGGCCGGCCGGCAGGCCCAGACCGGGCGGGACTATGGCAGCGCCGCCGATTTCCTCGAAGGCGCGCTGTCCTGGGACCCGAACAATCTGGACCTGCGCCGGCGCGTGTTCCTGCTGCTGCTGGCCGAAGGCCGCGTCGAGGACGCCCTGCCGCACGCGCGCCCGCTGGAACGCGACAGCGCCGACCCCGCCCTGCCGGCCATTGTCGAGGCCGCGGCGGCGATGAAGGCCGGCGACTATGCAACGGCCCTGGACCGGTTCGCCGACCTGGACAATAACGGCCTTTCCGGCCTGATCCGCCTGCTGGGCCAGGCCTGGGCCGCCGTGGGCGCCAAGGACCCGTCCGCCGCCCGCGCCGTACTGGCGTTCAGCGCCGACCAGCCTCCCTGGAAAACCCTGGTCGCCATGCACCGGGCGCTGGTGGAAGACCTGACCGGCGGCGATGCCGTCGCCGCCTATGCCGCGGCCAACGAGGCCGGGGCATTCAAGTCCAGCCAGGGCGCCGCGCTCTATGCCAATTTCAAGGCCCGCCAGGCCGACTCGACGGTGCCCCGCATCGTCGCCACGCCCGGCGACGGCCTGGCCGAGGGCCTGTTCAGCATCGCTGCGGCGCTGAACCAGGGCGACCGCAGCCTCTCGGCCCTGATCTACGGCCAGATTGCCCTCTACATCGCCCCCAAGCTGGACCTCACCCGCCTGCTGGTGGCCCAGATCCTCGCCGACCAGGACCGCAATCCGGAAGCGGCGGCAATGTACGCGGACATCGACCCGGCCTCGCCCTATTACTACGACGCCCAGCTTGCCCGCGCCCGCAACCTGGCCCGTGCCGACCAGGCCGACAAGGCGGTGGAGGTGTTGCGCGGCCTCGCCGCCGCCGAGCCGACCAACGCCGCCGCCCCCAGCCTGCTGGGCGACGTGCTGCGCGCCGAGGCCCGCTTCGACGAGGCGGTGGTCGCCTATGACGAGGCCGCCGCCCGCGTCGGCACCATCACCGCCGACAACTGGCGTCTGTTCTATCACCGCGGCATCGCCCTGGAACGCTCCGGCCAGTGGGCGCGCGCCGAAAGCGATCTGCTCGCCGCCATCTCGCTGCAAAAGGACCAGGCCAGCGTCCTCAACTATTTGGGCTATTCCTGGATCGACCGCGGCGAGAACCTGCAACGGGCCGAGGACATGATCCGCCGCGCCGTCGAACTGCGCCCGGAAGACGGTTTCATCGTCGACAGCCTGGGCTGGGCCTATTTCCGCACCGGCCGCTTTCAGGAAGCGGCGCGCGAGCTGGAACGGGCGGCCACCTTGGAGCCCGTCGACCCCACCATCAACGAGCATCTGGGCGACGCCTACTGGCGCGTCGGCCGCAAGGCCGAAGCCCGCTACCAGTGGCAGCGCGCCCTGAACCTCGCCCCGGAGGACAAGCAGGTGCCCGTGCTCGAACAGAAGCTGCGCTGTGGCCTTGGCGATTGCGCGGTGCCCGACAAGACGGATTGAGCCTCGTGCCCCAAACGGTGCCCGCCGCGCCCACCGAACCGGCCCCCGCCAAGCTCAACCTCTATCTGCACGTGTTGGGGCACCGGCCGGACGGCTATCACGAGCTGCAATCCCTGGTCGCCTTCGCCGATTGCGGCGACCGGGTCACGGCCACGGGGCCCGCGCCGGACTGGACACTGGACGTCGACGGCCCGTTCGCCGACCGTCTGGAGGACACCAGCGCCGCCGACAATCTGGTGCTGCGGGCCGCGCGCCGACTGCAGGCAAGCGTGCCGGCGGCCCGGCCAATGGCGCTCCGCCTCGGCAAGGACCTGCCCGTGGCCGCCGGCATCGGCGGCGGTTCGGCCGATGCCGCCGCCACCATCCGCCTGCTGGCCCGCCTCTGGGGCGGGACGACCGGCGCACCGGCGGACTGGGCCGATCTCGGCGCCGACATCCCGGTCTGTCTCGTCAACCGGCCGGCGCTGGTGGAGGGCATGGGCGAGCGGGTGACGCCCGTACCGTCGCTGCCCAGCCTGCCGGCGGTTCTGGTCAATCCGGCGGTTCCGTCGGCCACCGGCGCGGTGTTCGCGGCACTCGCCGGCCGCTTCGGGGCGCCTGCCGCAACGCCAATGCCGCCGCCGCAAGCGGACATGGCCGCGTTCGTCGCGTGGCTCGCACGCCAGCGCAACGACCTGACCCGGCCCGCCATGGAGATCGCCCCGGCGGTGGGCGAGGTGCTGGCCGCCATTGCCGGCACGCCGGGCGCACTGCTGGCCCGCATGTCCGGCAGCGGCACCACCTGCTTCGGCCTGTTCGCCACGGAGGCCGCGGCGGCCGGGGCCGCCCGCTCGCTGCGCCAGCGCGCGCCGCATTGGTGGATCCGCGAAACCCTCCTCCGCGGCACCGACGCCTGACCGATACCGTTATTTCCCGGAGGTGGCGGAGCCGCCATCCGGGGCAGGTGTCCATCATCGAACACCGCCACCGCCCGTGTTCGCACCTCGCAACCGGCCCCGGACCGGCGCTCCGCACCGTCCGGGGAACAGGGAAGCGACCGCGTGGACCCTACAGAATGAACCGTGAGAGATCCGCGTCCTTCGCCAGGACCCCGACCTTCTCCCGCACCATGGCTGCGGTCACGACATACTCGCTGCCCGGCTTGTCGGAGGCGTCGTAGGAGATATCCTCCAGCAGCTTTTCCAGCACGGTTTGCAGCCGCCGCGCGCCGATATTCTCGACCGTGCCGTTGATGTCCGCGGCTAGGCCGGCGATTTCCTCAATCGCGCCGTCCTCGAACACCAGCGTCACCTCTTCCGTGCCGATCAGGGCCACGTATTGCTTGATCAGCGAGGATTCCGGCTCGCGCAGGATACGCACGAAGTCCTCGCGGGTCAGCGCATCCAGTTCGACGCGGATCGGCAGGCGGCCCTGCAATTCCGGCAGCAGGTCAGACGGCTTCGCCAGATGGAAGGCGCCGGAAGCGATGAACAGGATATGGTCGGTCTTGACCGAGCCATGCTTGGTCGCCACCGTCGTCCCCTCGATCAGGGGCAGCAGGTCGCGCTGCACGCCCTCGCGGCTGACATCGCCGCCCACCCGCTCCGAGCGGGCGCAGATCTTGTCGATCTCGTCCAGGAAGACGATGCCGTCATTCTCCACGGTTTCGATGGCGGTGCGCACCACCTTGTCGTCGTCCAGCAGCTTGTCGCTTTCCTCCGCCACCAGCACTTCATAGCTCTCGGCGACGGTCATTTTCTGGGTTTTGGTGCGCCCGCCGAAGGCCTTGCCGAACATGTCGTTCAGGTTGATCATGCCCATCTGCGCACCGGGCATGCCGGGAATGTCCATGGTCGGCAGTTGCATGCCGCCGGTGTCCTGCAATTCCAGTTCGATCTCGCGCTCGGCCAGGTCGCCGTCGCGCAGCATCTGCCGGAATTTCGCGCGGGTTTCCTTGCCGGCATTGCTGCCCACCAGCGCCGTCAAAACCCGCTCCTCGGCGGCCAGTTCCGCCCGCGCCTTCACCTCTTCGCGCATGCGCTCGCGGGTCATGTGAATGGCGGTCTCGACCAGGTCGCGCACGATGCTTTCGACGTCGCGGCCGACATAGCCGACCTCGGTGAATTTGGTCGCCTCCACCTTCAGGAACGGCGCCTGCGCCAGCTTGGCCAGCCGCCGGGCGATCTCGGTCTTGCCGACGCCGGTCGGCCCGATCATGAGGATGTTTTTCGGCAGCACCTCTTCCCGCATCGCCCCTTCCAGCTTCTGGCGGCGCCAGCGATTGCGGAGCGCGATGGCAACGGCCCGCTTGGCCTCCTTCTGGCCCACAATGTAGCGGTCGAGTTCGGAAACGATTTCTCTCGGGCTGAAGGAGGTCATGCGGCGTCCAGGCTTTCAACGGTGATGTTGTTGTTGGTGTAGATGCAGATCTCGCCGGCGATTTCCAGGCTGCGCCGGGCGATGGTCTCGGCGTCCTGGCCGTCCAAAGGCAGCAGCGCCCGCGCCGCCGAGAGCGCGAACGCCCCGCCGGAGCCGATGCCGATCAGGCCGTCGTCCGGTTCCAGCACGTCGCCGGTGCCGGTCAGCACCAGGCTGACACGGGCGTCGGCCACGGCCATCATCGCCTCCAGCCGGCGCAGATAGCGGTCGGTGCGCCAGTCCTTGGCCAGTTCGACACAGGCGCGGGTCAGCTGGCCCGGATACTGGTCCAGCTTCGCTTCCAGCCGCTCGAACAGGGTGAAGGCGTCGGCGGTGGCGCCGGCAAACCCGGCGATAACCTTGCCGTCCTTGCCGAGCCGGCGCACCTTGCGCGCCGTGCCCTTCAGCACGGTGTTGCCGAGCGAGACCTGGCCGTCGCCGGCGATGACGACGCGCCCGCCCTTGCGCACGGCCAGAATGGTGGTGCCGTGCAGAACCGGCGCTTGGGAATCAGACATGGTGAAGAGTTTCTGTAGCGGACATTCGCCCCTCGATTTAGGCCGCTCACCCCACCCGTCAAGGCGACTCTGCCCCGCGCCGCGGATCGGCCGCCCGGACACCGTTCCCGCGCGATCCCGTTCGCGGGCCGCAAGGCACCTGTCCCTCCCCGGCCTCTAGCCGGCCGCAGCCCGAACCGGTACGGTTGCGCGTCCCATGTTTCCCCAGCCCGAGGTTCCCCGCCCATGCCCGGCCCGCTCGACGGCTTTCGCATCCTCGACCTATCCGCCGTGATCTCCGGCCCCTACGCGACCATGATCCTGGCGGACCAGGGCGCCGACGTGATCAAGATCGAGCCGCCCGGCTCCGGCGATTTCACCCGGTCTGCCGGCAATCAGCAGGGCGGGCTCTCGGCCAGCTTCCTCAACAACAACCGCAACAAGCGCTCGGTCGTGCTCGACCTGAAGCGGCCCGATCACATCACAGCCTTAAAGCGCATCGCCGCCACCGCCGATGCCATGGTGCAGAATTTCCGCCCCGGCGTGGTCGAGCGGCTGGGTATCGGCTATGAGGACATGAAGGCGGTCAAGCCCGACCTGGTCTATGTTTCGATTTCCGGCTTCGGCGAGGTCGGGCCGTGGTCGCACAAGCCGGTCTACGACCCGATCGTGCAGGCGCTCTCGGGCCTGTGCTCGGTCCAGGGCGGCTCTGACGAGCGGCGGCCGCGCCTGATCCGCACCATCGTGCCCGACAAGGTGACGGCGCTCACCGCCAGCCAGGCCATCACCGCGGCCCTGCTCGCCCGCTCGCGCACCGGCAAGGGCCAGCACGTGCGCCTCTCGATGCTGGACGCCATCGTCGCCTTCCTCTGGTCGTCCGACATGGGCTCGCAGACCTATGTTGATAAGGAGGTGTCGCTCCAGCGCGCCGCCAGCTTCCTCGACCTGATCTACGAGACGACGGACGGCTATATGGCGGTCTCGACCATGACCAACGGCCAGTGGCAGGCCTTCTGCCGCGCCTCCGGCCATCCACACTGGATCGACGACCCGCGCTTTGCCACCACGGCGCTCCGCGACCTCAACATCGACGCCCGGCTGGAACTGATCCAGTCGGCCATGATCACCAAGAGCACGGATGCGTGGATGGCGATCCTGGACGAGGCCGGGGTGCCCTGCGCCCCCGTCCTGCACCGGCGCGAAATGATCCAGCACCCGCAAGTGGTCGCCAATGGCGTGGTGCGGGAATACGACCATCCCCAGGCCGGCCGCCTGCGCCAGTCCCGCCCCGCCGCCCGCTTCGAAGGCACGGAGCCCGAACACCGCTTCGGCGCCCGCCAGCTGGGCGAGGACAGCGCCCAGGTCCTGGCCGAAGTCGGCTACAGCGCCGAGGAGGTGCAAGCCCTCCTCACCGACGGCTGAAGCCCTCTGTTTCCCGGACGGTGCGGAGCACCGATCCGGGATCGGCTGCCCTCGCGAACACCGGCCCGCTCGAGTTCGCACGCCGCAACCGGCCCCGGACGGCGGCTCCGCCCCCTCCGGGGAACACGCCGCCATTGGGGCACCCTATGCGCCGTAGCGCGCCACCGCCTCCAACCCGCGCGTGCGGGTGGCGGTGTCGCCCTCGGCGTGCAGCGGCTGCATCACCACCGTGGTCGCGCCGGCGTCGAAATGCTCCTGCATGCGGGCGTGGATCGCCGCCTCGTCGCCCCAGACCACCATGGCATCCATGAACCGGTCCGAGCCCTCGCCGGTGATGTCGTCCTGGGTGAAGCCCAGGCGCAACCAGTTGTTGGCATAGTTCGGCAGCGCCATGTACCGCTTCAACTCTGCCCGGGCGATGGCGCGGGCCTTGGCCGGGTCGCTCTCCAGGCAGAATTTCTGCTCCACCACCAGCGCCTTGGCGCTGCCCATGGCCTGCTTGGCCCGGGCCGTGTGCTCCGGCGTGACATTATAGGGCAGGGCGGCGTCGCACTTCTCGGCAGCCAGATCCAGCATACGCGGCCCCAGCGCGGCAATGGCGACGGGCCAGTCGCCCTCGTCCGGCTGCCGCGCCGCCGCCATGTCGTCGAGATAGGCGCGCATGGTCGTCACCGGCCGGCCGTAGTCGTGCTTGCGCATCCCCTCCACCATCGGGATATGGCTCACCCCCAGGCCGGAGACGTAGCGGCCGCCATACATGTCGTTCAGCGAGCGCCGGGCTGCCGCCGCCGTGAAGGCATCGCGGGCATAGATGTTGGCGATCGACGAGCCGACCGTGATGGTCTTGGAGTTCGCCAGCAGCCAGGCGCCGGCAGCAATACTCTCGTAATACCGGCTTTCCGGGTACCAGTAGGACCCGAAGCCCAGCCCCTCCACCTGTTGCACAAAGGCGGCCATCTCCGCCGGCTTCAGCTTGTCCGAAGCATACCAGACACCGAGTTTGCCGAGTTTCATCCTCATATCCTTTCCAGTGTTTCGACCGTGGCAAGCGTCCGTCAACCGAATGCCCCCTGGCTGCGCAGCGCCTCGGCCTCGTCTTCGCTGTAGCCCAGGTCCGCCAGCACCGCGGCGTTGTGCTCGCCCAGCGCCGGCGACATGCCGGGCGCGCGCTTCTCAACGCCGGTCAGCCAGAACGGGCTGGAAAGCGTCCAGGCCGCCCCGGCTTTCTCCGGCTCCGGATGGGGAATGATGGCGCCGCTTTCGCGCATCTGCACGTCGGTGGCGACATCATCGACCGTGCCGATCTCGCCAAACGTGAAGCGGCTTTCGGTCAGGATCGCCTTCCACTCGGCCCAGGGCTTGGTGCGGAACGCGGCGTCGAAGGCGTCGATCAGTTCGCGCGCATGCGCCTGACGCCCCTCCGGCGTCTGGAAGCGGGCATCGTCGGCCAGATGCGGCAGGCCGACCGCCCGCGCCACCTCCGGGAAGCGGTCCGGCTTGGTGATCATCACCAGATGGAACCAGCGCCCGTCGGCGCAGCAATAGAGGTTGTGCATCGGATTGTCCGCCGCCTCCCGCGGCGGCCGCCCCTCGACCTTGGCACCGCAAAGCGCCGCCTGGGTCCAGATCGCGTTCCACCAGAGGCCGTTCGCCATCAGGTTGGTGGCGCACTCGCCGCCCAGCCCCGTGCGCTCGCGCCGGTAGAGCGCCATCATGATGGCCGCCACCATGCTGATCGCCGTCGGATGGTCGCCCATGCCCGGCAGCGAGCGCGCCGGCGCGCTCTCCGGCGAGGGCTTGCACAGATCCATCAGCCCGCTGCGCGCCCACAGCGCCGTGGAGTCGAAGCCGGTGCGGTCCGCCTCCGGCCCGGTCTCGCCATAGGCGGTGACACTGGCATAGATCAGGCGCGGATAGCGCTCTTTCAGATCGGAATAGCGCACCTTCAGCCGCTCGCGCGCCGGAAAGGGCGCGTTGGTGACGAACACGTCGGCGGTCTCCAGCAGCTTGTGCAGCACGCGCTGTCCCGCCTCCGCCTTCAGGTCCAGCGTGATCGCCCGCTTGGAGCGGTTGTCGACCACGTAGTTGTAGGGATATTCGCTATAGGGCTGGCGCTGCCTCGGGTCGTCGCGGCGATAGGGCTCGCCGGACGGCGGCTCGATCTTGATCACGTCGGCGCCGAAATCGGCCAGCACGGTGGCGGCGACGGGCGCGGCGATGAACGAGGCGCAGTCGATCACCGTCAGGCCCGCAAGGGGGAGGTTGTCTGTCATGGCGGCAGCAGGCGCTTCCTGTTGGTCTAAAAGCTATGGCCGCAAAGCCTACCCGCGCGCCCTGCGCTTTGGTAGCCTTCCCCGCGTCCCGCCCCGCCCACATCGCCCGCCCCGGAAAAGAGCCGTCCATGTCCGCCACGCCGAACCAGCCGCCCGCCCTCGAAAACCTGGAGCGGCAGATCCAGTGGAACCGCCTGCTCGCCGTGGTAGAGGAACAGGCGCAAACCCTGGTGCGCACGGCCTTTTCCACCAGCGCGCGTGAGGCGGGCGACATCTCGGCCGGTGTTTACGACGTGCAGGGCCGCATGCTGGCCCAGGCGGTCACCGGCACGCCCGGCCACGTCAACGCCATGGCGGCCAGCGTGCAGCATTTCCTGGCCCGCTTCCCGGTGGCGACCATGGAGGAAGGCGATGTCTTCTTCACCAACGATCCCTGGCTGGGCACCGGCCACCTGAACGACTTCACCGTCGTCACCCCGACCTTCCGCCAGGGCAAGGTGGTCGGACTGTTCGCCTGCACCACCCATGTCGCCGACATCGGCGGCCGCGGCTTCGGCCCGGACGGCCGGCAGGTCTATGAGGAAGGTATCCGCCTGCCGATCATGCCCCTCGCCAAAAAGGGCGAGATGCTACGCCATGTGCTGGACATCATCGCCGCCAATGTGCGCAACCCGGTGGAGGTCGAAGGCGACCTCTATTCGCTGGTGGCCTGCAACGCGGTCGGCTCCAAACGCCTCTTGGAGATGATGGAAGAGTTCCGCATGGCCGATGTCGGCCCGCTCGCCAGCCACATCATCGCCGCGTCGGAGGCGGGCATGCGCGCGGAAATCGCCAAGCTGCCGAACGGCACCTACAAGAACGCCATGCGCATCGACGGCTACGAGGCGCCGCTGGACCTGGTCGCGACCATGACCATCCAGGACGACCGCATCGCGGTGGATTTCGACGGCACCTCGCCGGTGTCCGCCTACGGCATCAACGTGCCGATGAGCTATACCGAGGCCTATGCCAGCTTCGGCGTGCGCTGCGTCGTCGGCAACCGCGTGCCCAACAATGCCGGCTCGCTGGGGGCGGTGCGGATCACCGCGCCCGAGGGCTGCATCCTGAACGCGCCGGAGCCCTGCGCCGTCACCGCGCGGCACGTCATTGGCCAGATGCTGCCGGACGTGGTGCTGGGCTGCCTGAACCAGATTATCCCGGACCAGGTGCCGGCGGAGGGCACATCCTGCCTCTGGAACCCGGTTCTGATGGGCGGCCACGGCGTGGTCGATGGGCTGGACCAGCGCGGCCGGGCCTTTGCCATGAACACCTTCCACACCGGGGGCACCGGCGCGCGGCCGGAAAAGGACGGCCTGAACGCCACCGCCTTCCCCTCCGGCGTCCGCAACACGCCCGTGGAGATCAACGAGACCATCGCGCCGCTGGTGTTCTGGCGCAAGGAATACCGACCCGACTCCGGCGGCGCCGGCGAACACCGCGGCGGCACCGGCCAGATCATGGAGATCGGCCATGCCGAAGATGCGCCGTTTGCCATCTCCAGCATGTTCGACCGCATCGACAACCCGCCGCGCGGCCGCAATGGCGGCGGCGAAGGCGCCCGCGGCGTGATCCGCATCCAGGCGGGCGCGACGCTGAAAGGCAAGGGCCGCCAGACCATCCCCGCCGGCCAGCGCCTGCGCCTGGAAATGCCGGGCGGCGGCGGCCTCGGCTCGCCCATCGCCCGGCCGGCAGCCCTGGTGGCCGAGGACGTGCGCAACGGCCTGGTCTCGGTCGAAGCCGCGCAGGCAGCCTATGGTGTGGTTTGCAACGCCGACGGCGTGGTCGACGAAGCCGCCACCGCAACCCTGCGCGCCTCCGCCTGAGGAGGGCCGGGTCCATGGCCGTGATCGAGTATTTCTACGCCGCCCATTCCGCCTTCGCCTATCTGGGCTCGGCGCGACTGATGCAGATCGTTCAAGCCTCGGGCGCCACCCTGCGGCACCGGCCGATGGACCTGCGCCGGGTGGTGCCGGCCTCGGGCTCGACGCCCACCACCGAGCGGACGCCCGGCCACCGCGCCTATTTCTTCGGCCGCGAGATCCAGCGCTGGTCGGAGGAGCGGGGCGCGCCGGTGGTGGCGGGCCTGCCGACCTATCACCACCACGACATCGACCTGCCGAACCGCTTCCTGATCGCCGCCGGTGAGCAGGGCGAGGCCATCGACCGCCTCGCCCACGCCCTGCTGGAGGCACACTGGCGCGACGACGCGGACCTGGCCGACGCCGATACGCTGGTCCGCCTGGCCGATGGGCTGGGCCAGGACGGCGCCGCGCTGCTGGCCGCCGCCCGCGACGACGCGACCGGGGCCACCTACGAACGCTTCACCGCGGAGGCCATCGCGCGTTCCGTATTCGGCTCGCCGACCTATTTCGTCGACGGCGACATGTTCTATGGCCAGGACCGGCTGGAACTGGTCGAACGCGCGTTGAGGCAACCCTACCGGCGGTAATTGCCGCCACTGCCTCCCTTCCCCCCATCTCCCGCGCAGGCGGGAGCCCATGCCTGAGACTCTCTCGCCGCCGCCCCGCTCTGTGGGCGACGCTCAGGCGTGGGTCCCGCATCAAGTGCGGGACGGTGGGATGCGGGAAGCAGTGACCGCGCCTCCTCGCATCCTCTCCGACCAGCGCCGGCGCCCTACTCCGCCGCGGGCTTCGCCTTCAGGCGGGCGTCGGTGCGGCCCTTGACGCTGGGCGCTAGCCCGCCCGGATCAACGGCCATGTTGTGCACCTGCATGTTGTGGCTGTGGCAGAGCTGGTGCAGGGCGAAGGCGGTGGCCATCTGCTGTTGGAAGCCGGCAGCGTCCTGGGCCTTGTTCACCGCCTCCTTGGTGGTGCGCAGCGCGAACATCGGCTTGGTGGCGATCTTGGCGGCCATGGCCACGACGAAATCCATCATCTCGGCCCGCGGCACCACATGGTTGACCATGCCGAGCCGGTAGGCCTCGTCGGCGCTGAAAAAGTCGCCGGTGAACAGCAATTCCTTGGCCTTGCGATAGCCGAGTTCGTGCGGGTGGGCGAACCATTCGACGCCGCAGACGCCCATGGCCACCACCGGGTCGCAGAACTGGGCGTCATCGGCGGCGACGATCAGGTCGCAGACCCAGGCCAGCATCAGGCCGCCGGCGATGCACTTGCCCTGCACCGCCGCGATGGTCGGCTTCGGCAGGTCACGCCAGCGCTGGCTCACGTCCAGGTAGATTTCGTGCTCGCGCGACAGCCGGCCGGCCGCGCCCGGCTCGCCGTGGCCGCCCCAGGTGGAGATGGGCGCGAAATCGTCCAGGGTCTTGCCCGCCTTGCCGCGCAGGTCGTGGCCGGCGGAGAAGTGCGGGTCCTTGCCCGCCAGGATGATGACCTTGGTCTCCGCATCGTGCGCGGCGAAATCGAACGCCGCGTTCAGATCATAGGTCATCTGCAGGTCCTGCGCGTTGCGCGCATCGGGACGGTTCATCGTCACGCGCAGGACATTCTCGGCCGGGCGGTCGATCAGCAGGGTTTCGAAACAGGGCAGGTCGGTCATGGCCAGGGCTCCGTGGTATCGGGGAGGCTTTGCCCCAGCCTAGCGCCTTCAACCCTTCTCGAACACATCAATGGCGAGGGTGACGTCGCGAACGCCGGTTTCCGGGTCCGGCTCGCCGATGGCGGCGACGCGCGTACCGTAGTCGTGGCCCTTGGCCTCGCGAATGATCTTGGTCGAAACCTCGCGCGGCAGATAGCCCAACTGCTCGCCGGTTTCGGCCACGAACACGGCGGCCAGTTTCAGCGCCCCCATCTGCGCGACCAGAATGGTCTCGGTACCCACCGTCGTGCGGGCGATGATGTCCTGCCGCATCGAGCCGTCCGGATTTTCCAGGTCGATGCCGGACAACGTGGTCTCGAACGAATGGATCGGCTTGCGCTCACCCAGCTCGACGATTTGCGGCGTGTTATCTTTCGGCGCCTTGCGGCGGCGCCCGAACAGCCAACCCAACAAACTCATGCTATGCCCCTATCGCCCGTCCGGATCCGACGGCGCGTCGGCCCCGTCCGCCGGTTCCTCGGTCTCGACCCGATAGCCTTCGCCCAGCCATTTGTGCAGGTCGATGTCGGCGCAGCGCTTGGAGCAGAACGGCCGGTAGTCCGCCGCCGAGGGCTTGGCGCAGATCGGACAGGGGGCCGCGCGGCGGCGCGGGCGCAACGGCACGACATTGCTGGTCGGCGGTTCGGTCATGGTCTCTCCTTCACTCCGCGACGGTGCGGACCGCAAAGTCGACTTGCCGCACGTCCGGATCGGGTTCAAGGCGCGGCTTCTGCCCCAGCACCGCCTCGGCTTCCGCCAGGGCCAGTGGCCAGTCGGCCAGGGCCACCAGGGTCGCCGGGTGCAGGTGTAATGCCAAGCGGCGGTGGGGCTCGGCAAGGCTGGAGTGCACCATGGCACGCAATCCCGCCAGAATGGCCGCGCCGATGCCGCCATCGGCAAGCCGCGACGACAGGGCCGGCGCGATATGCGCGCGGCTGAAGCCATAAAAGCCCAGCGGATCGAACCTGGGGTTGAAATGCAACGGCGCCCGGTCCTCGGCGAACCCCGCCTGCAGATCGCGCAGGACCGCCGCCTCGGCCTTGCCGTCCCGCACGCGCAGGAAGTCGACGACGAACAGCCCCGCGATCTGGCGCAATTGGACCTGCCGCGCCAGTTCAATCGCGGCCTCGCGATTGGTTTGCTGGCGGATCGCCGCGGCATCCCCCTGGGCGCTGCCGGAATCGACGTCAATGGCCCAGCAGGCGCGGGTGCGCTGGAGCCAGAGCGTTCCGCCGGATGCGAGCGGAACCGAAGGCTGCAACGCCTGTTCCAGGGCATAGGCCCCACCCAGCGCCGTGAACGCGTCGGCCGCTTCCAGGTCGACCCGGATGGGCTCGCTTGGCGCCCAGGTCTCCGCCGCGGCCCGGGCCGCAGCACGGGCACGGGCCGAGCCCACGACGATGCGCAGCGGGCCACTGCCCACCCGGTCGATCAGCGCGGCATCGACTCCAGCCGGCGGCCGATGCACGAGGCCGAGGCCGGCCTCGCGCGACAGCGTCTGCCACGCCGCCCGATGACGCTCCAACTCCGCAAGCAGCGGGTCCGGATGGTCGGTCAGATGTGCGGCCGCGGCGCGGACAATGACCCCCTCGCCGGGGCGCAGGGCGCGCTTGACCACACCTTGCAGGCGCGCGGCGGCGCCCTTGGCCAGATCGCGCGAGGCGCTGACGCCGGCGCGGCCCGGCGTATAGACCAGATACCGGCCGGCCAACCGCGCGGCCGGCGACAGGGTCAGGCGTTTGCCCGCCACCGGCAGGCGCGTCACCTGCGCCAGCAGGCGCTGGCCCTCGTGCGGCATGGACCCGCGATGGCGGCTCAGGTCCAGAAAACCCTCTCCGCCCCGGTCGTCGATGGCGACGAACGCCCCCCGCGCCTGGGGGGCGAGACGAACGACGCGCACCGCATGGATCGCGCCGACCAGCATGGGCCGATCGGGCCAGTGCCAGCCAAGGTCCCAGACCTCGCCGGCCCGCAATCCCGCGATCAGCCACTCGCCCGGCGATGCCGAAACGGCAAGGGCATCGACGGGCGGCAGGCGAAAGACATCCTCCGTCACCACCGGAAGCCGGCCCCCCGCAGCAGGGCGGCCGTCTCGAACAGCGGCAACCCGACCACGTTGGAATAGGAGCCGCCGATCCAGGCGACGTATTCCGCGGCAACGCCCTGGATGGCATAGCCGCCGGCCTTGCCGTGCCATTCGCCGCTCGCGAGATAGCGCTGCACATCGTCCCGGTCGAGGCGCTTGAACCGAACGTCGGTCACCACCAGCCGTCGGGTCACGCGGCCGTCGGGCGCGATCAGGGCCACACCGCCATAGACGCGATGTCGGCGACCGCTCAGCAGGGCGAGACAGGCCCGCGCCTCCGCCTCGGTCTCGGCCTTGGGCAGGATACGTCGGCCGACACCGACCACCGTGTCCGCCGCCAGCGTATACGTGCCGGGCTCGGCCACGGCCGCGCCTTTCGCCTCGGCCAGACGCGCCGCCAGTTCGCGGGGTTTCTCGTCCGCGGCCGGAGTCTCGTCCACATCGGCCGGCCGGATCGCGGTCGGGACAAGGCCGATCTGCGCCAACAGGTCGACCCGCCGCGGCGAGGCGCTGGCCAGGATCAGGAAAGACGCTTGGTCAGACATTCGACTTACTTCGGCCCCATCATTTCGACACCGGAAAGGCTTGCAGAATCCGGTCGCGCAGATAGTCGCGCACGGCGCGATAGGCGTCGAGCCGGCGCTCGCGGCTGCCGTATTCGACCGTGGCATCCATGGTCGGCCAGAATTCCACGTCGATCGCCGCCATCCGGGCCATGGCGATGGCCCGCACCTGGGCCGGCGGTGCCAGCGCCACGATCAGATCGAAATAGCCGTCGACCAGATCGTCGAAGGTTTTCGAGGCGTGGCGCGAGACATCGATCCCGACTTCCAGCATCACCGTCGCCACGAACGGGTCCGGATGGCCGGCATGGAGACCGCAGGAGTCCACATAGATTCTCTGGCCGTGAAAATGTTTCAACCAGGCTTCGGCCATGACCGAGCGGGCGACGTTCATCTCGCACGCGAACAGGACGGCTTGGATGCGCTGCGCCATGCCGGCCGGGCCGCCCGTCAGGCTTTCAGATGCAGCACGCTCAGCAGCGTGAACAGCCGGCGCGCCGTATCGAAATCCACCACCGCCTTACCGTCAAGACGCGCGCGCAACAATTCCGTACCGTCATTGTGAATGCCGCGGCGGGCCATGTCGATGGTCTCGATCTGCGAAGGACTGAGGGTGCGGATGGCATCGTAATAACTTTCGCAGATGCCGTGATAGTCCCGAATAATGCGCCGGAACGGCCCCAGTGCCAAGCCGATGATGCGCAGGTCTTCGCCTTTTTCATCCTGAACCCGCAGCAACAGCCGATTGTCGGCAATGCCGAGGACGATATTGTACGGTCCGTCCGGCCCGCCTTCCAGGGCGAAGCGGTTCTCGTCCAGCAGGTCGTCGATGGCGACGGCACGTTCCTGCTCGACCTCGGGCCGGCGGCCGCGGCCGAAGGAGTCGTCGAGACTCAGGCTCACAATGCGCGCGTGGGCGTCCATGGGAGCATCCGGCTCAGCCACGGCCAAGCCGCAGCGCGACCGAGAGCGCATGCGCCCCCAGCCCTTCGGCCTCTGCCAGCGTGACCGCGGCCGGCCCGATCCGGCCGAGCGCCGGCCCGTCACAGCCAAGCAGGGTGGTGCGCTTCAGGAAGTCGTAGAGGCTGAGACCGCTGGCAAAGCGGGCGCTGCGGTCGGTCGGCAGCACGTGGTTCGGCCCGCCGACATAATCGCCCACCGCCTCCGGCGTGTGTGCGCCGAGGAAGATGGCGCCGGCATGGCGGACCCGGGCGGCAAAGCCGTCGGCATCGGCCAGCACCAGTTGCAGGTGCTCCGGCGCGATGGCGTCGACCAGCGGCAGGGCGGCGGCCAGGCCGGGCACGAGAATCAGGGCGCCGTGGTCGCGCCAACTGGCCGCCGCGATCTCGCCGCGAGGCAAGGTCGCGAGCGTGGCCGTGACGGCCGCTTCGACCCGGTCGAGCAGATCGGCACTGTCGGAAACCAGGATGGACTGGGCCGCGGTGTCGTGCTCCGCCTGGGCCAGCAGGTCGGCCGCGAGCCATTCCGCCGGCGCCTGCCCATCCTCGGCAACGATCAGCACTTCCGATGGGCCAGCGATGGTGTCGATACCGACGCGGCCGAACACCAAACGCTTGGCCGCCGCGACATAGGCGTTGCCGGGGCCGACGATCTTGTCCACCGCCGGCACGCTGTCGGTACCGTAGGCCAGCGCCGCAACGGCCTGGGCACCGCCGATGCGGTAGGCCTCGTCCACGCCGGCGATGTGGGCGGCAGCCAGCACCAGCGGGTTCAGCCGGTTGTCCGGCGTCGGCACGGCCATGGCGATGCGCGAAACGCCCGCCACCCTGGCCGGGACCGCGTTCATCAGCACCGACGACGGATAGGCCGCGGTACCGCCCGGCACGTAGACACCGACGCTGTCGAGCGGCGTCCAACGCAGGCCGAGGCGGACGCCAGCGGCGTCGGTCCAGTCCAGGTCTTGCGGGCGCTGGGCCTCGTGAAAGGCGCGGATCCGCTCGGCCGCCAGTTCCAGGGCTTCACGCTGGGCAGGCGGCGTCCCGGCGAAGGCGGCGGCCATCTCTTCCGGCCGGATGCGGACGGTATCCGGGCCGACGGGAAAGCGGTCGAAACGCTCGGTATAGGCGAACAGCGCCTCGTCGCCCTTGGCCCGCACCGCCTGGACGATGTCGGCGGCGGCGCGGTCGGCGGCCGCCTCGGTGTCGCGCTTGGCGTCGAGGAAGGCCGCAAACCGCCCGGCAAACCCGGCGGCGGAGGCGTCAAGCCGCTGCGGCACGGGTCGCCTCCCGAAAGCGTTCGATCCAGCCGTTGATCTCCGCGGGTCGGGTTTTCAGCGCCGTGCGATTGACGATCAGCAGCGAGGTGATGTCAGCAATTTCCTCTACCACTTCCAGCCCGTTCGCCTTCAGCGTCGCGCCGGTGGAGACCAGATCGACAATGCGCCGGCACAAGCCCAGCGACGGCGCCAGTTCCATGGCGCCGTTCAGCTTAATGCATTCCGCCTGCACACCGCGGGCCGCAAAATGGCGCTTGGTAATGTTCGGGTATTTGGTGGCGACGCGGATATGGCTCCAGGTCCTGGGGTCGTCGCGGGCCACCAGTTCCTTCGGCTCGGCCACGGCCAGGCGGCAATGGCCGATGCCCAGGTCGAGCGGCGCATAGATTTCCGGGAAGTCGAACTCCATCAGCACATCGCGGCCGCAAATGCCGATATGCGCCGCGCCGAAGGCGACGAAGGTGGCCACGTCGAAGCTGCGCACCCGCACGATGGACAGCCCGTCGTGATCGGTGGCAAAGCGCAGCGCCCGGCTTTTGGGGTTGTCGAAGTCGGCTTCCGGCTCGATGCCCGCGCCGCGCACCAGCGGCATGGCCTCGTCCAGAATCCGGCCCTTCGGCAGAGCGAGCACCAACGGCTCCCGCCCGCTCATGGTAACGACGGTCATGGGACCATTCCTGGCCTGTGGATATCCAGCCTCTTACCTAGTCGCGCGACGCCCGGCGGTCTACCCCACCTTCGCCGCAGCGGTGAGACGATTGAGCGCCACCTGCCGGCGGTCGAGATAGACCGCCTCGGTCCGGTCGAGCAGGTGCAGCGTGTCGGACCAGAGCGCATCCCAGGCCGGGCCACCGCCAGCGGTGCGGGCGGCCTGGACCAGTTGGCGACAAAACCCCTCGGCGAAATGGGCGAAATGGGCCGCGTCCTGGCCCGCGAGCCCGGCCAGCGCCGTCGTCGCCTCCGCCGGCACGCGGGCCGGCGCGCGCCAGAACTGGGCCAGCGCCTGGTGAATGGCGATGCCGTCGCTTTCCAGCAGGGCGAGGGCCCGGCCGGGGCTGCCCTCGGCCAGTGCCGCGGCATCGGCCAGGGCCTGCGGATCTTCCGTCGGCCGCTGCTCGGCCAACACGGTCCGGACGTCCTCCTGCGACAGGGGGGCCAGACGCAGCAGGCGGCAGCGCGAGCGGATGGTGGGCAGCACCCGCGCCATGCTGTGGGCGACCAGCAGCAGCACCGCGCCGGGCGGCGGCTCCTCCACCAGTTTCAGCAGGGCGTTGGCCCCGGTCGGGTTCAACTCGTCCAGGGCGTCGACAATGACGACGCGCCGCCCGCCCTCGCCCGCGGTCTGGTGCAGGAACGGCCCGAGCCCGCGGACGGCCTCGGCCGGGATGGTCGTGCTCCGGCCGGTGGCGCTATCGGCATCCAGAACCATCAGGTCGGCATGGCCCTTGGCGGCGACCCGGCGGAACACCGGGTCCTCCGGGTCCATCGCCAGACCGGCGGTGGCGGCGGTCGGCGGTGGCTCCTCGCCGAACAGGCCGGGGCCTTCGTCGACCGGCGCTCCGGCGCCACCGGCCAGCAGGAAGCGGGCGAAGCGGAAGGCGAGCGTCGCCTTGCCAATGCCCTTGGCACCCAGAAACAGCCAGGCGTGTGGCAGGCGGCCGCCGGTCACGGCGGCCAGCAGCGTTTCCTCCGCCCGGGCGTGGCCGACCAGGCCGGGGTTGGTGCGCGGCGTCAGCATGGGCCGAGGTCCGGGAACCGCCCCGCCACCGCCTGCCAGATCCCAGCGGCGACGGCATCGACGGACTGCATGGCGTCCAGCACCCGGCAACGGTCCGGCTCGTTTGCGGCGATGGCGAGAAACGCCTGCCGGATGGTCTGGTGACGGGCGAGCGGCCAGCGCTCGTAGCGGCCGGCCGCGCTGCGGGCCGCAGCGCGGGCAAGCCCGTCCTCCGGCGCGAGGTCGAGGATCACGGTCAGGCCCGGCTCCAGCCCTTCCATCACCGGCGCGGCCAGAGCGTCGATCACATCCAGCGGCACCGCCTGGCCGGCCCCCTGGTAAGCGCGGGTCGAATCCAGGAACCGGTCGCAAAGCACCCAGTCGCCGCGCTCCAGCGCCGGAAACACCTTGCGGGCCAGATGCTGGCGGCGCGCGGCGAGGTGGAGCAGGGTTTCCGCGAGCGGGTCCCAGCGACCGGCCTCCCCCTCCACCAGCAGCGCCCGGATGGCTTCGGCGTCAGGCGTCCCACCGGGCTCGCGGGTGACGACCACGGTCTGGCCGCATCTGCGCAGCCGTTCGGCAAGCAGGGCGATCTGTGTGGTTTTGCCCGCGCCCTCACCGCCTTCGAAGGTCACCAGGCGGGCCGGGCCGGCGGTCGTCACGGCAGCACGCTGGCCAGCCAGTGCTGTGTCACGGCCAGCACGCGGCCGACCGGTCCCAGCGCGCCGACATCGGCGCCGGCGATCAGCGGCCGCTCCACCGTTTCGAAGTCAGGCGCCGTCACCCGCAACACGCCCAACCGGTCGCCCTTGCGGATCGGCGCCGGAATCGGCGCATCATAACGCACGGAGACCGCCATCTTGCCGCTGGATGCCCGCGGCAGCGTCACCGCCAGCCGCTGCGCCAGCACCAGGGGCACGCTCGCCCGCTCGCCGAGCCAGACCGGCGCTTCCTCGACCCGATCCTGGGCGTCGAACAGGGTGACCCCCTGGAACGAGCGGAACCCCCATTCTAGCAGGCGTTCCGCCTCGCGCGAGCGCTGGCTGGTGCTGTCCAGGCCGTTCAGCACCAGCACCAGCCGCCGGTCGCCGCGCTTCGCCGAAGCGACCAGACCATAACCGGAGGCCTCCGTATGGCCGGTCTTCAGCCCGTCGGCGCCGATCTCCTTCGAGAGGACCGGATTGCGGTTCGGCTGGGTGATGCCGTTGTAGGTGAAGGATTGCTCCGAGAAATACTTGTAATAGTCGGGGAAGTCGGCGATCAGCAATTCCGCGAGTTTCGCCAGATCGCGCGCCGACATCACCTGCCCTTCGGCCGGCCAGCCGGTGGCATTGACGAAATGGCTGTCGTTCAGGCCCAGTTCACGCGCCCGCGCCGTCATCTGCTCCGCGAACGCCGCCTCGGTGCCAGCCAATCCTTCGGCGACAACGATGCAGGCGTCGTTGCCAGACTGGACGACAATGCCCTGGATCAGGTCCTCCACGCGCACGCGCGTGTCGACCTTGACGAACATTTTCGAGCCGCCCATCTCCCACGCCTTCTTGCTGACGGGGAAGGTATCGTCCAGGGACAAGGTGCCGGCCTTGAGGCGTTCCAGCAGCATGTACACCGTCATCATCTTGCTCATGGAGGCTGGCGCGGTCGGCGTGTGCGCGTCCTTCTCCATCAGCACGGCGTCGCTGGATACATCGATCAAATAGGCGAACCGCGCGGGCGTCTCGATGGACTGGGCCAGTGCCGGCACCGAAACCAGCGCCGACGCAGAGACCAGAACCAGCAGGACCAGGGCTGCCGGATTGAAACGCAACAGGCCGACCGACCTAGCTGCTCGCCACCAAATGTGCGCCTTCAAAACCCACCTCGCGTAGTCGCTCCAGGGCCGTCATGGCCGTGTTTCGGTCAGCATAGGGGCCGACCCGGACCCGGTACAGGGTGCGATCGCCGCGCACGAAAGGCGTGATTTTCACCGGTCCGACGCCGCGCAGCATGCCGCGAGCCCGCTCCGCATAGTCCTCGCTCGAAAAGGCCGCGGCCTGAAGGAACAGCGTCCCGGCCGGGCCGGTTCGCGCCAGCCGGACCGGCGGCTCCGGCGGCGGCCCTTCGTTGAGCTGGACGATGCGGTCGTCCATGCTGCCGACCGACGCGCCCTGCTGCGCCATCTGCGCCATGCGCCGGCTCTCGTTCGGCAAAACGGTCAGCCTGACCTGCGCCAGCCCCTGGTGCTGCAGGTCCAGCGCTTCGGCCGCCGCGCGCGACAGATCGATGATCCGGCCGTCGACATACGGACCGCGGTCATTGACACGCACGATGATCGAGCGGCCATTGTCGAGATTCTGCACCCGGACCACGCTGGGCAGTTGCAGCGTGCGATGGGCCGCGGTGAAGGCGTGCATGTCGTAACGCTCGCCATTCGCCGTCAGCCGACCATGAAAGCCAGGGCCGTACCAGGACGCAATGCCCGACTCGCTCATGTCGAACTGTTCCTGCGGCCGGTACCATTGGCCGGCAATGCGATAGGGCTGGCCGATCTTGTAGCCGGGCTCGATCGCCCGTGCCAAGCGGGCCGCGCTTTCGTCCGACAGGGCCGACGGGGATGGGGCGGGGGTTTGCGTCCCCGAGCAGCCCGCCAGCAGCAGCATGGCGCCGGCCGCCAGAATCATCAAACGTAGCAGGGCGTTCACTCCCTTAGCCGAATCGTCGCTTATTGCACCGATTCGATCCGATCAGACAAGACCCCAACCGCCAGCGCATAAAGATGCGACGGGTTGTAGTTCAATATCCGCCTGTAATTCGGATATGTGGCAAACATCGGGCCATCCTTGCCGTCGGGGGCGACCAGAACCGTCGGCAGCGGCCGGGTCGGCAGTGCCCCGCCGGCCGGCATGCGTACGCCCAGCTCGCCCCAGCGCGGCAAGGGCATGGGCTTAGACTTGTTCGCATCCTCGGACAGCGTCGCCCAGCGCCCGCGCAAACTTGCCGGCACCTGAACCGGACGGCCCCAGGTCTGATCGGCCGTCCAGCCATGGCGGGCCAGATAGTTGGCGATGGACCCGAAAATGTCCGGCAGGGAGTTCCAAATGTCGCGCCTGCCGTCGCCGTCCTCATCCACCGCATAGGCCAGATAGCTGGTCGGGATGAATTGCGGCTGGCCCATGGCGCCCGCCCAGGACCCTTTCATCGTCGCCAGATCGATATAGCCCTTGTCGGCCATGCGCAGCGCCGCCAGCAATTGGGACTGAAAGAAGCTGGAGCGGCGCCGGTCATAGGACAGCGTGGCCAGCGCCGCGACGACGGCTTCCTTGCCGGTGTGGCGACCGTAAAAGCTCTCAATACCCCAGATCGCCAGGATGAACCGCGACTGGACCCCGTATTTGCGGCTGATCCGCGCCAGCAGGTCCGCATGGTCGCGCGCCATCGCCCGGCCTTGCTGCACCTTGGCATCCGTCACCACCCGGTCGATATACTGGGGAAAGGTCAGGGTGAATTCGGGCTGTTTGCGATCGCGCTCCAGAATGGACTGGATCGGCTCCAAACCGTCGAGCGCGGCGTGCAGGGTCGTCTCGCCAATGCCCTCAGCCTTGGCCTTGGCGCGGAATCCGGCGAGCCAGTCCGCCCAGTCGGCCGGAGCGGACAATGCCGGCGCCGCCAACAGCCCCGCTAACAGCACGGAGGCCATCAGGCCAAGCCAACCAGCAACAGGGCGCCGCATCATGGTCATTCCTTCCGGGGGCCGGGAAACACGCTGTTGCTATAGCCTGCGGCATAGTAGGCCAGCAAGCCAACGTATTCGTGCGCCGCCAGATCCAGATCGCGCCAGTGCAGGGCCGGGGCCAGCACCGGCCAGCGCTCGCGGCCCGACGTCTGGTAATCGACCGGATAGGCAATCGGGTCCCAACCCTCCGCCCGAAACACCCCCATGGCGCGCGGCAGGTGGTAGGACGAGGTCACGAGCAGCCAGCGGGATCCTGCTTTCGGCTTGACCAGGGCCCGGGTGTCGCGCGCGTTCTCGTAAGTGTTGCGGGATTGGTCTTCCAGCAGCACCCGGCCGGGCGGCAGGCCCAGCGCCGGCAGGTAGGGCGCCAGCGCGGCGGCTTCGGTGATACGGACCCGCCGCACGTCGCCGGAACCGCCGGAATAGACCAGCCGCGCCTTGGGAAAACGGCGCGCCAACATGGTCATTTCAACCACCCGCTCGGCATAGCGGTTCAACGACAGGGCGTTCCTCGCGTCGGCAATGTCGGTGCGCAACGCACCGCCCAGCACGACGATTCCGTCGATCGGACCGATCGCGTCCAGGTCCGGCCGCGGGAAGCGGTTTTCCAATGGCGCCAGCAGCCAGGCTCCCACCGGCAGCACCGAGACGGCGAGGAGCAGCGCGCCCGCGCCGGTCACGACGATGCGCCCCACCCGCGGCCGCCAATAGAGCAGCCCCACCCCCACGGCCAACACCAGGAGCAACAGCGCATCGGGCTCGAGCAGGATCTGGGCCAGCTTCGAAAGCGTGAACAGCAGGTCGCTCATCGTCCGCCCGCGCGGGCCCGGTCCGGCGTTCCGGTCACGATTCGGTCACGCCGCGGCGCAACAGATCGGTGAACGGCTGAACCAGATAGTTCAGCAAGGTCGTCTCGCCGGTCGTGATCATCACTTCCACCGGCATGCCGGGTGCAAGCTGCAGGTCCTTGATCCGCGCTGTCTCGCCCTCGTCCAGGCGAATGCGCGCGTCATAATAGGGAGCCCCCGTCTTCGGATCGACGAGACGGTCGGCCGAGACGTTGATGACGGTGCCGCGCAGTTCCGGCGTGCGCCGGGCGCTGAACGCGGTCAGACGCACATTCGCCCGCAGGCCGGTGTGCACCACGTCGATATCGGTCGGATCGACCCGCGCGCGGATGATGCGCCCCTCGCTGAGCGGCACGATCTGCATCAGCGGCTCGCCCGGCTTGACGATGCTGTTGGCGGTATGGATCTGCATGTTGACAACCACGCCGGCGACCGGCGCGACGATGCTGGTCCGCGCGAACACGTCGCGGGCGGCGGAAAGCCGTTCCTGCAGGTCGGCGATTTCGCCCTGGGTGTCGCGCAGCTCGCGGATCGCCTTTTCCACAGCCTCGGTCTTGAGATTGGTGGCGCGCAGGTCCGCCTCGGCAATGCTCTGGCGGGCACGGGCGATGTCCGCCATGTTGCGGCCGCGCCGCCCCAGAATCTGCGCCTCCTGCCGTTGCAGCGCATAGAGGCGCGCGCGCGGCGACAGGCTCTTGTCGACCAGCGATCTGACGTCGCCCAACTCGGCGCGAATGTGCACCAGTTCCTGGTCGATGGCGGCAACCTCGGCGGTGAGACCGTCGATTTCCTCGCCGAACTGCTGCTTGCGATTGTCGAGAATGGCCAACTGGCTGGCCATCGTCTCCGCGCCACTGTGCAGGATATTGCGTTGCACTTCGATCACGTGCCGCACCTGCGGGTCGCGCGTCGCCTCGTCGGTGAGCCAGGCCGGCACGTCCAGGGCCTCCTCCCCGTCCCGCTCGGCCGTCAACCGCGCCGCCAGGGCGGTGGCGTAGACCAGACGGGTTTCCAGCACGCCGACACTGGCGCGAGCCTGGGTATCGTCCAGCTGGATCAGCGTCTCGCCCGCGGTCACCTCGTCGCCGTCCCGCACCAGGATCTTGCGGACAATGCCACCTTCGAGGTGTTCGACGCTGCGGCGGTCGCCCTCAACGATGACCTCGCCGTGTGCGATCGCAGCGCTTTCCAGCGGGGCGAGGGCAGCCCATGCACCGAACCCGCCGATGAACACCAGAATCATCAACAGGCCGATGCGCAAGGTGCTGGCAAAGCCCATGTCGCGAAATCCGGGCCGCGGCGGCGGAGCCTCGGTGAAGGTGGCGACCTGGCTGCCGCCCTGACGCGGCACTACGGCGCGGCGGGCCATGGCTCAGCCCTCTCCCTTGGCCGCGGGCGGGACGGCATCCGGCGCGACAGCATTCGGCTCGGCCGCGCCGGGGCGAATGCGGATCCGGGAATCGGCGCCAGGGCTCAGCGGTTGCACCGAAACGCCGCCGGAGCCATTGCCCCGGGCCGCCGGTCGCGCCGGAGCCGGCTCACCCTGCGGCGCTGAACCCGGCGGCGATGCGATCTGCGCCTGGGCACCACCGCCCGGCATCAACTTGGCCAGCACCTCATCCCGCGGCCCCTTGGCCTCGAGCCGGCCCTGATTGAGCACGATGACGCTATCGACGAAGCTCAACACGCTGGGGCGATGGCTGACGATGATGACGGTCGACCCCATGGCCTTGAGCTCTTTGAGGGTTTCGAGCAGGGCCATGTCGCCTTCGCGGTCGAGATTGGCATTGGGCTCGTCGAGGACCAGGAATTTCGGCTGCCCGAACACGGCCCGCGCCATGGCGATGCGCTGACGCTGCCCGCCGGAGAGCCAGACGCCGCCCTCGCCCATCTGGGTGTCATAGCCATCGGGCAAGCGCAGGATCATTTCATGCACCCGGGCGAGGCGCGCGGCCGCGACGATCTCCTCCGGCTCGCAATCGGTCAGCCGGGCGATGTTTTCGCGCACCGTGCCGTCGAACAGCTCGACGTCCTGGGGCACATAGCCGATATGCCGGCCGCGGTCGTTGGCGTGCCAGTAAGCCAGATCGGCCCCGTCCAGTCGCACCGTGCCCGCCGTCGGCAGCCAACTGCCGACCAGCAGGCGCGCCAGCGTGGTCTTGCCCGAGGCCGACGGCCCCACCAGCCCGACCTGCTCGCCCGGCCGCACCTCGAAACTGACCTGACGCAACACCGGTTCGCGCTGTCCCGGCGGAACGAACGTCACCCCCTCGACCGAGACCTGCCCTTTCGGCTCCGGCAGGCTCATCGGTTCGCCCTCGTCTTCCTGGCGTTCGATCAGGCCGCGAATGCTGCGAAAGGCGTTGCGCGCACCGGTAAAGCCGCGCCAGGCGTTGATCGACTGCTCGATCGGCGCCATGGCCCGGCCGAGAATGATGGAAGCCCCGATCATGCCGCCCCCGGTCAGCTCGCCCAGGATCACCAGATAGGCACCGGCGCCGAGAATGCCGATCTGCACCACCAGGCGCATCATCCGCGCCACCGCCGATATCAGGCCGGAGGCATCGCTCGCATCCGCCTGATAGCCCAGGCCCACCTCGCCCGCCGACCGCCATTTGTCGACCACGGCGGGGCCCATGCCCAGCGCCTCGATCACGTCCGCATTCCGCACCGCCGCATCGGCCCGGTAGAGCGATTGGTTGATGCCGCGCGATGCCCGCGACAGCGCCGGGCGCGTCAGCAGATCGTTGGCGACGGCAAACAGGAACACCACGACCGCGCCGGCAATGGACAGCCAGCCAAGCAGCGGGTGCAGGAAAAAGATAATGGCGATGTAGATGGGGACCCAGGGCGCATCCAACAGCGGAAACACGCCCGGCCCGGTCACGAACTGCCGCAGCGTGTTCAGTTCGCGCAGCGCGCTTGCCGCCTGTATGCCGGCACCGGAGCGGCGCAGGCTCTCCACCATGCTGACCATGAGCAGCGGCCCGGAGAGCTGTCGGTCGATCCAGGTACCCAAACGAACCATGATGCGCGAGCGCACGACTTCCATTGCCGCCATCACCATCAGCGCCACCAGCGCCATCAGGCTCAGCAACAGCAGCGTATCGGTGTGCCGGGTCGGCAGAACCCGGTCATACATCTGCATCATGTAGATGGGGACGGTCAGCATCAGCAGGTTGAGCACGATGCTGAAAATGGCGACGGCAAACATCGCCCGGCGGGCGCCGGCGACAGCCCGTCTCAGTGCGGCACGCGGTTGCATTGTCTCCCCCAAGACCCTTGTACTCCGGATTTGGTTCGCGGTTTTTTTTACAGGGGGGCGCTTCGTCGATATAGAATTCGAAGAGCGACCTTAAAGCAGAACCTGAACCCGACCGCCAGCGACACGTTGTATCTGCTGCGCGTCAGCGTAACTATCACAGGTCAAGGGCGGATGAATGCGGGCGGAACGGGCCCCATCCGCCCGCGGATGGCTTGCCGGTCGCCGCACGGCCCGCCATGATCGCGGACAACTACGGACATTCGCGAGGAAATCTGCCCATGCGCGCGCTCGAAGGCATTCGTGTCGTCGACTTCACCCAGGTCATCGCCGGCCCATTCGCCACCCAGCACCTGGCGCTGCTCGGCGCCGATGTGGTCAAGATTGAACAGCCGGGCGTCGGCGACCAGGGGCGCAAGCTCCTGGGCGACAACGACTGGGGCAAGGCGAGCCTCAGCCCGATGTTCCTGGCCTGCAATGCCGGCAAGCGCAGCATCACGCTGGACCTGAAAAGCGAGGCGGCCAAGCCCATCGTCTGGCGGCTGATCGAGCGCGCCGACGTGGTGATGGAGAACTTCAAGGCCGGCGTGATCGAGAAGCTGGGCTTCGGCTACGAGGCCGTAAAAGCGGTCAAGCCCGATATCGTCTACTGCTCGGTCACCGGCTATGGCCAGACCGGCCCCTACGCCGGCGCCGCCGCCTATGACGGCGCCATCCAGGCGACCAGCGGCATGATCGCGGTGACCGGCCTGCCGGAAACGCCGGTCAGGGCCGGCTTCATGAGCGTCGACGTGCCCACCGCCATCAGCGCGACCATGGCCATTCTGGGGGCGCTGGTGCGGCGCGAGCGCACCGGCCAGGGCCAGCAGCTGGACGTGTCGATGCTGGACACCGCCATGACGATCCTGGGGCCGCAGGTCTCGAACTATCTGAACACGGGCGCGGACTCGCCCCGGGTCGGCAATTCCTCGCCAGCGCTGATCCCGACCGCCGGCGTGTTCACCACTGCGGACGGCTTCATCATGGTCACCTGCCTGACCGACGGCCAGTTCCGCGCCACCGCCAAGGCCGTGGACCGGGAACACTGGCTGACGGACCCGATCTTCCAGGATTTCGATTCGCGCAAACAGCATTACCACGTGGTCGAAGCCGCGATGCACGAGGCCTTCAGCGCCCGGACCACGGCGGAATGGGACCGGATCATGGGCGAGGCGAAAGTGCCGGCGGCCCCGGTGAACTCCCTGCCCGATGCCAGCAAGCATCCGCAATTGGAACACCGCGAGGTGTTCACGCAACTGGGCCAGTTCGGACCGATCCAGCGGCCGGCCTATGGCATCGGCGCCCCCTTCCTCGCCAACGAGGACGCGCCGCGGCCGGATCGCCCGCCGCCCTTGCTGGGCCAGCACAACGACGAGGTTCTGGCGGAACTGGGTTATTCGAGCGATGAGATCGCAGCCCTGCGCGAAGCGGGGACGATCTGACCCGTCCGCTCCCAAGGAGACCCGATGTCATGCGCTTTTCCTATCTGACGCTCGACGTGTTCACCGAGCGGCGCTTCGGCGGCAACCAGCTGGCGGTGTTGCCGGATGCACGCGGGCTCTCAACGGAGCAAATGCAGGCCATCGCGCGCGAATTCAACTACTCCGAGACCACGTTCGTGCTGCCCGCCAGCGCGGCGGAGAATGATGCCCGGGTCCGCATTTTCACGCCGGCCCGCGAGGTGCCGTTCGCCGGCCATCCCAATGTCGGCACCGCCCACGCGCTCGCACTGCTGGGGCGGGTGCAGGGTCGGCCGGTGGGCGACGTGCTGCGCTTCGAGGAAGAAGCCGGTCTGGTGACGCTCAGCATCGCCCGCGACGGCATGGGCGCACCGCTCGCCACCGAGTTCACCGCACCGGCGGCGCTGGAGCTGGGCGAGAGCGTGCCCCTCGCGCATGTGGCCGCGGCGTCGGGCCTGCCGGCGGACGCCTTCTCCACCTCACGCCACACACCGCAAACCGCCTCGGTCGGGCTGCCCTTCACCCTGGCCGAGGTGCGGGACCTGGCGGCGCTGGCGGCGGTCAAGCCGGACCTGGCGGCGTTCGAGACGCATTTCGCCGGACGCAGCGGCGACGCGCTCTACCTCTATGTCCGCACTGGGGCGCACCAGGTGCAGGCGCGAATGCTGGCGCCGTTGCACGGCGTGATCGAGGACCCGGCCACCGGCAGCGCCGCGGCGGCACTCACCGGCTTTCTGGCCCATCTGGACGCGAAGAGCGACGGCACCGTCCCGCTCACCATCGCCCAGGGACTGGAAATGGGTCGGCCGAGCCTGATCCAGGGCGCCGCGGACAAGAGCGGCAACCAGGTCGCGGCGGTGCGGGTCGGCGGCCCGTCAGTGGCGGCGATGGAAGGGTTCCTGACGGTTTGAGCGCCCCCGAAACTCCCGACACCCCTTCCGAACCGCTCGACTGGCGCCTGCACGCGTTTCGCCCGGATCTGGCGGATGCGCGGCTGCGTGGCCGGGTCCCGGCACCCCGGTTCGTCGCGGGCCGGCCCGCCCGGATTGTCGGCGCCGCCGAACCGCTGCTGCGTCGCCCCGAACCACCGGCGCCGATGGACAGCCAGCTTTTGCCCGGCGAGGCGGTCACCGTGTTCGACGAGGCCGGCGACTGGGCCTGGGTGCAAAGCCGGCATGACGGCTATGTCGGCTATGTCCGCCGCCGGGCGCTGGCCGACGGCTGGCGGGAGGCCACGCATGTGGTTTGTGCGCGCCAGACCGTGGTGCTGCCGGACGCGAAGCAGGAAGGCTCGCCAACGGCTTATCCGAGCCTGGGCACGCCGCTCGCCGTCGCGGAAGACGGAGGCCGGTTCGCACGACTGGAGGATGGCGGCTATGTCTTTGCCGGCCATTTGCGGCCCATCGCCGAACCCGAACGCGATTGGGTGGCAGTGGCGCGACGCCTGATCGGCCTGCCCTATCTCTGGGGCGGGCGCGGCGCCGGCGGGGTGGACTGTTCCGGCCTGGTGCAAATCGCGCTCGCCGCCTGTGGCCTTGCCTGCCGGCGCGACAGCGACCAGCAGGCCGCGAGCATCGGCGCGCCGGTGCCACCGCAACCGGACGCCTGGCAACGCGGCGACACGATCTATGTGAAAGGCCATGTGGTCATCGACACCGGCGAGGGCACGGTGGTGCACGCCACCGGCCGCACCTGGAGCGTGATCGAGGAGCCGCGCGAGGTGTGCCTCGCCCGCCTCGCCGGGCTGGGGCTGCCGGTGACGGCCGTGCGGCGGCCCCGCCTCGACCCGAAAGGGCTAAGCGGTTAGAGTTTCGCCCAACGCAGAACGCTAGCACGCAGAGGATATCGCCCCATGAAATTCGGCCTGTTTTACGAGCACCAGGTGCCCCGCCCCTGGGACGAGCGCTCGGAACACCGGGTGTTTCACGAGTCCCTGGAACAGATCGAACTGGCCGACCGGCTCGGCATCGACCATGTCTGGGAGGTGGAGCATCACTTCCTGGAGGAATACTCGCATTCCAGCGCGCCGGAAGTGTTCCTGGCGGCCGCCAGTCAGCGGACCAAAAACATCCGGCTCGGCCACGGCATCAACCTGACCTCGCCGCTCTACAACCACCCGGCCCGGGTGGCCGAGCGCGTCGCGACCCTGGACCTGCTCTCCAATGGCCGCGTCGAATGGGGCACGGGCGAAAGCGCCACGCTGATGGAGATGGAAGGCTTCAACATCGTGCCGGAGGAGAAACACTCCCAATGGCGCGAAGGCGCCGAGCAGGCCGCCAACATGATGGCGATGGCGCCCTATCCCGGCTATCAGGGCCAGTATTTCTCCATGCCGGCGCGCAACGTGCTGCCGAAGCCGTTCCAGAAACCGCACCCGCCGCTCTGGCTCGCCTGCTCGCGCCGCGACTCGATCCTGCGCGCCGCACGGTTCGGCATGGGCGCGCTGATTTTCGGCTTCGTCGAGCCGGAGCAGGCAGCCGAGTGGGTGAAGGACTACTACGCCATCATCAAGTCGGACGAGTGTGTGCCCCTGGGCCACACGGTCAACCCGAACCTGGCGGCGGTGAGCGGTTTTTCCCTGCACAAGGACGAGGCCGAGGCGGAGCGGCGCGGCCTGCCGGGCTTCCGCTATTTCGGCTACTCGCTGGCGCACTACACCAATTTCGGCGCACACACGCCAACGGTAACGGGCGTGGCCGAGATGTTCGACGAGGTCTACGACTCCCTGCCCGACAATGCCGGTCGCGGCGGCATCGGCACGCCGGAGCAGGTGGAGGCGCATCTGCGCGGCTATGAGGACATCGGCCTCGACCAGATCATCTTCGTCCAGCAGGTGGGCCGCAACGCGCACGAGCACATTTGCGAGACGCTGGAAACCTTTGCCGACACCCTGCTGCCGGCCTTCAAGGAGCGGGAAGACAAGCGGCAAAAGGCCAAACAGGCCGAACTTGCCCCCTATATCGAGGCGGCGCTGGCCCGCAAGGAGCGCATGGCTGACCTGCCGCGGGACCAAATCCCGACGGTGAAGGCGGCCGGCAAGCGGCGGATCGAGTCCGGCGAGGTCGATCCCACCGGCGGCGCCTTCGTCGACAAGACCCGCGGCGGCGCCATCCCGATTCCGCACGCCGACCCGCGCGCCAATCCCCAGGCCGCCGCCAAGGCGAAATGACGCGAACGCTGGGACGCAGCGCATCCGGGGCCGACCGGCTGGTCGGCCCCGCTTTGCTTGTGTGCCTGCCGCTGCTGGTGGCTGGCTTGGTCCTGCCAAGCCTGCACTTCCAGAATCTCTGGGTTCTGAGCCAGGACTATTCGCTCTGGGGGGCGGCGTGGACCTTTTGGAACAAGGGGCATTACAGCCTGTTCGCGGTGTTGTTCGCCTTCACGGTCGTGCTGCCGCTGGCGAAGGTGGGGCTGGGCCTCTGGGTGTTCTATGGGGCGGACATCGCCAGCCTGCCGGCGAAGCGCTGGCTGCATCCGCTGGCGGCGATAGCGAAATGGTCGATGCTGGACGTGTTCATCGTCGCCGTCGTCATCCTCGCACTGGAAGGTTCACTATTGACTGCGGCCAATCTGGGGCTCGGGATCGCTTTGTTTGCCGCAGCGGTCGTGCTATCGGGATGGGCTTACGGTCGGCTTGCCCGCCTGGCCGTAACCGTTTCCACCGCAGACGAAAGTTCCCCCCATGCATGACCTGGTGTTGAAAGGCGGCCGCATCGTCGACCCGGCCCAGAAGATCGACCGCGTCACCGACATCGCCTTTGCCGACGGCAAGGTCGCCGCGATCGGCGACGGGCTGCAAGCCCGCGACGTGCGCGACGTGTCGGGCAAGATGGTGACCCCGGGCCTGATCGACCTGCACACCCATGTCTATGCGGGGCACACCTCCATCGGCATCGAGCCCGATCCTTACGCGCTGGCGACCGCCTGCACCACGCTGGTCGACGCCGGCACCGCGGGTCCGGCGAATTTCGATGGCTATCGCCGCCACATCGTCGAGCCGGCGGACGTCAACATCGTCAGCTATATCAACATCTCGTTTGCCGGAATTTTTGCGTTCTCGAAAACCGTCATGGTCGGGGAATGCGCCGATTTCCGCCTGCTGCATGCGGAATCCTGCCTGAACGCGATCGAGCGGCACCGCGACATCATCTGCGGCGTCAAGGTCCGCATCGGCATGACCGCCTCCGGCGGCAAGGGTGCAGCCCCGCTCGACATCGCCCTGGAAGTCGCGGACGCTGCCGGCCTGCCGGTCATGTGCCACCTGGACTACCCGCCACCGTCGCGCAAGGAGGTGCTGGCCCGCCTGCGCAAGGGCGACGTGCTCACCCACTGCTTCCGCCCCTTCCCCGGCGCACCCAGCCACTATGACGGCCGCGTGCGTGAGGAAGTGCTAGCGGCGCGCGAGCGCGGCGTAATCTTCGATGTCGGCCATGGCGGCGGCTCGTTCGGCTGGAAAACCGCGGACGACATGGTCTCGGCCGGCTTCCTGCCCGACTGCATCTCGTCCGACGTGCACTCGCTCAGCATCGAGGGCCCGGCCTACGACCAGTTGGTGACCATGTCGAAATTCCTGCACCTGGGCATGAGCGAGGCCGAGGTCATCCGCGCGTCCACCCAGGGCCCGGCCAATGCCATCGGCCGGCCCGAACTGGGCTCGCTGGAGATCGGCACGCCGGGCGACGCCTCGGTGCTCTCCATCGACGACGGCGACTACACCCTGCGGGACGTGAAGGGGCTGGAACGGCACGCCGGCAAGCATGTCCGCGCCCATGGCATGGTGATGCAAGGCGTGTTCCGCGCAACCCTGCCGCCGATTGCCTGACGCCATCGCCGCAACGGGCGTTGGGAGCGCGCCCGATCTGTGTTAACCTTCAACGGGTTTCGGCCGCCTGTGCCGATAGTCGGACGGTGGACCGGGACCGGTTGGAGGACAAGTCATGGCGGCGCGCAAACCCAAATTCGAGAAGGTTCCGTATTGCGCCGAACCGGTGGTTCCGGTCCGGCCCGTGGCCGACACGGTCAGCGGCCGGCGCCTGTCGCTGGTGCGCATGAACGAGAAGAAATGGACCAACGGCACCGTCCTGCACTATTTCTTCTTCCGCGACGCCCCCTGGGGCGCCGACGACGCCCAGATGCAGGCCGTGCGCGATGCCTTCAAGACCTGGAAGAATCTGGGCATCGGCCTGGAATTCGAAGAGGTGCACGAGCCGACCGAGGCCGAGATCCGCATCGGCTTCGACCAGAACGACGGCTCCTGGTCCTATGTCGGCCGCGACAATATCGATTACTGGGAGGCCAAGAGCCCGGACAACCGGACCATGAATTTCGGCTGGGACCTGACCACACCCTATGGCCACGACACCGCCTTGCACGAAATCGGCCACGCCATGGGCTTCCCGCACGAACACCAGAACCCGATGGCCGGCATCGTCTGGGACGAGCCGGCGGTGCTGGAAGAGTTCAGCGGCCCGCCGAACAGCTGGCCGGAGCAGACAATCCGCCACAACATCCTGCGCAAGCTGCCGTTCGACCAGGTCAGCGGCTCGCCCTGGGATCGCGACTCGATCATGCACTACCGCTTCGCACCCGGTCTGATCCTGAAGCCGGAACCGCTGGGCCGCACCGGCCTGATCCCGAAAGCGGGGCTCTCCGACGCCGACAAGGAACAGGTCCGGCATTTCTACCCGCCAATGGCGCCCATAATCCCCGAACTCGACCTGTTCGAGTCGCGCCGGATCACGCTGGAGCCGAGCGAGCAGGCGGATTTCCGGATCAAGCCGCAGATGAGCCGCAGCTACACCCTCCAGACCTTCGGTCAATCGGACGCCGTACTCGTCCTGTTCACCGAGGAGGACAATGGCGACCTGCGCTATGTCGCCGGCGATGACGACAGCGGCTCGGATCGCAACGCCAAGTTGGAGCAGCGCCTGGAGCGCGGCCGAAGCTATGTGGTGCGCGTTCGCCTGTACTGGTCGTTCCGCAGGGGCGAAACCGCGGTGATGTACTGGTAGGAGCGGCGGCAGATCCCGGCTCAAGGCCGGGAAAGCGGCTTAGCTTCAGCGCTTTCCCGGCCGAGCCGGAGGTGAGGGCCGGGATCTCCAGGGGGAGACGCACAATACTTGCGGCGAGGATCGGGCCCCCCTCAGGGCCCGGGCGACCGGGAGGACGGGGGCAAATTGGGGTCGGGCCAGGGGCCTTTCGAGTCCGGCCAGCGGCGGTGCAGCCAGAACCAGTTGCCCGGCTGGGCCCGGATCTGTGCCTCGATGCGGCGGTTCAGCAGGGCGGTCGCCTCATAGTCCGCCGCCTTACGCGCTTTCACCGACCGGTCTGCCGGCTGCGGCAGGTCGATCACTTCGGCGTGCAGACGATAGCGGGCCGGCCCCATACGCTCCGCATAGCCGATGACCACGACGGCCCGGAAGCGCATCGCCATTTGCGAGGGCGCCGGCGTGGTCATGGCCGGCCGGCCGAAAAACGGCACGGCAATGCCCTCGTTCAGCTTCTGGTCGATCAACATGCCAAGATTGCCGCCGGCCGCCATCACCCGCTGAATGGCGCGAAAACCATCCAGGCTTTTCGGGAAGAGTTGCAGGTCCGGCCCACGCATGCGGCGGAAATAGGCATCGACCAGCGGGTTGTTGGCGCGGCGGTAGATCAACGCCTGAGGGAAGCCCGACCGCGCGGCAACCCGGCCGAACACCTCGAAATTCGAGAGATGCGCGCCGACGAAGATCATGGCCCGTCCCTCGCCCTTCGCCGCCCACAACCGATCCAGGGTCGCCGGGTCGAGTTCCACCCGGTCGTCGCCGGTGATCGCGTCCAGATGCGGCATCTCGCCGAAAATGCGCCCCAGATTGTCCCAGCAAGCCCGGACGATGGCCTCGCATTCCGCGGGACCGAGTTCGGGCATGGCCAGGGCCAGGTTGCGGCGGATGCGGTTGGAGGCGGGGATACGCGGCCCGATGGTGCGCGCCACCCAGCCTCCCAGGTTCGACGCCTGCTCGGGCGACAGCAGGCCCAGCAGGCCGAACAGCGATCGCAACAGCGCATATTCCAACGGGTCGAGCAGCCAGCGTTGCAAGCGGGTTCGGGTCATGGGGCGGCTTCCAGGCGAGCGGATGCGAGGCGGGTTGTCAGCCAGGCGGTCAGGGCGGCCGGGTCCTCGAATTGCAGGGCAACGGGCAACGGCTCCACCCGCTTTTGCCAGTCCGCCGGCAACCGGACATGGTCTTTTTCGGTGGTGACCAGCACCGCGTCCGATCCGGCCACACGGGCCAGAGCCTGCAATTCGGTGTCTTGGAAACGGTGGTGGTCGGCGAAGGCCTGCGTGGAGCGTAGGTCGGCGCCAAGCGTGCGCAGGGTCGCGAACAACTTCTCGGGCCGGGCGATGCCGGCGAAGGCAACCACGGCGCGGCCCCGCCACGACGCGCCCGCCGCTAACGGCCGGACGTGGGCGTGGAACACGGGGCCGGCGAACGGCAGGGCCGGCGAGCCCTCGCCGATCAGCACCACGGCATCGGCCCGGGCAAACCCCCGCGCCGCCGGCTCGCGCAGCGGCCCCGCCGGCAGGCAGCGGCCATTGCCCAGGCCCTGAGCCGCGTCGATCACCAGTAGCGAGACGGTCTTCGCCAGTGTCGGGTTCTGGAAGCCGTCATCCATGAGGATCAGGCCCGCGCCGGCTTCTGCCGCGGCACGGGCGCCCGCCGGACGATCGCGCGAGATCCAGGCCGGCAGATGGCGAGCCAGCAGCAAGGGTTCGTCACCGACATCCTCGGCCGAATGCCGGGCGGGGTCGACCCGGACCACACCGGACAGGCGCCCGCCATAGCCGCGGCTGAGCGCGTGCGGGGTCCGATCCCGCAGCAGATCGGCCAATGCGAGCACTGTCGGCGTTTTGCCGGCACCGCCCGCCACCAGATTGCCGACACAGACGACCGGCACCGGTGCCCGCACCGGACGCGCGCGCCGCCAGCGCCACCAGCCGGCGACGGCGTAGAGCCACCCCGCAGGCGCCAGCAGCCACGACCAGAGGGAGTCCCGCTGCCAGAACTCAGGAGTGCGCATGCGGCTCGGTCCGCGGCCGGGCCGGCGTGGCGGCGGCAATGTGGGGCGAAAGGGCGGCCAGCACCTGCTCCAGCACCTGGCTTTCCGCAGCGGCAACGCGGGCGGCCGCGTCGATCATATGCCGACGCAGCCCGTCATCCTCCAGCAGTGCCCACACGGCCTTGGCGACGGCCTCGGCATCCGGCGTGCGATAGGCGCCGCCGGCGGCACACAGGCTCTCGCACACCTCGCGGAAATTGAACACGTGCGGGCCGAACAGGATGGCGGCGCCGAGGCGCGCCGGCTCCAGCGGGTTGTGGCCGCCGATTTCGACCAGCGAGCCGCCGACAAAAGCCACCTTGCCGAGGCGATAGAACAGGCCCAGCTCGCCCAGCGTATCCGCGATATAGACCGCGCCGTCCGGCCAGTCGCCGCGGCTGCGCAATTGCGGCTTGAAACGCTGGAAGCTGGTCTCGGCCCAGGTCACGCCCCGATGCGGATGGCGGGGCACGACAATGGTCAGCAGGTCCGGCCGTTCCCGGACCAGCGCCTCATGAACCGCCGCCACCGCCTCGTCCTCGCCCGGATGCAGGCTGGCGGCGACCCAGCAGGGCCGCTGGCCGATGATCGCCTGCAGGCGACGCAGTTCGTCGGCGTCGTAGGGCAAGGGCGGGGCCGCGGATTTCAGATTGCCGCGCACCTCGACATGCGGCGCGCCCAGGCGGATGAAGCGGGCGGCATCCTCCGCGGTTTGCGGCAGCACCAGGTCGAACGACGCCAGCAAGCGGCGGGCCGTGCGCGGCCAACGGCGCCAGCCGCTGGCCGAACGGTCCGACATGCGGCCGTTCAGCAGCACCATGGGGATGCCGCGCTCGTGGGTGAGCGAGATCAGATTGGGCCAGAGTTCGGACTCCACCCACAGGGCCAGTTGCGGTTGCCAGTGGTCGAGAAAGCGACCGACCGGACCGGGCCGGTCCACGGGCACATACTGGTGCAGCACCCCGTCCGGCGCCCGGTCCTGGATCAGCCGCGCCGACGTGACCGTGCCGGTGGTCAGGAGAATGCGCCAGTCCGGGTTTTCCAGGCGGAAGCGGTCGAGAAACGGCAGCACCGAGATCGCCTCGCCGACGCTGGCGGCGTGGCACCAGACCAGCCGGCCCGAGGGTCGGGCCAGTCCCGGATGGCCCAGACGCTCCGGCAGGCGCACCGGGTCCTCGCGGCCCTCGGCCTGGCGGCGGCGCAGATACAGCCGGACGAACGGCCCGGCCAGCCGGGTCAGAAGACGATAGAGCGACAGGAGCACGAGGCCGGCCTCCTCATGCCGGCGCCGGCTCGGCCGGCTTCACCGCCGGCGCCCCAACCAGGTCGTCGGCCTCCGCCGTCAGGCGGTTCATCTCGGTTTCGAGCTGTAGGCGCAGGCGCTCGCGCTCGGTCGCGCTGGCATCGGCGGGGATGACGATCGGGTCGCCGACCAGGAACGCCGCGCGGGTGAACGGCACCGGCACCGGCACGATCATCCGGTCCCAGGAGCCGATGCGGATGGCGGGAGAGAGCGCCGCCGACACCGGCACCAGATCGACCCCGGCCATCTGGGCCAGGCGGATCGCACCGGCGCTGGCGCGCATGCGCGGGCCACGCGGCCCGTCCGGGGTGATGCCGATAAGCCGGCCTTCCTGCAGGCGCAACACCACCTGCCGGGCTGCGGAAACGCTGCCCCGGTTGCGCTGGCCACGGGCGGTCGAACCTTCGACCACGCCATAGCCCAGCTTGCGGGCGGTGTTGGCGATCAGGCGGCCATCGCGCGAGCGCGAAATCAGGATATCGCCCCGCGTACTGCGCCAGCAGAGCGCCATGGGCAACAACCGGCCGTGCCAGAAGCAGGCCAGCACCGGCTTGCCGCGCGCCAGGATCGCCTCACCCTTCGCCGAGTCGTCACGCACCAACCGGAAACAGGCGCGCGCCGTCTTTAGATACGCCGCCGCGACGGACGGCAAGGCGGCCTGTACGGCCTCACTGCCCAGAAACCGCTTCACCGCGCGTCACGCCCCTGCGACCGTCATGCCGTCGATCCGAAGGGTCGGCGCATTGACGCTGGAGCGAAATTCCAGATCGCTGGCCGGCCTTATGCCCTGGAACATCTCTCGCAGATTGCCGGCGATGGTGATTTCGCTGACCGGGTAGGCGATCTCACCCTTCTCGATCCAGAAGCCGGTGCAGCCGCGGGAATAGGTGCCGGTGACGATGTTGACCCCCTGACCGATCAACTGCGTGACGAACAGGCCCTGCTCGATCTCGCGGATCATAGCCTCCGGCGTCTGCTCGCCCGGCTCCATGTAAAGATTGGTTGCACCGATGCCCGGCGCGGCGCCGATGCTGCGCGTCGCCCGTCCATTGCTCTCCAGCCCGAGCTGGCGGGCCGTGGCAAGATTCAGCAGCCAGCACTGCAACACGCCGTCCTCGATCAGGGCCAGAGGTTCGGCCGGCAGCCCTTCGCCATCGAACGGGCGCGAGGCGAGACCACGGTGGCGACGCGGGTCGTCCATGACGCGCACGCCCTTGGCGAACACCGGCTCGCCCATGGCGCCTTTCAGGAAACTGGTGCCGCGCGCGATGGCCTGGCCGTTGATGGCGCCGGCCAGTGTCATCAGCATGCCGCTCGCCACCCGGCGCTCGAACACGATGGGGACGGCCTGGCTTTTCGGCTTGCGGGCGCCCAGCGCCTTGACCGCGCGCTCGCCGGCGCGGCGGCCGATCAGGTCCGGCGGCTCCAGGTCGGCGCGGTGCACGACGCTGTGGGAATCGTACTGGCGCTCCATGCCGGTGCCCTCGCCGGCCAGCGCGACCGCGGTGAGCGAGGAGCCGGTGCGCTGGTACTGGGCGGCGAAGCCGTTGCTGGCGACCACCGCCAGGGCGGACCGGCCCCAGCTGGCCTCGGCCCCCTCGCTGTTGGCGGAGACGCCGGGCACGGCCAGCATCGCCTCTTCCGCCGCGGCGGTGAACCCGCTCAGTTCCTCGACAGTGGGTTCCGACGGATCGAACAAGTCGAGGTCGGGCCAGTCGCGGGCCAGTTGCGCCGGATCGGCTAGCCCGGCGGTCGGGTCTTCCGGCGCGACCTTGGCCATGGCCACCGCGCGCTCGACCAGAGCGGCCAGGGCGGCGGGCGAGCGGTCGGCGCTGGAGGCGGCGGCCTGGCGGCGGCCGATCAGAACGCGCAGGCCGATATCCTCACCCTCGCTGCGTTCGACGTGTTCCAGGGCGCCGCGGCGCCAGGCCACGGACAGGCTGTCGCCGCGCACGGCGACGGCGTCGGCGGCGTCCGCGCCGGCCGAACGGGCCCGGGCGACGAGGTCATCGAGAAGCGATAAGACGGTTGTGTCGGTCATTCGGCGTTTCTAGCCCAAGCCGCCCGCCACGTCACGCCTTGCGCACCGACCCCACTGACAAATACAGGGTCAAGGCCGCAGCGGATGCGGCGATCGCAACCAGAATGACGGCGCGGTAGCCGCTGATGTCGTGCAGATATCCCCCCAGCGTGGCCCCGGTCGCGGCCCCCAGGCCCAGGCCCATATGGACCGATCCCAGGATCAGCCCCAAACTGGGACCCCGGCCAAAGACGCGGGGAATCAGGCCGTTGACGATGGGCCCGCGCGCGCCAAAGGTCGGTCCGTAAATGAGGACGAACAGGCCGACCAACCACCAGGACGACACGACCGTCACCAGGCCCAGGGCCGCGAACCCCGCAATGGTCATGGCAAAACTCAGGCTCAAGGCCAGGGTGCGGCCACGCCGATCCGCCAGCCAGCCGAACACCATCAAGCCGGCCGTTCCCATAAAGCCGGCGGCCCCGAATGCACTGGCCGAAGCCAGCGGATCGAAGCCATGGTCGACCAACAGCGCGACGATCTGGGGGTTGAGACTGAACACGCTGACCGCGGTCAGGAACTGCAACCCGAACAGGGCCCAGAACCGGGTCTGGCGATAGGCATCGCGCGCTCCGGTCACGGGGGGAGACAGGGCGACCGGATCCGAACCCGACGCCGGCGGTGCGCGGCGGGCGAGAACCGGTGTTTTCGGCCCGCCCAAACGATGCCACGGCAGCGCGAACAGAATCACCGCCAGCCCCAGCGCCACGGCAGCCAGCATGGCATAGGTCCAGCGCCAGCCATCGGCGTCGATCAGCCATTGCAGCAACGGCGCGAACACCAGCACCCCAATGCCGGAGGCGGCGGCGGCGGCGGCAATCGCGATGGTCAGATTGGCGCCGAACCATCGGGCCAGAAGCGCCGCGTGGCTGACGGTACCGACCAAGGCGCCCGACAAGCCGACGCACACGCCAATCGCAAGATAAAACTGCCAGAGGGCGCTGGAGGACCGGGCGGCCCAAAACCCCAGCGCCAGCCCCACCGCGCCAAGCACATAGGTCCAACGGGGGCCCCAATGGTCCATCAAACGGCCGGCGATCGGGCAACCGATGCCGAAACACAGCATCATCGCGCCGTAAATGCCCGCGGTCTCGGCGCGCGCCCATCCGAATTCACGGCTGAGCGGCAACAGGAAAATGGCAAAGCTGTCATAGCTGATCCGCATCACGGCGGTCAGAAACGCACAGATTGCAATCACAGCAGCCGGCAGCGCCCACTTGCTAGGATCGGAAATCCCGGCCAACACCATTGCTCCTACTCACCGGAAACCGCATTTGAATGCCAAAAAAAATCCAGCGTCAAACCCGAAGGCCGGGACGCTGGAGGAGAGTGCGTGGGAAGTGGTTAACGAGCCATTGATGCGGTCAACGCGTTGCAGGGCGGAGAGCGGATCAGATCCCCATGTCGTCGAACACCGTTTTGGCCTCGCGGAAGGCCTCGACCGCGGCGGGAGCGCCCGCATAAACCGCAACTTGCAGAAAGACTTCCGCAATTTCGTCCTTGGTCATGCCATTGGCGATGGCGCCGCGGGTGTGCAGCTTCAGCTCGGCCGAACGTCCCATCGCGGCGAGTAACGCAATATTGATGGTCGAGCGGGTCTTGCGGTCCAATCCGTCGCTGCACCAGACGGTGCCCCAGGCGAACTCCGTGACGAATTGCTGCAACTTCCGCGTGAATGCGTCTTCGGCACCGCGCGCGATCGACGGCTCGACATAGCCGTCGCCCAGCACTTCGCGCCGCGCCTTCAGGCCGGCCTGAAACGCTTCGGTGTTGTTGTACTTGGACGTGTCCATCGGTCGTGATCCTTTGCCTATCGGGAATGGGTTGACGGTCGCGCATCTGAAGCAAAGCATAAGCGGCTTGCAAGCCTTGCTTCCAAAAGGGATGTCACAATCTTGGTCCGTTTCGATTTTTCCGGTCGGTCGGTGTTGGTGACCGGTGCCTCTGCCGGCATCGGCAACGCCATCGCCTGCGCCTTCCGCGACGCCGGTGCAGCGGTGCACGCGACAGGCACGCGGCCGCGCGAGAGCTATGACACCGACCTCGACCGCATGACCTTCCACCAGGCGGATATCGGCGACGCGGCGGCCCTGGAACGCCTGGCGGCATCCCTGCCGACGCTCGACATTCTGGTGAACAATGCGGGCATGGTGCTGTATCGGGGGCAGGAATACGAACGCGACAACTTCCAGCGTGTCCTGGACGTGAACCTGACCGGCATGATGACGCTTTCGGGCCTGATGCGGCCGAAGCTGGCCGCCAGCGGTGCCGGCAGCGTTCTCAATCTGACCTCGGTCACGGCGTTTTTCGGCAGTCGCGGCAACCCGGCCTATGGCGCCTCCAAGGCGGGGATTCTGCAACTGACCAAGACCCTGGCGGTCGCCTGGGCGCGCGACGGCATCCGGGTCAACGCCATCGCGCCCGGCTTCGTCGCGACCGAAATGACCAAGGTCTCGCAGTCGGGTGCGGTGAACGAGGGGATTCTGCAACGCACGCCGCTGGGCCGCTGGGGAACCCCCGCCGATATTGCCGGCGCGGCATTGTTCCTGGCCTCGGACGCCGCTGCGTTCATCACCGGCGAGACCCTGACGGTCGATGGCGGCCTGTCCTGTAACTTGTGAGTCCGCCCCGCATCGACGGCGTGACTAGAGAAACGGCCGTGCGAGGATAGTTTGACCTGCTATTCATTAGCGTGCTATCAAATAGCCATGCCGCAATACACTCTTGGCCGTCAAATCGCCGTCGTGGCGCGCCTCTGGCGCGGGGAGCTGGATCGCCGGCTGCACCCGCACAGCCTGAGCCAGGCGCGCTATGTCTTGCTGACCCTCCTGGCGGAGGTGAGCGGGCCCATCGCCCAGAACGATCTGGCCGAGCAGGCGGGAATCAGCGGGCCGACGCTCGTGCGCCAGCTGGACCAGTTGGAAAGCGCCGGTCTGGTCGAACGCCGCGATGCGCCCGAGGACCGGCGGGTGAAACATGTCTGCATCACCGCAGCAGGCCGCACCACCCATTGCGACGCGAGCCGCATCGCGCTTGCCCTGCGGCAGGAACTGGTGGCCGACCTGCCCGCGTCACAACTGACGAGCCTGAACGCGTCGCTCGCCTGCGTCTTGCGGCGGCTGGAAACGATCCGAATGTCCGATAGCGCCAAATGACCGAAGACAAACCCAAAGCCCCCCCGACCCAACCCTTGCCGCAGCCCGTACGCCGCAGCCGGCTGGGTCGCAGCATGGTTCGCTATGTTGTGATTGCCATCGTCGCCCTGGCCGCGGTCGGCTGGGGCTACACCGAAATCATGGCGCGGCTGACCCATGTTTTCGAGTACGACGCCCGCATCACCACCGACCTGGTCACCATGTCCAGTCGCCGCGACGGCCAGTTGCTGAAACTGGAAGTCGAGGAAGGCCAGAAGGTGAAAGCCGGCGCCGTGCTGGCTCGCCTGGATGACCGCATCCCCCGCCTGGAGGCCGAGGCGATCCAGGCCCGACTGGCATCGCTGGACTCCGACCGGGCCCGGCTCGGCGACAAACAGCAAATGATGGACCAGCAAACCGGCAGCCGGATTTCATCGCGCACCTCCGAATTGCAGGCCAACCAGGCCAAGCGCGCTTCGCTGCGCGCGGAACTGGCCCTGGCGGAGCAGGATCTCAACCGCGTCGAGCGGCTGTTTTCCCGCAAGGTGATCAGCCGCGCCCGCCTCGACGAGGCGCGGGCGACGGTCGGCCGGCTGCGCAGCGACGTCGCAGAGGCCGAAGCGCAGATGCAGCGCGCTCGCGGTGCCATCGCCGAGACCGAGGCCGGGCGGGGCGAGGTCGAGATGATCGACCAGGAAATGGCCATGCTCGATCATCAGGCAACCGCCTTGAGAGCGGAGCTGGAACAGAAACGGGTGGAGATCGAGGAGCATATCATCCACGCACCGATCGCCGGCGTCATCGACCGCCTGTTCGTGGAAGAGGGCGAATATGTGCGGGTCGGCCAGCGCGTGCTGATGATGCACGATCCGGACGCGGTCTGGGTCGAAGCCAACATCAAGGAAACCGAACTGCGCCTGTTGAAACTCGGCCAGCCGGTCCATGTTTTCGTCGACGCATTTCCGGATGCGGACGTCCGGGGCACGATCGAACGGGTAGGCTCGGCTACGACGGCCAAGTTTGCCTTGTTGCCAACCCCCAACCCCTCCGGCAACTTCACCAAGATCACCCAGCGCGTGCCGGTCCGCATCGCGCTCGACCGGTCGGCGGCACCGGATATCGACCTTTCGCCCGGCATGATGGTCGAGGTCGAAATCGACGTACGCAAATAGCCCGTCCGGACATCTGAGATGACCGCCGCCCCGACCCCCGAACGCGAAGCAGAAACCATCGAGGTGTTGAGCGCGCGGTACGGGGCCGCCCGCTACCGCTGGCTGGTCGTCTCCGCCTGCCTGGCCGGGGCGTTGGGCATGGTGTTATCGTCGGTCAGCATGAATGTGGCGGTTCCGAGCGTCATGGGCGCGTTCGGCGTCGGCCAGGATCAGGCGCAATGGATCGCCACCGGCTATCTGGCCACCATGGTCATCGGCATGCTGCTGAACGCCTGGCTGATCGCCGCGCTCGGCCAGCGCCTGACCTTTCTGGTCATCGTCGCGGTGTTCCTGGTCGGCTCGGCCATCGGCGCGACCTCCACCAGCATCGACATGCTGATTGTCGCGCGGATCATGCAGGGCATTCCGGCGGGTGTGATGCAGCCGTTCTCGATGATGGTGAACTTCCAGGTGTTCCCGCCGGAGCGCCGCGGCACGGCCATGGGAATTTTCGGCATGGGCGTCGTGTTGGCGCCGGTGTTCGGCCCCTTGCTGGGCGGGATCGCCATCGACACGCTGGGCTGGCGCTACATCTTCGCCATGCCGCTGCCCTTCATCGCGGTGTCCCTGGTGCTTGGCTCGCTGTTCCTGCCGGAGCGGGCACAGAAAGGACCGTTTCCGCCGTTCGATTGGACCGGACTCGCCCTGTTGGCAACGGCGCTCGCGCTGATCCTCAGCGGGTTGACCAGTGGGCAGCGCCTCGGCTGGACCTCGGACGCAGTGATCGGCCGGCTGGCGCTCGGAAGCATCATCGTCGCCGCCTTCGTCTGGTGGGAACGCCGGGCGAAGCGGCCGCTGCTGGATTTCACCCTGTTCCGGAATCCGCGCTTCGCCTGCGCCATGGCGGTCTCGTTCATTTTCGGCGTCTGCATGTTCGGCTCGTCCTATGTGGTGCCGGTCTTCGCACAGACCGTGCAAGGCTACACCGCCATGCGCGCGGGCTGGCTGCTGGCGCTCGGCGGCAGTATCATGGTGTTCATGTTCCCGCTGAGCGGCCGTGTCTCCGACACGCTGCCGCCGCAATGGCTGATCCTCAGCGGCCTGGTCACCTTCGCGATCGGCTTCATCCTGATGCACCGGGTCGACGTGAATGTCGGCTTCTTCCTGATGGCGGGGCTGAGCGCCTTCACCCGGATCGGCCTGTCCTGGGTGCTGACGCCCCTGAACGCCACCTCGCTGCGCTATGTGCCACCGGAAAAGCTGGCCAGCGCCTCCAGCAATGCCAATTTCTTCCGCCAGTTGGGCGGCGGCATGGGCATCGCCGTGCTGGTGGCCGTGCTGGAGACCCGCACCGCCTTCCATGCCACCGCCCTGACGGCGACGCAGACGCCGGCCAACAGCACCAGTGCGGAAACCCTGGGCATGGTCGCAAGCATGCTGGCGCCGACCGGGCTGCCCGACGGCACGGCCCAGAATTATGCCATTACCTTCTTGGGCCAAATCGTCCACGCCAACGCCTATATGTTCGGCTTCCAGGATGTGTTCCTGGTGCTGGGCCTGGTGACGTTGGCCGCGACCATCCCGGCCTGGTTCGTGCGCCGGCCCAAGCCGGCCACCGTCCTGGCAACGGCGCCGACCCTGGTCTCGGCGCGCCCACCGGCTCCGTCGACCGATACCGACCGGGCCGAACATGCGCCGCCACTGCCGCCACCGCTTTCCAAACGGCCGTTGCAACCGCGTCCGGTTCGTCGTACCGGCATGCTGAAACGGCGCGCCCAATCCCGCCGCGCGCGTCGCCTGATGCGATAAACCGAAAGGGCCGGTCCCCGTGATTGCCTCCGCAAGCTTCCGAGATTTCGAAACCTATCTGACCGCCATCGAACGGTTCACGGACGAGGAGTTGATCCCGGCGGAGCCTCGCCTGGAAGCGGAAGACTGCGTGCCCGAACCCCTGGTCGAGCGCATGCGCGAGCTGGGCCTGTTCGGCATTTCCATCCCCGAGGAATACGGCGGCCTTGCCTGCAACCAGGAAGAACAGGTGCGCCTGACCATGGCGTTCACCCGCGCCTCCGCCGTCTTCCGCTCGCGCTTTTCGACCACGATCGGGCTCACCAGCCAGGCCATTCTGGATTTCGCGACCGAGGACCAGAAGCGCGAATGGCTGCCGCGGATGGCCTCCGGCGCCGTCACCGGTGCCTTCGCCCTGACGGAGCCGGACGCGGGCAGCGATGCGGGCGGCCTGAAAACGACGGCGGTGCGCGACGGCGACGATTATGTGCTGAACGGCCGGAAGCGCTACATCACCAACGCGCCCGAGGCCGACCTGTTCCTGGTCATGGCCCGCACCGACCCGGCCAGCACAGGGTCCGCCGGCGTCTCCGCATTTCTGGTGCCCGCGGGGACGCCCGGCATCGAAGCGCTGCCGGCGCCGCCGCTCTTGGGCCTGCGCGGCTCGCACTCCACCGAAATGAATATCGAAAACTGCCGCGTGCCGGCGGCGAATCTGGTGGGCCATGTGGAAGGCCGGGGGCTGGGCGCTGCGCTACGCGGCATCAACTCCGCCCGCACCCATGTGGCGGCCACCTGCGTCGGCCAGGCGATCCGGCTGATCGCCGAAGCCGTTGCACACGCCCGTAAGCGCGAGCAATTCGGCCAGCCCATCGGCGAGTTCCAGATGGTGCAGGCGATGCTGGCGGAAATGCAGGCCGACATGCTGGCGGCCAAGGCGTTGGTGCTGGACGTGGCCCGCGCCTTCGACCGGGCGGTCGAGGCCGGCACGCCCCTACCCTTCCCCGACATCGCCGCGGCCAAGTATTTCGGCTCGGAAATGGTGTGCCGGGTGGCCGACCGCGCCGTGCAGATTCTGGGCGGGGCCGGCTATATCGAGGACAACGCCATCACCCGCCTGTACCGGGACGTGCGCCTGTTCCGCCTGTTCGAGGGCACCAGCCAGATGCAGCAGCAACAAATCGCCAAGGCCATGCTTCGCGCCGGCTAAAGCCTCATCCCGGCCTATTCGCCGCCGATGCGGATTTTCAGACCCGCATAGGCGCCGATCCCCGGATTGCTGAAGCCAAACACGTTCTGGTAGTCCTCGTCGAACAGGTTTTCGACCCGCCCATAGAGTTCGACCCGCTCGGTCACCTTGTAGGAGGCCGCGACATTGACCTTCACATAGCGGTCGAGCGTCACTTGGCGCCGGTCGGCGAAGAAGTTCGAGAACTGGTAGTCCCGCTGGTCGCCGTTGTAGTCGATGCCCAGGTCTATGGTCGCGCGCCCGCCCAAAAACCCGTAGCCGGCGTTCAGACTGGCCACGTGGCGCGGCCGACGCACCAACTGGGTGCCGCTCGGGTCCTGGCTGTCGGTGTAGGTGTACTGGCCGTTCAGGGTCAGGCCGTCCACCGGCTCCGCCGTCAGGCTCACTTCCAGGCCCTGCGTCTTGGTCGTGCCGGGCAAGTTGATGGCCGTGACGCCGGCGCCATCGATCAGGTCGGTGATGCGGTTGCGGAAAAAGGTCAGGTCGACGGTCAGGCGGTCGTCCCACACGCTCTGCTCGACGCCGATATCGAAGCCGCGGCTTTTTTCCGGCTGCAGGTTCGGGTTCGGAACGAAGTTCGGCCCGAAGCCATAGAGCTCGAACAGGGTCGGGTTCTTCACGCCCGTGCCGAAGCTGCCGTGCAGGCGGGTTCCCGTTGCGGGGAACAGATAGGCCGCCGTCGCGCGGTAGGTGGTGGCGTCGGCGAACAGTTCGTTGAAATCGTGCCGGACGCTGCCCGAGAGGAACAGTCGGTCGAACAGGCCGAGGCGATACTCGCCCACCAACCCGTGATTGGTGATGTCGAGATCGGAGCCGCCATAGGCACTCGCGGTCTTTTGCTTGTCGTTCTCGCGCTCGACCAGGACGGTCAACGTGTGTTTCGCGCCGGCAAACTCCGGCGTGTCGAAAAACAGGTTGGACTGATAGTCGAAACGCGTCTTCTCGCCGACCGAACTGAAGGCACCGGAACTGTCCGATACGGAATTCGCGCGGTCGCTGTGATAGCCGATGCCGGCAATGTGTTCCCAGTGGCCGTCGAACAGGCTGTATTTCACCTGGGCACGCCCGGTGCGTTGCAGGGTATCGGTTTCGTCATTGCCATCGACCGTGCCGATGATTCCGGCGACGAAGGGCTGGGGGTCGGTCTCGATCGTGCTCTCGACCAACCGGCCGAACAGGGTGACTTCCAGATTGTCGAGCGGGTTGAACCCCAGATTGATGTCCAGCGTCTTGTTGTCGTTGCCGTCGCGCTCGTGATTGCCTTCGGATGTGGGCGCGACCGAGACGCCGCCGGTCCGGAACGCGGTGCCCCCGACCGAAAAGCGATAGCCCTTGCCGCTGCCCTGGAAACGGCCGTGGACCTGGCCGGTCTCGAACGAGCCGCCTTCCGCCGACAGGGTCAGGCTCATGGGCCCGGCGCCGCGCTTGGTGGTGATGCTGATGACGCCGCCGATGGCCTCGCTGCCATAAAGCGCGCTTTGCGGGCCGCGCAGCACCTCGACCCGTTCGATGTCGGCGGCCAGCATGTTGCCGAAGTCGAATTCCGAGGCGCCGCTGGGGTCGTTGAGTTCGACGCCGTCGATCAGAACCAGCGTGTGGTTGGCCTCGCCGCCGCGAATGCGCACCTGCGTCTGGCTGCCGGTCGGGCCGGAGCGGGACACCGCCACGCCGGGCACCCGGCTCAGCACGTCGGACAGGCTGCGCGCCTGCTGCCGCTCGATCTCCTCGGCGGTGATGACGGTGACGGCGCTGCCGACCTCGCTGGCGGCAACGGGAGTCGCGCTGGCCGACACCACCAGCGGCGCGAGGCGGACCGGCTCTTCGGCCGACCAGGCAACAGGGGGCGCCGCGGCGAGGACGAATGCGGCGGCGAGAACGGGGCGATGGATCATGCGGACAGCCTCTGGCTTGCTCGGCGGACAACACGCGGGGCGGCGCAAAGACCGACCACCCCGCATTTGGCGCGGAGCCGCGTCCATGGTGTAAGAGGCTGGCAACGAACACCCGACCCCGACCAGCGACGCAACTCCCCGCGTCACCGCAAACGGGCCTCCGCTCCCCTGGCACACCCCGGCCACGGGAATGGGTGACGCTCGCGACGGCAGGTCTCCTGGCTCACGGGTCCTCGCGTCGACCGGCCTTCCCAGTTGCCCAGTGGCCATCGGTGGCGGACGCTCGCCGTTCACAGTTGCGGGGGCAGCCAGGGCTACACCGGCGACAGCCGGCTCCCTGTTCCCTCTTGCGTTCCCGGACCGAGCCGGGAAACCGTTGCTGGCGCGGACGTTAGTGCGGGCGACAGAGAAACGCAATTGTCCAGGCGCCGCCCGCCGCCGGCACGGTATCGGATGACTTGTCGCAGGCGCGGGGGTACAGTTTCGGGAAACAGTCAATGCTCAGGGAGGTGTTCGCCATGCATGTCAATATCGGCCAGGTTCTGACCAACCGGGCCCGCCGCGATCCCCGGATGGAGGCGCTGGTGGATCTGGCGTCCGGCGAGCGTTTCTCCTATGGCGCGATCAACGCCCGCACGAACCGCGCGGCGAACATGCTGATTGACCAGGGCGTCCGGCCCGGCGACCGCGTCGCCCTGCTGCTGATGAACGGCTCCGCCTTCTTCGAGTGCTATTTTGCCTGCGCCAAGATCGGCGCGGTCGCAGTGCCGCTCAACTGGCGCCTGGTCGTCGACGAACTCTGCTACATTCTCGACAATGCCGGCGCGAAAACCCTGGTCTTCGACACGGATTTCGCACCCCAGGCCGAAGCGCTGCATGCGGGCGGCAAAACCGACGTGCAAACTTGGCTGCAAGTGCCGGCGGACGAAGCCCTGGCCGTGTTCGCCCGGAATTACCGGGCGTTGTGCGAGGACGCCTCCGCAGCAGAGCCGGAGCCGGGCGCAACCGGCGACGACGACCTCTACATCATGTACACCAGCGGTACGACCGGCCTGCCCAAGGGCGTGGTGCACACGCATGCGACCACGTTCTGGGCGCTGCTCACCATGACCCCCACCATCGACATGCGCCAGGGCGACCGGTTTTCCATCGTGCTGCCGCTGTTCCATGTCGGCGCGCTGGCGCCGCTGTTGTTGACGGTCTATGGCGGCGGCACCAGCGTGCTGATGCGGAATTTCGACCCGGCGCTGATGTGGAAGGTGACGGCCGAGGAGCGCATCACGGTCACGCTGGCGGTGCCGGCCATGCTGGGCTTCATGTTGCAGGTGCCATTGCCCTCGCCGGACGCCTACGCGCAATTGCGCTGGATCATGAGCGGGGCGTCACCGGTTCCCATCGCCCTGATGGACCGCTATCGCGAGATCGGCATCGAGATCCATCAGGTCTACGGCCTGACCGAATGCTGCGGCCCGGGCTGCCTCATCAGCCCGCAGGACGCGATGCAGCGTATCGGCTCCACCGGCAAGGCCTTCTTCCACACCGATCTGCGCCTGGTCGATGCGGACGGCCGCGACGTGCCCCCGAACACGCCGGGCGAGGTGCTGTTGCGGGGCGGCCATGTCATGAAAGAGTACTGGAAAAACCCGGAAGCGACCGCGGCCACGCTCAAAGATGGCTGGTTGCACACCGGCGACCTCGCCATCATGGACGAGGACGGTTTCGTCACGATTCACGACCGGATCAAGGACATGATCATCTCCGGCGGCGAGAACATCTATCCGGCAGAGATCGAGAACGTCGTCCTGCAACACCCCGACGTCCGCGAATGCGCGGTCATCGGCATTCCGAGCGAGCGCTGGGGCGAGACACCGCTGGTGGTGGCCGTGCGAGCCAACCCGGACGTGGACGAGGCGTCGGTGCTGCGCTATTGCGACGGCCGGCTGGCCCGCTACAAGCTGCCGAAAGCGGTCGAGTTCGTCGACGCCATCCCCCGCAATCCGTCCGGCAAGGCGCTCAAATTCGAGCTGCGCCAGCGCTTCCCGGGTCCGGCGCCGGAATAGCGGTCAGAGCGAGCGCGCCATGACCAGTGCATCGATCCGCGCAGCGCCCCGCCTGTAATAGCCGGGCCGGCGGCCGACGACGGCAAACCCCTCGCTGCGATAAAGCGCCTGTGCCGGCAGATTGTCGACCGCGACCTCCAGCACCAGCCGCTCCGCCCCCAGGGCCGGCAGCAACGCGTAGCAGGCGCCCAGCAAGCCGCGGGCCACGCCCTGGCGCCTTGCCGCGGGGTGAACGCCGATGGTCAGGATTTCCGCCTCGCCGGCAATGGCGCGGGCCAGCACCAGACCCGCACCGCCGGCAATCCAGCCCACGGAGCCGTCTCCCCCCAGCAGGGCGCGAAACGATGCCTCTGTCCAGGCCTCGCCGCCCAGACCGTCGGCCATGGCCGCGGCGTGGATGCGGGCGGCCTCCCCGGCACGGTCGGGGGTCAGGGGCAGCAGGTCCATGCGCGCGTCCTCACCGCTCACCGCGGCCGGATCCGGCCGCCATCCCGCGGCCGCACCGCCCGCGGCGGCGCCAGATAAAGCGGCTGCGCCGGAAGGCCGGAACCGCCGGCCAGAAGCGTCCGCCGGGCGCAGGCGGCGACGGCGGCGGCGGGCAGTTGGCGGCGGTCGGTATCGAGGAGCGGCGCGCCCGCTGCCAGCACGGACGGCGCACCGTCGCCGATCACGGCGGCTCCGTCCGGCCAGGGCAGGTCTGACATCGCGTCCGGCGCGCGGTTGTGCCCGTCGGCGGGCCAGCCCTCGGCCACGGCCCCATCGGCCGCGAACGCCTGGAGGTAGAGGGTACGGGCCCGGCTATCCATGGCCACCGCCACAGGGGCATGTCCCAGCCGACCGGATGCTTCAGCCAGGGCCTCGAACCGGCTGACGCCGACCACCGGCAATCCGGCGCCGATCGACAGACCTTGCGCCGCGGCAAGGCCGGTGCGCAGGCCGGTGAACGAGCCCGGCCCCACCGTCGTCGCAATGGCAGAGAGGTCCGACAGCCGAAGGCCCGCGGCCACCAGCACGCCTTGGATGGCAGGCAAGAGGCATTCCGCATGCCCCCGTTCCAGCGGCTGATGCAGGGCTGCAATCACCCGTGCATCATGGGTGACGGCAACGCTCAAAGCCGGTCCGGCGGTATCGAAGGCGAGAATTTTCATGACAGGGCAAGGCCTAGCACAATCGCCGGGTCAAGCGTAGGCAATCGCGAGCAACACCAGACCGAGGGCGATGCGGTAGAGCACGAAGGGCAAAAAACTCGCGCGCGCCAGCCAGCGCATCATCAGCAGGATGGCCACCCAGGCGCTGACAAAGGACAGGACCATCCCCACCAGCGCGTCGTATTCGAGTTGCACATTGCCGGACCGGTAGAGATCCACCCCGGCCAGGACGGCGGCGCCGATAATGGTCGGGATCGAGAGCAGCAACGAGAACCGCGCCGCATCCACCCGGTTGAGCCCCACGAAACGGCCCATGGTCATGCAGATGCCGGACCGGCTCACACCGGGCACAAGGGCCAGGGTCTGCGCAACGCCGATCGCGAGCGAGCGCCCATAACCCAGGTGCGAGAGATGCAGCCGGTCGCTCACCCGATCCGCCAGCCAGAGCACGATCCCGAAGATCAGCGTCGTCCAGGCGATCAAGCCGACATACCGCGCCGAGTCGGTGATCAGGTCCTTGGCGAGGAAGCCGACCACCACCACGGGGATCGTGGCCAGCACCAGTTGCCAGCCCAGATGCCAGCCTTCGCCGCGCTTGCCGCCCAGGCCGCCGATCACGCCGCGCACGATCAGCCAAAGGTCGCGCCGGGCATACAGCATGACCGCCAACAGGGTGCCGACATGCAGTGCGACATCGAACACCAGGTCGGCGCCGGCGTTCGCACCCATGGTCGCCATCCCCTCCTCGGCGCCGAACACGCGCACCAGGATCAGGTGCGCCGACGAACTGATGGGCAAAAACTCGGTGATGCCCTGAACGAGGGCCAGCAAAACAACGGCGGATAGCGACATGGGCTTACAGGTCCGGCTGTTCGGGCGAAAGGCGTGGGCAAGTTCTAAGCCGGTAGTATCGCCGCACAAGCGGACGCGAGCGCGCATTCCCTCTCGCGGTCGGCCGGTGGCGCGCTATATTCCCCGCATGGCAACGCTCTACCACCACCCGCTCTCTCCCTTTTGCCGCAAGGTTCGGATCCTGGCGGCGGAAAAGTCGATTCCGGTCGCGCTCGAACAGGAAACGCCGTGGCAGCGCCGCCCCGAATTCCTGGCCATGAGCCCGGGCGGCACCGTGCCGGTCTGGATGGAAGACGACGGCACCACCATCGCCGATTCGGCCGCCATCTGCGAATATCTGGACGAGATTTCCGATCCGCCCGGCCTGATCGGCGAGGAGCCGATCCAGCGGGCGGAGACCCGCCGGCTCACCGCCTGGTTCGACGGCAAGTTTCACGACGAAGTCACCCGCTATGTGCATGGCGAACGGCTGCTGAAGCGCTTGCGGCGCGACGGCGAGCCGAACTCGGCAGCGATCCGGGCCGGACGGCAGAATCTGGTCACGCATCTGGCCTATATCGACTGGTTGACCGACCACCGCAACTGGCTGGCCGGTCACGACTACAGCCTCGCCGATATCGCCGCAGCGGCGCAGTTGTCGGTGCTCGACTATCTGGGGGAGGTGCCTTGGGACGAGGCACCGGGCGCGAAGGAGTGGTATCAGCGCATCAAGTCGCGCCCGACCTTCCGGTCCATCCTGGCGGATTCCCTGCCTGGCTTCCTGCCGCCGGCGCATTATGCCGACCTCGATTTCTGAGGCCGTGCCGGACATCTGCGAAGCCCTGTCGGCCAAGGACTTTGCCCCTTTTCTTCCGTCGCGAACCGCACAGGCGTATCAAATTACGGCCGATGCGGTCTTGGCAGGCATTCGCCCGAGCCTATCTAGTCCCTAACGGATCGCCTCCCCGGCCGTTGCGCCGATCCCTAAACGGAAAGGACCCATCCATGCGAGCCATCCTTGTCGCCAGCCTGATCGGGCTCAGCGCCATGACAACGCCCGTGCTGGCCGAAACGGCTGCGCCCGTCCAGGATCGCATGGTCCTGGCCGTCACCGAGGAAGCCTGGGTCAAGACCGAGACCGCACGGGTCATCGTTGAGGTCAAAACGCTGGTGACCGACGCCGCCAGCCGGGACAAGGCCGCCAACCCGACGGCGGTGCTGGACAAGGTCGGCCTAGGAGAATGGCACATCACCGGCTCGCACCGCGCGCAGACCGACACCGGCTACGAGCAATTGCTGGTCGTAGCCGAGGCGCGGCTGACACAATCGGCCCTGGCCGGCATTTACGACCGCGCCAAGAGCGCGGGCGAAAAAGGGCGCACCGTGCGGGTGCTGGCGGTGGATTTCTCGCCGTCGCTGCAGGAGCGCGAGGCCACGGCTGCGAAACTCCGCCAGACCATCTATGCGCGCGCCGCAGCCGAGGCCAAAGCCGTTGCGAGCCAGTTTCCCGACCGGGGTTTCCACGTGCACGAGGTGATGTTCCGCGACGGCGCCCAAATGCCCCGCCCCCTGCCCGCACAGGTGCGCACCATGGCGGCCGAAAAACAGTACGATGCGGCGGCCGCGGCACCGCCCGCACAAGAGCCGGTGTCGGAGCGCATGGAGATGACGGCACGGGTGATTATCGCCTCGTCCGACCGGTAGGCGCCAAAGGCGACCCTATGCCCACCTTGCCGCAGACGCCGGTCTGCGGCATATCAAACAGAGATATGGTAAGCGCCTCGCTCGGGGCGCGTCGGTTTGCACAGGGTTTCGGACAATGGCTCTAGCGCGCGTAGTGGTGTTTGGCGGCTCCGGCTTTATCGGGCGGCATGTGGTACAGCGGCTCGCGGCGGCCGGGCACCCGGTCCGCGTCGCATGCCGCGACGTCGAGGCAGCGAAGACGCTGAAGCCGATGGGCGCCGTCGGCCAGATTTCCCCGGTCCTCACCAATATCCGCTATCCGGAAACGGTCGCGGCGGCCTGCGAGGGCATGGACTGGGTGGTGAATCTGGTCGGTATCCTGCACGAAAGCGGCGCGCAGCAGTTCGATGCCGTGATGACGGAGGGCGCGGAATACGTCGCCCGCTACGCCGCGGCGGCCGGCGCCGCCAAACTGGTCCATGTCTCGGCCATCGGCGCCGACGCCGCGAGCGAGTCCTTTTACGCGCAATGCAAGGCCGCCGGCGAGGCCGCGGTCCGCAGGGTTTTTCCGTCCGCCACAATCCTTCGGCCCAGCGTGGTCTTCGGTCCGGAAGACGATTTCTTCAACCGCTTTGCCGACCTCGCCCGCTTCTCGCCGATCCTGCCGCTGATCGACGGCGGCGAGACCCGCATGCAGCCGGTCTATGTGGGCGATGTGGCAGACGCCATCTGCCGCACGCTGAGCGACGATGCCTGTGCGGGCGAGACCTATGAGCTCGGCGGCCCGCGGGTGATGTCGCTGAAAGAGATCATGGCCTACACGCTGGCCATCACCGGCATGAAGCGCCTGCTGTTGCCCTTGCCTGCGCCGTTTGCGGCGATCCAGGCCCGGCTATTCGAACTGCTCCCCAACCCGCCGCTGACCCGGGACCAGTTGAAATTGCTGGCGACCGACAATGTCGTCGGTACGGGTGCCAAAGGGCTGGAGGATCTGGGGATCACGCCGACGCCGGTCGAATCGGTGGTACCGCGTTATCTCGGCCGTTTCCGCGGCCTGCAACCGTCGGACTCCCACGGCACGGCCGGCCCTGCGGACGCCTGAAACATGGTCCGATGGTCGATGTCGACCATCGAAACACAACCATAACGCGCGTCGCACGGTAGGCTTCCAAGCTTGCCATGCGCGCGCGAAATCGGCACAACCGAACCGTCGATCACAGAACGGACCTTCCCGTCGGCATGCCCCAACCTCGCCGCCTTCGTGACGCCGGCCGTCAGGCCGCCAGCTTCGACCGCATCCGCCAAGCCCATCAGACGGAAATGGCGGAGGATTATGTCGAGTTGATCAGCGACCTGATCGCGGTCAACGGCGAGGCGCGGGCCGTCGACCTGGCCGAACGCTTCGGCGTCAGCCATGCCACCGTGAACAAAACCCTGGCCCGCCTGCAGCGGGACGGCCTCGTGGTCTCGCGCCCCTATCGCAGCATTTTCCTGACCGACGAGGGTGAGGCGATGGCGAGCGAATCCCGCCGGCGCCACCGCATCGTGCTGGCCTTCCTGCGCGCCATCGGCGTGAGCGCCGCCACCGCCGAAAGCGATGCGGAAGGCATGGAACATCACGTCTCGGACGAGACCCTGGCCGCGATGGAAGCGATCACCCGCGACGGGCCGGCCAAGAGTTGAACTCGCTGCTCCTCACCGGCCTGGGCGCCATGCTGATCCAGCAGGCGTTTGCCACCGTCGCCAAAACGACGCTGCCGGTGTTGGGCCCCCTGGTCGCCGACGACCTGCACCTGGACCCCGCCTATATCGGCGTCTTCGTCAGCGTCACGGCTGCGTTCGGCCTGTTCGCGACGCTGTCCTGCGGCAATTTCATCCGCCGCTATGGCGCCTTGCGCATGAGCCAGCTCACGCTGCTGCTGGTCGGCAGCGGTCTGGCTGTGCTCAGCCTGGGCCTGCTGCCGACCATGCTGCTGTCGGCGGCATTGCTGGGCCTGGGGGCGACCGTCGCCACGCCCGCGTCCAGTCACATCCTGGCCAAGCACGCGCCACCGAAATACGCGCCGGTGGTGTTCTCTATCAAGCAAACCGGAGTTCCGGTCGGCGTGATGCTGACCGGCCTCACCCTACCGCACATCGCCGCCGCCCATGGCTGGCCCGCCGCCGCCCTGACCGCTGCCGCCGGCTGTTGCCTGCTGGCGCTGCTGCTGCAGCCGATCCGCGCCCGCTTCGATGCCGACCGCATCCCCAGCCAGAAACTGGCCTGGACCGATGCGTTCGGCACGCTGCGCATGGTCCTCTCCGCGCCCGACCTGCGCCCGCTGGCGGCGGCCGGGTTTTCCTTCATCGGCCTTCAGGCGGTGTTCACCACCTTCACCGTCACCTATCTGGTCGAGGTGGTGGGGCAGTCGGTCGCGACCGCGGGCGGCGTGTTCGGGCTCGCCATGACCATCGCCATTCCCGCGCGCATCGTCTGGGGCTGGGTCGCCAGCGGCTGGCTGCCCGCCAACCGCATGCTGGCCGGGTTCGGCCTCGCCATGTTCGTCGCCGTGGCCTGCATGGGCCTGATCGACAGTACCTGGCCCATGGCCGGCATTGTCGGCGTCGTGCTGGCCTGCTCCGCGACCGCGGTGAGCTGGCATGGCGTTCTGCTGGCGGAAACCGCCCGCCTCGCACCGGAGGGTCAGGTCGGCAGCCTGACTGGCGGCGTGCTCGCCTTCGGCAATCTGGGCCAGATCCTGCTACCGAGCGCCTTCAGCCTGCTGGTCGTCGTCAGCGACAGCTATCTGGTGGCGTTTACCGTGTGCGGCCTGCCCGCAGCCATTGCCGGCCTCTGGCTGTTCGGCGGAACCCGTCCCCGGCTCCGCCCGCTGACGACGTTGCGATAACGGACGGCCCGCGCGTCAGAAGCGGATCACCCAGCGGCCCCGGCTGCCGCCGGCTTCCAGCGCGGCGTGGGCTTTCGGGGCCTGCTCCGGTGTCACCGTGCCGGCGACCCGCAGGGTCAGCTTGCCTTCCTCCACCAGGGCGCGGAGACGGTCGAGCTTTTCGTATTCGCCGTCATAAGTGCGCACCCAGGTCTGCGTGAAGCGAATGCCGCGGACCGGCTCGGCCGGCTTGAAGCCGCGAATGGCCGTAAACGCGCCACCGTCCTTCACCGCCGGGATCGCCGCCTCGTTCAGCAGGGCGCCGTCGGCCAGCCCGTCGACTCCGCTGGGAAAATGCCGGCGGACCGCGTCCGCGAACCGGTCGCCGCGGGGAACGACGATGTCGGCACCCAGGGATTTCAGCAAGGCCTCATCCTTCGGCGCCGCGTCGGCGATGACGGTCAGCCCCTCGCACTTGGCCAGTTGGATCACATACCCGCCATAAGCGCCCGGGCCGCCGGTGACGGCCAGAACCTGCCCCGGCCGGAGTTGCAACAGGTCCAGGGACAGCCGGGCGGTGAGGCCGTTCATCGGCAGGGTGCAGGCCTCGACCGGGCCGACGCCCCGCGGCACCGGCACAACGGCCCGCTGGTCGAGCACAATCTGCTCGCGATAGGCCCCATGTGCGCCGTCCGGCACAATCATGGCCATGACGGGGTCGCCGACCTTTACGCCGGTGGAGACCCCTTCGCCCACCTCGTCGACGACACCGGCCGCGTCCATGCCGGGCACATAGGGCGGCGGATCCTTTTTCTGGTGCTCGGCCCGTGAGCCATTGCGCGCCATGGTGTCGGTCGGGTTGACCGCCGCCGCCTGCACGCGGATGCGGACCTGTCCCGGCCCGGCGTGGACTTCCGGAACGTCGACCACCTGGAGCACTTCGGGCCCGCCATGGACCATCAGACCGACTGCGCGCATGACTTGCTTCCTTTTCCCTCGCTGTGGGCGTCCAGGATAGGGCGAAGCCGGATCGGTCTCGACCCCGATTTTCATGGCCTCCCACGGCCAGGAGACGGTCGACAAAGCCGGCGACCGGTGGAAACATCGGAGGACCAACCGGGAGGCCGCGCGCCATGACGCTCAAACTCTATTCGAATTTCGTCAATTCCGCCGGCGAGCGGGTGCGGATCGCCCTGGCACTGAAGGGCATCCCCTATGAATACGTGTCCGTGCGCGCCATCGGCTACGACGCCTACAAGCAATTGAACCCGCAAGGGCTGATGCCCGCCCTAGAGGTGGAGGGCCGCACCTTCGCCCAGGCGACCGCCATCCTGGAGTTTCTGGAAGAAACCTATCCGACGCCGCCCTTGCTGCCGGACGACCCGGTCCGGCGCGGCCAAGCCCGCGCCTTCGGCCAGCACATCACCTCGGAAATGCACGCCATCGACGTCATCCGCGTGCGCCGTTTCCTGCACAACCAGCTGGGGGTGGACGAGGCCGGCATCGCCCTCTGGCAGCGACACTGGTTCGACGTCGGCTTCCGCACCCTGGAGGAGCATCTGCGTCGCCGCGAAGAACCCTGGGCCTTCTGCTTCAGCGAAACGCCGGGCTGGGCCGACCTGCATCTAGTCCCCCAGGTCCGCAAGGGCATCAGCCGCTTCAAGGTCGACATGACGCCCTTCCCGCTGATCGCCGGCATTTTCGAGCGCTGCGCTGCGCTGCCCGCCTTCATCGCCGCCGAGCCGCGGAACCAGCCGGATTTCCCGGGCGAATGGACCGAACCCGACATCAATGCCGGCGAAGGGCTGGTCTGACCCGGTTCGCGACCGCCCGGCGGTATCCGTCTCGCACGATCCGTTTGCCGCGCCGCGGCGCCATCCGCTAGTCTGGTTGCCAACGACCAATCAATCGAGGAACGGCGCGCCATGGACTTGCATCTGGCCGGAAAAACTGTGCTCGTGACCGGCGCTTCCAAAGGCATCGGGCTTGCCTGTGCCAAGGGTCTGGCGGCGGAGGGCTGCCACCTGCATCTCGCCTCCCGCACCGAGGCGGACCTGCTCCAGGCCGCGGACGAGATCCGCTCGGCCCATCAGGTGAATGTCTCGGTCCATCCGATCGATATCGCGGTGCGAGGCAATTCCGAACGGCTGGCGGCGGATTGCGGCGCCATCGATATCCTGGTCAACAATGCCGGCGCCATCCCGCCCGGCAGCCTGCAGGACGTCGACGAAGCGATCTGGCGCGAGGCCTGGAACCTGAAAGTGTTCGGCTATATCAACCTGACCCGCGCCGTCTATCCAATGCTGAAAGCCAAGGGCGGCGGCGTCATCGTCAACGTGCTGGGCATGGCCGGCTTTTCCCCCAATTTCGCCTATATCGCCGGCTCGACCGGCAATGCCGGTCTGATGCATTTCACCCGCGCCATGGGCGGCCGCTCCGTCGACGACGGCATCCGCGTGGTCGGCTGCAATCCCGGGCTGGTGGTGACCGAGCGCATGATCACCATGTGCAAGGGCTGGGCCAAGGACCGGCTGGGCGACGAAAGCCGGTGGCAGGAAATGGTCCAGAAGGACCCGCCCCCCCGGCAAGCCGGAGGAGATCGCCGACCTGGTGGTCTATCTGGCCAGCGACCGGGCCAGCCATATCACCGGCACGGTGATCAACATCGACGGCGGCGCGTCCTCACGGTAACGTTTCCGCCACCGCATTTCCTACCGCATCTGGAGTTTCTCCCCATGCCCACTCTCGAATTCTTTTTCGACGTCTCGAGCCCCTGGACCTATCTGGCCTTCGAGCGCATCGAAGGCGTCGCCGCCCGCACCGGCGCGGAACTGGTCTGGAAGCCCTTCCTGGTCGGTGGCGTGTTCAACAAGGTCAACCCGTCGGTCTATCAGCGCCGCGAAAACCCGGTTCCGGTGAAAGACGCGCATTACCGCAAGAGCATGGAAGACTGGGCCGCCTATCAGGGCCTCACCCTGATCCGGCCGAGCGTGTTCCCGCTGAACAGCGTCAAGGCGCTGCGCGGCGCGTTCGTCGCCATCGACCAGGGCAAGATCGTCGACTATGCCCGCGCCTGTTTCGAAGCCTATTGGCGCGACGACAAGGACATCTCGAAGGAAGACGAGTTGCGGGCCGTGGTGACGAAGGCCGGCATGGACCCGGATGACTTCTTCGCCAAGATCGCCACCGACGAGATCAAGCAGCGCCTGTTCAACACCACCGACGAACTGATCGAACGCGGCGGCTACGGCTCGCCGACCCTGTTCGTCAATGGCGACGACATGTATTTCGGCAACGACCAGATGGAACTGGTCGAGTGGGCGCTGAAAGGCAAGAAAACAGCCGCCTGACCCAAAGGGGGGGGGGGGACGCGACCCTGGCGGTCCGCTCCCCCATTCTTGAGCGATCAAAAGGATCTGCCGCGCCATGCAACTGGGCCTGTTCACCTACAATGTCGAATACGGCGCCCGCCCGGACGATCTGGCCCGGGCGGCGGAAGAGCGGGGCTTCGAGAGCTTCTGGGTCGGGGAGCACACCCACATCCCCGCCTCGCGCCAGACCCCTTATCCCGGCCCCGGCCCGTTGCCGAAACCCTACTACCACATGGCCGACCCGTTCGTGTCGCTGATGGCGGCGGCGGCCGTCACCAAGACCATCAAGCTCGGCACAGGCGTCTGTCTGGTGGCGCAGCACCATCCGATCGCGCTCGCCAAGACCGTGGCGACGCTGGATCATCTCTCGGGCGGGCGCGTGCTGCTGGGCGTCGGCGGCGGCTGGAACCGCGAGGAGTGCGAGAACCACGGCGTGCCCTTCCCCCGGCGCTGGAAGTATCTGCGCGAAAGCGTCGAGGCGATGAAGCGCATCTGGCGCGAGGAAGAGGCCTCCTATGACGGCGACATGGTCCGGTTCGAGCGCATCATCTCCTACCCGAAGCCGGCCCAGGCCGGCGGCCCGCCCGTCATCTATGGCGGCGCGACCGAAAAGGGGCGGGAGCGGGTGGCGCGCTATTGCGACGGATGGATTCCCATCGACGTGCTGATCCAGGACCTGCCGGATCACATCGCCGACGTGCGCCGCCGCGCTACTGCCCATGGCCGCAACCCCGACACCATCGAAATCTCGGTGTTCGCCTTCCAGGGTGCTGACCTGGACGCGCTGAAGGCCTATCGCGACATGGGGGTGAAGCGCACGGTCCTGGTGACGCCGCGGCGCCTGGACGATGCGCTGAAGGCGATGGACCATCTGGCCGGGTTCCTGCCCCAGGTCGCCTGATGGCTGCCGATCCGCTGAAAGCGCTCGGCCAATATCGGCCCTATGGCTGGCTTGGGACGGTCGGAGTGATCCTGCCCTCCGCCAACTCGGTCATGGAGCCGGAACTGGCCAAACTGGCGCCGGTCGGAGTCACCTATCACGGCGCCCGCACGCCGGTGCGCGGCGTGCCCAGCCAGGCCAGCCTGGACGCGATGGCGGCGGGAACCGAAACCGCCGCCGAAGATCTGGCCAGCGCCGAGGTCGACCTGATCCTTTACGGCTGCACGTCCGGCAGTTTCATGACCGATGGCGAGCGGTTGGTGGCCCGCCTGGAAGCCATCGCCGGCACACCGGCGACGACCACGGCCGCCTGTGTCCTGGCCGCACTGCGGGCGCTGGGTGCGCAGCGCGTGGCGCTGGCAACCCCCTATCGCCGGTTCATCACCGACGGCGAGGTGGCATGGTTGGAAGCGGAGGGCTTCGCGGTCACGGCCGCCCTCGGCCTCGACATGGGTGAGACCGAGCGTGAACGGCGGGCCATCAACCGCATCCCGCCGGAGGTCTGCTATCGCCTGGGCCGAGCGGCGGACCGCCCGGACGCGGACGTGCTGTTCCTGTCCTGCACCGCCATGGCCAGCCTGCCGGTGGTCGAAGCGCTGGAGCGGGATTGCGGCAAGCCCGTCATCACCTCCAACCTGGCAAGCGCGTGGCACACATTGCAGCGGCTGGGTGTGCGCGAGCCCCTGCCCTGGCCCTGCCGCCTGGCCGTCGCCGGCTGAGACTCAGTCCGCCCCGGGCGTGGCCAGACCGAAGGCCGCTTCGTCGTCCAGGCCGCCGTCGGGCACGGCGCCCGAAAGCGCTGGCGGCGGCTCGTTCGGCGGGGCAGGCACCGGCACGCCCAGGCTTCGGGCCAGCCGGCCGATCGGTGCGGCAAACTCCGCCGCGTCGTCCGAGACCAGCTTGATCGCCTTGTGGCCGCGCATCGCGCCCAGCGATCCGCGCAAGAGGGTGGTACGGCCGGCCGTGTCCGGAACGCGGATTTCCAGCAAGGTATCGGCATCGGAGGACAGCGGCAGCACGTCGCCCACCTGCCACGACATCACCCGTTCGAACGGAACGGACAGCCGTTCCAGTTCGACGTCGGCCGCCAGCCGGGTGTCCATCACCGCACCGGTGAGGTGGCGTGCCCATTCGCGATCCTGTCCGGTCCGTTCGCCGCGATAGACATCGCTCAAATAGCGTCGGATCGGCTCCAGCATCGCCATGGGAAGGACGACGTCCATTTGGCCGCTGCGGTTGGCCTCGCCGATTTCCAGGTGCAGGCCCAGGGCCAGCGCCAGTGACTGGTCGGCGGCGATGGCGGCAAACTGGGGCGCGGTCTCGACCCGCGAACACACCAGGGAAACCGTACCGATTTCGGCGCGCGCCGCCGTGAAGGCGAGCGCCAACTCACCCAGGGCCGCATCGACCATCCGCGACGCCAGCACCCGATCCAACCGGGTCGCGACCCGCCATTCCGGCTCGAACCCCGCGTCTTCGTCGGCCCCCAGCAGAAATTCCAGATTGGCCTCCGCAATGCCGCCGTCGATCACCACCAGCCCGCTTTCCGGCCAGGGCGTCGCCGCGAACACGCAATACAGGGCCGGATGGGTCACGGTCTCGAGAACGGCACCGAAGCGCTTGATGTCCTTGTGCGTCGGATAGGCGGCCACCGGCGCCCCGTACAGGATCGTCAAGCGCTGCGACAGCAACCGGACGAACTGCCCGCACACCACGTCCAGCAACGGGTACCGGTCGAACCGGTCCGTGGTCTTGTCCAGCTTGCCCCGCAGCGTGTTGCCGTGTGGCGGATGGGCGGGGGATGGGCGCGACGCGGCGGTCAATTCCATGGCTCCGGATCTGTCCGAAAAGACGACGGGAGCGACAACTCCACCCGCACAATCTGATCGATGGCGGTGAAGGCCCGCTTAATGCCGGCCTTGCGGCAAGGACGCGATCCGCTAAGCTTCGCGGCAACGAAACGCCCCATGGGAGACCTCTGCGCGATGAGCATCATTCCGAACATTGCCAAGGACAAGCTGCGCGCCGGCGAACTGGCGCTCGGCTTCGGCGTGCGCCAGGCCCGCAGCGTCGATATCGCCAAGATCGCCAAGGTTTGCGGCTATGACTGGCTGTTCATCGACCTGGAACACAACACCATGACCATCGACATGGCGGTGAACATCTCGCTCGCCGCCCTCGATGCCGGCATCACGCCGATCCCGCGGGCCAGCGCGCACGAACGCTTCCAGACCTCGCGCCCGCTGGACGGCGGCGCCCAGGGCATTGTCGTGCCGCATGTGGACACGGTCGAAGAAGCCAAGCGCGTCGCCGACCAGGCGCTGTTCCCGCCGCTGGGTCACCGCTCGATCTCCGGCACGCAGCCGCTGCTCGGCTATCAGAGCATGCCGATTGCCGACATGGCCAAGACCATCAACGACAACTTGCTGGTCACGGTGATGCTGGAGACGCCGACGGCCATCGCCAATGCCGACGCCATCGCCGCCGTTCCCGGCATCGACTGCCTGCTGATCGGCACCAACGACCTCTGCGCCGAGATGGGCATTCACGGCCAGTACGGTCACGAGAATGTCGCCAACGCCTATGACACCGCGGCCGCCGCCTGCCGCAACAACGGCAAATTCCTCGGCATGGGCGGCGTCTATGACGAAGAACTGGCGAGCAAATACATCCAGAAGGGCGCCCAGCTCATTCTCAGCGGCCAGGATCTGGGCTGGATGATGCAGGCCGCCAAGGCCCGCTCCGGCTTCCTGCGCTCGATCAAGCGCTAGCCCGCGGCGGGAGGACCGGCCCCATGCCCCTCGGCTATGCCCTGCCGCTCGCCGACACCGGCGGCAACCCCGTCGACGTCAAGACATTGGCGCAGACCGCGGAAGGGCTCGGCTTCTCCTATCTGGCCTGCCCGGATCACGTGCTGGGTGTGAACGCCGCCAGCCGGCCCGACTGGGGGCAGATGAACACCTCGGCGGACACGTTCGTCGATGCGTTCGTGTTGCTGGGCTTTCTGGCCGGCGTCTGCCCCAAGGTCGGGTTTTCCACCGAGGTGATGATCCTGGCCCAGCGCCAGGCGGTGCTGGTGGCCAAGCAGGCGGCCTCGCTCGCCACCCTTTGCGGCGAGCGCTTCCGCTTCGGCGTCGGCATCGGCTGGAACCCGGTGGAGTTCGTCGGCCTCGGCATGGACTTTGCCAACCGCGGCCGGCGGTCGGAGGAGCAGGTGCGGGTGATGCAAGCGCTCTGGGCCGACGATCACGTCACCTTCAAGGGCGAATGGCACGATATCCAGGATGCCGGCATCAACCCGCGCCCGCCGTCCGGCAAGGTGCCGCTCTGGTTCGGCGGGCACGCGCCACAGACGATCCGGCGCCTCGCCCGCTATGGCGACGGTTGGATGTATCTGAACCATCCGCCGGGCGACGACGCCCTCCGCGACTTCGACACGCTGCGGGCTGCATGGGCGAAGGCCGGACGCAGCGGCGAGCCCGGCCTGTCCGTCCGGCTTTCCGCTGGTGCCGGAACACCAGCGGACTGGCGGCACACCATCAAATTCTGGCAGGACGCCGGCGTCTCGCACTTCACCCTGCACAACGCCTATTCCCGCAACGAGTTCACCCGTATCGAAGGCCGCACCGTCGCGGCCCATCTGCAAGCCATGGTCCGCTATCACGAGGCTGTCGCCGACCTGTTCTGAGGCGCGCCACGTCGTCGTCATACCGCCGTGTTGGCTTTCGCGGCCGGATCGTTCGCGCCATATGTCCAGTGAGCGAACCGGAACGGAGGCAAGGCATGGCACGGCGCCGACTGGTCATCATGGGCGCGGCAGGGCGCGACTTTCACAATTTCAACATCGCCTGTCGCGACGCCCCACACCTGGAAGTCGTGGCCTTCACGGCGACCCAGATCCCCGGGATCGACGCCCGGCGCTACCCGGCGGAGCTGGCCGGCCCGCTCTATCCCCAGGGCATTCCCATCCTGCCGGAAGCCGACCTGGAGGCCATTTGCCGGCGCGAATCGGTCGATGCGGCGATCTTCGCCTACAGCGACGTCACCCACGAGCACGTCATGCACACCGCCGCCCGCGCCGCAGCCTGCGGATGCGACTTCGAGTTGTGGGGACCGGACCGGACCATGCTGGACAGCCGGAAGCCGGTCGTCTCGGTCACGGCGGTCCGCACCGGCTGCGGCAAGTCCCAGGTCAGCCGCTATCTGGCCAACCGCCTGGCTGGGGCGGGCATCCGCGCAGGCGTCATCCGCCACCCGATGCCCTATGGCGATCTCGGTCGGCAAGCGGTGCAACGCTTCGCCGCCTTCGACGATTTCGACCGCGCCGAATGCACCATCGAGGAACGCGAGGAATACGAGCCCTATGTCGAGGCCGGCCTCGCCATTTTCGCCGGTGCGGACTATCAGCGGATCCTGGCGGCCGCGGAGGCGGAAGCGGACGTGGTGCTCTGGGACGGCGGCAACAACGATTTCGGCTTCGTCCGCCCCACCGTCTCCGTCGTACTGGTAGATGCGTTGCGGCCCGGCCACGAAACGCGATACTGGCCGGGCGAGGTCAACCTGCGCATGGCCGACATCGTCGTCATCGCCAAGGCGGATGCCGCCCGGCCGGAGGACATCGCCGCGGTATCGGAGGCCGTCCGCCGCCACAATGCCCACGCGTTGGTAATCGAGGGCGCGTCGCCGGTTCGGCTCGAGGACGAAAACGCGGTTCGCGGCAAGCGTGTGCTGGTGGTGGAGGACGGCCCCACCATCACCCATGGCGGCATGGCTACCGGCGCCGGCTACGCCGCCGCCCTGACGGCGGGGCCGGCCGAGATCCTCGATCCCCGCCATAGCGCCACCCCGGCCATCGCGGCGGTCTACCGGCAGTATCCGCATATCGGACCGGTTCTGCCCGCGGTCGGCTACAGCCCGGACCAGCAGCGCGCCCTGGCCGAGACGATCCGCTGCAGCGGCGCCGATGTCGTGGTGGCCGGAACGCCGATCGACCTGGCGAAACGCCTGGAGGCCGTCCAGTGGGACGGCCCGCCGGTCGTGCGGGCGCGCTATGCCTATGCGGACCGGCCCGGCCACGACCTCTGGTCCGCGGTTGCCGGGCGCCTGGATTTGGCGTCGGAGTCCGGATCGGGCTAAGGTCGGGGCCGGCGAAATGTTACCAAACGGCAGCGCATCGCGCGGACAGAATTGAGAAACGGAACCCGGTATGGATCGCGGCACCCAGATCAATTTTTGGTATTTTATCCTGGCCTTGCTGGGCGTCGTCCTGCTGCGCGACCTCTGGGTCGAAAACGAGTATGTCGACACCGTTCCCTACAGCGTATTCGAACAATACGTCGCCGACGGCATCGTCAAGGAGGTGACCATCAGCGACACCTCGGTTCGGGGAACCCTGAAAGAACCGCGCAACGGGAAAACGGCGTTCGTCACCACGCGGGTCGAACCGGACCTCGCCAAGGAATTGCAGGGCAAGGGCATCATCTATTCCGGCGCGGTCCAGCGCACCTGGCTGACGACGCTGCTGTCCTGGTTCCTGCCGGTGCTGCTGTTCTTCGGCCTCTGGATGCTGTTGATCCGACGCATGGGGGGCGGTGGCCTGGGTGGCATGCTGAATGTCGGCAAGAGCCGCGCCAAAATCTATGCGGAAACCGACACCAAGGTCAGTTTCGACGATGTCGCCGGCGTCGACGAGGCCAAGGCGGAACTGGTGGAAGTCATCGAGTTCATGCGCAACCCTCAGAGCTATGGCCGCCTGGGAGCGCATATTCCGAAGGGCGTTCTGCTGGTAGGGCCGCCCGGCACCGGCAAGACGCTGCTGGCCCGCGCCGTGGCCGGCGAGGCCGGCGTGCCATTCTTTTCAATTTCCGGCTCGGAATTCGTCGAACTGTTCGTCGGCGTCGGCGCCGCCCGCGTGCGCGACCTGTTCGAGCAGGCCCGCAAACAGGCCCCGGCCATCATCTTCATCGACGAACTGGATGCGCTCGGCCGCGCCCGCGGCGCCATGCCCATGGCCGGCGGCAATGACGAGCGCGAGCAGACCCTGAACCAGTTGCTGGCCGAACTGGACGGGTTCGACCCGAGCGAGGGGCTGGTGCTGCTGGCCGCCACCAACCGGCCGGAAATTCTCGATCCGGCGCTGCTGCGCGCCGGCCGCTTCGACCGGCAAATCCTGGTGGACCGGCCGGACCGGGTCGGACGGGTGCAAATCCTCAAAGTGCATATGCGCAAGATCGCGGCCGGGCGAGACGCCAATCCGGAAGAGATCGCCGCGCTCACCACCGGCTTCAGCGGCGCCGACCTCGCCAATCTGGTGAACGAGGCCGCGCTGATGGCGACGCGCCGGCGCAGCGAAACCGTCGACATGCAGGATTTCACCCAGGCCATCGAACGTATCGTCGCCGGCCTGGAAAAGCGCAACCGCCTGCTCAACCCGAAAGAGCGGGAAATCGTCGCCTATCACGAGATGGGCCACGCCATCGTCAGCATGTCCCTGCCCGGCACGGACGAGGTGCATAAGGTCTCGATCATCCCGCGCGGCGTCGGCTCGCTCGGCTACACGATCCAGCGCCCGACCGAGGACCGCTTCCTGATGACCCGGGAGGAACTGGAGAACAAGATCGCCGTGCTGATGGGCGGGCGCGCGGCCGAATATCTGGTGTTCGGACATTTCTCCACCGGCGCGGCGGACGACTTGGCCAAGGCGACCGACATCGCGCGCAGCATGGTGGCCCGCTATGGCATGGACCCGGACCTGGGCTCGGTCACTTACGATTCCGACCGCACCACGTTTCTGGGCCAGAACGGCGCCTCCACCTATTTCGAGCGGCGCTACAGCGAGGCCACGGCGGCGCAGTTGGACCGGGCGGTGAAACAGATCATCGCCGACGTGTTCGAGCGCACCGTTTCCATCCTGAACAGCCGCCGAGACGAACTGGATCACACGGCCCACGCCCTGCTGGAGCAGGAAACGCTGGACGCGGAGACGCTGCGCCGCCTGATCGCGAAATCCGATGCCATCGAGGCAACGCCGACCGCCTAGCCCGGTCTGCCATCCGCATTGCTGACTGCTGGCGGTTGGGGCTAGTCTTCGGGCAGCAGAGTTCATACTCCCATCATTCGAGGAACGCCCCGATGGCCCAGATCGCCGAAGAACATCGCATGCTCCAGGAACTCGTCGCCAAATTCGTCGACGAGGAGTTGATGCCACTGGAGAAGAACGTGCTGGACCGTGAGGCGTCCGGCGGCGTCGGCGGCCTTTCGGCCGAGGAAGAGGCCGGCCTGTTCGCCAAGTGCAAGGAGTTGGGGCTCTGGGCCCTGGACGCGCCAGAGGAAGTGGGTGGCATGGACCTGCCGGCCCTGGCCCTGGTGGGCGTGAATTTCGAACTGGGCCGCACCGCCGTGCCCTTCGTCTTCCCGCCGGACGCGCCCAACATGCATATGATGGTGAAGGTCGCGAACGAGGAGCAGAAGCGCAAATACCTGAACCCCTATGTGACAGGCGATTTCGGCTCCGCCATCGGCATTTCCGAGCCCGGCGCCGGCGGCGATCCGGCGGAAATGCGCACCCGCGCTGTGAAGGACGGCGACCACTGGGTGATCAACGGCCGCAAGATCTGGGTCAGCCGCGTGCCCAAGGCCGATTTCCTGATCCTGATGGCGGTCACCGATCCGGCCAAGAAGGCTCGCGGCGGCATCACCGCCTTCCTCGTCGACAAGGGCACGCCCGGCTTCACCATCGAGCGCGAAATCAAGATGCTGGCCGGCGCCCGCACCTACGAACTGGTGTTCGAGGATATGCGCCTGCCGGAAAGCCAGGTGCTGGGCGAGATCGGCAACGGCTTTGGCCCGATGCAGCACCGCCTCACCGTGCGCCGCCTGCAAATGGGGGCTTGGTGCGTCGGCATGGCCAACCGGGCGCTGAAAATGATGTGCGAGCAGGCGCAGCAGCGCGTCACCTTCGGATCGCGCCTGGCCGAGAAGCAGGCCATCCAGTGGTGGATCGCCGATGCCGCCACCAAGATCCACGCCACCAAGCTGATGGTGCTGGACGCGGCGGAAAAACAGGACGCCGGCGTCGCCGACCTGCGCACCGAGGCCAGCATGATCAAGCTCTTTGCGACCGAGATGGTGAGCGAGGTCCTCGACCATGCCATGCAGACCTTCGGCGCCATGGGCATGACCAAGGAATTGCCGCTGCAACTCATGGCCCAGCGCGCCCGGCTGATGCGCATCTATGAAGGCCCGAGCGAGGTGCACCGCATGGTGATCTCGCGGCGCACCCTGCGCGAATTGGGCTGATCGCGCTTCCACTGCGGGCCCGCACCCAATGCGGGGCCAAGCCCGAGAGTCTCCCGCTGCACCAGGTTTTGGGGAGACACGCTCCGAGATTCCCCGGCCCACAGGCCGGGGAATCTCGATTTTTGCGAGAACGGAAGGCGGGTAGGACGCGAGGCTGGCTGGCGCTGCCTCGGATCGGCGCTCCGTATCGACCGAGCCGGGCGGGTTAGACCACCTGGTCGTGCAGTCGGTCGAGTGCGGCCCGGTCCAGTCCCAGCAGGTTGCCAGAACACCTCGTCGTTGTGCTGGCCCAGCGGTGCGCCGCCATCCAGCTTTGGCAGGTCGCCACCGGAAAGATGATGGGAAAGCCCGAAGAATGCCCGGCTCCACCGGTTGGTCCGAGCCATAGCGGAGCATCGGCCGCAACGTGCCGCGCTCGCGGAAATGCGGGTCGTCCATGACCTCCGGCAGGGTGCGCACCCGGGCGACGGGAATGCCGCCGGCCTCCAGCAGCGCGATCCCTTCGGCACAGGAATACGGGCCAAGCCGCCTTTGCACCTCCGGCGCAGCTCCGCCACGTGTTCGTGCCGGCCCGCATTGGTGGCATAGCGCGGATCGTTCAGCAGGTCGTCCGCGCCCAGTGCGCTGCAGGTTGCCAAAGCTTCCGCCAGCGCTCTTCCCCGCCAACGGTGATGATGACGTCGCCGTCGGTGAGGCGATAGAGGCCGGTGACGTCGTCGCGGCTGTCATTGCCGGCACGCGGCACCGACCGCGCCGCCACCACGTGCTCCACCGGCTCCATGAACATGAGGGTGGCCAGCGTGTCGGCCATCGAGGCGTCGAGATACTGGCCCTGGCCGGTCTTGTCCCGCACCCGGAGCGCCCCCAGGATCGCGTAGGCGGCATAGAGCGGCGTCACCAGGTCGCCGACGAAAAAGCCAACACGGGGTCGGCGGACCGTCCGCCGGGCCGTTCATATCCATGATGCCGGACATGGCCTGAATCTGGTGGTCGTGCGCCGGCAGGTCCTTGTAGGGCCCGGTCTGGCCATAGCCGGCAATCGAGCAATAGACGATGCCCGGGTTGACCGCCGCCACGTCCTCGTAGCCGAGGCCCATACGCCGCATCGAGCCCGGCGACAGGTTCTCGATCACCACATCCGCCTGCTTCGCCATCTCCAGAAACAGGCGGCGGCCTTCCGGGTGTTTCAGGTTCAGCGTGACGCTCTTCACCCCTTCCGAGCGTTTCAGGAAGCGGACGGACAGGTCGTCGTCGGTCTGCCGGTCCGGGTGGATACCCTTCGGACCGGCATAAGGGCCGACATTGCGGATCAGGTCGCCGATGCCGGGCGCCTCCACCTTGATCACCTCGGCGCCGAACCGCGCCAGCGTCATGCGAGAAACGGCCCCGCCAGAAAGACGGTGACCGAGAGCACGCGGATATCCTCCAACGGCTGCATGGTGTTTCCTCCAGCTTGCCGGCGCCGGGTGACCGCGCCGAGGCCGCACATTCCCGGCGCCATTGTGTCGCGGTTTTTCCCGATTGGCGAGGCGGCGCGACTACAACGGCGGAAACGCGGTTTTCGACCAGGTGATGCGATAGAGGTCGAAGCGGCGGTCGGCGTAATTGCGGGTCGTGCCCGTGTGCCGGCTGGTCAGCAGCGAGGGCAGCGACAGATCGGCCAGCGCGATGGTCTCGGTGTTGGGCGCCGTGTCCGCCGCCACGCCGTCGCGGGCGAAAGGAAAGTCGGAGGGCGTCAGGATGCAGCTTTCCGCATAGTGCACGTCCATCGCATCCACGTTCGGCAGGTTGCCGACCACACCGGAGAGGATCATGTAGCATTGGTTTTCGATGGCGCGGGCATGACAGCAATAGCGCACACGCAGATAGCCGCGCCGCTCGTTGGTGCAGAAGGGTACGAACAGCATCAGCGCGCCCTGGTCGGCCAGAATGCGGGCCAGTTCCGGAAACTCGCTATCATAGCAAATCATGACGCCAATCGGGCCGCAGTCCGTGGGTATCACCGTGGCGCCGTCGCCGCCTTCGATGTTCCAGTATTCGTTCTCCGACGGCGTCGGGTGCAGCTTGTCCTGGGCGTAAATGGCACCGTCGCGCAGGAACACGAAACAGGTGTTCCGGATCGACCCGCCTTCCGTCATGGTCAGGTGCGAGCCGCCGATGATGTTGATGTTGTAGGATACCGCCAGGCGCGACATCAGTGCCTTGTAGCGCTCGGTGTATTCCGTCACCTTGATAATGGCTTCCTGCGGCGGCTTTTTCTCCGTTTCCAGCGACAGCAACTGGGTGGTGAACAGTTCGGGGAAGGTAACGAAGTCCGCGCGGTGGTCGGAGGCGACGTCGACGAAATACTCGATATTTTGCTCGAACTCCTCGACATTGGCGATGCGGCGCATCTGGAACTGCACCGTCGCCACCCGCACCTGGGCCGGCAGCCGGTGGTCCGGCCTTGTGGTGCGCGAGGTCGGGATTTCCGCCGCCAGCGGATTGGTCCAGAGCATGTGCACCGCGTGCCCGCCCGACGGCTTGTCGTCCGGCAGGTAGTTTTTCAGGATGCCGATGGGCTCGAAGCCCTGTTTCATCTGGAAATTGATGACCTGGTCCTTGACCGCCAGCCCCCGCACCGCCTCCAGATAGGTTTCCGGCTCCGGATAGTCCCGCCGCCGGCGCTGATAACCGGGCATGCGCCCGCCGAAGATGATGCCTTTCAGCTCCAACCGCCGGCAGAGTTCGCGCCGGGCACGATAAAAGCGCTGGCCTATGCGCAGGCGGCGATAGTCGGGGTCGACCGACACATCCAGGCCATAGAGGATGTCGCCTTCGGGATTGTGGCGCGAACTGAAGCCGCCGCCGCTGATCTCCTGCCAAGTGTGCTGGCGCCGGGCGATCCGCTCCTCGACGATGCAGGTGACGCAATAGCCGACGATCTTGCCGTCATAGACGGCGACGAACACGCCGTCGGCGAAATTGTTGATCTGGCCGCGCACCTGTTGCGGCGAATAGGCGAGTTCCGCCGCATAGACACGGCGAGAGAGCGCCACGACTTCCGCCACGTCGTCGAGTGACGCATTGCGGATCAGCAACTTGGCTTTTGTGTCTTGCATAGAACTTGGTCCCGATACCGTCGTAGCGATGGCGTTCGGCAGCCTATAAGGGCATTCTTCGCATAAACGCAAGGGAGCGTTGCGCCCTCTGGACGCGGCCTGCGCCTTGCGGAACAATCGCGGCCTTCCCTCCCCCGGTCGCCAGAGAGCCTTGTCCCATGTCCCGCCAGTTTCCGCGCATCCCAGTCATCGGCTATTGCGATCCGCTCTCGGTACGGCCCGGGGAGACCATCGGCTTCAAGGTCTCGTGCGCCGAACCCGGGGCGTTCTCGGCCCGGCTGCTGCGCTCGATCTGCGCCGACCCAAACCGCGACGGCCCCGGCATCGTCGAACAGCCGGTACAAGCCGCCCTGGCCGGCGACTATCCCTGCCGGCAGCAAGCCTTCAATCCCGGTTCTTATGCCCGTGTCGAGCGGGGACCGGCGGTCGCGGGCGACGTGACCCTGGCCGCCACGATCTGGCCGACCCTGCCCGGCGACGGCGAACAGGCCATTCTGTCCGCCGGCGGCTTCGAGTTGTACCTGGACGCGACCGGCGCACTGGCCGCCAAGGCCGGCGCTGTGGCGGTGTCGACCGGCAAGCCGCTGCTGGCGCGACAGTGGTGCGACGTGCGCCTGTCCTATGACGCAGCCAACGGCAGCCTCACCGTGGCCCAGAGCCCCTACGGCATCTGGGGCGAGGCGGCGGATGCGCATACCGCCGCGCCGGGCGCCGCCTATGACGCCGGCCGGCCGCTGCTGATCGCGGCCGCGCTATGTGACGGTCATGCCGACCGCCATTTCGACGGCAAGATCGAGGCGCCGGCGATCTATGCCGCCGCGTCCGCCGATCCGGGCCGGCTGGCGGCCTATTGGGACTTCGCCCGCCAGTCTTCCTCTCTCACCGTCGAGGATGTTGGCCCGGGCGGCCATCACGGGCGCCTGGTCAACCACCCGGCCCGCGCCATGACCGGTTCCGCCTGGGACGGTTCGGCCATGAACTGGCAGCACAAGCCCGAACACTATGGCGCCATCCATTTCCACCGCGATGACATTTACGATTTCGGCTGGCAGACCGATTTCGAATGGACGGTGCCAGACGGCTTTCCCTCCGGCGTCTATGTCATGCGCATCGCCCAGGGCGAGCACGAGGACGCCATCCCCTTTTATGTCTGCCCGCCCAAGGGTGAACGCACGGCGGATCTGGCGGTGATCGCCTCCACCTTCACCCATGTCATCTACGGCAACCACTCCCGGCCCGACTTCAAGCCGGACTGGATGGACCGCCATCTGGCCCGCGGCGGCTATCCCTGGAACCCGGCGCAGTATGAGGAGTTGGGCTGCTCCACCTACAACTTCCACCGCGACGGTTCCGGCATCTGCCATTGCTCGCACCTGCGGCCGCTGCTGAACACCCGGCCCGGCTACATCACCATGGGCTATGGCGAAGGCTCGGGCCTGCGCCACTTCCAGGCCGACAGCCACCTGATCTGGTGGCTGCACGAAAAGGGCATACCTTACGACATCATCACCGACCGCGAACTGCACGAAGAAGGCGTGGACGTGCTCAAGGGCTATAAGGCGGTGACCACCGGCAGCCATCCGGAATACCACACGCCGCAGACGCTGGACGCGCTGCTCGCCTACCGCAATTCCGGCGGCAAATTCCTCTATCTGGGCGGCAACGGCTTCTATTGGCGCGTCGCCATCCATCCGGAGGAAAAGGGCATTGTCGAAATCCGACGGGCCGAGGGCGGCATCCGCGCCTGGGCCGCCGAGCCGGGCGAGTATTACAACGCCTTCGACGGCGCCTATGGCGGCCTCTGGCGCCGCAACGGCCGGCCGCCGCAGCACCTGGCGGGCGTCGGCTTCACGTCTCAGGGCCAGTTCGAGGGCACCTACTACCGCCGCACGCCCGAGAGCCATGCCCCCGACCTCGCCTGGATCTTCGCCGGCGTCGAGGACGAGGTGCTGGGCGATTTCGGCTTTTCCGGCGGCGGTGCGGCCGGCTACGAGTTGGACCGTGCCGACGTGCGCCTCGGCTCGCCGCCGAACGTCCGGGTGCTGGCAGTCTCCGAAGACCATCCCGACCATTTCGTGCTGGTGCCCGAGGAATTGCTGACCCATCTCACCACCTGGGCGATGGAGCCGATCGACAAGCTGATCCGCGCCGACATGGTCTATTTCGACGTGCCGGGCGGCGGCGCGGTGTTCTCGGTCGGCTCGATCACCTTCTGCGGCTCGCTGCCCTGGAACGGCGGCGACAACAATATCAGCCGCATTGTCGAGAACGTGATGCGACGCTTCCTGGCCTGAGCTAGACTGCCGCCAACGACCGCTACAGAGGAAACCGCCGCCGATGCCGATCATCGATTCCCAGGTGCATGTCTACGACGCCAACACGCCGGCCCGACCCTGGGCCACGGTGCCGAACTGGCCGCCGCATGTGACCGGCGCGGAAATGGTGGCCGCCATGGATGCGGTCGGCGTCGACGGCGCCATCTTCGTCTCGTCCTTCAGCATGTACCAGTACGATGCCAGCTATGCGCTGGAGGTGCACAAGGCCTATCCGGGCAAGTTCGGCCTGGTGAAGCCGATGAACGCGGACGACCCAGCGGTGGCCGACGTCATCGCCGACTGGAAGGCCACGCCCGGCACCGTCGGCGTCCGCATCATGATGACCCACGGGCCGGAGCGCTCGCCGGACCATCCGGGCTTGGCGGTGATCGCCCGCGAAGCCGCACGCCATGACTTCCCCATCAACCTGCTGTGCTGGGGCAAGCTGGAAGACGGCCAGACGCTGATCGATGCCCACCCGAACACCCGCTTCGTGCTCGACCATCTGGGCCTGGTGCAGCCGCGCGAACCGGTCCCGGCCGGAACGGCCTGGGAGCCCTGGGCCGACCTGCCGAAGGTGCTGGAACTGGCCAAGCGCCCGAACGTGGTGATCAAGGTCTCGGGCGCCTGCACGCTCTCCAAGGTCGGCGACCCTTACGGCGACATCTGGGACCCGCTCGCCCGTCTGTTCGACGCCTGGGGTCTCGACCGCTGCCTCTGGGGCACTGACTGGACTCGCGCCCACGCCGTGCTCTCCTACGAACAGGGCGTGCGGCCCTTCGTCGAGACCGACCGGCTCACCGCCGACGAGAAGGCCATGCTCATGGGCGGCGCTTGCGCCAAGGCCTACAACTGGCAGCCCAGTTGAGGCGGCCATGCGCGTCACCCCTCTGACCGGCACTTTGGGCGCCGACGTCACCGGCCTCGACGTCGCTGCGCTCGACGCGGCGGCGTTCGCGGACCTGCGCGCGGCGCTGCTCCGCCATGGCGTGCTGGCAATCCGCGACCAGTCGCTAACGCCGGCCGCGCAACTGGCGTTCGTGCGCCGCTTCGGCGACATCCACTTCCATCCGCACGTGCACGGCCTGCCGGAGCAACCGGAGGTGATGGAAATCCTCAAAACCGAGACCGACCGGGACAATTTCGGCTCCGGCTGGCACACCGACCAGATGTTCCTGGAGGCACCGGCCGCCTTCACCTGTCTCTATGGCCTGGAAATCCCGCCGGCCGGCGGCGACACCCTGTTTGCCTGCCTGCGCAACGGCTATCGCACCCTGTCGCCGGCCATGCAGCGGTTGGCTGGGGGATTACGCTCGCTCAACCGGTCGGTGGCCGCGCAGATGGCCGGCCGGAACGCCTCGGCGGCGGCCACCTTCGGCAGCATGCGCGCCAAGGATGCGCCGGCGGACGAAAAGCTGGCCGAGCACCCGGTGGTCCGCCGCCATCCGGAGACCGGCGAGCCGACGCTCTATATCGGCCTGCACACGGTCGGCCTCGCCGGCCTTTCCGAAGCGGAGGCGCGGCCGCTGATCCAGTTCTGGATGGACCATCTGACCCGGCCGGAAAACACCTGCCGCCTGCGCTGGCAGCCGGGCACACTGGCGATCTGGGACAATCGCAGCGTGCTGCACAACGCCATGAACGACTATCAGGGCCAACGCCGGCGCATGCACCGCATCACCGTGGTCGGCGGCCCGACCGAAGCCTATGCCCAAGCCGCCTGAGCCGTCGCCGATTTTGCCGCGCCCGATCCAATGGATAGCGCTGGCCGAGTGATCGTCCGTGGCTTATTTTATAGGCAGAACGTGTTTTGAACCACGCGCCGGAGGTATCCCATGCCATCCGCTTCTGCCTCAAGTGCAGCCGACGCCGAAGCCCGCTTTCAGGCGCGCATCGACGCCGAAGACAAGATCGAGCCCAAGGACTGGATGCCGGAGGGTTATCGCAAAACCCTCGTCCGCCAGATCAGCCAGCACGCCCATTCCGAATATGTCGGCATGCTGCCAGAGGGCAACTGGCTGACCCGCGCGCCGACGCTGCGGCGCAAGGCGGCGCTGATGGCCAAGATCCAGGACGAGGCCGGCCATGCCCTCTACCTCTATTCCGCCGCCGAGACGCTGGGCGCCAGCCGGGACGACATGTACCGCGACCTGCTCTCCGGCAAGGCGAAGTATTCCAGCATTTTCAACTACCCGACGCTCACCTGGGCCGATATCGGCGCCATAGGCTGGCTGGTGGACGGCGCAGCGATCACCAACCAGGTGCCGCTCTGCCGCTGCTCCTTCGGCCCCTATGCCCGCGCCATGGTGCGGGTGTGCAAGGAGGAAAGCTTCCACCAGCGCCAGGGCTATCAGATCATGCTCTCGCTCGCCCACGGCACCGAGGCGCAGAAGGCCATGGCGCAGGATGCGCTGAACCGCTGGTGGTGGCCCAGCATCGCCATGTTCGGCCCGCCGGACAGCGACTCGCAGCATTCGGCCCAGAACATGGCCTGGAAGATCAAGCGCCACTCGAACGACGAACTGCGCCAGCGTTTCATCGACATGACCGTGCCGCAGGCGGATTTCCTGGGCCTGCGCATTCCGGACCCGGACCTGCGCCTGAACACGGACACCGGCCATTACGAGCACGGCCCCATCGACTGGGACGATTTCTGGGCCGTGGTAAAGGGCGAGGGCCAATGCAACGCGGATCGGCTCGCGGCCCGGCAAAAGGCCCATGACGAGGGCGCCTGGGTGCGCGAGGCCGCGCTCGCCCATGCCCGCAAGCGGGCGGCCCGCCAGGCCGCCGGGAAGGTGGCAGCGGAATGACAGCGACGACAGAACAGGAATGGCCGCTTTGGGAGGTGTTCATCCGCGCCCGTGGCGGTCTGGACCACCGGCATGTGGGCTCGCTGCGGGCGCCGGACGCGAAAATGGCGCTGATGAACGCCCGCGACGCCTATACCCGCCGCGGCGAGGGGCATTCGATCTGGGTGGTGCAGGCCGCCGACATCCACGCCTCGAACCCGGACGACAAGGCCAGTTTCTACGACCCGGCCGACGACAAGGTCTACCGCCACCCCACCTTCTACCAGTTGCCGGCGGAGGTGGATCATATCTGACCCGAAGCCCCTCTTCGAATACACACTGCGCCTCGGCGACTCGGCGTTGATCCTGGCGCAGCGCCTGGGCGAGTGGACCGGCCACGCGCCGGTGCTGGAAGAGGACCTGGCGCTCGGCAATCTGGGACTGGACCTGCTGGGCCAGGCCCGCGCTTTCCTTGCCTATGCCGGCGAGATCGAGGGCCACGGCCGCAGCGAGGACGACCTGGCCTTCCGGCGTGACGCGTGGGAGTTCCGCAATGTCACGCTGGCCGAACTGCCGAACGGCGACTTCGCCCGCACCATGGCCCGCCACCTGCTGTTCGCGGGCTGGCACGAACTGGTGCTGGAGAGCCTGACCGGTTCGCGCGACGAGCGTCTGGCCGCCATTGCCGCAAAGGGCGTGAAGGAAATGGCCTATCACTGGCGCCACGCCGCCGAATGGACCATCCGCCTCGGCGATGGCACCGACGAAAGCCACCGACGCATGCAGACGGGGCTGGAAGCGGTTTGGGGCTACACGCCGGAACTGTTTGCGAGCGACGCCGTGGATACGGCCATGCTGCAAGCCGGCATCGGAGCCGATCCGGTCGCGCTTCGGCCCGCCTGGGACGCCCGAGTGGATGCCGTGCTGGCCGAGGCGACGCTCACCCGCCCCCAAGGGCGCATTCGCTCCAACGGCAAGCAGGGCGTGCATTCCGAGTATCTGGGCCATCTGCTGACCGAGATGCAATTCCTGCAACGCGCCTATCCGGGGATGGAATGGTGACACCGGACGCCGCCATCGCCTCGCTCGACGAGGCCCGTGTCTGGCGGGCACTCGCCACGGTCAGCGATCCGGAACTGCCCTTCCTCTCGGTGATCGACCTGGGCATCGTCCGCGAGGTCTCATTGGCGAACGGCGTGGTTGTCATCACACCCACCTATTCGGGCTGCCCGGCGACCGAGGTAATCGGCCTCGCCATCGCTACCACGCTGGCGGAAAACAACCTGGACCTTCGGGTCGAAATCCGGCTCGCGCCGGCCTGGACCACGGACTGGATCACGGTGGCGGGCCGGGAGAAACTGCGTGCCCACGGCATCGCGCCGCCGCCGCAGGCCGTCGCCGACAAGCGCGCCCTGTTCGCCGAACCGCCCGCCATCGCCTGCCCCCGTTGCGGCAGTCTCGACACCGAGCGGGTCAGCGCGTTCGGCGCCACCGCCTGCAAGGCCCTGTACCGCTGCCGTGCCTGCCGCGAACCATTCGAGGCGTTCAAGTGTCTGTAACCCCCCGAAGCCAGCCCCGCATCCATCCCCTCGCCATCGCCGAAATCCGCTGCGAGGCGCCGGACGCGGTGGCGGTCCGGTTCGCCGTGCCGGACGCCCTGGCCGCCGACTATGCCTACACCGCCGGCCAGTATCTGACGTTGTGCCGCGATTTCGACGGCGCAGAGCTGCGGCGCTGTTATTCCCTCTGCCGCCGGCCGGGCGACCCGGGCCTCTGGATCGGCGTGCGCGAGGAACCGGGCGGCCGTTTCTCCGGCTGGCTCAACGGGGAGGCGCAGGTCGGCGACACGGTTCCGGTGCTGACGCCCGACGGCCGTTTCACCTTCACCCCCGACCCGAACGGCCCGCCCCGCGAACTGCTGTGCGTCGCCGCCGGCAGCGGCATCACGCCGGTGCTGGCCATTCTGGAGACCCTGCTGGCGGACGAGCCGCAAAGCCGCGCCACCCTGGTCTATGCCAACCGCGATGCCGCCCACATCATGTTCCGGGAACGGGTGGAGGATCTGAAAGACCGGTATCTCAGCCGGCTGGGCATCTTCCACGTGCTCAGCCGCGAGGTGCCGGAGGTCGACCTGCTCGCCGGGCGGTTCGACGCGGCCAAGTGCCAGGCCTTTTTCGGGCCGAACGGCGTTGCGCCGGCGGACGGATTCGATGCGGCCTATCTCTGCGGCCCGGAGCCGTTAATGGATCTGGTCGCGGACAGCCTGCGCCACCATGGCCTCGACGCGGCCCGCATTCGGCGCGAGCGGTTCCTGAACGCGGACGCTCCCGCGCCCACGGACGCGGCGGTTCGGCCGCCGGAACCCGTCCCGGACGGCACGGAGATCACCATCATCATCGACGGCCGCCGCCGCCGCTTCGCCTTCGATCCGGCCCATTCCAGCATTCTCGATGCGGCGCGGGCAGCGGGAGCCGACGTGCCCTATGCGTGCAAGGCGGGCGTCTGCGCCACATGCCGCGGCCTGCTGGTGGAAGGCGAGGTGCACATCGCCCGCAATCACGCACTCGACCCGGACGAACTGGAGCGCGGGTTCATTCTGAGTTGCCAGGCTCGGCCCACCACCGCCCGGGTCGTCATCGACTACGACCGCCGCTGAGCCGCTGCGGCCCCGCTCAGCCGATTCGCCGTCGGTTGTTCAACGCAATCAGCCCCAGGCCGATCAGGCTCGGCACCACCACCAGCGCGTATAGCAGGGGCGTCGTGGCCGGCACCCGCGTCACGATACTTCGCATGAGGAAGGCGCCCAGCAGGATCGCCGCACAGAGGCCGAACGCCAGACCGACCCGCCAGATCTGGCCGCGCCGGTTGAACGGTCCCACCAGCATGGTCGCCACGGTGACAATGGTGACGACGCCGGCGAACAGAGCCGTCGCAATGCGATAATGGCCCTCGGCCCGCAACTCCCGCATCTGGCTCGCCCCGACATCGTCTGCCGTGACACCGAACAGCTCGTCCATGCTGCGCTCTTCCGGTTCCCGACCGCGATTGGACAGCTTGGCGGCGAAAATCGAGAGATCCAGGGTGTAGTGCTCGAAATAGAGAATGTTGGTGCGGCCGGTCTCGCGGTTGTGTTCCTGCACATTGCCGTTGCGCAGCACCAGTCGCGGACCTTCGGATGTCTGGGTCAGTGCACCGTATTCCGCCATCCAGGTCTGGGTCTTTTTCGGATCGCGCGCGTCATAGAACAGGATGCCACGCAGCACATTCGCGCCAATCCGCTGGTCCACATAAAACATAGTACCGGAGCGGGGCGTGTTGAAGCGGCCCGGCTGGATTGCCAGCGCCGCCAGATCGTGCCGCTGCAGGAACTGGGCTTCCTTGAACGTGCGCACCGCCTCGGGCGAGAGATAGAAGGTCATCACCGCGTTGGCGATGGCGAACAGCAGCCCGACCAGCAAGGCCGGCCGCGCCAGCGCCCAGTCGCTGAGGCCGGTGGCGCGCATGACCACCAACTCGCTGTCCTGCTGCGCCCGGTAGTAGGCGAAAATCAGGGCGAGACAAAGGGACAGCGGGATCAGCACCGGCAACAGCCGGGGCATGGCGAGAACCACCAGCCACAAGAACGTGGTCAGCCCCATGCCACCGCTGAGATTTTTCAGCAATGGCAGCGCGCTCCACAAAATGGCGATCGCCGCGAACACCGCCGTGATCAGAACGGTTGCAAGCAGGATCTGCCGCGCCAAATAGCCGGTGGTATGTGCAAGAAGCCTAGGCATAACCATGCGTATAGGCGATGCTTGCGCCGAAGGCGAGCCAACGGTGGCCTGGCATGCGCGTCCGAGTGGCGCTGCCCCCTCCATTGCCGCCGCGCGAGCGATGTGGGTCAGGCATGGCTCAGACATGGATTCAGACGAGGATGATGGGAGGGCTAGGCCCGATGAAGATTGCATTTTTGGAGCCCGCCGCCGCAACCAGCGACGCCATCGTGGTGGCCGTCGGCGAGGACCGGACTCTCAGCCCGTCGGCCGAGACGCTGGACCGGGCGACCGGCGGTGCCATCCGCAAGGCCATGGCCGCCTCGCGCTTCACCGGCAAGGCACGGCAGTTTCTGGATATCGTCGCGCCGGCGGGCGTCGATGCCGGGCGGATCGTGCTGGCGGGCCTCGGCAAGCCGGCGGACGCCAATGCCCGGACCTGGCAGGACTGGGCGGGCGCCGCCCACGGACAGGTCGCGAACAGCGGCGCGGCCTCGATAACACTGATGGTGGATGCCATGGATGGGCCGCTCACCGCCAGCGATGCGGCTGCCAATGCGGCCTTCGGCCTGGAACTGGCCAGCTACCGCTTCGACCGCTATCGCACCACGGAAAAGCCGGAACAGAAGCCCAGCCTCACCGAAATGGCGGTGATGAGCGAAAACGCCGCCGCCGCCGCCGCGGCCCACAAGCCGATGGCGGAGGTGGCCGCCGGCGTCCGCCTCGCCCGTGACTTGGTCAGCGAGCCCGCGAACGTACTCTACCCCGAAACCCTGGCCGAGCGGTGCAAGGACCTGGCGGCCCATGGCGTCGACGTGGAGGTCATGGACGAGGCCCGGCTCGAATCCATCGGCATGCGCACCCTGCTGGCCGTCGGCCAGGGCAGCGCCCGCGACAGCCGGGTGGTGGTGATGCGCTGGCTCGGCGCCGACGACGAAGACGCCGCCCCCATCGCGCTGGTCGGCAAGGGCGTGACCTTCGACACCGGCGGCATCTCCATCAAGCCTGCGGGTGGCATGGAGGACATGAAGTGGGACATGGGCGGGTCGGCCGCGGTGATCGGCGCGATGCGCGCGCTGGCGGGGCGCAACGCCAAGGCCAATGTCATCGGCATTGTCGGCCTGGTCGAGAACATGCCGTCGGCCAACGCACAACGCCCGGGCGACGTGGTTACCTCGCTGTCGGGCCAGACGGTGGAGGTCATCAACACCGACGCCGAGGGCCGGCTGGTGCTGTGCGACCTGCTCACCTATGTGCAGCGCACCTATAAGCCCAAGGCCATCGTCGACCTGGCGACACTGACCGGCGCCATCATCATCAGCCTGGGCCACCACCATGCCGGCCTGTTCGCCAGCGACGACACCCTGGCCGATGGCCTGAGCGCCGCCGGCACGGCGGTGGGCGAGCCGGTCTGGCGCATGCCGCTGGGCGAGGAATACGACAAGGCGCTGAAGTCGGCGATCGCCGACATGAAAAATGTCGGCGGCCGCGACGGCGGCTCGATCACCGCGGCCCAGTTCCTGAAACGCTTCGTCGAGAACGGCACCGCCTGGGCGCATCTGGACATTGCCGGCATGGCCTGGGGCAAGGAAGCGAAGCCGACCGTGCCCAAGGGCGGTACCGGCTATGGCGTTCGCCTGCTGGACCGGCTGGTCGCCGACCGCTACGAGCACGCCTGACCCGCGCGGAGCCCCGGCCGGTGGAAGTGCATTTCCGCAACCTGGCCAGCAAACCGCTGGAGCGCTGGCTGCCGACCCTGGCGGCAGACCTGTACGGTCAGGGCCTGCGCCTGGTGGTCCGGGTCGGCTCGGAGCCGCGGCTGCGGTCGCTGGACCAGGCGCTCTGGACCTACGACCCCGGCTCCTTCCTGCCGCATGGCGCGGCCGGGGACGGCCAGGATGAGCAGCAGCCGATCCTGATCACCATGGGATCGGCCGCGCCGAACGGGGCCTCCATTGTGCTGGCCGTCGACGATTGCAGCGCCACGCCCGACGAGGGATTTCAGCGCCTGGATTATTTTTTCGACCGCAACGATGCCGCCGGACGCGACGCGGCGCGCATCCGCTGGCGCGAATGGCGCGAGTTGGGAATCGAACCGATTTACTGGGAGGCAGACGCCCAGGGTTGGCGGCGCGCGGGTTAGTCGCGCCATGCGCTGTTGCCGTCCGATCCGTCGATGGCTATAGACCGCCCGCCTAGACATACATACGGAGCCAGCCCAAATGGCCATCGAACGCACGCTTTCGATCCTCAAGCCCGACGCGACCCGCCGCAACCTGACCGGCCAGATCAACGCCCGGTTCGAGGAAGCAGGCCTGCGCATCGTCGCGCAAAAGCGGCTGCAACTCACCATGCCCCAAGCCGAAGGCTTTTATGCGGTGCACAGCGAGCGGCCGTTTTTCGGCGAACTCTGCGCCTTCATGACCTCCGGTCCGGTCGTGGTGCAGGTGCTGGAAGGCGAGAATGCCGTGGCGGAAAACCGCCGCATCATGGGCGCCACCAACCCCGCCAACGCCGACGCCGGCACCATTCGCAAGGATTTCGGCGAGTCGATCGAGGCCAACTCGGTCCACGGCTCCGATAGCGCCGAGAATGCGGCGATCGAAGTGGCCTATTTCTTCTCTCAGATCGAACTGGTCGGCTGACCGGCATCGTCCGGACACAACGCGAAACGCCTCGGCCCTGCTGACCGGGGCGCTTTCGTCGGCCTCAAAGGGCGTGGTGCAGTTCAGGCCGGGGCATAGTCCACGATGGCGTGCTCCTGCTCGCCCAGCCCTTCAATGCCGCAGCGCATCACATCGCCCGGCTGCATATAGCGCGGACTTGGCTTCGCGCCATGGCCGACGCCGGCAGGCGTTCCGGTGGCGAGCACATCGCCCGGCAGGAAGGTCATGAACTGCGAGAGATAGGCGATGCATTTGGCAACGCCGAACACCAGGTTCGCCGTGGTGCCGTCCTGGTGGCGCACGCCGTTGACCTCGCACCAGATTTTCAGATTGTCCGGATTCGGCACCGCATCGGCGGTCACCAGCCACGGGCCCAGCGGCGCAAACGTGTCCGCGCTCTTGCCCTTGGTCGAACCGCCGCCGTGCTCCATCTGGAAGGCGCGCTCGGACACGTCGTTGAAGGTGGCATAACCGGCCACATAGCGCAGCGCCTCGGCTTCCGAGACATAGCGGCAGGTGGAGCCGAACACGACCGCCAATTCGATCTCGTGGTCCAGCTTGCGGGCGTTCTTGGGCCGGATGATCGCGTCATTCGGGCCGCAGAGCGAGTTGATCGCCTTGTTGAAAATCTGCGGCTCGTCCGGCGGCGCCTTGCCCACCTCCTCGGCATGGTCTTTGTAGTTCAGGCCGATGCAGATCATCTTGCCAATGCCATGAACCGGCACGCCGAGACGCGGGGTGCCGGACACCAGGGGCAGCGTCCTGGGCTCGATCGAGCGCAGGATGTCGAGCGCGATCGGGTCGAGCTGGTCCGGGGTGACATCGGTGATCACATAGGACAGGTCGCGCAACCGTCCCGCGTCATCCAGCATGCCCGGCTTTTCGGCACCGGGCTCTCCGTATCGGACAAGGCGCATGGGTGGGGTTTCCTCGGGCCATGGGGCGATTGTGACGGCAGGGCTGCCGTTTGGCTCCGAGTGTAACGCGCCAACGGACGCGGCATCAATCGCCCAGCGCCGGCCTTACCCCCGCGCCTCCACGTTCCGTTTGATGTTCGCGAGGCAGACGGCGGCTTCCTCGTCGATGCGGCGCACCATATCCTCCGTTGGCGGTTTCGGCCGGACCGGATTGCAGACGGTACGGGTGAACCGGGCGCCGCCCTCGACCGGCTCCACATCGTACCGCACCACGATCTTGCCGATGAAGGTCGTGTCGGCCTCGCCGATCCACAGCCGGGCGGGTGCGCTGTCGGTGACGGTCCAGTTCAGCTCGACGCCGCCGGTCCGCGTGTGCCATTCCTCGCGGAAAGTATCGCCTTTCACCAACGGCCGGTCCGCGCTGGTGATCTGGTGCGAAGCCTGGATCCATTCCGGCCAGGAATTCGGGTTGGAGACATAGTCCAGCACCGCGCCCGGCGGTGCGTCGACAACGATGCTGTGGCTACGTTCGAAAGCGACGGTGCCGCTCATGGGCGTTCTCCGGCCGGTGGTTGGGGGTGGACGGTACTGTAGCAGACACCGCCGACCCGCCCACCGGCCTTGCACGCGCCGTCAGGCCGCAGGGGTCGCCTCGTCCTCGTTCTCCCGATGCTCGGTGAGGACGCGGATCAACTGGCGTTTCGAGATCACGCCCTGGAAACCGCCGTCATCATCGACCACCGCGACCGGGGCCTCCGATTGCAGGATGGTCGGCAGCGCTTCTTCCAGCACCGCATTGGCCGAGACGGTCTGGGTGCTGTCGGCCAGGTCGTAGAGCGTCTGTGAGCCCGCCCCATTGGTCTTGGCCGCAGTGACCAGCTCCTGTTCCGTGACGACGCCACGGAACTCGCTACCCTCGAAGACATAGCCGTAGTCGGCTTTCTTGCCCCGCATCTCGCGCAGCGCCGCGTCGATGTTCTCGGTCGTCAGGCGCAGGCGCGGCGGCCGCATCACCACATCGACCGTCAACACCCGGGCGCGGTTCACGTCGCGCACAAAGGCGGCGACATAGTCGTCGGCCGGGTTCAGCAGGATGTCCTCGGGATTGCCGACCTGGCTGAGACGGCCGTCCTTGAGGATCGCGATCTTGTCGCCCAGCTTCAGCGCCTCGTCCAGGTCGTGGGTGATGAAGACGATGGTCTTGTTCAGCTTTTCCTGCAATTCGATCAACTGATCCTGCATGCCGGAGCGGATCAACGGGTCGAGCGCGCTGAACGCCTCGTCCATCAGCAACACCTCCGGATCGCCGCACAGCGCACGGGCCAGACCGACGCGCTGCTGCATGCCGCCGGACAACTGGGCCGGATAGGAATGCTCATAGCCCGCCAGGCCGACGGTTTCGATCCATTCCGCCGCCTTCTCGTCGCGCTGGCGCTTGCCGACACCCTGCATTTCCAGGCCATAGCCGACATTCTGGATGACGGTGCGGTGCGGCAACAGGCCGAAACGCTGGAACACCATCGCCATCTTGGTGCGGCGGAACTGGCGCAGCTCCTTCTCGTTCATGGTCAGCACGTCAACCCCATCGACCAGGATACGCCCCGCCGTCGGCTCGATCAGCCGGTTGAGGTGGCGGATCAGGGTCGACTTGCCGGAGCCCGACAAGCCCATGACCACGAAGGTCTTGCTTTCCTCCATCGACAGCGTGATGTCGTGCAGGCCCACCGTGTGGCCGGTGTCGGCCAGGATCTGGTCCTTGCCCTCACCGGCCCGCGCCCGCTCCAGCACCGCCTGCGGGTTGTTGCCGAAGATTTTGTAGACGTGTTCGACTTCGATTTTCGCCATAACGCGTTCCCCTCTCTTAATGACCGACGCCGCGGTGTTTCTGAATGCGCAGGCCATAGGCCTGGCTGACGCGGTCGAACACGATGGCAATGGCGACGATGGCGAGCCCGTTGAACAGGCCCATGGAGAAATACTGGTTGGTGATGGCCTTCAGCACCGGCTGCCCCAGCCCCTTCACGCCGATCATGGACGCGATCACCACCATGGCGAGCGACATCATGATGGTCTGGTTCACGCCGGCCATGATGTTCGGCATGGCCAGCGGGATCTGCACGCCGAACAGGCGCTGCTTGAAGTCTGCACCGAACGCGTCCGCGGCTTCCAGCACATCCTTGTCGACCAGGCGAATGCCCAGATTGGTCAGGCGGATCACCGGCGGAATGGCATAGATCACGACCGCGATGACGCCCGGCACGCGGCCAATGCCCAGCAGCATCACCACCGGGATCAGATAGACGAAGCTGGGCATGGTCTGCATCACGTCCAGGATCGGCGTGATGGTCGCCTGCGCCCGGTCGAACCGGGCCATGAGAATGCCGATGGGAATGCCGATGGCGATGGCCAGCAGGGTGCAGACGGTGATGATCGACACCGTGCGCATGGTGTCTTCCCACATGCCGAAAAAGCCGATCAGCAGGAACGACACCACCACGCCCGCCGTCAGCTTCCAGTTGCGGCTGGCCATATAGGTCAAGCCGGCGATCACCGCGATCACCAGCCACCAGGGCGCATCCAGCAGGACGCGCTCGAACCAGATCATGAATTGCAGCAAAGGATGAAAAAAATTTTCCAGCCCCTCGCCGTAGGCGCGCGAGAAATCCCGGAAGCCTTCGTCAATGCTGCGCTGGAGCAGCCGCAAGGCATCCCGGGACAGGGATGGAAAGTCAAAAAGCCAGTTTCCCTCGGCCATGGACCTCGCCTCTCAATAGTTTTGTGTTGATTCTTGATGCCCGGCGCGCGTTCGGCGAACAACAAACGACAACGGTGCGGAGTTGCCTGTCGAGGCCACCCCGCACCGCCGGTTACCGCCCTAGGCGCCGCTCAAAGCGCGCCTTCGACCTTTTTCGCGATATCGTCCGCAACCCATTGCTTCCACAGGTCCGGATACTTCTTCAAGAAGTAGCGCGCGCCGTCCTCGCCCGTGTACTGGTTGTCGGACATGTAGGCCAACACCTCGTTGGCGACCTTGTTCGACCAGGCGCGCTTCTTCAGATAGGCCATGCCGGTCGGCGAAGCCTTGGCGAAGCGGGGCGTCACAACCGTCCACACCGGCGAGCGGGTCCAGGCGTTCGGCTTCGGGTCGGCGCAGTTGGGCTGGCTGGTGCAGGTGCGCCACTCTTCCTCGTCATGCTTCACGCCCATGCCGAGCTTGACCATCGGGTATTTGCCGAGAATGGAGGTCGGCGCCCAATAGTAGCCGAGCCACGGCTCCTTGCGCTCATAGGCCTTGGCGATCGCGCCGTCGAGGCCAGCCGCGGAACCCGGATCGATCAGATTGAAGCCTTTCTCCGCGCCCTTATAGGCCTTGAACAGGTTTTCCATCAGGATCTGGCAGTTCCAGCCGGCCGGGCAGCCATAGACCGCGCCCTTGTCCGGGTTCTCCGGATCCTTGAACAGCTCGGGGTGCATCAGCGCGTCGTTGACGGTTTTGATGTCGGGATGGGCCTCGGCAAAGTATTGCGGGATCCACCAGCCTTCTTCGCCGCCATCCTTCAGAATCTCAGCCGCATAAATCAGGCGGCCTTCATCCACCGCCCGGTCCAGCGCGGTGCGCACGGCGTTGATCCACAGTTCCGGCGCAATGTCGGGTTCCTGCTTCTCCATCATCGAGGTCGAAGTCGGCATGGTATCGCCGGGCACGAGCTCGACATTACAGCCATAGCCTTCTTCCAGGATGATCTTGTCGACATAGGCGGCGAATTCCGCCGAGGCCCAGTTCATGTCGGCAATGGTCACGCGCCCGCACTCGGCGGCGGCCGGCTGAACGCCGACCAGCGCCATCAGGGCGGCTCCCGCAAGGGCAGTCATTGAAAAACGCATAAGGGTCAATCTCCCTATTCTCTGCTCTCGGTTCTAGTCTGTGAGACAGGGGTACAAATTCGATACCCATCTGTTGGAAGCGTAGTCCCGAGACTTATTATCCTGTGGAACACTTTATCCCAGGACCAGTCGCTTCACTACAATCCGACGCGTTGGCGGAACCAACTCGGATTACCCGGTGGGGTCGTATATCTGACCCCATGCCGGAACAATACTCACGCAAACAAGCCGAGTCGACCCCTCGGCTCAAAAAAATTTCGGAGAATGTCAAGCGGAATCTTGGCGGATACCCAGCCAGGGCCTAGCGGAGCGGCCCGATCCTCGCCTCAATCCCGCCCGGCGGCGGCCCGGTCGATGGCCCGCGCCAGGCGAATATCCCGCTGGGTCAGGCCGCCGGCGTCATGGCTGGTCAGCGTGATGTCGACCCGACCATAGACATTGAACCATTCGGGATGGTGATCCATCTTCTCCGCCATTAACGCCACCTCAGTCATGAAGGCGAATGCCGTGCGGAAAGTCTCAAAGCGGAACGAGCGCCGGATGGCGTCCCGCCCCTCCACCGCTACCCAGCCAGGAAGGCTATCGAGAGCGTCGCGCCGGGCGGCGGCGTCCAGAGGTGTGGCCATGACGTCGGTTCCTCCTTTTGGCGTGGGGGCCCCTCGGTGATGGGGGAAATCCTGCCACCCAGCCTGGACGACCTGCAAGCCCTGGCCGAGCAGGCCTTCGCAGCAATCCCGCCGGCGCTCGCCCGGCACGTCCAGGGCGTCGCCGTGCTGATCGAGGACTTCCCCGATGCGGCGGTGGAGCAGGCCATGGGGCTGGAATCGCCCTTCGACCTGCTGGGCCTGTATCACGGGGTCTCGCTGGCCGAGAAAAGCCTTGGCGACGTGCCCCAGGACCTGGACCGGATCTTCCTCTACCGCCGGCCGATCCTCGACTATTGGTGCGAGACCGGCGAGGACCTGGCCCATGTGGTGCGCCATGTGCTGATCCACGAAATCGGCCATCATTTCGGCCTCTCCGACGCGGACATGGAAGCGCTGGAGGCCCAGGTGCGGGACGACGTGCGGGACGACCGCGCGCCGTAGGGGACAAACCCCCGCCGGCTACAAGCCTGCGCGCACCCGGGCGAGATGGGCGCCGGCGCACATTGTCTGCAGTTTGCGGACCGCGACATCCGGCGAGCACATGACCAGGCCGCAGTCGGGCGCGGCCATGACGCGCTCCGGCGACAAAATCTCCGCCGCTGCGCACAGCCGGTCCGCCACATGCTCCGGCGTTTCCAGCGGCACGTCGTCGGAATTGAACACGCAGCCGAACATCACCGTCTTGGAGCGGCACGCCTTCAGCTCGGCCACATCCAGCTTCGAGCCCTCGAACTCCAGCGCCAGAATGTCGATGGCGGAGGTCTCCAGCGCGGCGATGACTCGGCTGTAGCTGTCAACGATCGGCCGTTGCAGCCCCGGTTGCGGATAACCGTAACAGATATGCACGGCGGTCTTGGCGCGCAGCCCCTCGGCCGCACGGTTCAGCGCCTCGATGCCCCAGGCCTCGCACCGATCCGGATAGCGGCTGAACACCGGCTCGTCGAACTGGATGATATCGGCGCCCATGGCGTCCAGCAGCCGCGCTTCCCGGTTCACGGCCTCGGCCCAGCCCATGCCGAAGGCGCGCTCGTCGCCGTAATAGGCATCAACCGTGCTGTCGACCACGGTCATCGGCCCCGGCAATGTCACTTTGACCGCCCGGTCGGTGTGGGCCAGCAGAAACGCCAGGTCGTCGGCGATGATCGGCCCCTTGTGCTCGATCGGACCGACGCAGCGGCCGGTCATCACCCGGCGCCGACCGCCACGCATCTGCTTTTCCGCCAGATTGGCGTAGTCGAACCCGCCCATCGCGGCGGTGATGGCGGTGACGTAGTTCTTTCGCCGCTGCTCGCCGTCAGAGACGATGTCGACGCCGGAATGTTCCTGCTGCTGGATCACAGCGCGGGTGGCATCATCCTGGGCCGTGCGCAGCAGGGCGTCCGGCACGCTCCAGCGCCCGCCCTCGCCGAAATGATCCTGCTTGCCGTCGAGCGCGAAGGTCTTCTCGTAGAGCCAGGGGCGTTTCGGCATTGAGCCGACGACGGTGGTGTGAAAGGCGTTGGACATGGGGTGCTTCCTGCGGTGTTCGGGTCGGGTGCCGGACGGCCGGTCGGGCGAGGCGGTGCCGGCACCCATCATCTTCTTAACGCGCCATTAACTTAGCGGGGCCACGGTGGATTCAGAAATAGGTAACATCTTGATCCAAAGGGGGAGGAGCGCATGCGAATTCGGCCCGGTGCCGTGGGTATCTCCCTGGCACTCATGCTCCTCTGGTCGCCCGAGACGGATGCCGCATCGGCGTCCCGGGCCGGAGACCGGTCGGCGGGGGCGGACGGATCGGGCATCGTTGTCGCCTATCATCGCCACACCGCACCGGTCCAGGCGGTCGCGAGCAATGCGGACCAAAGCCTGATTGCCACCGGCGACCGGGCCGGCGCGGTCTATCTCTGGCGCCTGGCCGAGGCTGAGACCGCGCTCGGCGCCGCCTTGCGGCAGAAAGGCCCCGGCATCGGCACACCGCCGGCCTCGCCCTTGCCGGGTCCGGTGGCTGCCCTGGCCTTTGCCGATGCCCGCTGCAACGGCCCCGACAATCCGGTCGACCCCGGCTGCGGCTTACTGGTAGCCGGCGCCAGCGGCGCGGGCTTCAGCTATCTCCGCCTCTATGACTGGCGCCGTGGGCGGGTGCTGGCCGCAGCCGAGGTGCTGCATGGTCGGTTGACCCGCCTGGCCGCGGCGCCCGGCGGGGCCGAGATCGCGGCCTGCACCGCAACCGGCGCGATCCGGCGCTTCCGACCCGACGGCAGCGGCGGCATCCTGATCCGCCCCGCATCGGCCGCAGAGACCAGGCTCGCGGCCCCCACAAGTCGCGGTTGCAATTGGATCGGCTACGGGCCGGACGGCGCCCTGCGCATCGCCACAGCTACCGAGCTTCTCGTCCTGCCCGAATCCAACGCCGCAGCCGAGAAAGGCGCGGAAGCGGCCGCGCAGGCAATGCCGGCGCGAGCGCCCTTCGCCTTTGCCCCAAAGACAGCGGCGTTCGCGCTGGCCGTCGGCGAAGCGCGGCGGATCACGCTCTATCCCGACGGGCCCGCGACGCCGCAAAGCCACCGGCCCCGGCGCATCGCCACGGGCTCGCGCTTTGGCCGGGCCGGAGCGCAGGCTCTGGCCTGGGTTGACGACGGCGAAACCCGGTACCTGCTTGCGATCGGCCCCTTCGGCGATGGCGACTCCGCAATCGCAGGCGCGGTCACCCACCGGATCGAACGCTGGCGCATGCCCGACCGGCTCAAGGCCGCAACGGCCCGATTATACGGGAGCAATTTCAATGAATTACTGGCGTTGCAGGGGCAGGCTCTGGCGCTATTGCCCCTGACCGCCGCCTGGAAGGCGATCGGCGACCCGGATCGGCATCGGTATGTGGCCGTGCTCGACAGCGCCCACCGGCTGGTGCTCGTCGCCGGCCACAGCGGCTACACCAAGACCGCAGACGGCAAACGCATGGCCGATCCCGCCTTCGTGCTAGCGCCCCGCCCCTATGCCCAAGGCGCCTTGCAGGTTTCCGACGACGGCCGGAACGCCTGCTTCTGGCCGGGCGGGGACGCCGGGCCCGTTGCCTTCCATCCCGTCAGCGAAAACCCGACTCCCTGTCCGCCGCCGGCCCAGGCCGCGGCCATAGTGGCGCCGATGCACGGGCCGGACGGGCTCGTGACCCTGGCGCCGGCCACCCGACCATTGCGCGATTTCGCCGGCGAGCGCCTGCGTGCCTACACGGTCAGCGCAGACGGCCACACCTTGTTCGCAGCCGTCGCCCGCGAAGGGTCGAGCCAAACGGTCGATCTGCGCCGCTATACGTTGCACGGCGACCGGTGGGCGCCGGCAGGCGAGCCTGCGCCCGCGGCCAGTGACGTGGTGGCACTCGGCCTTTCAGGCGGTTCGACCCTGGGCGTCGTGACCCGCGGCGATGGCACGACAGGCGCCCCCTACCGCATCGAGGTCCGAGCCGTCGACCCATCGGATGCCCAGCCTGCGCTAGTCCTGCAAGGCTTTGTGCCGTCGGCGACCGACACCGCCGCCTTTACGCTCTGCTTCGATGTCCGCGACCCAAGCACGCCGCTGGCCCTGAGCCAACGGCAGGGCCCCCGCATCCGCCTGGGCCCGGCCGAGCGCCACCCGAACGGTCCAGGCGATGCCAGCGCCGACAGGTCCACTTATGCGCCCGGCGTGACCGCGGAGGTGCTGGAGTCCGCAGCCGACCCGTCCTGCACCGCGGCCGCCCTCAAGCCCGGCATGCGGCGCTTTCGCATGAAAATCCGGCTGCCCTTTGCCGTCACCGGCGCCTTCGACCTAGTGCCGGAGGGTGGGCGGACGGAGTATCAAATCCTCGATTTCAGCCGGCCTAATCTCTACGTCCTCGCAGTCGGCATTGACGACTATTACGACCGGCGCTGGCACCTGAACTATGCGGCGGCCGATGCCGCCGCCTTCGCCGGTCTGGTGCGGAAAACCCAGACCCAGCTTTATCGCGACGTCGAGACCGTGGTCATCCTCGATGGTCAGGCCAACCGCAAGGCGATCCTGGTGGAACTGGCAAAACTGCGGCGCAAGGCAAAGCCTCAAGACTGGGTGATGATCTTCTTCGCCGGACATGCCAAATCCGACTGGATGTACAACTATTATTTTCTGCCCTGGGACTACGACCACACCTATCCACACGCGACCCAGGTCTCCGAGTACGATTTGGGGGCCCATTTGCGGGCGATTGCCGGCAAGAAGGTGCTGGTGATGGACACGTGTTTCGCCGGCAATCTGGCCACCGCACCGATCCGCGGCGTCAGCGACGACAACAGACCCCGGCGCCTGCCCTTGCGAGATGTGCGGGCCTATGCGGAGCGGCTGATGCAGGCCGATCCCGGCCTGATCCTGTTTGCGGCCTCTTCGGAGGACCAGACTGCGCGGGAATCGGACCGGCTGGGTCATGGCGTCTTTACCAGCGTGTTGCTGGAGGCGCTGCAATCCCCTGAACACTTTGCCAACCGTCGCAATGCCGGTGCCCTGACCGCACTCGACATCCGCGAATGGGTCGAGGCCCAAGTGGTGCGGCAGTCGCGCGACCGCCAAAAGCCGGTGATCGTCGGCCGCGCCGACCTGATGCGTGCGCCGTTCTGGCAGGTGTCGCCGGTCGGCGGCAGGGACCCGGGGCTGGCCCAGAACGGGGCTTCCGGCGGCAACAAGCGCGGCGGTGGGACGGGCGCGGCGCTGGGGCGGGTGTTGTGGCGAGCGATCGGCCAGGCCGTGCCAAGTTTCTAAGCTATCCCTCGAAGCCGTCCAGCCGGTAAACGCGATAGGTTTCAGGCCCTCGGGTCGGGCGATTGCGCTGGACCGGTGGCTGCGGCTCCACCGTGGCGAACCGCCCGGACAGCCGCGCGGGCGTGGTGTTGCGGGTGACATAGAGAACGGGCCGGTCGCCGATCCGGGCCGGGTCGCTCACCAGTTCATAATGGTCGCTGGCCCGCTCGCCGCTGCGCAGTTTCACCCATTCCGGCTGCGGTCGCACATAGAACAGCAGCTCGGCGATCACCGCGCGATCGTCGGCGGTCAGCATGGCGCCCGGCATCGCGGCGATCCGGTCCGCCACCGCCGCGCCCATCGCCCGCCAGCCGCGCAGCCGGCTCCAGGGATCGAAGCCCAGGGCGGGGGCGATGGCAGCGCCGTGCATCATCGCCACCGCCACCACCAAATGCAGCGCGAAGGACAGGCCCAGCCACCGGGCATGACCTCGGCGCAACAGGAACCCCACCACCAGAACCGTGGCGGCGATATAGGCAACCGCCGCCCAGTTGGCATGGGCGCGCGAAACCAGCGCCTGGGCCAGCATCAGCACCAGCACCGGGAATGAGAACGCGGCCAGGACCCGCTCCTCCGCGCGCAACCGGCGCCAGCCGACCAGCGCCCAACAGAAGACGAGCAGCAGGATCGGCCCCATCACGCCGAACTGGGCGCCCGCGAATTCCGCCAGCTTGCCGGGCTTCAGGGTCGGCCCGGCCCAGTGGGCATTGTCGGCGGTGTGGCTGAAACTCGCCAGTTCGTGCGTCGCGTTCCACCAGACATTCGGCAGGAACAGCAACAGCCCCAGCCCCAGCCCCAGCCACAGGCCCGGCCGGCGCAGCAGCCCGCGCATTTCCGGCACCAGCACCAGCGCCACCGGCAGGCACAGCAGCCAGTAGGCCATGGCATACTTGCTCATCAGCCCGGCGCCGAAGGCCAGGCCGAAGCCGATCCACCAGCGCCCGCCTTCGCGCCAGTAGCGGAACCAGCACAGCAGTGCCGCCGCCCAGCACAACAACAGCGGCACGTCGGTGGAGGCGAGCCCTGCCGACAGGCTCACCGCCGGCAGGGTGGCGAGCGTGATCGCCGTCCAGGCGGCCGCGCGGCGGTCATAGACCAACCCCGCCACGGCGGCACCCAGGCCGGCCGTCACCGCATAGCAGAGCGGCATAAACAGGCGCACGCCGAATTCCGTATCGCCGGCCAGCGCCGTCGATACGGCGACGAGCCAGGCGATCACCGGCGGTTTCGAATAATAGCCGAGCGCGGGATGCTTGGCCCAGAACCAGTATTGCGCCTCGTCGAAAAACAGGTCGAGGTCGCTCAACCCCAGCGCCGCAATGCGCCAGACGGTAAGGGTCAGCACAAAGACGGCGGCGAGGGCTAGGGGGTGGCGGCGCCAAAGGGCGAGCATGCGGGCGTCCGATCCGGAGACCTTGAGCGGGGCGGGCAATGCCGGCAGGCCGAACCGGCCCACCGAACCGCCGCCGTCTTACGCGTCCGGTCGCGGCGCGTCCAGCAGGGCGGAACCCCAGACCCGGCCCGGTCCCGGCTGTTGCACGATCACGGCCACGCCCCAACCGGCATCGCCTTGCGACGGAACCGCGGCTTCCAGCGTGCGTGCGCGTCCGTCGAACCGACCCAGACTGACCCGCTCGCGCGCGACCTGAAAATTGGCGAGCCGCCGGCCGCCATTCTCGCCGCGCTGAACCGCGGTTTCGCGCCGGCGGTCGAAGCGGACCAGCCAAATCTCGGCACCGGCCGCTTCGGCCGCGTCGGGCAGGACGATCTGCAACCGGTTGTCGGGCATCCAGCGCAGCACCGGCGTCGCCGGGTGCAGGCCGCGGGACGCCGCGGCAATCTCTGCCCGAACCTGCCCCTCGTTCGACCCGACCACATGAGTCCGACCGTCAATTACAATTTGCGGGGTATAAATCCGGCCGGCACTGACGGTTTCGCCATAGCCGTACTGGCGGCGGGTGCCCCAGGCGGTGGCGAACGGGTCGGGCCAGCCCAGTCGATCCCAGTAGGTCACGTGATAGCCAAGGGCGACAACGCCCTTTTCCCCGGCCAGGCGGCCCAGCAACCGGTCCGCCGGCGGACAGGACGAGCAGCCTTGCGACGTGAACAACTCGACCAGCACCGGCCCATCGGGCAGCACCGCGGGGCTGCGGGCGGACGCATCGAAGGTCATGGCGGCAGCGATACCGGACAACGCCAGCAACACGGCCAGGATCGGAGAGGTGACAACTCGCATTCCGGCTAGGTAACGGGCGCTCATCCTTTAGACAAGCGACAGCCGTCACACATTTTCGTCAAGTCTCCGACCCGCGGCCGCTCACCGCTCGTCTTGATGCGGCGAAGAGGGGATCTGAAAAATCTGGCCCGGATAGATCAGGTCCGGGTCGCGGATCTGGCCATGGTTCGCCTCGAAAATGCGGACATACTGGAACCCGTCGCCATAAATCCGCTCGGCCAGCCGCCACAGGCTGTTGCCGGGCTGGACCACCAGACTATCCGGTTTCGGCAGGTCTTCCGTGTTTTCCGCCTTGGCGAACGGCAACGCCACCATCGCCGTCGCCTTGCCATTCCCGTCGATTTCCTCGGCCTCAAGCTGATACTGACCGGCGGCGACCGGCCGGTCCGGTTGGAGGCGCCAATGCCCCTCCGCATCCGCCCGGGCCCGGCCCATCGACACGCCGTTCAGGCGGACACGCACCGAATTGCCCGGCGTGGCCGAGCCCTCCAGCACCACCTCGCCCCGGTCATCGTATTCCACCCGCGCCACCGACAACTTGCCGGATTGGGGACGGTTCGGGTCCGGTTCGGCCGCGGCCGCCCTAATCGCCTCGGGAATGGAGGCGGGCACGGCGGCGGACGGACCCCGGGCACTCGCAGGCACCGCAGCCGCCACCGTCGTATCGGCGGGCGCCGGCCCGAGCCGGCCGTGAGAGCGGGCATCGTTCCGGTCGGCCTGACCAGCCGCCAAATCGCCGCCGCCCGGCTTCGGAATCGGTTCCGGCGCCGCATCGGGCCGGGACGGGCCGGAGGCCAGCGTCGTAGCGGTGTCATCGCCCTGGCCGGACGACGGAGTGGTCTTTCCGACGGCGACGGTCCATGTGGGAGCGGCCGCAACACCGGCCGACGGTGTCCGCACTGCCCTTTGCGCAAGCGCCGCCTCGGCTCCCGGCGGCGGGTCGCTACCGACAACGACGCGCGCCTCCAGCTCCGGATTTTTGAATTCCCAGTCCGGATTCCATGATCCGATCGTCGCCGCCGCACCGACCGCCATCGCCACGACGACATAGGCCGCGACTTCTACTCGCACGGCATTCCGTACCCTTTCCCTTGCTTTTACCTTTGTATAGCAGAAGGCAGGCGCCGGTTCGCAACCCTAACCGGCGCTATCGTATCCGGACCTCTGCCGCTACGATACCATGGCAAGGAGAGCCCGCCGGAATGACCCGCACCGCCATCTGTGTGTTCTGTGGCTCACGTCACGGCACATTGCCCGCTTATCGCGATCTCGCCATCCGCGTTGGCCGTGGCCTCGCCGAACGCGGGGCGGGGCTCGTCTATGGCGGCGGAGCGTTGGGGCTGATGGGCGTCGTCAGCGACAGCGTGCTGGCGGCCGGCGGCCATGTGACCGGTATCATTCCCCACTTCCTGCGCCATGCCGAACGGCAGCACGACCGGCTGTCGCGCCTGATCGTGACCGACGACATGTTTCAGCGCAAACAGGCCATGTTCGACCTCTCCGATGGGTTTCTGGCTCTGCCCGGCGGCATCGGCACCCTGGACGAAGTGCTGGAAGTGCTGACCTGGCGCCACCTCGCACAAGTCGACAAGCCGTTGGTATTGCTGGATGAAGGCAATTTCTGGGATCCGTTCATGGCCGCGCTGGAGCACGCCATCGCCCACGGCTTTGCCAGCGAAGGCATCCGCAATCTCTACCGGCTGGAACACCGCCTGGACGACGCCTTCCAGGTGCTGGGCCTGGATTAGGCCGGCCGGTTCGCCGCAGTCGCACTGAACGAAAGACGCATGACGCTCCGTCCTCTTGCGTCGGCCGCAGCGGCTGATACGGTCCGGCCGCAACAGGCAAGAGCATCGGCTGTTCGAACGGTCCACCGGTCGGACGACGACCGCTCGCGAATTACAGAGTGACAGCAGCGCCATCCGATTCCCGAAATCGGGCGCCGCGCCAGCGCCTCCACCGGAGCCCATCGACCATGGCCAAGATCACCGTCAAATCCCCGGTCGTCGAACTCGACGGCGACGAAATGACCCGGATCATCTGGGACTTCATCAAGCAGAAGCTGATCCTGCCCTATCTGGACATCGACCTGAAATACTACGACCTGTCGATCCAGAAGCGCGACGAGACCAGCGACCAGATCACGGTGGACGCGGCCAACGCGATCAAGGAATACGGCGTCGGCGTGAAATGCGCGACCATCACGCCGGACGAGGCGCGGGTGGCGGAATTCAACCTGAAACAAATGTGGCGCTCGCCGAACGGCACCATCCGCAACATTCTGGGCGGCACCGTCTTCCGCGAGCCGATCATCTGCCGGAACGTGCCCCGCCTGGTGCCGGGTTGGACCCAGCCCATCGTCATCGGCCGCCACGCCTTCGGCGACCAGTATCGGGCCACCGATTTCGTCGTGCCCGGCGCCGGCAAGCTCACCATGCGCTTCCAGCCCGCCAATGGCGGCCCGGCCATCGAGCGCGAGGTGTTCGACTTCCAGGCGGGTGGCGTCGCCATGGCCATGTACAACCTGGACGAATCCATCCGCGGCTTCGCGCGGGCCTGCTTCAATTACGGCCTGCAACGCAATTACCCGGTCTATCTGTCCACCAAGAACACGATCCTCAAAGGCTATGACGGCCGCTTCAAGGACCTGTTCGAGGAAGTGTTCAACGCCGAGTTCAAACGCCAGTTCGACGACCGGCGCCTGACCTACCAGCACCGGTTGATCGACGACATGGTGGCCTGCTGCCTGAAATGGGAGGGTGGCTATGTCTGGGCCTGCAAGAACTATGACGGCGACGTGCAGTCCGACACCGTGGCCCAGGGCTATGGCTCGCTGGGGCTGATGACCAGCGTGCTCTTGACCCCCGACGGCAACACGGTCGAGGCCGAGGCTGCGCACGGCACGGTCACGCGCCACTACCGCATGCACCAGCAGGGCAAGGAAACCTCCACCAACCCGATCGCCTCGATCTTCGCCTGGACCCGCGCGCTGAAATACCGGGGCCAGATGGACAACACGCCGGATGTGGAGCAGTTCGCGGCGGCGCTGGAAGAGGTCTGCGTCGCCAGCGTCGAAGGCGGCGCCATGACCAAGGATCTGGCCATCCTGGTGGGGCCGGAACAGGACTGGATGACCACCCAGGAATTCCTGGCAACGCTGGATCGAAACCTCCAGAAAAAACTGGCCTGACCCACCCGGTCTTTGGCGAAACCGACGGCGGCCCTGCTTGTGGACCGTCGCAGCCGGTGCCAGGATGCGGCCTGCCGCCGAAACGGCGCGCCGAACGATCCACCGGAGGACCCGCCAGACCATGACCAACTGCGTGCACGACCACCGCCACTGGGCCGACACATGGGGCCAGGGCGACCAGTTGGGCGCCGGTGCCCTGCTGACGCCCGCCAACACGCTGCAGGCCCTGCGCGAGGTGCAGCGGGGCGAGGTCTGGGACCTGTCGTTCGAAACGCAGATGGGCGCGCCCGCCATGGCGCCGGCGCAAACCCCCTTCATCCTGAGCGCGTCTTCGACCGCCCGCAACTCGGCCCGGCGCCGCCGCGCCATGGGGGCGACCAACGACGCCGGCTCCAACCTGGAGCGGATCGAGATGACCACCCATGTGGGCACCCACATGGACGCGCTCGGCCATTTCTCCATCGGCGAACATCTCTATGGCGGCTATTCCGTCGATGACACGGTCGACGACTGGGGTCTGGTCAACCTGGGCATCGAGCACTGCCCGCCGATCATCACCCGCGCCGTGCTGCTGAACGTGGCCGACGCCGACGGCGAGGCCTTTCTCGGCTCCGGCCGGGCGGTAGGACCGGACGACCTGAAGCGGGCGCTGGACAAGGCCAAGACGGCGCTCCGCCCCGGCGACGTGGCGTTCGTGCGCACCGGCTGGGGCCGGTTCTTCATGACCGACAACGCCAAATATCTTTCCGGCGAACCGGGGCTGAACACCGCGGCGGCACACTGGCTGACCGAGCAGGACGTGGTCGCCATCGGCGCCGACAACATGGCCGTGGAGGTGCTGCCGGCCGAAAACCACCCGGAAATCCTGATGCCGGTGCATCAGCACTGTCTGGCCGAGGCCGGGGTCTATCTGGTGGAGAACCTGGCCCTGGACGGCCTGGCCGCAGCGGGAATTTCCACCTTCTGCCTCAGCATGGTGCCGATCAAGTTCAAGGGCGCGACCGGCTCGCCGGTGCGGCCAGTGGCGATCGTCTGATTGCGGACGGCAATTGGGTTTGGGTCTCGGCCCTTCCCGCCGCGGTGCGAGCGTCCATCCCTCCTTCTCCCGCGCAGGCAGGAGCCCAGGCCTGAGCGGGAGCGAGACTCGAAGCAGTGGGTGGCGGCCTTCAAGGCGCGCCGCCTCAGGCAGAAACCACCGGGTGACTCATGACCCCCGGAGGTGGCGGAGCTGCTATCCGGGGCCGGTCGCAGCATGCGAACACGGCCGGCGGCGGTCTTCGGATGAAGACAGCGGTCCCGGCCCTCGCCTCCGGCTCGGCCGGGAAACAGCCCCCGTCAGCGCCAAGTCTCGCCGACCTGGCCGCGATGGCGCAACAGGTGGTCGGCCAGGACCAAGGCCGTCATCGCCTCGCCCACCGGCACGGCGCGGATGCCGACGCAGGGGTCATGCCGGCCTTTGGTGCGCACCTCCACCGGCTCACCTGTCACCGTGACGCTCGGCTGCGGAATCAGCAGCGAGCTGGTGGGCTTCACCGCAAAGCGCGCCACCAACGGCTGGCCAGGAGGAATGCCGCCCAGCACGCCGCCCGCGTGATTGGTCTCGAAGCGCGGCTCCGGAGCCGTTGCCGGGATAGAGACGGTCGTGCGCGTCCTCGCCCCGGAGCGCGGCCGACGCGAAACCGTCGCCGATCTCTACCCCCTTGACCGCGTTGATGCTCATCAGGGCCGCAGCCAGGTCGCTGTCCAGCTTGCCATAGATCGGCTCGCCCAGGCCCGGCGGCACGCCATCGGCCACCACCTCGATCACCGCGCCCAGGGACGAGCCGGCCTTGCGCACCGCATCCAGGGTCTGAGCCCAGCGGGCAGCGGCGGCGCCATCGGGGCAGAAGAAGGGGTTGCGGTCGACCTCGGCCCAGTCCCAGGCGGCGCGGTCGATCGCGTCGCCACCCATGGCCACCAACGCACCGCGCACCCGGCAGGCCATCCGAGCAGGTGCCGCAACACCGCCTCCGCCACCGCGCCGGCAGCAACCCGCATCGCCGTCTCGCGCGCCGACGAGCGGCCGCCGCCGCGATAGTCGCGGATGCCGTATTTGGCCTGGTAGGTGTAATCCGCATGACCCGGCCGGTAGCGGTCGAGAATCTCGCCATAGTCGCGGCTGCGCTGGTCGGTGTTCTCGATCACCATGCCGATGGAGGTGCCGGTGGTCACGCCCTCGAACACGCCGGAGAGGATTTTCACCCGATCCGGCTCCTGCCGCTGGGTGGTGAATCGGCTCTGGCCTGGCCGGCGCCGGTCGAGCCGCGCCTGCACCTGGGCCTCGGTCAGCGGCACGCGCGGCGGCACGCCATCGACGACACAGCCAATGGCGGGCCCGTGGCTTTCGCCCCAGGTGGTGAAGCGGAAGCAGTGACCGAAGCTGTTGAAGCTCATGCGGGTGGGCTTACTTCTCTTTGCCGTTACTTTTCTTTGAACGTCGACAACAGGTCGGCGGTGTCCTGGGAGCGGTGCGGGTGCATCATGCCGACGACATGATAGCCGCAGTCGACATGGTGGGTCTCACCGGAAACACCGGCGCCCAGGTCGCTCAACAGATAGAGCGCGCTGCCGCCCACATCCTGCAAGGTGACGTTGCGTTGCAGCGGCGCGTTGAACTCGTTCCACTTCAGGATATAGCGGAAATCGCCGATGCCGGAGGCGGCCAGCGTCCGCGCCGGACCGGCGGAGATGGCGTTGACGCGAATGTTGTCGCGGCCCAGATCCATGGCCAGATAGCGCACGCTCGCCTCCAGCGCCGCCTTGGCCACGCCCATGACGTTGTAATGGGGCATGACCCGTTCGGCGCCGTAATAGGTCAGCGTCACCAGCGAGCCGCCGTTCGGCATCATCGCGCTGGCGCGGCGGGCCACGTCGGTGAAGGAAAAGCACGAAATATCCATGGTCATCAGGAAATTCTCGCGCGTGGTGTCCGCATAGCGGCCCTTCAACTGGTCCTTGTCGCTGAAGGCAATGGCGTGGACGACGAAATCCAGACTGCCCCAGGTCTCGCCCAGCGTCGCGAACAGCGCGTCCAGGCTGGCGTCGTCCGTCACATCCGCCGGCAACACCAGATTGCTGCCCACTGATTCCGCCAGCGGCCGCACGCGCTTTTCCAACGCCTCGCCCTGGTAGGTAAACGCCAGGCTCGCCCCATGCGCGGCCAGCGTCTGGGCGATCCCCAGGCCAGCGAGCGATCGTTGGCGACGCCCATGATCAGCCCGCGCTTGCCGGCCATGAGGTTCGACTGCAATTCCATCGTGACTCCTACGACTTGCGCCTATAGGCAAGGCCCGAACCGAACGCCATGCAAAGGGTTGGCCTTCCGCACATATCCCAATACACAAGGGCTGGCGGAAGCACATGCCGTCCGGGGCGACCCCGGTGCTTCCCCTTTGTTTATGCGGCAGCACGGAGAGAGACGCAATGGCGCTATCGCCTCGCACCCTCGGCTGGATCGGCCAGCCGTCCACCCGCCAGCAACTGGTGGCGTTCGTCCGGCTGGTGGTACACCGCTTCGTGACCGACCGCGGTTTGCAGACCGCGTCGGCGCTCACCTACACCACGCTGCTGAGCCTGATTCCCCTGTTGGTGGTGTTTCTGGCCATCCTGTCCGCCTTCGGCACGTTCGAGGACATGCGAGAGACGGTGAAACACGCGGTGCTGGACGTGTTGCTGCCGACCTCGCAGGCGGAGGTCGCGGCCCAGATCGACCGGTTCCTGGGCAATGCCGGCAAGCTCACCGCCACCGGCCTGGCCGGCATCGGCGTGACGGCGATCATGCTGCTGTTCACCATCGAAGGCACGTTTAACCGCATCTGGCGGGTGGCAAGCCCGCGGTCCATAGCGCTCCGCATTCTGCGCTTCTGGTCGGTGCTGACGCTCGGGCCGCTGCTGCTGGGTGCGAGCCTGTCGCTCACCAGCTATTTTTTCGCGGTCTCGGACGACGATCTGGTCATGAGCGTCGCGCGCGAACTGAGCCGCCTGCTGCCGCTGGCCCTGCAATGGGTTGCCTTCAGCCTGCTTTATGTCGTCATTCCCCACACCCGCGTCCGGCTGCGCCACGCCGCCATCGGCGGCGCGCTGGCGGCGGTGCTGTTCGAAATACTGAAGCTGGGTTTTGCCGTATATGTCGACAATGCCGACAACTATCAGGTGATCTATGGGGCGCTGGCCACCATCCCGATCTTCCTGATGTGGCTCTACGCCTCCTGGACCGTGATCCTGATCGGCGCCGAGGTCACGGCGGCGCTGCCGCAATGGCGACGCGATCTCTCACGCGACCAAGCCGTCGCCCGGTCGGCCGCCGGCCGGCTCGAAGCCGCTTTGGTGCTGCTGGAACGGCTTTGGGGCCTGGCGGGCAATGGCGGCAGCATCGCCCGCGATTCCGCGGAGGCGCTGGAGGCCGCCTGGGCCGGCAACGTCCTGGACGCCCTGATCTCCGCCGGTTTCGTGGCCGAAACCGCCGACGGCCATTTGCTGCTGGGGCGGGATCTGGCGCGCACGCCGGTCCTGGCCCTGTGGCGGACGCTGGACCTCGGCACACCCGATCTGGACCCTGACACGGCGATTCTGGCAGACCTGCGCGCGACGGAAGCGGAAGCCCTGCAACAGCCGCTCTCCAGCCTCCTCGCCGACCGGTTGGCCGCTCAGTCGGCCTTGGCGGACTGAGCCTGACGCTCGCGCAGGAAGCGGTTCAGCGCCGGGTCTTTCGGATTGGCCAGCACGATGCGCAGCGTCACATACTGGTCGCCCGCCTCGACATTGCGCCGCGCCGGCACACCCTTGCCGCGCAAACGCAGGCGCGCGCCGGTGTTCGAGCCCGGCGGGACTCGCATGGTCACCGGGCCGTCGATGGTCGGCACCGTCACCCGGTCGCCCAGCACCGCCTGGTGCAGGTCCACCGCCAGTTCGGCCAGAATGTCGTTGCCGTCGCGGCGAAACACCGGGTGATCCTCCACCGCCACCGTCACGATGACGTCGCCGGCTTCGCCGCCGCGCCCGCTGCGCCCCTGATGCGGCAGGCGAAGCTGGGTGCCGGTCTCCGTTCCGGCGGGGATGCGCAGGTCGATCTCGCGCCCGGACGGCAACTGCACCCGCTGGGTGCCGCCCTTGACCGCCACCAGAAACGGTACGTCCAGCGACACCCGGACCGGCTCCGGCCGCCCGCCGCGTTCCTGGCCTCCGCGTTCCTGGCGCGCATCGTCTTGCGGGCCGCGCCGCTGCCAGCCGCTGCGCCTGGCGCCCTGGCCGAACATGCCGAAAATCTGCTCGAACAGATCGTCCCCGTCTGGCGGCACGCCGCCACGGCGAAACTGGAACCCGTCATCGCCGAACCCGGTCCGGCCGTGCGTGCCAAAGCCGCCGGCGCCGGCGAAACCCGCCGCGCCCTCGCGTTCGCCGCGATCATAGGCAGCCCGGCGCTCCGGGTCGGTCAGCACGTCGTAGGCGTCCGTGACCTCCTGAAAGCGGCGGGCCACATCCGGCCGGTCGGGGTTGAGGTCCGGGTGCAACTGTTTCGCCAGCTTGCGGTAGGCACGCTTGATCTCGTCCGCCGAAGCGGTGCGCGCCACGCCCAGAGCCTGATACGGGTCTTTCATCGAGCTGTCGTTACTCCATCCCTGCGGTCAGCTGACAATGCGCCAATTGCCTTCCGCGTCACGACAGGCCCTACCATACGCCTGTTGCTTTTTCCCTGCCACGGTGACGGTGGTCGTGTATTCCCGACACGGCTGACCGTTCTCGTCGGTATAGGTGCTGGTCGGCGTGGTGGTGCCGTAATTGCCATTGTCCGGGTTGCGCCAGGTCGCCGTGTTGCCGGTCGGGTAATCTTCCAGCGCCGTTTGCGTGTTGCGCGCGGCCCGGTCCCGGTCCTGCTCGTCGAGCGCGGCGCCCAACTGGTTGCCCGCCAGCGCGCCGATGGCGGCGCCGGCGATGATCGCGGCGGTCTTGCCCGAGCCCGAACCGATGGTCGAACCGATGAGGCCGCCCGCAACACCGCCCAGCACCGTGCCGGCGGTCTGTTTCTCGTTGCCGCTCTCGCATGCCGCGAGCGCCAGGGGAATGGCTATCACCACTGCAAAGCGCCGCATTTTCATCATCCTCTAGTCCGCCCTCTTACCGTTGCAGGCGCCCCGCAAGGCGCCCTGTGTCAAAGAACCTTCCTCCAAATAGGAAGCATTCGGCCTATTTGCTATGGTGCCAATCAACGAACCGCAAATGTGGCAATATTGCAATGGACGCATCGACCGACCCCATCCGCCAGTTCGAAACCTGGCTCGCCGACGCCGAAAAAACCGAGCCGAACGATGCCAATGCGATGTCGGTGGCAACCGTCACCGCAGACGGCCAGCCATCGGTGCGCATCCTGCTGCTGAAAGGGGTGGAGGACGGGGCGTTCCAGTTCTTCACCAACTATCAGAGCCGCAAGGGCCGTGAGTTGGAAACCGGTCGGGCCGCCCTGTGCTTCCACTGGAAGACGCTACGCCGGCAGGTACGGGTGGTGGGCACGGTGGAGAAACTGCCGCCGGACGCCTCGGACGCGTATTTCGCGACGCGCGAACGGGGCAGCCAGATCGGCGCCCATGCCTCGCAACAATCGCAGCCGCTGGCCTCGCGCGAGGCGCTGGTGCAGGCGGTCTCGGATGTGGAAGCCCACTATGACGGAAAGGCCGTGCCACGGCCGGCGCATTGGGGCGGCTACCGGCTGGTGCCGGCGGAAATCGAGTTCTGGATGGATCAGCCCTTCCGACTGCACGACCGTTTCCGGTTCACCCGGGCCGGCGCTGGCTGGCAAGTGCAGCGGCTGTTTCCGTAAGGGCCTCGCCCAAAAGACGGCGTTTGGAGCGCGGCAACCCCGTGCTCCAAACGCAGCAATCGCGCAAACGGACCCGTTTGCGCGACCGACTCTTCGAAGACCCGGACCCGCCGCAGAGCGGTTCGACCCCGAAATCGGGGAACCGCTTGCCTGCGGGATCCGGCAACCGCCGTCAGGCGGCTTATTTCATCTTCTGCTCTTTGAACACCACGTGCTTGCGCGCGACGGGGTCGAACTTCTTGAATTCGAGCTTTTCCGGCTTGGTGCGCGGGTTCTTCTTCGCAACATAGAAATAGCCGGTGTCGGCGGTGCTCACCAACTTGACCAGAACGGTGGCGGGTTTGGCCATAACGGGACTTCCTCGTCAGCAAAACAAGGGACGCTTGTTAGCCGCTCTTCCCGCCGCGGTCAAGAGCCTGCCAATCGGAGGCATCCTGCGCCACGTCTCACAGGGTAGCGTGCGATGCCGTTCCGGCGGCCGTGGTGCCCGGCGCCGGGCGCAAGGCGCGGCGATAAAGAGCGGGATGCCGCAACAGGTTCTTGGCCAGTTCCATATCCCGGGCCTCGTCCGCCGGCCCCGCCGGACAGGCCGCTCGCAACGTCGCTGCCAGCGCCGGATCGACATGGTTGTAGCGCTGCCAGCGAGGTGCCTGCATGGCATAGTCATCGAGCCGGGCCGCAATCGGTTCCGCATTGCCGTTTTTGTTCGCCGCCGCGGTGCAGACCGTCGGCAGCACGCCCAGGCCGTCCAGAATATAGCCCGACGGGGCGTGCAATCGCGACCAGGTGATGACGAGTTCGCCGCCGTTCGGCAGGCGCGCCAGATTCTGCACCGAGCCCTTGCCATGGGTGACGGTCCCCACCACCACGGCACGGCCCCGGTCCTGGAGCGACGCCGCCAGCATTTCGGCCGAGGACGCCGAACCGCCATTCGTCAACAGCACGATCGGCAGGCCGGCGGCGATCCGATGCCGGTCGGCGATGAAGACGCTGCTGGCGGCGGGGTGTCGGCCGAACGTGCTGATGACCACACCGCTGTCCAGAAAGAGGTCGGCGGTCAGCACCGCCTGATCCAACAATCCGCCGGGATTGTCGCGAAGATCGAGGATCAACCCGCGCACCCTCCCGATCGGAAGCTGCCGGTACTGCCGTTCCAGATCGCGCGTGGTATTGCGGTTGAAACTGCTGATGCGGATCACCGCCAGATTGCCATCCAGTCGGGTGTGGACCGTGACCGGCACCACATGGGCCCGTCGCACTTTCACTTGCAGGATTCGCGGCGGTGGGCGCGGTTGCCCCGGAACCGGGCGCCGCAGGTCCAGCACCGCCAGGCTGCCGGCCGGACCGCGCAACCGCTCGATCACTGCGGTTGAATCAAGGCCGGCCAACGGATGGCCGTCCACATGGGTGATGACGTCGCCGACCTCCAAGCCGCCGCCCTGGGCCGGTGTTCCCTCCATCACTTCGACCACGCGGGTCACGCCGTCGACGGTCTGGATGGAGATGCCGAGCCCGTCAAACCCCTCGCGGGCGGCCCGTTGCTGTGCCGCGGCCTCGGCGCTGGCATAGCGCGAAAACGGGTCGAGCAAAGCGAGGGCCCCGTCGAACACCTCCTGATAGATCGCTTCGGCCGGCTCGGCGCGCAATCCCGGCTCCACTGCGGCGGCCCGTTCGATCGCATCCGCCGTCACCCGGGCCCAACCCTTGGCATCGTGCCGATCCGGGCGGGCGAATTCGGCCAGCTTGGCGCCCTGCGCCATCAACACGACCTTCGTGCCGACGACCTGCAGCCGCAGGCTTGGATCGTTCTGCGTCGCCAAAAGTTGCTTCAAACCGGCCATTGCCAAGGGTCCGATCGCCACCGGCTCGATATAGCGGTCCTGGATATGCCCATACGCATCAGCGAACAAACGCTGCGCCGTCGTCTCCCCATAGGCGTCGGAGGGAATATTCGGCCGGCTCGCACAACCCGACAACAGGATGGCGACGACGGCAAACAACCCAAAGGCGAACGCGCACCAAGCAACGCCCCTGCGTATGGCCTGCACGGGTGCGCGAATAACGGCGTCAAGAAGCATGGTGGCGACTGTAGCATCGGCGCCTGATGGCGACCAGCGGAATGCAGTCCTTTGTTCTGCGGCACATCATAAACTTAAAGTGAACGGAAACCACCCGTTCGCAAAGCCGGCGCGACCGGGAGGTTCAGCGTGGGCTATGCCGCCCCCGTCGCGCGGCTTTGCCGCGCCGCTTGCCCGGTGCCCGCATACCGGGGCGCCGTACCGGCGCCGCCACCGCGGCCGCAAAGATCAGGCCGCCGCTGATCGGCTCGGCTTCCCGCAGGATGACTTCCAGCGCATCGCCCAGGCGAAATTCCAATCCGGTGTTGCGCCCGATCAACAGGTGGCGGCCAGGATCGTGCTCCCAATAATCGTCCGGCAGCAGGGCGCGCGGCACCAAGCCTTCGGCCCCGACCGCATCGATGCGCACGAACACGCCGGCCTTGTGCAGGCCGGTGATGCGAGCCTCGAAGGTCTCGCCGATATGATCGGCCATCCAGGCCGCGGCAAACCGCTCCTGCACCTGGCGCTCGGCGGCGGCGGCGCGGCGCTCGGTCATGGAGATGTGCTCGGCCACCCGGTCGAGCCGCTCGTGCTCCTCCTGCGGCAACCCACCGTCGCCCAGGCCCAGCGTGGCGATCAGCGAGCGGTGCACGATCAGGTCGGAATAGCGGCGGATCGGCGAGGTGAAATGGGCGTAGCGCGCCAGCGCAAGGCCGAAATGGCCGATATTTTCCGGATGGTAGATTGCCTGGCTCTGCGCCCGCAGCACCAGTTCGGAGACGAGTGCGGCAAAGGGCGTTCCCTCCGCCTTGCGCACCAGGTCAGTGAACTGGCGCGGCCGAGTGATGGCCGACGCGCTGGCCTTGATACCCATTTCCGACAGTACGCCCGTCAGCGATTCGACCCGAAGCGGGTCTGGCTTGTCGTGGACACGGAACAGGCAGGGGGCTTGCCGGTCGATCAGGGTTTCGGCAGCGGCGACGTTGGCCGCGATCATGAAATCCTCGATCAGCCGGTGGCTGTCGAGCCGCTCGCGCTGGGTCACGGAGCGGATGCGCCGGCGGCGCTCGTCCATCTCGACAATCCATTCCGCCAGTTCCAACTCCAGCGGGCCGCGGTGGGCGCGCGCCTTTGCCAGCACCGCATAGGCGGCGTAGAGCGGCTTCAGCACCGGCTCCAGCAGCGGGCCGCAGCGGTCGTTCGGTTCGCCATCAACGGCCGCCTGCACCTCCTCATAGATCAGGCGGGCGGCCGAGCGCATCAAACCACGCACGAAACGGTGGCCGCGTTTGATGCCGTCGGCATCGAAGTCCATGACCGCCGCCATGCAGGCCCGGTCCTCGCCGGGACGCAGCGAGCAGAGGTCGTTGGAAAGCGCCTCCGGCAGCATCGGCACGACGCGGTCGGGGAAGTAGACGCTGTTGCCCCGGCTCTCCGCCTCCCGGTCCAGGGCCGAACCCGGACGCACATACCAGGCGACATCGGCAATGGCGACGGTGATGCGCCAGCCGCCGTCCGGCAGCGGCTCGGCATGGACGGCGTCGTCGAAATCGCGGGCGTCGGCGCCGTCGATGGTGACCAGCGGGATATGACGCAGATCCTCGCGCCCGCCGGCCAGATCGACCGGCCGCGCCGCCTTCGCCTCGGCCACCGCTTCCGGCGGGAAATCGCAGGGAATGTCATGCTCGGCGATGGCCAGCGCGCTGATGGCGTTCGGCTCATCCCAATGACCCAGGGTTTCCGCAATCCGCGCGGCGGGCACGGAGCGGCGGCCCGGCTTGGCCGTGGCCCAGACGATGGTGCCGGCCGGCGGCAGTTCACCGGTGGCGGTCTCGATGCGGTATTCGTTGCGGTCGCGCTTGTCGGCGGCGCGCAGAAAACGGGCGCCCCCGTGCTCGGCCACCACCGCCAGGAAGCGCTGTGGGCCGGCTTTCAGATGTCGGATCGGCTCGGCGCGGTAGCTGTTCTCGCCCCGCTTTGCCAGCCGCGCCAGCACCTGTGAGCCGACGGCCAGATCGCGGGTGCCGCGGTCGGAAGCGTAGAACAGGATTTCCGGCGGCGGGCCATTGCTGCGCCAGTTGTGCGGTACCGCCACCAGGTCGCCGTCGCCGGACAGACGCACCACCTCGACCACGGCGACGCCGGGCAGGGCGCCGGGCACGCCGACCCGCTTGCCGTGTTCCCGCTCGATCAGGCCTTCGGCTTCCAACTCCCGCAGCAGTTGTTTCAGTTCGATCCGCGCCGCGCCCTTCAGCTTGAAGGCGCGGGCCAGATCGCGCTTGTCGAGCACCCGTCCGCTTTCGCGCAGATAGGCCAGCAGTTCGTCGCGGGTCGGGGCGGTGTTGGGTGCTGTCACGCGTCCTTGTCTTCCGGGATGGTGTCTTCCGGTGCGGCCGACTTGGCCGGCGCCTTTTTCCGGGCCGCCGGCTTGGCCGCCGCGGCGGTCTTGGTGGTCTTCTTGGCCGCGGGCTTTTTGGTTGAGGCCTTTTTCGCCGTAGCCTTTTTCGCCGGGGCCTTTTTCTTTGCCGCCGGCTTGGCGTCGGCGCCTTCGGTCTTGGCGGCGGCCTTGCCCTTGGCCTTGCTGCCCTTGCCGGCCCGCTCCGCCTTGGCGGCGACCAGAACCAGGGCGTCTTCCAGGGTCATGGTGTCCGGGTCGTTGGCCTTGCGCAGCGAGGCCATGACGCTGCCATGCTTCACATAAGGGCCGAAGCGGCCGCGATTCAAGGTCACCGGCTTGCCATCATCCGGGTGCTCGCCGAGTTCGCGCAACACGCCGCTGCCACCGCTCTTGCTTTCCGCCAGCAGCGTGACGGCCCGGTTCAGGCCGATGCTCAGAACGTCGTCGTCGCCCTTCAGCGAGACGTATTTCTTGTCGTGAGCGATATAGGGGCCGTAGCGGCCAATGGCGGCCGTGATCGGCTGGCCGGTTTCCGGATGCAGCCCCACCTCGCGCGGCAGCGAAAGCAGCGCCAGCGCCATGGCGAGGTCCACCGAATCCGGCGGCGTGCCGCGCAACAGCGAGGCGCGCTTCGGCTTCTTATTTTCCTCGCTCGCCTCGCCCAGCTGGACATAGAGGCCATAGGGGCCCTTGCGCAGGCTGACCTCCAGGCTGCTGTCGGGGTCGACGCCCAGCACCTTCGGCAGCGCCATGCCGTCGTCCTCGCCCGGCACCGCCAGGGGGCGGGTATAGGCGCAGTTCGGATAGTTGGAGCAGCCGATGAACGCGCCGGTGCGCGACAACCGCAGCCCCAGCCGCCCGTCGCCGCAGGCCGGGCAGGCGCGCGGCTCGGTGCCGTCCTCGTTCGGGGGGAAGAAGTGGCGGCCCAGTTCCTCGTCCAGCACATCGATGACCTGGCGGATGGTCAGGTCCTTGGTCTCCTCCACCCGCTGGAAAAAGGCTTCCCAGAACTCGCGCAGCAATTGCCGCCAGTCGCGATCGCCGTTGGAGACGTCGTCCAGCGACTGTTCCAGGTCGGCGGTGAAGTCGTATTCGACATAGCGGTGGAAGAAGTTTTCCAGGAACGCCGTCACCAGCCGGCCGCGGTCCTCCGCCTTGAAGCGACGGCGGTCGAGGGTGACGTATTGCCGATCCTGCAACACCTGAAGGATGCTGGCATAGGTGGAGGGACGGCCAATGCCGAGTTCCTCCAGCTTCTTCACCAGGCTCGCCTCGGTGAAGCGAGGCGGCGGCTGGGTAAAGTGCTGTTCCGGCGTGACCGTCTCCGCCTTCACCGCCTCGCCTTCGGCCATCGGCGGCAGCAGGCGACCTTCGCTATCCTTGTCGTCGGTGGGATCGTCCACGTCTTCCTGATAGAGGGTCAGGAAGCCGTCGAACCGGATCGTGGTGCCGACGGCGCGCAGGCCGGCCTGCCGGTCGGCGGTCTCGATATCGACGGTGACCTGGTCCAGAACCGCATTCGCCATCTGGCTGGCCAGCGTGCGCTTCCATACCAGTTCGTAAAGCGCCAGTTGTTGCGGCTCCAGCACACCGCGCAGGCTGGACGGATCGCGGGCCATGTCGGTCGGGCGGATGGCCTCGTGCGCTTCCTGCGCGTTCTTGGTTTTGTTTTGGAAGCGCCGCGGCGCATCCGGCAGGTAGGGTGCGGGATAACGGCCGCGGATCAGGTCGCGCGCCTGACCCAGCGCCTCGTTCGAGAGATTGACGCTGTCGGTCCGCATATAGGTGATGAGGCCCGCGGTCTCGCCGCCGATCTCCACGCCCTCATAGAGCCGCTGCGCGATGCGCATGGTCTGGCTGGCGGAAAAGCGCAGCTTGCGGCTCGCCTCCTGCTGCAGCGTCGAGGTGGTAAATGGCGGCGGCGGATTGCGGCGGACCTGGCGCTTTTCGACCTTGGCGATACTCAGACTGGCGCCCTGGACCGCGGCAACGATCTCGTCCGCCATGGCCTTGGTCGTGATGCCCAGCCGGTCCAGCCGCTTGCCCTGCCACTGACTGACCCGGGCCGTAAAAGGCTTGCCGGCGGCCGTCAGGCAGGCGGCTTCGATGGACCAGTATTCCTGGGGAACGAAACGCTCGATCTCGTTCTCGCGCTCGCAGACCAGCCGCAGTGCCACCGATTGCACCCGTCCCGCCGAGCGCGAGCCCGGCAGCTTGCGCCACAGAATCGGGGACAGGGTAAAGCCCACCAGATAATCCAACGCCCGCCGGGCCAGATAGGCCTCCACCATTTCCTGGTTCAGGTCGCGCGGATTGTCGATGGCATCCAGCACCGCGGATTTGGTGATCTCGTGGAACACCACCCGCTCCACATGGCGCGAGCCCAGCGCCCGGCGGCGGGCCAGTTCTTCCTTCACGTGCCAGGAAATGGCCTCCCCCTCGCGGTCGGGGTCGGTGGCCAGGATCAGACTGTCGGCGCTTTTCAGCGCCCGCGCGATTTCCTTGATGCGTTTATCGCCGTCCGGGTCCACGTCCCAGTCCATGGCGAAATCTTCATCCGGACGGACGGACCCGTCTTTCGGTGGCAAATCGCGGACATGGCCGTAGGAGGCCAGCACCTTATATTCGCTACCCAGATATTTGTTGATGGTCTTGGCCTTGGCCGGCGATTCGACGACAACGACTTTCAAAGCGCACCCTAAATGCCAGATCGGACCGCTCAACGCAGCGAAACGTATTGGCCGGGATGGCGTTCCAACCGACCGTCCAGTTCCAGTTCTGCGAGGAGACGCGCCACCTCAATGCTGGACAAGTGACACCGCCGGCAGAGTTCGTCAACGGTGACGGGCGTGGCGCCCAGCGCTTCCAGCAGCCGCTGGGTGTGATCGTCCTCGCGGTCAAGGGGGCCGTCATCGCTTTCCCGCAGGTGGTTCGGCAGGCGGTCCGCATAGCCATAGAGCGGTGGCCGTTCGGCGGCCGCCGCCATCGCCGGCAGGGCCGCGAGCACGTCCTCCGCCGTCTCGACGAAGGTGGCGCCTGCGCGCAGCAACTGGTTCGGACCGGCCGCGCGCGGATCGAGGGGCGAGCCGGGCACGGCGCACAGTTCGCGCCCTTCTTCCAGCGCATAACGGGCCGTAATCAAAGAGCCGGAGCGCGGCGCGGCCTCCACCACGACCACGCCGACGGAGAGGCCCGCGACGATTCGGTTGCGGCGGGGAAAGAGCTCCGCCCGCGTTTCGGTGCCAAGCGGCATTTCGCTGACCACGGCGCCGGTCTCCCGGATCGCTGCGGCCAGTTGCGCGTGCTCGGCCGGGTAGAGCTTGTCGAGGCCGCCGGCGGTCACCGCCACCGTGCCGCTGGCCAGCGCGCCCCGATGGGCGCCCGCGTCGATACCGCGCGCCAGCCCGGAGACGATCACAATGCCATGCCGGCCCAGGCCCGCGGCCAGTTCCTCCGCCAGCCGCACACCCGCCGCCGAGGCGTTGCGAGCGCCAACTATCGCGACAGCGCGCCGGTGCAACGCCTCCGCCCCGCCCAGAATGGAGAGCACCGGCGGCGGCGCGGCAGAGTGGGCCAGCAGCGGCGGATAGTCCGGGTCGCCCAGCAGCAGGAAGCGCCCGTCCATCGCCTTCAGCGCCTTGGCCTCGACCAGCACCCGATCCAGGGACGCCGGCGCCCAGGCGTCGCCCAGCCGCTTGCGGATATAGGCGGTGCGTTTCAGCGCTTCCACGGCCGAGCCGAAGCGCTCGATCAGGCTCTGAAAGCGGCGCGGGCCGATGCCGTGGCTGCGGGCCAGTTGCAGGCGCGCCCGCCGTTCGTCCGGGTCGGTGATATGATCGAGAATCGGAACCCTCCCCCGGCCGCCAAAGATTACCGGCCGGCTCTGGCGGTTACGATCCCTTCGGAGGGGTTAACGAAGCCCTAATGCCAAGGGAGAACCCTCATTTTCTCTTGCCGATCCGCGGTTCCTCGCCCTTCAGAAGGCGGCGGATATTGGCGTGGTGGCGAGCGATCACCACCAGGGCAATGAACGCGGCCACGTTGCGAATCCCCGGATCGCTGAGGAAATGGGCCGCGACCGGCGCCGCCACCACGGCCAACAGCGTTGCCAGCGACGAGATGCGGAACAGCACGGCGACCACGAGCCAGGTGGCACAGGCAATCGCCCCAACCACCAGGTCCAGCGCCAGCAGCGAACCCAGCGTGGTGGCCATGCCCTTGCCACCCTTGAAGCGCAGCCAGACGGGGAAGCAATGGCCCAGCACCGCACCGGCAGCGGCGAACACCGCCATGTCCGGGCCGAAGCGCCAGGCGGCGATGACCGCGGCTGCGCCCTTGCCCCCGTCCAGCAAGAGCACGGCGAGCGCCAGCGGCTTGTTGCCGGTGCGCAGCACGTTGGTGGCACCGATATTGCCGGAGCCGATGTGTCGAATATCGCCAAGGCCGGCCAGACGCGTCAGCACCAGCCCGAACGGGATCGAGCCGACCAGATAGGCCAGCAGCAGCCCGGCATAAAAGGGCCATTGGTAGGAAACACCGCCCAGCAGATCGGGCATGGCCGCCCCCTTATGTTTCCGCCGCCTGATAGACGATGCGGCCGTCGACCACGGTCATACGCACCTGCCCCTGCACCGGGCGCCCGTCATAGGGCGCGTTTTTCGACTTGCCGACGCCGCCCTTCACGTTCAGACGCCAGGGCTTTTCCAGGTCGAACAGCACCAGATCCGCCGGTTTGCCCACAGCCAGAGTGCCAAGATCGAGCCCCAGCAGACGCGCCGGCGCCACGGTCATCTTGTGCAGCAGGTCCAGCAGCGACAGCATGCCGTCGTGGTAGAGTTCGAGGGCCAGCGGCAGCAGCGTCTCGACCCCGACCATGCCGGGCTCGGCCTGGGCGAAGGGGATGCGCTTCGATTCCTGGTCGTGCGGCGCGTGGTCGGAAGCGATGACGTCGATGGTGCCGTCTTTCAGCGCCTGCACCACCGCCAGCCGGTCCGGCTCGGCCCGAAGCGGCGGCGAGACCTTGGCGAAAGTGCGGTAGTCCTCCACCTCCAACTCGTTCAGGGCGAAATAGGGGGGCGCGGTGTCGGCGGTGAAGCGCAGCCCTTCCGCCTTGGCCCGGCGCACGATCTCCAACCCTTCGGCGCTGGAGACATGGGCGGCGTGATAGCGCCCGCGGGTCAGCGCCACCAGCCGCCGGTCGCGTTCCAGCAGGATGGACTCGGCCGCGGTCGGGATGCCGGCAAGGCCCAGCCGGGTTGCCAGTTCGCCCTCGTTCATGTGGCCGCCGTCGGCCAGATCCGGATCTTCCGGGTGCTGGATGATCAGGGCGTCGAAACCGCGGGCGTAGGAGAGCGCGTTCCGCATCACCTGGGCATCACGCACCGCCTTGCACCCGTCGGTAAAGGCCAGCGCCCCGGCCTCGCGCAGCAGGCCCATTTCGGTCAGGGTCTTGCCGGCCAGCCCCTTGGTGACGGCGCCATAGACGAAAACCTTGACCAGCTTCACCTCGCGGGCGCGGCGGGCGACGAACTCGACCACGGCCACGTCGTCGATCACCGGGTCCGTGTTCGGCAGGCCGACCATGGCGGTGATGCCGCCGGAGGCCGCCGCGCGCGAGACGCTGTCGATGGTCTCCTTGTGCTCCTGACCGGGCTCGCGGAACTGGGTGCGCATGTCGACCAGGCCGGGGGCGAGGCAATGGCCGCCGCAGTCGACCCATTCGATGTCGGGCGCCAGCTGGTCCGGGCGGATATGCGGGCCGAGATCGGCAATGTGCTCGCCCAGGACCAGCAGGCCGCCCTTGCGGTCGAGGCCGGTGGCGGGGTCGAGCAGGCGGGCGTTGACGAAGGCGCGGCGCATCAGCGAACGCCCTCCCCGATGCCCGGGGCGTCATCCTCGCCGAAATTGGCGATGACATTGCGGGTCAAGAGGTCGAGGCAGGCCATGCGCACCGCCACGCCCATTTCCACCTGCTCCGGGATCACCGAGCGGTTGATGTCGTCGGCCACGTCCGAATCGATCTCGATGCCCCGGTTCATCGGCCCCGGATGCATGATGAGGGCATCGGACCGCGCCGCTTTCAGCTTTTCCACATCCAGGCCGTAAAACCGGAAATACTCGCGCTGCGAGGGGATCAGGCCGCCCTTCATGCGCTCGGTCTGGATGCGCAGCATCATGACGATGTCCACGTCCTTCAGCCCTTCGGCCATGTCGTGATAGACGTCGACGCCGAGGCGGTCCGCATCCGCCGGCACCAGGGTCGGCGGGGCGACCACGCGGACGAACGCGCCCATGGTGTGCAGCAGGAGAATATTCGAGCGGGCGACGCGGCTGTGGGCGACGTCACCGCAAATCGCCACATTCAACCCCGCCAGCTTGCCGAGGCGACGGCGGATGGTCAGGGCATCCAGCAGCGCCTGGGTCGGGTGCTCGTGCCAGCCGTCGCCGGCGTTGATCACCGCGCACTCCACCTTTTCCGAGATGAGCTGCACCGCGCCGGAATAGGGGTGGCGCACCACCAGCACGTCCGGGTGCATGGCGTTCAGTGTCATGGCGGTGTCCAGCAGCGTCTCGCCCTTGTTGATGGCGCTGGCCTCGACCGCGATGTTGATCACGTCGGCACCCAGCCGCTTGCCCGCCAGTTCGAACGAGGTGCGGGTGCGGGTCGAACTTTCGAAGAACACGTTGATGACCGTGCGCCCGCGCAGGTCGGCCCGTTTCTTGTCGCGCTGGCGGTTCAGCGCCACATAGCTCTCCGACAGGTCGAGAATGGTGGTGATGGCCTCGGGGCCCATGCCCTCGATGCCAAGGATGTGCTGATGCGGGAATACGATATCGTCCATAGTCTTCCGGCTTTACGCGCACCGTCGGTGAGTCGCAAGGGGCGGGGCACGCCGGATGGCATCAAGCCTGGGGATGGTCAGCGCCAGGCGCGGCCCCGGCGGACCGCAGCGGTCGCGGGACCGAAGCGCCGCTCAATGGCGATAGGCGAGCGCGGACACCGATTCGGCGTCGCCCGCGGGCAGGGCGACGGCACCCTTCCATCTCTCGCAACTTGAACCCGGCGTCTCGGCACGACCGGAGCCGACGGTCTCGTCAATGAATTCCGGCGAGGCCGACGCATGGGCTCGCAACACGGACAAAAACGCGGTTAACCCCAGGCTGCGGATGACGGTCATGGCGGTACCTCCGTTGTTCGCTCCGAAACAATCTTAGAGGTCAAGAATCGCCATTTCAATGCGAATGGGAATTATTCGCATTGAAATGGCGATTGGCCAAGGCCGGTTCTGGCGCTGTGCGAGACGCCCCGACGCTACCCCGCCAGCATCCAACTCGCCACCGCCGCCACACTCACCATGCCGACCACGTGCTGCAACGTGATGGTGCTGGCCATGGTGCGGCCGTCGCCGCCCATCTGGCTGGCCAGCACATAGCCGCTGGGCGAGCACGGCAGGGCCGACGAGATCACCAGCACCTGGGCGATCCAGGGCGGCATGTCGAGCGCCTCGCAGGCGAGCCACATCGCCGCCGGCATCACCGCCATTTTCAGCACGGTGGCCAGCAGTGTCGACGGGCCGGAACGGCGCAGGCTGGAGAATTCCAGGCCGGCGCCGGCCGCCAGGAGGCCGACGGGCAGCGCCGCATTGCCCAACAGCTTGAACACGCCGAGCGCGGCGATGAACGGGCCGAGCCCGGCGACGTTGAACGCGGTTCCCAGCATCACCGCGATCACCACCGGATTCTTCGCCACCGCCACCGCCATCTGCCGCGGCGAGCGGTGCAGGCCGGCGGCGTTCGCAAACACCAAGATCGAGGTGGTGTTCGAAAGCACCGGCCAGACCGAGGTCATGACCACCACATAGGGCCAGACCTGCTCGCCCAGCAGCGCCGGCACCAGAGCAATCATGACGACGCCGTTCAGCCGGATCGAGGCCTGGTGCACGCTGGCCGCCGTGCCGGGCGGGCTGCGGGTCAGCCAGCGGGCGAGCCAATAGGCGACCGCGCCCAGGCCCAGGATCATGCCGCCAATCGGCACGACCATGGCCAGCACCTCGGCCACGGTCACATCGCGGACCGAGACGTAATGCAGCACCAGGGCCGGCAGGAAGAGATAGAACACGCTGCGCTCGGCCGCGCTCCAGACCGACGCGCCGACGCCTCGCACCTTCAGCCCGTAGCCGATGGCGATGGCGACGATGATCGGCAGGATCGCGAGCGCGACGGTCAGCACTTAGACACGCCCCAACTTAGAAAATTTCAATCATCAACGTCAGGGTCTTTCCCATGTTCGCTCGCCAACCACCATTTTGCAGAATTCACAAGCGCTTCCGCAGCTGAATATCCGACTCCGCTAAATTTCCGACCATCTCCTATTTCTATAATCGCCTCAGTATTTGGCCAATTATGATTAAATTCCTTATTATAATTTGATAAAGAGAGAAAGAATACATTAATTGTTGTTTTCTCAAGCATTAAAAATATCTCTCTTTTCAATCTGGGCTTTTGAAATCATAACCATGACATATATTGCATCAATAGGAGTTTATTTTCATAGTCTTTTCTTTCTATGGATTGATAATAATTCAGAAAACGGCGACAATTTACCTACCCTCACCATCTTCTTCATCAACATCATTATTCTCATCATCATCGTCCGTCGGTGGCCGGATCAAGAAGTCGAGGCAGCCTTGCAGGATGAAGGCCGCCGCGGTCTGGTCCACCAGTTCGCGCCGGCGCGTGCGCGACAGGTCCGCCTCGTCCAACAGCAGCCGCTCGGCCGCCACCGACGAAAATCGCTCGTCCCAGAGCGCCACCGGCAGGTCGAAATGCCGGGCGAGGTTGTGGGCGAACTGGCGGCTCGCCTGGGCGCGCGGCCCTTGCGTGCCGTCCTGGTTCAGCGGCAGACCGACGACAATGCCGCTCACCGCCTCCCCCTTCCAGAAGGCGGCCAAGCTCTCCGCGGTTTCGTAGAATCGCTTCGCCCGCCGCACCACGCCGGCCGGCGAGGCTATGCGCCGGCCGGGGTCGGAGAGGGCGACGCCGATCTTCCGATCGCCGACATCGAGGCCGACCAAACGGGTGTGACGTGGCAGCCCGGCCAGGTCGGCGGGCTTGCAAATCCTTGTGTGCTGGCTAGAGATGAGCCGAGCCCTCCCAGGAAGACTGTCTGTTAACAAAAGGAACGCGCGCATGGCGTTGGATCAGGCGACGGTGGCACGCATCGCCAATCTGGCCCGGATTAAGGTCAGTGACGATGAACTGCAAGCCTGGGCCACCGATCTCTCTGCCATTATCACATTCGTCGAGCAATTGGACGAGGTGAATGTGGACGGGGTCGAGCCCATGACCGGGGTCGGCGACTTTTCGTTGCCGCTGCGCCCGGACGTGGTGACCGACGGCGGCTATGCCGAAGTGGTGACCGCAAACGCGCCGCACGGCGCCCATGGGTTCTACACCGTGCCGAAGGTGGTGGAATAATGGCCACGCTCACCGATCTCACCATCGCCTCTGCCCGCGCCGGCCTGGACGCCGGCGATTTTTCCGCCCGCGAGTTGGCGGAAGCGCACATCCAGGCGATGGCAGAGCACAAGACGCTGAACGCCTTCATCACCGAAACGCCGGAGCGGGCGCTGGCCGATGCCGACGCCGCCGACGCCCGGCGCGCCAGGGGCGAGAGCGCCGGCCCGATGGACGGCGTGCCCATCGCCATGAAGGATCTGTTCTGCACCGCCGACATTCGCAGCACCGCCGGCAGCCACATTCTGGGGCCGTTCGTCCCGCCCTATGAAAGCACCGTCTCCGCCAAGCTGAAGGCTGGCGGCTCGGTGCTACTGGGCAAGGCGAACCTGGACGAGTTCGCCATGGGCTCGGCCAACATCACCAGCTATTACGGCCCGGTAACCAACCCCTGGGTCGCCAAGGACGGCGACAACCGCCAGCGGGTGCCGGGTGGCTCGTCCGGCGGATCGGCGGCGGCGGTGGCGGCGCGCATGGCAATTGCGGCGACCGGCACCGACACCGGCGGCTCGATCCGCCAGCCGGCCAGCTTTTGCGGCATTGTCGGCCTGAAGCCCACCTACGGGCGCTGCTCGCGCTGGGGCATTGTCGCCTTCGCCTCCTCGCTGGACCAGGCGGGACCGATGACCCGCACGGTCGAGGATGCGGCGATCATGTTGCAGGTGATGGCCGGCCACGACCCGAAGGATTCCACCAGCGCCCCCTATGCCTTGCCGAATTTCGCGGAAAAGTTGAATGCGGGTGTGAAGGGGCTGCGGATCGGCGTGCCGAAGGAATACCGCGTCGACGGCATGCCGGCGGAAATCGACCGCGTCTGGACCCAGGGCGCCGACTGGCTGCGTGCCCAGGGCGCCGAAGTGGTGGAGATCAGCCTGCCGCACACCAAATACGCGCTACCCACCTACTACATCATCGCGCCGGCGGAGGCGTCCTCGAACCTCGCCCGTTATGACGGCGTGCGCTACGGCCTCCGGGTCGACGGCAAGGACCTGAAGGAGATGTACGAGAACACCCGCGCCGAGGGATTCGGCGCGGAGGTGAAGCGGCGCATCATGATCGGCACCTATGTGCTGAGTGCCGGCTATTACGACGCCTATTACCTGAAGGCACAGAAGGTGCGTTCGCTGATCCTGCGCGACTTCACGCAAGCCTTCGAGCAGGTGGACGCGATCCTGACGCCGACCGCGCCCAGCGCCGCCTTCGTGCTGGGCGAAAAGCAGGACGACCCGGTGCAGATGTACCTGAACGACGTGTTCACGGTGCCCGCCAGCATGGCCGGACTGCCGGCGATGAGCGTGCCGGGCGGCTTGAGCGACCAGGGCCTGCCCTTGGGCCTGCACCTGATCGCCAAGCCCTTCGACGAGGCAACGCTGATCCAGGTCGGCCGCGCCCTGGAAGACGCCGCGGCGTTCACCGCGCGGCCGGCGGGGTATTGAGGACTGCCGTCATTGCTGACGAGTGTGTTGGCGACAGTGGGGATCAGCTTGCTGGCGGTTAATCTCATTGGATCGCTCCGGCCGCACCGCAGTGCGTTGCTGGCCGGCTATCGCGAGCCGGGCTGGCATCACCCATTGTTGCCTCGGGCGGAAGCCATCCAAAGGCTGTCGGACCTGTCGCCCAGTGCGCCGGATTTCGTCGCGTCCGCCCACACGCTGTTCACCCACGCCTTCGCGCATCCGATCCCGGACAGCCTCAAGACCATTCGCCCAGACCGGAAGAAGCCGCGCCTGACACCCAAGGAACGGCGAGCCTTCGGGCTTACGGTGTCGGCTTGGGAAAACTGGGTGTTGTGGTTGCTGGGGTTCCTCAAGCAGCCCGGCTATTACGGCCATGTGGTCTGCAACTGGCGCCGCGCCGTCGGCCGCGGGATCGGCGATTGCGAGCAGCAGGCCATCGCCGTCACCGGATTCTTTGCCGAGCGGGGGTTTCGGACCGGCTTTCTGACAGGCTGGAACCACGTGATCCCCATGGTCCAGGACCCGGACAGCCGATGGTGGCTGGCAGACCCGGATTTTGGCGTGCTGGCACAGGCTACTCCAGAATCGTTATTGCAAGAGCCAGAGCGGATCCGGGCCATCTATCGCGGCATCCGCAATCGTGGGGACGACACCCCCTTTGGGGCCGAGGCACCGAAGCCTCCGCATTTTGCGCTGGGTGGTCCCGCGTCGCGGTATCCCATCGCATGCCCCATCGAGCGGTTGTCTTATGTCCTGAAATGGGCGATTCCTCTGGCGCTTGTAGGCGCCAGCACCCTATGGCCGCTCTGATTCGGGTGGCTTAGCGGTTCCGTCGGAGCAGATGCAGTAAGGGAAATAGCGAACCATGGCCGAATTGCTGAATGAACCGAAACGCCTGAAGGGCGCCACCGGCGAGTGGGAATTGGTGATCGGGCTGGAAGTGCACGCCCAGGTGATCTCCAACTCCAAGCTGTTTTCCGGCGCCGCCGTCGCCTTCGGCGCCGAGCCGAACACCCAGGTCAGCTTGGTCGACGCGGCCTTCCCCGGCATGCTGCCGGTCCTCAACGAACATTGCATCGAACAGGCCGTGAAGACCGGCCTCGGCATCAACGGCACCGTCAACCATTACAGCCGCTTCGACCGCAAGAACTATTTCTACGCCGACCTGCCGCAGGGCTATCAGATCAGCCAGTACGAGTTCCCCATCGTCACCGGCGGCCATCTCGATATCGAGCCGGAAGGCGAGGTGCCGAAGCGCATCGGCGTCACCCGCCTGCACGTGGAGCAGGACGCCGGCAAATCGATCCACGACCAGCACCCGACCCAGTCCTATATCGACCTGAATCGCTCGGGCACCGCGCTGATGGAGATCGTCTCCGAGCCGGACATGCGCTCACCGGAACAGGCCACGGCCTATATGACCAAGCTGCGCCAGATCCTGCGCTATCTCGGCACCTGCGACGGCAATATGGAGCAGGGCTCGATGCGCTGCGACATCAACGTGTCGGTGCGCCGGCCGGGCGAGGATTTCGGCACCCGCTGCGAGGTCAAGAACGTCAACTCCATCCGTTTCATGCGCCAGGCTATCGACTATGAGGCCAAGCGCCAGATCCGCCTGATCGAGAACGGCGGCACGGTGGACCAGGAAACCCGGCTCTACGACGCGGCCAAGGGCGAGACCCGGTCAATGCGCTCCAAGGAGGATGCGCACGACTACCGCTATTTCCCGGATCCGGACCTGCTGCCGCTCAAGCTCGACGATGCGTTCATCGCGCGGATCGAGGCCGACATGCCGGAACTGCCGGATGCCAAACGCGCGCGCTTCGTCAAGGACTATGGCATTCCCGACTATGACGCCTGGGTGCTGACCGCCGACCAGACCAACGCCGATTTCTTCGAGACGGTGGCCAAGGGACGGGATGCGAAACTGGCGGTGAACTGGATTACCGGCGACTATTTCGCGTATCTGAACCGCGAGGGCTATGACGTCACCAACGCCCCCATCGACGCGGACAAGTTGGGCGGCTTGATCGAACTCATCGCCGACGACACGATCAGCGGCCGCATCGCCAAGGACGTGTTCGAGGCCATGATTGAAACCGGCCAGTCCGCCGGCGAAATCGTCGAAGCAAAGGGCCTGCGCCAGATCACCGACACCGGCGCAATCGAGGCGATCATCGACGAGGTGATGGCCAAGAACGGCGACAAGGTGGAGCAATACCGCAGCGGCAAGGACAAGCTGTTCGGCTTTTTCGTCGGCCAGGTGATGAAGGCGACGCAGGGCAAGGCCAATCCCGCTCTGGTCAACCAGTTGCTGAAGCCGAAACTCGACGCCTGACAGGCCGCCGCGCCCGGTACCGGGTAAAGATTGCCGGCGGCAGTTTTGGGGGTCAGGCGCTGGCCCGCAGCCGCACAAACGCCGGCGTGGCGGAGACTGCCGCCTGGGCTTTCAGACCCAGAATGCGGTTGAGTTGGTCGCGCGTCTTTTCGAGCTGACGCAATTCCCGGACATCGTCGCGGTCGACGACCTCGACGCACCCCAGGCGAATCTCCACTAGGTCCAGCAAAGTCTCCAGCGCTTCGCGCGAAAGGCCGGTTCCCGGGTCGATTTTGCGTTGACGGGCCATGACAGGTTCCTCCTGGCGCAATCTGTCGTCCATCGTAGGACGGCCCGCCTTAACACCCGTCTAACGGCAAAGCCCGCTGTTCCCCGGACGGTGCGGAGCGCCGATCCGGGGCCGGTGTCACCTTGCGAACAGCGGCCTCACCCGCCATAGACGCCGCGCATTCGCCCTTTGAGCTTGGTCAGGGCCAACAGCGCGTCCACGGTCGGCGTCGCCACGCCGGCGGCGGCGCTCATCTCCGCCACCGAGTCCGCCAGCACGTCGATCTCGATCGGCCGGCCCCGCTGGAGATCCTGCAGCATGCTCATGGTGTGATCGGTGGCGTTGACCGTCATGGCGATGCGCTTTTCCATGGCCACGGGAATGGTGGCGCCGAGCGCGGCGGCCACAGCCTCCATCTCCGCCATCATGCACCGCACCACGGCGACCGCGTCCGGCGCGGTCTGAAACGCACCGTTGATCGCCTCGGTCAGGAACGCCGCCTGGTTCCAGCAGAGGCTGTTGATCATCTTGGTCCAGATCTGGCCGCGAATATCCGTTTGGATTGGCGCATGCAGGCCGCCCGCGGTCATCGCCTCCACCAGGCGCAGCAGGCGCGGCGACTCGCTACCGTCCGGCTCGCCGATGGGATAGGCGGCGCGCAGGCCGTCCTGGTGGATCACGCCCGGCTCCACCACCTCCGCCGCGGTCCAGAAGGCGCAGCCAAGGGCGCGTTCCGGGCCGATCAGCCGCCATTGCCGGCCGTCCGGATCGAGCCGGTCGAGCCGGCGGTCGCGGTGCGGCCCCTCCAGCCCATAGAAATACCACCAGGGAATGCCCGTGGTTGGGGGGATCACCGCCGTCTCCGGCCCCAGCAGCGGCTGCATCGCCTCCAGCACGCCGTCGACCTGGTGGCTTTTCAGCGTGATGAACACATAGTCCTGTGGGCCCAGATCGGCCGGATTGGCGGTGGCGGCCACGGGAACCGTGAAATCCAAGCCGTCGCCATAAACCCGCAGGCCGTTCCGCCGCATCGCTTCCAGATGCGGGCCGCGGGCGATCAGGCTGACCTCCGCTCCGCCGCGGGCGAGGTGGCCGCCGATATGACCGCCGATGGCGCCGGCACCGTAAATGCAGACCTTCATCTGACCCCGCTCCTTCAGCCCATCGCCTCAACGAACTTGCGCATCTCGGCGATTTGCGCATCGACGCCGCCAACGCCCTGGCCGGATGTGTAGAAAGTGGCGTGGCTGGCGCCGGCGTCGCGCCAGGTGTCGACCGCCCGGCGCCAATCCTCCGGCCCGCCCAGATTGTGGCGGATCCAGGCCTCGACCCCGAAATTGGCCGGGTCGCGGCCTTCGGCGGCCAGATAGCCGTGCAATTTCTCCAGCATGCCCATGCTGGTGCGGCCGGGATTGCCGAGCGGGATCCAGCCGGCGCCGTATTTCGCCGCCCGCTTCAGCACCGCATCGACGCCGCCGCCGAACCAGACCGGGATCGGCCGTTGGATCGGCAGCGGGTTGACTCCCGCGTGCGCCACTTGGTCGAACTCGCCCGCGAACGTCACCGTGCGCTCGCACCAATAGCGGTTCAGCAACTGCACCTGCTCTTCCTGCTTGCGGCCGCGGGTCGCCCAGTCCTCGCCCAGCGCCGCATATTCCACCGGGTTCCAGCCAACGCCAATGCCAAGCCGGAGCCGGCCGCCGCAGAGAATATCCACCTGCGCCGCCTGCTTTGCCACCAGGGCGGTCTGGCGCTGCGGCAGGATCAGCACGCCACTGGCGAAACCCACCTTTTCCGTGATGGCCGCCATATAGGCGATGGTGGTGAAGGTCTCGTGGAAGCTGTCGTCCGCGTCATAGGGGCCTTCGAAGCCGGGAATCGCCGCGCGGTCGGCCCCCAGCACGTGATCGGAGACCTCGATATAGGCGAAGCCCAGCGCCTCGGCCGCCTGGGCCCAGTCGCGAATCGCAACGCGGTCGGCGGGCATGTCGCGGGTGGGAAAGAAGGCGCCGTATTGCATGGCCATGATGGGGATTCCTCGGATCGGTGCGGCCTTGCCGGGCCGTTTGCCCGCCAGCATAGCGCCTGCCGCCAAAGCCGCGAAGGACTTGTTCCCCGGGCGATGCGAAGCGCCGAACCGGGGCCGGTCTCATACTTCGAACACCGGCAGCGGCGGTGTTCGCACGCCACAAGCGGTCCCGGATCGGCGCTTCGCACCGTCCGGGAGACACCATGCCGTTCAGGATCTCAGATCTGCGGCGCGACCCTGGTCATCAGCCGCGTCAGCATCGCCTCGTGCTCGGCCGTGTCGGCGCTGGCAATGGAGATCACCGCCTCGCCAACGCCGGCATCGCGGAAGGCGCGCAGGGTCTCCGCCACGTCGCTATCCGTCCCGCTCAGGCCGCGGCGCTCGTTCGCCGGCCGCGAAGGTGCGGTGTCGTCGAAGCGCAGTTCCAGGCTGATCGAGGTCTTGAGCACCGCCGGATCGCGCCCCGCCTCCGCCATCATGTCCTTCAGGCGCGCGAGGCCCGCCGCGAACTCGTCCGGCGACTGCCGCAGCGTGTGCCAGCCATCGCCATAGCGCACGATCCGCCTGAGCGCCGCCGGGCTGGAGCCACCGACCAGGATGGGCGGGTAGGGCTTTTGGAGGGGCTTCGGCGCAAATTTCAGGCCGCTATAGGTGTAGAACTCGCCCTGGAATTCCGGCACGTCCTGGGTCCAGAGCGCCTGGAGCGCCCCCAGCACCTCGTTGGTGCGTTTGCCGCGGGTTTTGAAATCCACGCCCAGATTGTTGAACTCGTCCTCGGTGGTGGCGACGCCGACGCCGAAATCCACCCGCCCGCCGGAGAGATGATCGAGCGTCGCGATCATCTTGCCCAGCCGCGGCGGATCATGCCAGGGCAGCACCAGCACCGACGTCCCGAGCCGCACCCGCGACGTGGCGCAGGCCGCCGCCGTCAGCATGGTCAGCGGGTCCCAATAGGGCCGGTCGCCCAACCGTTCGGCCACATAGGCGGAGTGGAACAGGTGCTCGCTCACCCAGACGCTGTGACATCCGAGCGCCTCCGCCGTCTTGGCGAGCGCCAGCAGCGCCACCGGATCGGCGACACCGCGGTTGGAAGGAATACTGTAGCCGATCTGCATGGGGCACGACCTCGCAAGGCAAAGGGTCCGGGCGGCCAGCATAGACGCATCGGGTCGCCGGGGGCAGAGCCTCCCGTCCTTCCGCCCGCCGTGCCGGGCCGATCTGCCCCGGGATCAGCGCAGGAAGTTGTCACGCAACAGCGACACCACCTCCCGCGTGCGGCCATCCAGGATGGCCTTGACCCCGAACAGGGCCGTGGAGGCCACCTGGCCAATCTGGACTTCCGGCGGCATGACCAGTTCCATCCGGTTCACCGTCACATCCAGCAGTGCCGGGCCTTCCGCAGAGAGCCACTCGCCCATGGCGCCTTCCAGATCGTTGGCATTCTCCACCCGCCAGCCCTTCAGGCCGCAGACCTCCGCCAGTTTGGCGAAGTTGGGGTTTTTCAGGTCCGTGAACGCGTCCAGCAAGCCTTCGACCCGCTGTTCCATTTCGACAAAGCCCAACGTGCCGTTGTTGAACACCACCAGCTTTACCGGCAGGTTTTCCTGCACCAGCGTCAGAAGGTCGCCCATCAGCATGGTCATGCCGCCATCGCCGCACATGGCGATCACCTGCCGGTCGGGAAACGCCGCCGCCATGCCCATGGCCTGGGGATAGGCGTTGGCCATGGTTCCGTGCATCAGGCTGGTCAGGAACTGACGCTGGCCATTGGCCGTGAGGTGCCGCAGCAACCACGCCATGGGCGAACCACCGTCGGCGGTGAAGATCGCATCGGCCGCCGCCAACCGGTCGAGAGTGCGGGTCAGGGTCTGCGGGTGAATCAGAGTCGGGTCCGGCTGCTCTCCCTCGCGGGCGTATCCTTCCCGATCCTTGGCCCATTGCGCCAGCGCCCGCTCCAAATGGCCACTGTCGCTGCGAGGCTTCAGGCGGGGCAGCAGCGCCCGGATCGTGTCGCCGACATCGCCGGCCAGCCCCATGCGCACCGGCGTCCGCCGACCCAGATGGGTCGGGTCGGTGTCGATCTGGATGATGCGGTCCGCGGCCGGGTAGAACTGCGTCCAGGCAAAATTCGTCCCCAGGCACAGAACAATGTCCGCCTGGTCCATGGCGTCAGCCCCGGCCCTGTTGCCGAGAATGCCGGTCATGCCGATATTGCAGGGATTGTTCGGCTCCAGGAATTCCTTGCCGCGGCTGGAGTGAACGACCGGAGCCTGCAACGCCTCCGCCAGGCGCACCACTTCCGGACCGGCCGCCCGCGCGCCGATGCCGCCATAGATCGTCACGGCCGGGGCCGCATTCAGGCACTCTGCCAGAGCGTCCAGTTCCGCGTCGGACGGGCGCACCACCGGTTGCGGCCGGTGCACGGACCAGGGGTGGGCATCGTCGGTCTTCTGCGGGAACAGATCGCCATTGACGATCACCACGGCAACACCGCGGCTGGTCAGCGCTGCCTGGGCCGCCATTGCCGTGATCCGCCGCGCCTGATCCGGGTGGCTGATCGCCTCGCAGAACACGCTGCACTGTTCGTAGATTTTGCGCTGGTCGACATGTTGCGGGAAATCCAGCCCCATTTCGGTCCGCGCCACATCCGATGCAATCAGCACCACCGGCGCGCCATTGCGATGGCTTTCGAAAATGCCGTTGACGAAATGCAGGCTGCCGGGGCCGCACGTACCGGCGCACACCGCCAGTTCGCCGGTGGCATAGGCCTCGGCGCCGGCGGCGAAAGCCCCCACTTCCTCGTGACGCACATGCATCCAGCGCAGGTCGGACCGGCGGATTGCATCGGTGAAATGGTTGATGGTGTCGCCGACAATACCCCAGCACCGGGCCGCGCCAGCGGCTACCAGGGTTTCGACCACCACGTCCGCAACGGATTTCGCCATACGATACCTTCCCGTCGTTTGAGGTGACAACGCACACTCGCGGAAGCCCCCGCCTTCGCACCGGTGGGGACCAAGGCGATAACCGTACCATATTACCCAATTCGGAGTGCGGACTGAACCCCCTCACCTGAGTCGAAATCCCGGCCCGGAAGAGGCGACCCGCGTCAGGCCGGCCGGTTCGCCTTCAGAAAAGTGCGGATGTGGCGCACCGCCAGAGGGATGCGCTCGACCGGGTCTTTCCAGGGGTAGAGGCTGACCTGGCTGTTCGGCGCCAGCATGGCCACTTCCATCGCCACCTCGTAAGGATGCGGGTCGATATCGTCCGGCAGCACCAGCACCGGCGTCCGGCAGGCGCTAACGAAATCGCGGCTGACCGTGTAGACGAAATCCGGGTTGCGGCGGTACATGGCCGACAGGAAGGCCTCGCAGTCGGCCATGGTGACGTCGTCCCGGGCTTCGCAAAGACCCGGTGCCCAGCCGGTGATGTTGCGCTGGAAGAACTGGTCCGGCATGGAGGCGCGATGGCCGCTCGGTTGGGCCATGACCGCGGCCACGACCCGGTCGCCGACCCGCTTCAGCATGTTCCAGTTCATCGGCCCGCCGATGCAGAAGCCCAGCAGCAGGAACCGGTCGACGCCCAGATGGTCCAGCAGGGCGAGTTGGTCGTCGGTATGGGAATCCCAGGGCCGCTCGATCTCCAGCGGCCCGGTGGTCTGACCGGCATTGGCGTTGCGGGTGTCGAGCGTGATGACGCGGTATTCGTCCGCAAATTCCGTCAACGGATTGAACGGGTGCGTGGCGTCCAGCCCGGCCATCGTGCCGTTCAGGCCGCCGCCCGGGATCACCAGCAACGGAAAACCGGAGCCTGCCTCCTGGTAATGGATGCGCGTTTGGCCGTGTTCGAAAAAGGGCATGGGCGTTTCTCCAATGGCTGTTGCCGAAAACCTATCCCGGCGTGCGCGGCCAAGCCAGCGGCTCGTCTTGGCCCGCAAATGGCCGACACGTCACTTTTTCGTCCGGTCGAACACGAAATCGGTGATCGGAACCGCGCTCTCCACCGCCTTGCCCAGCTTGGAGGCCAGCGAGATATCCTTGCGGCCGAAAATGCTCATATCCGGCTCGCGACCCATATGGCTGCGGGCGAGGTCTTCCAGCTGGCCCAGATTCTGCAACGCCCAGCTTTGGCCGGAGCTGACGGAGGCAAGCTGGACCATGGTTTCCTTGTCGATGCCAGCGGCCTCGGCCAGGCGCAGGCCCTCCAGCGCGACATGGACGTTCACCAGACACATCAGGTTGTTGCAGATCTTGCCGGCCTGGCCCATGCCGAGGCCGCCCATGTGAAAAATCTTGTCGCCGACCACTTCGAACAGCGGCCGGGCGCGGTCCACATCCCGTTCGTCCCCGCCGACGATCATGGTGAGCGTGCCGGCCTTGGAGGCAGAGACCGCCCCGCTCACCGCCGCGTCGATCACGTGCACGCCTTTGGCCTTTGCCGCTTCCGCCAGGATCTGGCAGGTCTCCAGGCTGACCGTGCTGTGAATAATAATCAGCGAACCGGGCCGTGCGCCCGCCAGAATGCCGGTCTCCGGGTCCAGGTAGAGGTCCAGCGTCTGCCGGTCGTTCATGACCACCGAGCAGATGATGTCGCTTGCCTCCGCCAACGCCCGCGGAGAGGCCGCCGCCGTGGCGCCGAGGGCAACCAGGTCGGCCACCGGCTTCGGGTCGAGGTCCAGGACAGTGAGGGGAAAGCCGGCGCGGGCCAGGTTCTCGGCCATCGGCTTGCCCATATTGCCGAGACCCACAAAGCCGATCCGTTCCATGACCCGTCTCCACCGTTCGCGCGAGGGCACCGGCCGGGGCCGGCGGTCCGGTCCCTATCTGACAGCCCCTGCGACCGCGAGGCAATTCTCCTGTTGCCCGCCGCCGATATTCGCCCGCCACCGACGGTGCGGTTCTGGTGCTTTACAAGCCGCCCCCGCTGGCCGAAGCTACCAGGAAAGCGTGAAATCGCCGTTGACCGACCGGGAGCCGCCCTGATGTCCGAACCCTATCTCTATGATTTCCTGGCCGTCGACCGCGCCTACAAGAGCGCGGTGCAAGCCTACAAGCCCGTGATCCCGCCGGATTTCAACTTCGCCTATGACGTGATCGACCGCCAGGGACGGGAGCACGACAAGACCGCCGTCATCGCCATTTCCGGCGACGGCCAGCAGGTGCAGGAAATCCGCTATTCCGAGATGGCGGAACGCTCGAACCGGTTCGCGAACGGGCTGGCCGGGCTCGGCATGCAGAAGGGCGACTTCGTCTGCCTGATCGGCAACCGCATCCCCGAATGGTACGACGCGCTGTTCGGGGCGATGAAGATCGGCGCGATCTCCATGCCCGGCACCACGCTTCTGACCGCCAAGGACATCGCCTACCGCGTCAACCAGTCGAAGGCGACCGGCGTGATCGTGACGCCGGAGCATTGCGACAAGGTGGATGCGGTCCGGGCCGAATGCCCCACCCTGAAACATTTCGTGGTGATCGGCGATGCCCGTCCCGGCTGGGTGGCCTCGCACGAAATGTGCGCCGCCGCCTCTCCCGTCATCGCCGAGCGCGTGCCGGTGAAAGCCACCGACATGATGATGGCGTATTTCACCAGCGGCACGACGGCGCTGCCGAAAATGGTGCCGCGCGACTTCGCCTATGGCCTGGCCCACGCCTCCACCGGCCTGTTCTGGATGGATTTGCGCCGCGACGACGTGCACTGGACGCTCACCGACACCGGCTGGGCCAAGGCCGCCTGGGGCATGCTGTTCCCGCAATTCCTGATCGGCTCGGCGGTGGTGTTGTTCGATGGCGCCGGCTTCGATCCGGTCCTGCATCTGGAGATCATCCAGAAGCTGGGCGTCACCACCTTCTGCGCGCCGCCGACCGCCTATCGCATGTTCGCCCAGATGGACCTGGCCCCGTTCGACCTGTCGTCGGTGCGGCGCTCGCTCGGCGCCGGCGAGCCGCTGAACCCGGAGGTGATCCGCTACTGGAAAGAGCAGACCGGCACCACCATCGCCGACGGCTATGGCCAGACCGAAACCATCAACATCGTCGCCAACTTTCCGGACCAGCCGGTGAAGCCCGGCTCCATGGGCCAGCCGGTGCCGGGCATCGACATGCGGGTGGTGGATGACGACGGCAAGGAAATGCCGCCCGGTGAAATCGGTCACATCGCCTGTAAGATCACCGATCCCTGGCCTCCCGGCCTGTTCGGCGGCTATTACACCGGCGATGACGCACCGGACCGCAAGGCGTTCCGCCACGGCTATTATTACACCGGCGACACCGCCACTCGTGACGAAGACGGCTATTTCTGGTTCGTCGGCCGCGCCGATGACCTGATTGGCTCAGCCGGCTATCGCATCAGCCCGTTCGAGGTGGAAAGCGCGTTGCTGGAACACCCGGCCGTCGCCGAAAGCGCCGTGATCGGCGAGCCGGACGAGCTGCGCGGCCAGGTGGTGGCCGCCTATATCATCCTGGCCAAGGGCTATGCGGACACGCCGGACCTGGCGCAGGAAATCCAGGACTTCTGCAAGGACCTGACCGCGCCCTACAAATATCCGCGCCGGATCTATTTCGTCGACGAGTTGCCCAAGACCATCAGCGGCAAAATCCGCCGGGTGGAATTGCGCGGCGAGGGGTAGGACCGTCCCTGCGCCGAGCCGCCACTTCCGCAGCAAGATTCGACCGCTTTCCCGGCCGCCGCCCGCAGCGCGGGCCAAGGGCCGGGATCCCTATGGCGGGTGCGCTCCGAACGGTGGTCCTCGACACGGCGGGAGATCCCGGATCGCGGCTTTGCCGCGTCCGGGAAAGCGGGGTGTGCGCAGCGTGGCTGCGGGCGGGCCTTGGTCAGACCGAACCCGCTCATCCCAGCTTGGCCATCACCTCGGTCTGGAATTCCTCCATGCGTTCCAGCGTCCGGGGCAGGTCGTCGCCGTCGCCGCCGATCAGGAAATGTTGCAGGCCCACCGCGCGGTAGGCGCCGATGTCATCGACAATGGCCTGGGCGCTGCCGGTGAAAGGCATGCGCCGGCCGTCGCGGCCCGCCAGCTCCGGCCCGACGCGGCACTTGATGGCCAGCAGGGCCGCCTCCACCGCCGTCGGATCGCGGCCGGCATCCGCGGCCGCCGTGCGCACCTGGTCCAGCGACGCCCCATAAAGCGTCGGCGTATCCAGCGGAAAGCGCGGGTGGGCGGCCACCGGATACCAGGCATCCGCCAGCCGGCCGGCGCGGCGGAGCGCCCCCTTCGCCTCGCCGCCGACCCAGACCGGCAGGCCGCCCCGCTGCACCGGCTTCGGTGCGAACAACAGATGATCGAAGCGCACGTGCTCGCCTTGATAGCGCGGTTGCCCAGCCGTCCACAGTTCGCGGAACGCCTCCACCGTCTCTTCGGAGGCACGGGCGCGATGCCGGAACTCCGGCCCGCCCAGCAGTGCGATCTCCTCCGCCATCCAGCCGATGCCGACGCCGACCGTCATCCGGCCCTTGGAGAGCACGTCCAGCGTCGCCAGCATTTTCGCCGCCAGCACCGGCTGGCGGTGCGGCAAGACCAGCACGCTGGAAAGCAGCCGGATGGTGCTGGTGGCGCTGGCAACGAAACTCAGCGCCGTGATCGTCTCCAGCGAGACGCCGCTGTCCTGGGCGAAGAACTTGCCGGTTTCGGAATAGGGGTAGGCGCTGTCCACCTCGGTCGCGACCACCACATGGTCGCTCATGCCGAAATGGGTGAAGCCGCAGGCTTCCGCCTTCCGGGCGATGGCTTTCAGGGAATCGGGCTCGCCCGCCGTGCCGCGCGAGCCGAAATGCAGGCCGAATTTCATGGGGGGGTTCCTCCTGGCAGGAGCGTCGGGTCTCCATTGGCGGACACTATAGGCGCACGGAACAGGGCCGCCTATAGTCGCCCCCCATCAACCCGATGGACCCAAAAACCCGAACAGACCCCAGAGGAAACCCCGACAATGGCCGACAACGCCGCCACCGTGATCGCGCTCGACAAGGCCCGCATGGACGCCATGGCCGCCCAGGACTATGCCAAGCTCGACACCATCATCGCCGACGATCTGGTCTACACCCACTCCTCGGCCCGGATGGATACCAAGGCGACCCTGATCGGCGCGATGCAGTCCGGCGCCACGGTCTACAAGGCCTGCACGCCGTCGGACGTGAAGGCCCAGGACCTGGGCGAAACGGTGGTGCTCACCGGCCGTGCCGAGATCAGCATCGACCGCGCCGGCTCGCCGATCTCCTTCGCCGTGCGCTTCACCGACGTCTACGCCAAGCGCGGCGGCCAGTGGCAGATGGTGGCCTGGCAGTCGACCAAGACGGACTGAGCGCCACGCGCGCCGGCGCGACGGGTCGCTCGCCTAGAGCGGAGTCTTTTCCCGCTGGCACACCCCCATCTCCCCTGTCCTCGCGGAAGCGGGGACCCATGCCTGAGAGGCAAATACAGAGTCCGTGTCCTGTGAGACGCTCTCAGGCATGGGCTCCCGCTTGCGCGGGAGATGGGCAGGAGAGTGGGGCAACCAGGACCGGAACCACACTAGGCTGCAGCGGTCGCCTGGTCGGCGCGCGATGCCATCAATGGCTGGATTCGGGTGCCGAAGGCCTCGATCCCCGCCACGAAATCGTCGAAGGTCAGCATGATGCCCTTGGTTCCCGGCACGCTGGCCGCCTCGTCCAGCATGCGGGCAACGCTCTCGTAAGACCCAACCAAGGTTCCCATGTTGAAATTGACCGCCCCTTCCGGCGCGGTGATGGAGCTGGCCGTACCCTGGGCATCCGCGTTCGGGTCGCCCGCGCCCTGGCCCGCCATCCAGGCCAGGGCGTCCGTGTCGGCGTTGTCGTGATAGTCCTGCCATTTGGCCATGGCGGCTTCGTCGGTTTCGTCGGCGATGACCATCATCAGCACATAGGACCCGACATCGCGGCCGCTGACAGCCGCCGCCTGCGTCAAGCGCTCATTGGTGGGTGCGAAGGCAGCCGGCGTGTTGACGCCGGTCCCCAGCACGAACTGATAGTCACAGTATTCTGCGGTGAATGCCATGCCGGTGTCGCTCTGGCCGGCGGCGACCAGTTCGATCCTGCCCGAGGGCTGCGGCAGCAGACGGCAGTCGTCCATGGTGAAATGCCCGCCCTTGAAGTCGGAGCGGCCGGTCTCCCATAAATCCTTCATCACCTGCACGTATTCGGAACTGTAGGCGTAGCGGTAGCCGAAATACGCGTCTCCCGGCCACAGGCCCATTTGCGTGTATTCGTCCTTGGCCCATCCGGAGACGATGTTCACGCCGAAGCGCCCGGGCGCGATCGAGTCGATGGTGACCGCCATGCGCGCGACCATGGCCGGCGGCAGCGTCAACACGGCAACGGAGGCGAACAGCTTGATCCGCTCGGTAACCGCCGCGAGGCCGGCCATCAGCGTGAACGATTCGTGGGCATAATCCCAAAACTCGGTCTCACCGCCAAACCCGCGCAGCTTGACCATGGAGAGCACGAAATCCAGGCCATATTCTTCCGCTTTCCGCGTAATGGTCTGATTGAGTTGAAAGCTTGGCAAGTATTGAGGTGAGGTTTTGGTGATCAACCAACCGTTATTGGCAATGGGAAGAAAGACGCCGATGTCCATGGTCGCGGGCTCCCGAGAGATGGTGTTCTCTCTCCGGAGCAAGCAACGTGCCAAACGATCGGATCGGCAAGGTCAGGGCAAGGGCCGGGGTGCAATCAAACACGACCACCCGGTAATCCCTCCCGATCAAGCTGGCCGACCGCTTTAGCGCCGCACCGACTCGCTGGCGGGAGCGCCGGGGCGGTGGCGGTAGGCGTTGGGATCGCGCTTGGCCAGTTCCGCCGGGTTCGAGCCCGGCCGGTCGCCGGGGCGGCAGAATTGCAGCATCAGCACGTCGGCACCTTCCGCGCCGGCGGTCAGCACCGGAGCGGGCTCGCCCGCCGCGACGTACAGCAGCGACCATTGCGGCAGCGTCTTGCCGTGCTGCGCCACCTCGCCCTCGCAGACCAGATAGTACTGGCCGCCGCCGTCCGAGACCGGGCCGGTCATGGAGGCACCCGCGCCCAGGCGATAACCGCGGGCATCGACCCCGTCGTTCTGGCCGTCCATCAACGCCGCCGCCACGCACTCGCCCACCGCCGGCCGCGGCCCGGAGCGGTCGAAATGGCCGGCAATATTGCGGCCGGCCCGGCCGGGCATGTGTTCGCGGCTGCCGGGCATCGGGAAAAACCCGCCGCTCGCCACCGGCCGCAGGGTGAAAAAGACAAACCCCTTTTCCTCGCCCTTGATCGGACCATAGGGCGTATAGGCGTCGGCGTATTGGAAGGTCACCGGCGGTGCCGCCTTCTTGCCCATGGTGCAAAAGCCGCCGACCACGACCTGATACTGGTCGACATCGTGAAAGTGCGGCGCGATGTGGGCGCCCGGATACAACCGGTCGACCAGAAAGGCCTGTGGGTTGGCATCGATAATGCCGGGGCTGCCGATATAGTCGGTGCGGGAGCCGGCGCCGACCTTCTCGACGACGGGAATGGGCCTAGTGTCGGTGCTGGCGACGGCTTGCATGATGGATCCTCCTGCCGGACCGGGCGCATCCGGTCTTGCCGAGCGGTGCGCATTCGCGAATGATAATTGTACCTTCGAACCATCCTGCGACAAACCGGAAAACCAAACTGATGCCCAAGCATGTCGGAACCTGGCGCCTGGTGCGCGCCGAAGCGGTGGACGCCGACGGCAACCCGGTCGCCCCGCCCTTCGGCGGCGAAGCCGTCATCGGCCGCGTCGTGCTCACCGCCGACGGCCGCCTGTCCGCCTCCATCGTCGATGCCCGCAAGACGATTCCGGAGGGCCAGACGCGCGAGTATTCCTGCTATGCCGGCGCCTACACCTTCGACGGCCAGACGCTCGTCACCACGGTCGACGCCGCCTCCGACCCGGCCCGCATGGGCACGCAACAGGTGCGCGAGGTCTCGTTCGAGGGCGACCTGATGGTGCTGCGTCCGCCGCTGCGCTCCTATGGCGGCAAGCCGGCCGAGCGACGCACGATCTGGTGGGAGAAACTGGCGGACGTCTAGCGACGTCGCCGCACGACCGGAACACCGACCGCGCCGGCCGCACCAGAATTCCGACTGACAGGAGGAACCGCCCATGTCCAACCCCACCGCCTTCGAAGAGGTCATGGCCGCCCGCGACAAGGGCCTGCCGGCGACCGGCGAGGTGACCATCACCGGCGCCGACCCGGTGTTCTCGACCAAGTTCAAAATCGGCGAGACCTGCGCCGCGGTCCTGGCCGGGGTCGGCACCGCGGTCAACGACCTGTGGGAATTGAAGAGCGGTCGCCGACAGAAGGTCGCCATCGACGTCCGCCACGCCGCCGCCGGCCTGCGCTCGTCGCTCTATATGCAGCGGCCGGACGAAGGCGGAGTGTTCCGGCCGGTGGTGAACAAGAACCATGAGGCGATGATCGCCATCACCCAACCCTGGCCCACCAGGGACGGCCGCTGGGTGCTGCCGCATTTCGGCCTGCCCAACCTGCAGGCGCGCATGCTGAAACTGCTGGGTTGTGAGCCGAACCCCGAGTCGGTGGCCAACGCCGTCGGGCAATGGGACGCGCTCGACCTCGAAGCCGCCATCGACGAGCACCGGGTTTGCGGCGGCATGGTCCGCACCAACGCCGAATGGTTGGCCAGCGAGCACGGCCGGGTGCTGGCCGCCAAGCCCATTGTCGAGGTGATCAAGATCGCCGACAGCGCGCCGGAGCCGCTGCCGGCGGGCGACCGGCCGCTCTCCGGCATTCGCGCGCTCGACCTGACGCGCATCCTGGCCGGGCCGATCTGCGGTCGCACACTGGCCGAGCATGGCGCCGAGGTGCTGATGGTCACCGCCGAGGGCCTGCCCCAGATCGCCGAGCACGTGATGGATACCAGCCACGGCAAGCGCTCCTGCTATCTGAACCTGAAGGACCCGGTCGACAACGCCCGCCTCAAAGAGCTGGTGCAGCAAGCCGACGTGTTCAGCCAGGGTTACCGCCCCGGCATGATCGGCGGCCTCGGCTTCGGGCCGGAGGAACTGGCGGCAATCCGGCCCGGCCTGATCTACGCCTCGATCAGTTGCTATGGCGCCGACGGCCCGTTCAGCCACCGCGGCGGCTGGGAGCAGGTGGCTCAGACCATGACCGGCATCTGCCACGAGGGAACGCCGGAACGGCCGCAATTGCTGCCGGCTGCGGCCTGCGACTACACCACCGGTTATCTGGCCGCCTATGGCATTCTGCTGGCGCTCGCCCGTCGTGCCACGGAAGGCGGCAGCTATCACGTGCGCGTCTCGCTCTGCCAGTCCGGCATGTTCATCCACCGCCAGGGCGATGTCGGCTACCAGCAGCCGGGCATGGACCTGTCGGCCGATGAACTGGATGCGCTGCGCATCGAAACCCGGCCGGCATTCGGGCCGCTCCGCCATCTGGGGCCGATCCTCCGGCTCTCCGAGACCCCGCCGCGCTGGGACCGGCCGACGCCGGTGTTGGGCGGCGACAGCCCGGAATGGCCGGCCAGGCAGGCTGCAAGCCGCGCCGCGGAGTAAGCCGGGTGCACGCAACCCCGTGACTTCGCGCCCCGCTTGCGGGCGGCGCGCGGCACGGGCATGATGCGACCAACGTCTAAGGCCGTGCGAACGGCCATCCACCCGTGCCGTTTTCGGAGCCCTTGCCGCCTCATGACCGACCTTGCCGCCACGCGCGCAGAAAAGCTGCAATCGATCGAGCGTATCCAACAGGGCTATGCCGAACTGGGCTATATCTGCTCGCGCACCATCGCGACGGCCCTGTATGTCGCCTGCCATTTGGAAAAGCCGATCCTGATCGAAGGCCCGGCGGGCGTCGGCAAGACCGAGCTCGCCAACACCACCTCCGCCTATCTGGAGGCGCCGCTGATCCGCCTGCAATGCTATGAGGGCCTGGACGAGGGCAAGGCGTTGTACGAGTGGCGCTATGCCAAGCAGCTCCTCTACACGCAGATCCTGAAGGACAAGATGGAGGAGGTGCTGCAGGGCGCGAAGGGACTGGCCGAGTCCATGGACCAGTTGCACCGGCACTCCGACGTGTTCTTCTCCGAACGCTTCCTGGCGCCGCGACCGCTGTTGCAGGCCCTGCGCGAGGACGATGGCTGTGTGTTGCTGATCGACGAGGTCGACAAGTCCGACCACGAGTTCGAAGCGTTCCTGTTGGAAATCCTCTCCGAATTCCAGATCACCATTCCGGAACTGGGCACGATCAAGGCGAAGAAACGGCCCTATGTGTTCCTGACTTCCAACAACACCCGCGACATGTCGGACGCGCTGAAGCGGCGCTGCCTGCACCTGTTCGTGCCGTTCCCGGACGCCAAGCTGGAACGCGAGATCATCCGGGCGCGCGTGCCGGACATCCCGCCGGCGCTGCGCACGCAACTGGTGCATTTTGTGCAGTCCGTGCGCGAAATGGACCTGAAAAAGCAGCCGAGCGTCTCCGAAACCATCGACTGGGCGCGGGTGCTGCTGCTGCTGCACGCCAACGAGCTCGACGCCGACATGGTGCGCGAGACCCTGAACGTCTTCCTGAAGTTCGAGGAAGACATCCAGGCGGTCGACCAGCACCTTTACGAGTTCATCCGCAGCGCCGAGAAGGCGGTGGCGTGATGGCGATGACGGGCGACCTGGTAGCGTGGCTGAACGACAACCCGCTGCCGTTCGCCCGCCTGCTGGGCATCCGCTTTACCGAAGCCAGCCACGACCGGCTGACGGCGGAAATGCTGGTGCGCGACGAGCTCTGCACCCGGCCGGCCATCTGCCATGGCGGCGCGCTGATGGCCTTTGCCGACACCATGGGCGGGGCCGCCGCCATGGTGAATCTGGACGAAGGCTTCGGCACGACGACACTGGAGAGCAAGACCAACTTTCTGGCCGGCGCCCCGGCCGGTGCGAAACTCATCGGCGAGACCACCGCCCTGCACAAGGGCCGGAGCACCATGGTCTGGCAAACCCGCGTCACCGTCGACGGCGGCCGCCTCGCCGGCGTGGTGACCCAGACGCAAATGGTGCTGGCGCCGCGGAAATAACGACCGATCGAAAGCCCATTCCCCCCGCAATCCCGCGCTTGCCGTGCATTCGCCGCGCCGCTACGGTGCGTCGCACGTGAAAGTCAAACTCCCAGGAGCACAACCCTTGTCCATGCGTTTTGAAGGCACCGACTCCTACGTTGCCACCGAAGACCTGATGCTGGCGGTCAACGCCTCGATCACGCTGGAGCGCCCGCTGCTGATCAAGGGCGAGCCCGGCACCGGCAAGACCATGCTGGCCGAGGAAGTCAGCCGCGCGCTCAACATCCCGATGATCTCCTGGCACATCAAGTCGACCACCAAGGCCCAGCACGGCCTGTACGAGTACGACGCGGTCAGCCGCCTGCGCGATTCCCAGCTGGGCGACGAGCGGGTGAAGGACATCCGCAACTATATCGACAAGGGCAAGCTGTGGGAGGCGTTCAGCCAAGACGGCAAGGTGGTGCTGCTGATCGACGAAATCGACAAGGCCGACATCGAGTTCCCGAACGACCTGTTGCAGGAACTCGACCGGATGGAGTTCTTCGTCTACGAGACCGGCGAGACCATCAAGGCCGAGGTCCGGCCGATCGTCATCATCACGTCGAACAACGAGAAAGAACTGCCGGACGCCTTCCTGCGCCGCTGTTTCTTCCACTACATCCGCTTCCCCGAAAAGGAAACGATGCAGGAAATCGTCGATGTCCACTATCCGGGCATCAAGCAGGAATTGGTGAAGGCCGCCATGGAGGTGTTCTTCAACCTGCGCGAAGTGCCGGGCATCAAGAAAAAGCCCTCCACCAGCGAATTGCTGGACTGGCTGAAGCTGCTGATGGCCGAGGACATCAACCCGGAAGACCTGAAGGGCAAGGACGGCGCCCAGGCGATCCCGCCGCTCTACGGCGCGCTGCTGAAGAACGAGCAGGACGTTCACCTGTTCGAACGGTTGATCTTCCTGAACCGCCGCGAGCGCGGCTAGGGGCGACGGCGCTCCATCCCCGCTCATTCGTCATTGCGAGGAGCCGCAGGCGGCGAAGCAATCCAGGAAACGTCACGGAGCGGTATGGCGTGGGTCTGGATTGCTTCGGTTTCGCCTCGCAATGACGCCATGGTATAGTGCGTCGGCGCGCCAATAGGAGGGCTTAGCCCATGTTCATCGACTTTTTCTTCCAGGTGAAGGCCGCCAAGATCCCGGCGACCATCCGCGAATGGCTGATGTTGGTCGAGGCGATGCAGAAGAACCTCGTCATGTACAACATCGACGACTTCTACTACCTCTCTCGCGCCTGCCTGGTGAAGGACGAGAAGTATTTCGACCGCTACGACCGGGTGTTCGGCCAGTTCTTCAAAGGTATCGAAGACGTCACCCAGGGCCTGTTCGGCGAGGACATTCCCGACGAATGGCTGGCCAAGCAGGCCGAACTGCTGCTCTCGGACGAGGACAAGGCCAAGATCGAGGCCATGGGCGGCTGGGAAAAGGTGATGGAGGAGCTGAAAAAGCGCCTCGAAGAGCAAAAGGGCGAGCACCACGGCGGCAACAAGTGGATCGGCACCGGCGGCACCTCCCCCTTCGGCACCGGCGGCTACAATCCGGAAGGCGTGGCCATCGGCCAGAAAAAGCGCCGCCAGGGCAAGGCGCTGAAGGTCTGGGACAAGCGCGAGTACAAGAATTACGACGACTCGCTGCAACTGGGCATTCGCAACATCCAGATCGCGCTGCGCCGCCTGCGCGAATTCGCCCGCACCGGCGTCGAGGACGAGTTCGACCTGGACGCCACCATCGACAACACGGCCAAAAATGCCGGCCTGCTCGACATCGTCATGCGGCCGGAGCGCACCAATCGGGTGAAACTGCTGATGTTCTTCGACGTCGGCGGCTCGATGGACGACCATATCCGTGTCTGCGAGGAACTGTTCTCCGCCACCCGGACCGAGTTCAAACACCTGGAATATTATTACTTCCACAACTGCATCTACGAGTATCTGTGGAAGGACAACCGCCGCCGCCATGACGTTCGGCATACGACCTGGGACGTGATCAACACCTACCAGACCGACTACAAGGTCATCTTCGTCGGCGACGCCTTCATGAGCCCGTACGAGATCACCTACAAGGGCGGCAGCGTCGAGCACTGGAACGAGGAAGCCGGCGCGGTCTGGCTGCAGCGCATGCTGGACCACTGGCCGAACGCGATCTGGCTGAACCCGCGGCCCGAAACCCGCTGGGATCACACGCCGTCGACGCAGGTCATCAAGGAATTGATGGTCAACCGCATGTATCCGCTGTCGATCGACGGCCTCGACCGCGGCCTACGGGCGCTGCGCGGTTAAAGCCCCCCACCCCCTGCTTTCCCGGACGCCGCAGGCGATCCGGGACCCCCCGCCGTGTGCGCCTCTGGCCAGCAATGGAGCCTGCCTCGGCCAGGGATCCCGGCTCGGGGCCGGGAAAGCTCGAATGTGACGGGAAATATTTCCTGGAGGCGGCGGGGCCACGATCCGGGGCCGGTGTCATCCGACGAACACCACGGTCGCTCTTGTCCCGCCCCTGGCCGGAAACGGCGCCTTTCCGGCCGGAGATCCCGGCTCGGGGCCGGGAAAGCTCGGTGACCGCCTCAATACCCCGGCGCGCGCCAGAGATGCAGGATGCGGTCAACCGCGCTGGTCGGCGTCAGCGTCTCCGCGGCCACGGCGCGCTCGATTCCCGGCAGCGCCTCGCGCACGTCGGGATGGTGGCGGATGCCGGCCATGACCCGGTCTTCCAGCAACGCCCACATCCAGCGCACCAGTTGCGCGTGCCGCTTCGCCGCCAGTTCGCCGCTTTCGCCGAGAATGCGCCGGTGCTCCTCGATCTTTTGCCAAAGGTCCGCCAGCCCTTCGCCGGTCAGGCCGGCGCAGGTGACCACCGGCGGCGACCAGTTGGGCGAGGCAGGAGTCAAAATGTGCAGGGCGGTGCGGTATTCCCGCTGCGCGGCCACGGCGCGATTGCGGTTGTCGCCGTCGGCCTTGTTCACCGCCACCATGTCGGCCAGTTCCAGAATGCCCTTCTTGATGCCCTGCAACTCGTCGCCGGCGCCCGGCAGCATGAGGACCAGGAAGAAATCGACCATGTCGGCGACCGTGGTCTCGGACTGGCCGACGCCGACGGTCTCCACCAGCACCACGTCATAGCCGGCCGCCTCCAGCACGATCATGGTCTCGCGCGTGGCGCGGGCGACGCCGCCCAGCGTGCCGGCAGAGGGGCTCGGGCGGATGAAGGCGTGCGGGTCGCTGGCCAACGCCGCCATCCGGGTCTTGTCGCCCAGGATCGAGCCGCCGGTGCGCGACGAGGTCGGGTCCACCGCCAGCACCGCCACCTTGTGGCCGGCCTTTGTCAGCTGCACGCCCAAGGATTCGATGAAGGTGGACTTGCCGACACCGGGCACGCCGGTAATGCCCACCCGGTGCGCCTGGCCTGCATGCGGCAGCAGCCGGTGCAACAGGTCCTGGGCATCGGCCTGACGGCGAACGCTGCGGCTTTCGACCAGGGTGATCGCCCGGCCCAGCATGGCCCGGTTGCCGGCCAGCACGCCGGCGGTGAGTTCGTCGAGAGAAGGTGGCGACATGGGCAAACGCTTGGCTCGGAGCATCGGGCGGAACGGGCGCGCCAATCTCCCCGAAGCGTCGCGCTGGCGCAACCCCGTCGGCGACGCCTTACGGCCCCGCCCCTCAGCCGAGACGGTTGATGCCGTCGAAAGCCGCGTTCTTGTAGCACTCCGCCAACGTCGGATAGTTGAAAACGTTGTTCACGAAATAGTCGATGGTGCCGCCATGGGCCATTACCGCCTGGCCGATATGCACCAGTTCGCTGGCGCCCTCGCCGATAATGGTCACGCCCAGGATCTCGCGGGTTTCCAGGTGGAAAGCGATTTTCAGGAAACCGGAGGAGTCGCCCAGGATCATACCGCGGCTCACCTCGCGATAGCTGGCCTTGCCCACTTCATAGGGCACGCCCGCATCCGTCAATTCCTCCTCGCTCGCGCCGACCATGGAGATTTCCGGGATGGTGTAGATGCCAAATGGGAAATGGCTCGCCATCTTCTCACCGCCCAGGCCCAGGGCGTGACAGGCCGCGATCCGGCCCTGCTCCATGGAGGTGGAGGCCAATGACGGGAAGCCAATCACGTCGCCGACCGCATAGACGTGATCGACATTGGTACGGAACTGCTCATCCACATTCAGTCGGCCGCGCGCATCCGCCTCGATCCCCGCCGCCTCCAGCCGCAGCCCGCCGACCGCGCCGGACCGGCCAATGGCATAGAGCGCCTTTTGCGTGACGATCTGCTTGCCGCTGGCCAGCGCGATGCGCACATGTTCGCCGCGGCCGTCGTCATAGGATTCGATGCCCTCCACGGTCTCGCCAAGCCTGAGCGTCATGCGGTTCTGGCGCATGTGGTAGACCAGATGGTCGGTGATCTCGCGGTCGACGAAATCCAGAAGCTGCGGCCGCTGGTCGATCAGCGTCACCCGGGTGCCGAGCGCGGCAAAGGTGGTCGCATACTCGCACCCGATCACGCCGGCACCGATCACGGCCAGCGAAGTGGGCACGTCGCGCAAGGTCAGGATGTCGTCGCTGGTGAAGATGCGCTGGCCGTCAAAGCGAATATGCGGCGCGCGGGCCGTGGTGGTGCCCACCGCCAGAATGATCTTGGCCGCCGTCACATCGCGCATGCCGGAGCCGTCGACCGACGAGAGGCGCAGTGTATGCGGGTCCGTGAACGCGGCCTCGGCGGCAAACAGGTCGACGCCATTGCGCTGAAAGTGATGCTGGATCACGTCGATCTCGCGCTTGATCACCCAGTCGGTGCGATAGAGCAAATCGGCCATGGTGATGCGCTGCTTCACCGTGTAGGACGCGCCGTAAACGCCGCGCTCGCGATAGCCGGAGAGGTAGAGCGCGGCCTCGCGGAAGCTTTTCGACGGGATCGTGCCGGTGTTGACGCAAACGCCGCCCACCACCGACACCCGCTCGGCGACCCCGACGCGCTTCCCGGCCTTGGCGGCGGCGATGGCCGCCCGCTGCCCGCCGGGGCCCGAGCCGATCACAAACAGGTCATAATCATAGGCCGTCATCGTGACTCCCTCTCCAGTCGGCGGTCTCACTCAACACAGGCTTGGTTACGTTTGGGTAAGCGACACCAGTGCGTTGTGCCCGATGGGAGCCCTTGGGTGCAACCCGGCCGCAACGGGGTGCGTCGGTTCCTTTGCGGCCTTTTCACGGAAACCTGACTCGTCCGTGTTGCCCCTGGCCATTATGTCAAAAGCATGACCGCAATCCGACCACAACCGGAGGCGTCCCCCTTGGCCGCCGATCGCTCTCCATCTCTTGTCCAGCGCGCCAAACCCTGGCTGGTGCTGGCCGCTCTCGCAGGCGCACTTGCCTTGTTCTTCGCCCTGGGGCTGCAGCACGTTCTCACCTTCGAGCGGCTGGGGGCGGAGCGCGCGCGGCTGAACGGCCTGGTCGCGGCCGATCCGGTGCTGGCGACGCTCGGGCTGACCCTGCTCTACGCGGTGGTCACCCTGCTGTCCTTGCCGGTGGGGACCGTGATGACGCTGGCCATCGGCTTTCTGCTGGGGACGGTCTGGGCCAGCGCCGTCGTGGTCGTCGGAGCGACGCTGGGGGCGACCGGCCTGTTTCTCCTGGCCCGCTCCGCCTTTGGCGAACGCTGGCGACCGCCGGTGCAACGGGTGCTAAACCGGCTTGACTCCGGCTTTCGCGACAATGCCTTCCAATACCTGCTCGTGCTGCGGCTGATGCCGGTCATGCCGTTCTGGCTCCTGAACATCGTGCCGGCCTTTGTCGGCCTGACACTCCGCCAATATGTGCTGGCCACGTTTTTCGGCATCCTGCCCGGCACCGTAGTCTATTGCAGCGTCGGCGCGGGGTTGGACACGGTGTTCGCCCGCGGCGAGGTGCCAGGACTGGACCAGCTGCGCGATCCGGCGCTGATCCTGCCGCTGGTCGGGCTGGCGGTGCTGGCTGCCTTGCCGCTGGTGTACAAGCGGCTGCGCGGCGGCGGGTCCACCCCGCCCCCCACCTTGCCAACCGCCGCCCTTTGACCGGGCAGCGGAGGCGACGGCCATGACCATGATGTTGAAGCCCGACCTTTGCGTGCTGGGCGCCGGCTCCGGCGGCCTGGTGGTGGCTGCGGGCGCGGCGCAGATGGGCGCGCGCGTCGTTTTGCTGGAGCCGCACAAGATGGGCGGCGACTGCCTGAACTATGGCTGCGTGCCGTCCAAGACGCTGCTGGCGGCCGCCGCCCACCATCCCCGCCCGTCCTATGCCGAGGCCATGGCGCGGGTGCAGGCGGCCATCGCCACCATCGCCCCGAACGACTCGCAGGAGCGGTTCGAAGGGTTGGGCGTCACCGTGCTGCGCGAGGCCGGGCGCTTTCGCGACCAGCGCACGCTGGAGACGGAGAGCGGCACCCGCATCCGGGCGCGCCGCTTCGTCGTCGCCACCGGCTCGCAGCCGCGCATTCCCGACCTGCCGGGGCTGGCGGAGGTGCCCTTCCTCACCAACGAAACTCTCTGGGACCTGCGCGCGGCGCCGGCGCATCTCCTCATTCTGGGCGGCGGCCCGATCGGCTGCGAGATGGCGCTGGCCCATGTCCGGCTCGGCAGCCGAGTCACCCTGATCCAGCGCCACACCCTCCTGCCCAGGGATGACCCGGACGGCGTCGCCGTGGTGCGCCGGCGGCTGGCGGCGGAGGGCGTCGATATCCGCGAGCGCGTGGACGCGAGCGCCGCAGAGCGCACCGACGCGGGCGTCCGGCTGACCCTCTCCGATGGCAACACTGTCGAAGGCTCGCACCTGCTGGTGGCCGTGGGCCGGCGCGCGACCGTCGACGGCCTCGGCCTGGAGGCGGCGGGCGTGCCGCTGGAGCGGGGCGCGATCCGCACCGATGCCGGCATGCGCACCGGCAACCGCCGCGTGTTCGCCGTGGGCGATGTTGCCGGCGGCCCGCAATTCACCCACGCCGCCGGCTACCAGGCCGGCGTGGTGCTGAAGCGGGCGTTGTTCTTCCTGCCGGCCAAGGCGGACCCGGGCCTGATCCCCTGGGTGACCTACACCGACCCGGAACTGGCCCAGGTCGGCCTGACCGAAGCGACGGCGCGCAAGCGGTTCGGCGATGCTGCCGTGCGCGTCCTCGCCTGGCCCTTCGCCGAAAACGACAGGGCGATTGCCACCGGCCGGACCGATGGGCTGGTCAAGGTGGTGGCGACCCGCCGGGGGCGGGTGCTGGGCTGCTCCATAGCCGGACCGCAGGCGGGCGAACTGATCCTGCCCTGGTGCCTGGCGATCCAGAACAGGCTCAAAATCGGTGCGATGGCCCAGGTGATCGCGCCCTATCCGACGCTCTCGGAAGCCTGGAAACGGGCCGCCGGCAGTTTCTATTCGGACAGCCTGTTCTCGCCCCGCACCCGCCGCATTGTCGGCTGGCTGCAGCGGCTGCCCTAAGGGCCTTTCCTCCGCCGCGCGTTTGCGGGATGCTGGCGCCAGAAAAACACCCCAGCCAGAGGACGCCCTTGCCATGACCATTCTCGTTGTCGGCGGTGCCGGTTTCATCGGCCGCCGCATGATCCCGCTGCTTGTCGCCCGCGGCGAACAGGTCGTCTGCGCCGACATCAACACCGCCGCGGCAGCCCCGATCTTCGAACCGCTGGGCGAGGCGGTGCGCATGGTCCGCGCCGACGTCACCCAGTTCGACGACATGGTCCGCCTGGTGGCCGACGTGAAACCGAAAACCCTGGTGAATCTCTCCTATTTCATCGGCTCCGACATGCCGCCGCACTTGGCGACAAAGCTGAACGTGGTCGGCATGGACAATTGCTTCGAGGCCGCACGCCTCGGCGGCGTTCAGCACACCGTGTTTGCCAGCTCGCTGGCGGTCAGCGGCCAGCAGAAGAATTTCGGCGAGCGGCTGGTGAATGAGGACGACGCCAAATACGGCACGCTGCAATACGCCTTCAACAAGATTTTCAACGAGTTCCAGGCGCAGGACTATCGCGAGAAATACGGCATGACCATCACCTGCGTCCGCCCGGCCAACGTGACCGGCCCGGACAAGGTGGACGGCTCCATCGACCATGTGCAGTGCATGGTAATGCCGGCCAGGGGCAAGCCGGTCAGCTTCCCCTATGCCGACGCCATGCGCTGCCCGATCCATGTGGATGACATCGCCGAGGTGTTCGCCCGCGTCGCCACCACCGACAAGCCGAAGCACACCACCTACAACAGCGGCGGCCACACGATCAGCATGGGCGACCTGGCCAAGATCGTGCGCGAATTTCTGCCCGACGCGCAGATCACGTTCAAGCACGAGACCGGCGGCAAGGATGCCTCGGGCAACTATCTGATCGACAATTCCCGTGCGGTCGAGGAATTCAGCCTGCAATACCCGGCCTTCCGCGACCGGGTGCGCCAGATCATCAACACCGTGCGCCGGCAGGAAGGCCTGCCAACGGTCTGAGGCCGGCGCGGGAGTGCGGCCCTCGGGGACCGACCCGGTGTTTCCCGGCCGCCGCGGAGCGGTGGGCCGGGATCGGAGTCATTCATCGAACACCGTCATCGCCGGTGTTCGCTCGTCGCAAGTGGCCCCGGATCGGTGCTCCGCACCGTCCGGGGAACAGAAACCAATCGCGGGCGCTTATGCCGCCGACGGCGACAGCGCCATGTGCTGGGCGATATAGGCCGCCTCGCCGATGCGCTTGATCAGGTCGAGTTGCTGCTTCAGCCAGTCCATATGGCCTTCTTCGTCCAGGACGATATTCTCGAACATGGTGCGGGTGCCGACGTCATTGTCGTCGCGCGCCTCGTTCGCGGCCTGGGTATAGAAGGAAATCGCCTCCTTCTCGTCGGCGAGATCGGCCTCGAACAGCTCCTTCAACGAGTCCGCCCGCACGGCCGGCTTTTCTTCCGTCACCTTCGGATCCCCGTCCAGGAACAGAATGCGGTCGATATAGCGGCCGGCATGGCCCAGTTCTTCCTGCATCTCCTCGCGCATTTTTGCGGCCAGCGTCTCCAGGCCCCAATCCTCCAGCACATGGGCGTGCAACAGATACTGGTGCGCGGCGCTCAATTCCATGGACAGCGCCTTTTGCAGGTTTTTCAGGCTGCGCGGCTGGTTGCTCATACTCGTGGTTCTCCGTTTCCGTGGGCGGAATATGGCCTAGACATTAGCGCCCCATCCCGCTGCCGCAATGGGGCCGCGACGAAAGAGGGGGTATATTTGTCCACCCCCCCCCCTCGGCGCAGACGGTCGCCCGACGGCGCTCAGTCCAGGCCGTTGGCGAACCCCTCCATCTGCCAGCCGGTTTCGTCGTATTCGCTCATGCATTGTTCGGCGAGCGCGATGCATTCGTCCATGACGCCGTTGTTCTGCGACTGCGTGAGCGTCTGGCCGCGCACCATTTCCCAGTTGCCGGCATAGTTGATCTCATAGAGCTCGTGCCGGCCGCCGAATTCGGTGCCGACCGCATCCCAGAGCAGCTTCAGCGTCTTGATCCGCTCCCGGTACTCGATGCCGAAACTGCCGCGCACGTATTGCTTCAGATAGGCGTCGACCGTCGGGTTCGCGAAATCCTTGCTGGAGGAGGGCAGGTAGATCAGGCCGCTCGCCAGGATCTTGTTGGCGATGTTCAGCACCTTCGGATAGATCTCCGGCGACATCACCCGGTAGGCCGCACCGGAGCGGGCGTTCGGCAGCACATGGCCGTTCTTCCAGGGCTGCGGCGTCGCCGCCATGCTTTCCGCCAGCCCCCACATCAGGTTGCGATAGGCCACCACTTCGCCCATCTGCACCTTCGCGCCCGGCGACTCGCTGGAGCCGGTGCAGCGCAGCGCCTTCCAGATCAGGCCCGAGAGGAAATCCAGCTTCACCGCCATGCGGATGCAGGCCTGGAAGGTGAAGCCGTTGAAGAAGCCCGAAAACGGGTAGAACTTCATCAGCATGTCCAGGTCGCGGTGCGCCAGCACATTCTCCCACGGGATGAAGGCGTTATCGAAGATCAGGATGGCGTCGTTCTCGTCGAACCGGCTCGACAGCGGATAGTCGTAGGGCGTGCCCATGGTCTTGGCCGCCAGCTCGTAGGAAGGGCGGCAGATCAGCTTGATGCCCGGCGTGTTCATCGGCGCGATGAACATGGTCGCCAGGTCGGTGTCGGTGATCTCCGCCGACAGGTTCTGGCCCAGGAAATTGTAGTTGGTGAGCGCGGAGCCGGTCGCCACCACCTTGGCACCGGAGACATAGATGCCGGCATCGTCTTCCTTGTCGATGGTGACGTAGACGTCCTTCACATGGTCCGCCGCCTTGTGCCGGTCGATCGGCGGGTTGACGATGGCATGGTTCATGAACAGCACGTTGTCCTGCGCCCGCTTGTACCAGGCGCGCGCATTGTCGGCCCAGGGGCCGTAGAAGTCGGCGTTCGGACCCAGGGTCGACAGGAAGCTGGCCTTGTAGTCGGGGCTGCGGCCCATCCAGCCATAGGAGAGCTGCGCCCATTTCTTGATCGCGTCCTTCTGGCCCTCCAGATCCTGGCGCGAGGCGGCGGCGCGGAAGAATTTGTGGGTGTAGCCGCCGGAGCCGGTGTCGGTCTCGCGGGTCAGCACATCCTTGGTGGCCGGGTCGTGCAGGGCATCGTACAGCCGGGCGAGCGAACGGGCGGCGTTGGCGAAGGCGGGGTGGGTGGTGACGTCGTCGACGCGCTCGCCATACAGCCAGACCTCACGCCCGTCGCGCAGGCTTTCGAGGAACTCGGCGCCCGTAAAGGGGCGGTTCTGGCCGGCGATGATGTCTTCCGGGCGGGGGGATGGGGCGGCCATGACGTTCCTCCTTTTTTGGTGGGCCTTGCACAGGCCTGGACCCGAAGCTTATCCGAGCGCTCCCCCCGCCGCCAGAGCGGTTCAGTCCTCCCGCAGCAGCGCCTGTCGCCACACGGCGGCGATGGCCAGCGTGGCGGCCAGGCCGAAGCCGCAATAGAGCAGAACCATATTCACATACCCCAGATGCTCGACCAGCCAACCGCCCGCCGCAAGGCCGAGCGGCAGGCCATAGACCGCCAGCATGCGCACGCCCATGATGCGGCCCCGCATCACCGGCCCGGCCGCATCCAGCAGGGCGATGGACATGGTCAGCATGGAAATGCCTTGCGAGACGCCGATCAGGGCCAGCAGCACATAGGCCTGCCAGGCCTCGGTCGCAAAGCCGAAGCCCACCAGCAACAGATACCAGACCAGGATAAAGCCGACGATCCAGCGGCCGCGCCGCTTCGGGCCGCCGGTGAACGCAATCGCCAGCGAGCCGACCAGCGCGCCGATGCCGAACATGGCCATCATCTGGCCGAGACCGGTTTCGTCCAGGCCGAACACCTCTTTCGCCGCAAACGGCAGCACGCCCATATTGATCGGAAAGGCGCAGAGATTGACCAGGAAGGCGTAAAACATCAGCGCCTTGATGCGCGGCGACTTCCAGGTGAAGACCAGCCCGTCCTTCACCTCGCGCACGATCTTGAACGGCTGGCCGTCGCGCTCGGGCCTGACGCGGCTGGTGCCCAGGGTCAGCAGCAGGCTCAACGCATAGAAGCAGACGACGCCGACATAGGCGGCCCCCAGCCCCAGGGTGGCGAACAGCCCGGCGCCTGCCAACGCACCGGCGATGCGGGCGGAATCCATGGTCATACGGCTGAGCCCCATGGCCGAGCCCAGCAGGTCGGAACTCATCGTGTCGCCGATCATGGAATTGCGCATCACCAGATCGGAAGGGCGGATCAGGCCGGTGCAGAGCGCGACGGCGAACACCACCTCCGGCGTCAGCGTGCCGGTCAGGCCGGTTACCATCAGGATGGAGGCCAGGCAGGCATAGCAGGCGCGCAGGCAGCACAGCACCGCGCGGCGGCCCTGGCGGTCGGCGATACTGCCGATGGCCGGAGCCAGCAGGGTCCCCAGAAACTGGAGCGAGGCGAACAGGGTCAGCATCACGACGGAGCCGGTCGCCGTCAGGATGTACCAGTTCAGGATCAGCGTCTCCATCTCCTGCGCCCATGAGGTCAACAGGTCGGCCGGCCACTGGAACCGGAAACTGCGCACCTGAAAGGGCGCAAGGAGAGAGCGGCGGGCGGGAGCGGTCACAATCGCAATCTTGGAAGCAGGGGACAGTCTTGGGAGAAGGGAAGCGAGGGATTCGCTGGTCAAAGACCGGGCAAAAGCTTAGGACGAAGGCAGTCCCCTGCGCGAGCCCTAAGCGCAGCCCCGCCCCGACTTTTCCGTTTCCGTTGGTTCGAGACCCCGAATGGCAGACCTGATCGCGCTTGTCTGGAAGGCCGGCATCGCGTCCGGAGTGCTGATGCTGGTGGTGCTGGCCGGCCAGCGCGCCGGGCCGGTCCTGGCCAGCATCGCCATGACCTATCCGTTCAATTCCGGCGTCGGCTTCGCCCTGATGATGTGGGAGCGCTCGGACGCGTTCATGGCCGAGGCCGGCGTGGCGGCGTTCGCGCTGGCGGGCGGCGTGTTTGCCTTCATGACCGGCTATGCGCGCGCCGCGCCGCTCGGTGGGTTTTTCAGGCCCTGGTGCGTTGGCATCGCCGCCTGGCTGGCGGTGGCGGCGGTCTCCGTCGCCCTGCCCATGACCTGGCCGCTGGCGGTGGCCCTGGCCGCGGCGGGCGTGCTGGCCGCAGCCCTGCTGATGCGCCGGCCGGCTGCGCCGCCGGTGCCGCCGGGCAAGGGCGCCGGCACCTGGCGCGCCACCATCGCGCGGGCGGTGCTGGGCGGCACGGTGATCGGCGCGGTCGCGGTCTACTCCAAGCTGCTGGGGCCGCTGGTCTCCGGCATGGCGCTGGCCTTCCCGATCATGATGAGCGCCTCGCTCTGGATCCTGCACCGCCGCTTCGGCGAGGCGTTTGCGGTGGAGACCATCTACCGCTCGCGCTGGGCGCTGGCGTCGTATTCGAGCTTCGTGTTCTGCGTCGGCCTGCTGTCGGACCAAATCGGCGGCATCGCCGCGGTGCTGGTGGGGGCGAGCGTGGCCGCCCTGGCCTCGTTCGCGGTCTACAGGATCGGCCGGTCCCGCGCCTGAACCGGGCGCCCCGGATCGATCGCCGGGATCAGGCGCTGGGATCAATCACCCATGGGCCCGAACACCGACCAGCCCGTGGCCCGTGCCAGTTCGCGAAAGGCGAGCGCACCCATCAGGGAATTGCCCTTCACGCTCAAGCCCGGACACCAGGCGGCGATGGCGGCCCGCCCCGGCACCACGCCCAGAATGCCGCCGCCGACACCGCTCTTGCCCGGAATCCCGACCTGGAAGGCGAATTCGCCGGAGGCATCGTAATGGCCACAGGTCAGCATCAGCGCGGCGATGCGGCGGATACGGCGGGCGGACACCAGCGGCAGGCCATGGCGGACCGCGCCCTCCGGATTGGCCAGGAACCGGCCGGCCAGTGCCAGTTGCCGACAGCTCATGGCGATGGAGCACTGGTTGAAATACACTTCCAGCACATCGTCGACGGCGTGGCGGATATTGCCCTCGGCCTTCATGAAATTGGCCAGCGCCCGGTTGCGGTCGCCGGTGGCCCTTTCCGACGCCGCCACCGCGGCATCCACCGCAATGCTGTCGTCACCGGCGGCCTGGCGGACGAAATCCAGAATGCCGGCAATGGCCTCCGGCGGAGCCTGGCCGTCCAGCAGAAGGTCGGCGACGACGATGGCGCCGGCATTGATGAAAGGATTGCGCGGAATGCCGTGCTCGTACTCCAATTGCACGATGGAGTTGAAGGCGTTGCCGGAGGCCTCGCGACCGACCCGGCGCCACACTTTCGTGCCGGATTTCTGCAATGCCATCGCCAGGGTGAACACCTTGGACACGCTCTGGATCGAGAAGGGCAGGTCCGCATCGCCGCCGACAATGGGCAGGGTACAGACCGTCGGGTCGGCGCCGACCGGCACCACCGCCAGGCCGAAGCGGCTCAGATCGGCCTTCGCCAGTTCCGGGATATAGGTCGCGACCTGGCCGCGCTCGGTCTCGTCGGCGATGCGGTCGACAATCTCGTTGACGATGGCTTGCAGGTGCGGCAGCGGCTCCGGGGCGTCTCCGTGCATCGGCGCAGTCTTGCTCACAGTCCCACTCCCCGGCTGGCCTCGCGCGCGCCGGACGGCGCGGCTTTGCCGGCCTGTTTACCACAGCGCCCGCCTCCCGCGCGAGCGCTGGGACGGAAAACCGGTGGGCAAGGCCCCCGCGGGGTCTTAGGCTGGGCCAACAGAGCTTATCTCAGGGAAAGACGTTCAAGATGGAAGCCGATTACGTCATTGTCGGCGCCGGCTCGGCCGGCTGCGTGCTGGCCGATCGCCTGTCGGCCGGCGGTGCCCGGGTGGTTCTGCTGGAGGCAGGACCCGCGGACCGCAACCCGATGATCCACATCCCGGCCGGCGTGCTGAAACTGCTGGCCCACCCGGTCATCAACTGGAACTACCAGACCGAGCCGGAGGAAGCGACCGGCAACCGCTCGCTGCACTGGCCGCGGGGCAAGGTGCTGGGAGGCTCCAGTTCGATCAACGGCATGCTATTCGTGCGCGGCAACAAGGCGGATTTCGACAACTGGGCGCAGATGGGCGCGCGCGGCTGGAGCTATGACGACTGCCTGCCCTATTTCAAGTCCATGGAAAGCTATCCCATGGGCGACTCGCAATATCGCGGCAAGAGCGGGCCGTTGCAGATCGACGACTACCGCACCATCCTGCCACTGACCCACATGTTCGTGGACGCGGCCCAGCAGGCCGGCCACCCCAAGGTCGACGACCTGTCCGGGCGCAAGCCGGCGGAAGGCGTCGGCTACAGCCAGATGAGCCGCATCGGCCGCCGCCGCGGCTCCACCGCCCAGACCTTTTTGGCGGCGGCAAAGAAACGCCCGAACCTGACAGTCGAGACCGAGGCCTATGCCACCAAGCTGACCTTCGGCGGCAAGCGCTGCACCGGCGTCTGGATTCGCCAGCGCGGCCAGGACCGGCACATTTCGGCGGTGCGGGAGGTGATCGTTTCGGGCGGCACCATCAACTCGCCGCACCTGCTGCACGTCTCCGGCGTCGGCCCGGCCGACCATCTGCGCGACATCGGCGTCGACGTGGTGCACGACCTGCCGGGCGTCGGCAAGAATCTCTCGGACCACTACACCGTGCGCGTCTCGCGCCGGGCGGTGAACACCCGCAGTATCAACGAGCTGTCGCGCTTCCCCGGCGTGGTACCGGAAGTGGCCAAATGGGTGGTGCGCGGCAACGGCGCCCTGACCTTCGGCGTGTCGTCGGCGCAGTGCTACACCCACAGCCGCGAGGGGCTGGCCTCCCCCGACATCCAGTTGCTGTTCACGCCGGCCAGCTACGACAACAACGTGTTCGGCGTGCTGGAGCAAAAGCCGGGTGCCACCATCGCCATCTCCATCGCCCGGCCCAGCAGCCGCGGCCAGATCATGGCGATCTCCTCCGACCCGTTCACCCGCCCGGCGATCCGGCCGAACTTCCTCTCCGACCCGGACGACATGCGCATCTCGAAAGAGGGCATCCGCCAGGCCCGCGAGATCTTCGCCCAGCCGGCCTTCGCCAAGAACCTGACCGAAGAAACCTCGCCCGGCCCGGACGTGCAGTCGGACGCCGACCTCGAACGCTTCATCCGCGAGACCGGGCGGACGATCTATCACTGCGTCGGCACCTGCAAGATGGGAGAGGACCCGATGGCCGTGGTCGACTCGCGCCTGCGGGTGCACGGGATGGAAGGGCTGCGCGTGGTCGATGCCAGCATCATGCCGACGGTGACCACCGGCAACACCAACGCGCCCACCATCATGATCGCCGAAAAGGCGAGCGCCATGATTTTGGAGGATGCGGCCTAGGAGCCAGGTGCAAAGCCCTGTTCCCCGGACGGTGCGGAGCGCCGATCCGGGGCCGGTGTCCTCCTTCGAACACCACCGGCAATGGTGATCGCGAGCGCGACCGGTCCCGGCCCACCGCTCCGCGGCGGCCGGGAAACACCAGCCCCAGTATCGACGCGCGTCGGGATCAGTACGAGCGCGGCATGCCGAGCACGTGCTCGCCGATAAAGCCCAGGATCAGGTTCGAGCTGATCGGCGCGGTACGGTAGAGACGCGCCTCGCGGAACTTGCGTTCCACATTGTACTCCTCGGCATAGCCGAAGCCGCCGAAGGTCTGCATGCAGACGTCCGCGCCCTTCCAGGACGCCTCCGCCGCCAGGTATTTGGCCGTGTTCGCCTCGGCGCCACAGGGCTGGCCGGCTTCGAACAGGGCGCAGGCCTTGCGCACCATCAACTCGGCCGCCTGGGTGTGCGCCCAGACCTCGGAAATCGGGAACTGGATGCCCTGGTTCTGGCCGATGGGCCGGCCGAACACCACGCGTTCCTTCGCATAGTCGGTCGCGGTCTTGATGAACCATTTCGCGTCGCCCAGGGCGTCGGACGCCACCAGGATGCGCTCGGCGTTCATGCCGTCCAGGATATAGCGGAAACCCCGGCCTTCCTCGCCGATCAGGCTGTCGGCCGGAATGCGCATATTGTCGAAAAACAGTTCGGTGGTGTTGTGGTTGATCATGGCCCGGATCGGCCGGATGGTCAGGCCCTTGCCCAGCACCTTGCGCATGTCGACCAGGAACACCGACAGGCCGTCGGTCCGCTTCGCCACCCGGTCGCGCGGGGTGGTGCGCGCCAGCAGCAGCATGAGGTCGGAATGCTCGGCCCGGCTGGTCCAGACCTTCTGGCCGTTCACCACGTATTCGTCGCCCTCGCGCACGGCGGTGGTGCGCAGCGACAGCGTGTCCGTGCCGCTGGTCGGCTCGGTCACGCCGAAGGCCTGCAGGCGCAGTTCGCCGGTGGCGATCTTCGGCAGATACTGCCTTTTCTGCTCTTCCGAGCCGTGCCGCAGCACCGTGCCCATGATGTACATCTGCGCATGGCAGGCGCCGGCATTGCAGCCCGCGGCGTTGATCTCCTCCAGGATGGCGGAGCCGGCGGAGATCGGCAGGCCGGAGCCGCCGTATTCCTCCGGGATCAGCACCGCCAGATAGCCGGCCTCGGTCAGGGCCTGGACGAACTCGGTCGGATAGGACCGCTCCCGGTCCTTTTCCTGCCAGTAGGCGCCCGGATATTGCGCACAGAGCTTGCGCACCGCCTCGCGGATTTCCGGAAAGGTCTCGCCGACGGGCATGGTCGGCAGCGCTGCGTGCAGGTCCTGGGAGGAGGCGGAGTCGGGCATAAGGCTCTCCGGAAGAGGGGGCAAGGCCGGCCGGTGCGCCGCGCCGTCCGGGACGGCCCGCGGCCACCGGCCATCAGGCCGCCTTTGATAAAGCGGTGGCCGGCAAGGTCAACGTGACGGTTGTACCACGCCCGGGCAGGCTATCGATAGCAAAGCTTCCCGCCATCTCCTCCACCAGCTGACGCGCAAGCGGCAGGCCGAGGCCGGTGCCGGTGCGCCCGCGCGTCCAGGCCTTTTCGACCCGGCCGAAGGGTTTGAGCGCCGTTTCCAGGTCGCGGCTCGACATGCCAATGCCCGTATCCGCGATCCGCAGCGACACCATTCCGTTCTCCAGCGCTTCCGCCGAAACGGTGACCGAGCCGCCCTGCGGCGTGAACTTCACCGCGTTCGAGATCAGATTGAGCAGCACCTGTTTCAGCTTGCTCTCGTTCACCAACAGGTCGGGCAGGTCGCGGGGCAAATCGCAGTCCAACCGGATATCCTCGCGACCCGCCAGCGGCTCCATCACCTGCACCACCGCCGAGACGGCGTCCTCCAGCGCCACCGGTCCGGTTGCCATGGCCAATTGCCCGTTGTCGATCTGGGACAGGGCCAGAATGCCATCGATCAATCGGACCAGGTGCCGGCCCGCCGCGGCGATGTCGGTCGCATATTCGGCAGTCTTGGCCGGATTGCCCTTGCCCAGCTGGCCGTCGCGCAAAGCCTCGGCGAAACCGACCACCACGTTCAGGGGCGAGCGGATTTCGTGGCTGAGGCTGGCGAGAAAATGGCTTTTCTCCCGGCTGGACGCCTCCGCTTCCTGCAGGCTCTCGGTCAGATTCAACCGCCAGAGATTGAGACTGGCGGACAGGCTGTTAATGGTCCGCGCCAGTTCTCCCAGCTCCGCCGGCACCTGCGGCACCGGGTCGACCTTGGCGGTCATATCGCCATGGCTGAGCCGCTGGGCCACCGCCGCCACCCGTTCCACCGGGCGGACGATCACCCGGGCCATCACCGCCGCCAACACGAGGGCGGCCAGCAGGCCGATGGCGACAAAGGCGATCGAGCCCTTCGCATAGTCCCAGGCGATCGTTTCGATTTCCGAGATCGGGCGTACCGTCAGGACGCCCCAGCCCGACCCTTCGGCACGGGCGTATCCGGCCATCATCGGCTCGGAACCGGACGGCGAGTCGAATTCCATATGGCCCGCGGGGCTGCGCAGCAGCGCCTGGACCGGAGCCACGCTTGCCAGCGATTTGATCTCGGCCTCCCATTCCGCCTTGGGATGCGCGATGACTTGGCCCAGGCGATCGACGATCACCGCCCGCCCCTCCGAACCGAACGACACGGCTTCCTGTGTCGCCTTGATGTGCCGGGTGCTGAGCGCCGCGGCCAGAACCGTGCCGTCCTGATAGCCTTCGACCACGAACAGGGTGGGCTTGCCCAAGCCATCGCGCATCAGCGGCAGAAATGCCGGCGAGCGGGTCGCCTGCGCCACGATGCGATCCACCAGGTCCGGTTGCAACGGGTCGCCGCCATCATGGGCGTAGTCGGTGAATTCCCGGATTTTCTTGTCTTCGCCGATCAGCGCGATGTAGCGAAACCCCAGGCTGCGGGCGAGACGGAACACCGCCCGCTGTTCGTGCCCGGCGTCTTCCAGGCTGGCCATATGCTCGAACACCGCGCGCACGTCATTGGCATAGCGATCCAGCCCGAACGCCACCACTTCGGCCAGATGCCGCTCTTTCACACCCGCGCTGGCCTTCTCCTGAGACAGCGCCTGGTTGGCGACCCAGCCGGTCAGCGCCGCCGCCGGCAGGACCGCGACCAGGGCAAACGTCGCCAGAAACAGATAGCGCAGGCGCAGGTGCAGGCAATGTTGCAGCAACCGTTGCACAAATTGTCTCCATCGGATTCCCTCCGGCCAAACTACGCCGCGAACGCCCCGAATTGCCAGCCGAATGCAGAGCCGGTTCCCCCTGCGCGGACACTGCGCCGGCGCGCCGCCCGATTGACACGCCGCGGACGCGACGACAAGGATAAGGCCACGTTCGCATCAACCCCTTTCTGGAACCTGGACCCGGTGCCGATGACCCGAACCGCCGCCCCGCCGCTGGCGGGCAAGCTTGTGCTCGACTTTACCCGCGTGCTCGCCGGCCCCTGGGCCGCCCTCAACTTGGCCGACCTGGGCGCGGAGGTCGTCAAGATCGAGCATCCCAAGACCGGCGACGACACCCGCCATTATGCCCCCAGCCCCGACCATGGCGGCGAGGCCGGCTATTTCCTGTTCGCGAACCGCAACAAGCGCTCGCTCGCCCTCGACATCGCCAAGCCGGAGGGCCAGGCGGTGGTGAAGCGGCTGGCGGCCAAGGCCGACATCCTGATCGAGAATTTCCGCCCGGACGTGATGCAGCGCCAGGGCCTGGACTACGACACCCTGAAAGCCATCAATCCCCGCCTGGTCTATTGCTCGATCTCCGGCTACGGCCACGCCTCGCCGCTGAAGCTGGTGGCCGGCTACGACCCGGTGGCCCAGGCGGAAAGCGGCATGATGTGGATGACCGGCGAGGGTGACGGCGACCCGCTGCGCACCGGCATCAGCTATGCCGACATCTTCACCGGCATGTTCGCCACCCAGGCCATCCTGGGGGCGCTGCTGGCCCGCAACCGGGACGGCGTCGGGCAGCATATCGACCTGGCCCTGCTGGACAGCGCCATCGCCGTCACCGCCAATTACGGCCAGGTGGCACTGATGACCGGCGCCAGCCCAAAGCGCTATGGCAACGGCCATCCCTTCCTGGAGCCGTTCGGCCTGGCGGAGACCGCGGACGGTCAGATCAGCGTCGTCATCGGCAACGAGCGCCAGTGGGAGCGCTTCTGCAAGGACGTGGTGGAGAAGCCGGAATGGCTGACCGATCCGCGCTTTGCCACCAACGCCGCCCGCATGGAACACCGCGACACCTTCCGGCCCTTGCTGAACGCCATTCTCGCCCAGGACACGCGCGAGAATTGGATCGCCAAATTCCGCAAGGCCGGCGTGCCCGCCGGATCGGTGCGCGACCTGTGCGAGGCGCTGCACGCGCCGGAGGTGCGGGCGCGCCATCTGGTGGCCGAGGTGGATCATCCCCGCGCCGGGCGGCTGGAAATGGTGACCTCGCCGATCCGCTATAGCGAGACACCGGTGGCAAAACCCGTCCCGGCCCCGCTGCTGGGTCAGGATTCCCGCACCGTGCTGGCCGACCACGGCTTTGCCGCCGACGAGATCGCTGCCCTCGCCGCCGCCGGCATCATCACGGGAGAGAGCGCATGAGCCCGCCGCTCACAGGCATCCGCGTTGCCGATTTCTCGCGCGTCATCGCCGGGCCGCTCGCTTCCATGCACCTGGCCGATCTCGGCGCGGACGTGGTCAAGATCGAGCATCCGGTCGGCGGCGACGATACCCGCGGCTACACCCCGCCGGACTATCACGGGCTTTCCGGCGCGTTCCTTTGCTACAACCGCAACAAGCGCTCCATCGCGCTCGACCTCTCGGTGCCGGAAGGCCGTGCGACGGCGCGGGCGCTGATCGACGCGGCGGATGTGGTGATCGAGAATTTCTCCACCGGCGTCATGGCCAAGTTCGGGCTGGACTATGAGAGCGTGCAGCGCCCGGACCTGATCTATTGCTCCACCTCGGCCTATGGCCGCACCGGGCCGTTTCAGAAGCGGCTCGGCTACGACCCGGTGGTGCAGGCGGAAAGCGGCTTCATGTCGCTGACCGGACACCCGCACCAGGAGCCCGTGCGCACCGCCATCCCGATGGTGGACGTCTCCACCGGGCTCACCGGCGGCGTCGGCGTGCTGGCCGCGCTCTACCACCGCAAGCGCACCGGCCAGGGCCAGTTCCTGGAAGTGCCGCTGTTCGACACCGGCTTTGCCCAGACCGGCCTGCACGCCACCGGTTATCTGCTGGACGGCACGGTGCCGGAGCGGCTCGGCAATGGCGATTATTTCCTGCATCCGGTCGGCCGCTATGCCTCTGCCGACGGCGACATCGTCCTGGCGGTCGAGACCGACGCCCAGTTCCGGGCGCTGGCCCAGGCGCTGGGTCTTTCCGCGCCATCGGACTGGGGGACGAATGCCGGCCGCATCGCCGACCGTGCCAGGGTGGACCGGGCGCTGGCGGACGTGCTGGCGCCGCTCACCCGGTTGGAAGTGCTGGTGGCGTTGCAGGCCGCGGGCGTGCCCTGCTTCGAGGCCCGGGAAATCCCGGAAGCCTTCGCCGACCCGGCCGCCTCGCAGGCGCTGGTATCGGTGCCGCACCCGGACCTGGGCGAGGCACCCGACATGCCGAGCCCGATGCGCCTGGAGGGCAGCCCGGCCCGCGCGCCGCAAGGGGCTCCGCTGTTGGGGCGCGATGCGGCGGCCGTTCTGCGGGAATGGCTCGGCTATGACACCGAACGGGCGGCCCGCTTGCGCGCCACCGGCGCCATGGGCGCGGCAGAGGAGGCGGCGTAACATGGCTTCGATCCTGGACGGCATCACCGTTGCCGACTTCACCGCCGGCGTTGCCGGCCCCGCCGCCACCCAGATGCTGGGCGACCTTGGCGCCACCGTCATCAAGGTGGAACCGCCCGGCGGCGACCCGGTGCGGGCCTGGCCGGGGCCACGGCTCACCAATGGCGACTCCGCGGCCTTTCTCGCCCTGAACCGCAACAAGCGCTCGCTGGTGCTGGACCTTGCGACCGAGAGCGGCCAGCGCGCCGCCCGGACCCTGGCCGGGCGGGCCGACGTGGCGGTCATTGACTCCCCGGACGAGGCCATGGCCGCCCTCGGCCTGGGTGCCGACGCCCTGCGCGCCGCAGCGCCGCGCCTGATCCATGCCGCCATCGACCCGACCCTTCCGGACGGTTCCGTCGGCCGCGACGCGCTGCACCAGGCGGCCAGCGGCTGGGGCGCGATCAGCGGCCTGCCGGAAGGGCCGCCGGCCAAATCCGGCCTGCCGATGATGGAGCTGACCGCGGCCAACAGCCTGGTTCAGGCCATCCTGGCGGCCCTGATCGCCCGCGAGGAGTCCGGCACGGGCCAGGCGGTGAGCGTCGGCCTGTTCCGCAATGCGCTCGCCATGACCTATTTCTATGGCATGAACTACCGCATTTCCGGCGACCCGCCGACGCGCCACGGCAACAGCAGCCCGGCCGCCGCGCCCATCGGCGTGTTTCAGGCGAGCGACGGCCCCTTGCAGATGACCCTCGGCGGCGAACGGGTCTGGCGCAAATTCGTCGACGCCATCGTCCATCGGGCGGACTGGCTGGATGACCCGCGCTATGCCACCAACTCCGCCCGGGTGCAGAACAAGGCGGCGTTGGTCGCCGAGATCGAACAGGCCTTCGCCACCCAGCCCCGCGACCAGTGGGTCGAGGCCATGCGCGGCGCCGGCGTGCCCGGCGGGCCGATCCGCACCATCGGCGAGGCGGTGGATTCGCCGGAAGTGCGCGAGCGCGGCCTGGTCGGCACGGCCCCGCACACGGCCGCGGGAGAAATCCCGGTGGTCCTGAACCCGATCCGCTTTGCCGCAACCCCGGTGCGTTCGCCCCAGGGCGCACCGCTGCTGGGCGAGCACACGGCGGCGATTGCCACGGAGTTCGGCCTCGCCCTCGACTGATCCCCGGAAAGGAGCCCTGCCCATGCAACTCACGTCCGAACAAAGCGCCGCCTACGACCGCGACGGCTTTTTGCTGCTGCCGAACCTGCTGGATGCGGGCGAGGTGGCGCTGCTGCGCGCCGAAATCGAACGGGTCGCCCGGATCAAGGCCGAAGAGGTGAAACGCGAGTCCGACGACGGTCCGCCCAAGATCATGCTGGGCCTGCACCAGCCGGACCGGGCGGTCAGTTCCGAGGCCATGGCCGCATTGGTGCGCCTGCCGCGCACACTGGGCGTCGCCCGGCAGGTGCTGAAGGACGAGGCGCTCTATCTGCATCACACCAAATGCAACCTGAAAACCTCCATCGAGGGCTCGGCCTGGCCCTGGCACCAGGATTTCGGCTCCTGGCAGCTGGACGGCATTCGCCGGCCGGACATGACCACGCTGATGGTGAGCCTGGACACCGCCGAGGAGATCAACGGCTGCCTCTATTTCCTGCCCGGCAGCCATCGGGAAGGCCGGCACGACGCAGTCTATGACACGTCGACCGCCTATCACCTCTATGCCGTGCCGCACGCGGTCACGCGCGAACGGATCCGGAAATACGGCCCGCCCGTCGCGATCACGTCGAAGCCGGGAGACGGCGTGATTTTCGATTGCAACCTGCTGCACGCTTCCGGCCACAATCTCTCCGCCGACAACCGGTGGCAGATCTTTCTCTGCTACAACACCTGCGCCAACCGACCGGAGGATATTCCGGATCCGCGGCCGGCGTATGTGCGGGGGAGAGACTGGGATAACCCTCTGAATCTCTGTGACGATACCGACCTGCGCGCACTGGCGCGCCACGCGGCCTGACGCCGCCGCCCGTCCAGCGAACACAAACCGCTGACGGAAACGTTATTGGTTTCAACCCGCCCGGCGGGCGATAGTGGCCATGGTGCGTTCTAGTTCGATCGTGAGGAGGCCATCATGGCTCTGAACAAGCGACTAGACACAGTGTTGCGTTGGAGTGCGGGTGTCGTCACGGCCGCGACAATCGCCGTCATGGGCAGTGCGCCTGCCAAGGCCGATGTCGATCTGCACGTGATTTTCGATTGGCCGGTCGGCGTCCTGCTGGCGCCGGACCATTATCGGTATCGCGCGCCGATCCGGGACCATTACCGGTACTATGCGCCTCGCCCCCACCAATACCGGGTGCGCGAAGACTGGCGCGACGGCCGTCGCTACCATCGCCACCGGCGGGACGAATGGCGTGGACGCCACGGCCGCGGTCGCCATCATGACGGTCACGGGCGCTTTCGCCATCCGGGCGACCGCGGCCGGTAGTCGAAGCTGGCTCCATCGTCCATCGGCGATGGAGCCACGACCCATTTGGGGGACCGGACCGCATAAAGGCTGTCAGGTTCCGGCGGCTCGCCGGAAATTGCGTCAGGCGTTGGCGGAAATATAGCGCTGCATGGCCTCACCTTCGCTTTCCAACTCGCTGATACGAGCCTTCACCGCATCGCCGATGGAAATAATCCCGGCCAGATGCCCGTTTTCGATCACCGGCAGATGGCGCACGCGCCGGTCGGTCATGACCCGCATTAGCGCGTCGATGTGATCGTCCGGCGAGCAGGTGATGATATCCGTGGTCATCAACGATTCCACCGGTTCGTCCAGCACGCTGACGCCCCGGGTTGCAATCCCGCGCACGATATCCCGCTCCGAAACGATGCCAGCCGGCTGGCCGAAAGAGTCATGCACCAACACCGCACCGATTCGCGCCTCGGTCAGCAGGGTGGCCACGTTGACCACCGGCTCCGCCGCCGGAACCGCCGTCACGGTGCTGCCCTTGGTTTTCAGGATTTGCCGAACGATCATGCCAGACACTCCTTTCGTCAGCGTGGCGGTGATAACCTCGCGCTGTCGCCGAAGGACGGCTCGGGGGATGGTCCCTCGACACCGATAGTGTGCGGCATTTCATCGCTTTCCGCAAGACAGAAGCGAAAGGGCCCTTCGTCTCAGCCCGGCACACCCTTGGTGGTGGAGTATTCGAAGTGCAGAATCTCGTCCGGGCGTAGCAGCGGGTGAATGGCATGGGCCGCCATGGCCGCCTCGCTGAAGCCGGTCAGGATCAGCTTGAGCTTGCCCGGATAGGTCGCGATATCGCCGACGGCGAACAATCCCGGCCGGCTGGTGGCGCAGGTCGCCGCATCGACGGCGATATGCTTGTGCTCCAGCGCCAGACCCCATTCGGCAATCGGCCCGAGATCCATGGACAGGCCGAAAAACGGCAGCAGCACATCCGCCGGCACGCTGCGGGTCTCGCCTTTCAGGGTCTGCACGACCACGGCCGACAGCTGACCCCCGGCGCCTTCGAGGCCGGCCAGTTGATACGGCACCACCATCTCGATCTGCCCGTCCGCGGCCAGTGCCCGCAGGCGGCGCTCGCTTTCCGGGGCAGCGCGGAACTTGTCGCGGCGATGGACCACGGCCACGGACGCGGCGATTTCCGCCAGGGAAATGGCCCAGTCGACCGCGGAATCGCCGCCGCCGGCGATCACCACCCGCTTGTCCCGAAACGCCTCGCGCCGATCCACCAGATAGAAGACGCTGCGGCCCTCATAGTCGGCAATCCCCGCGAGCGGCGGCCGGTTGGGGCCGAACGCGCCAACGCCGGCGGCAATGATGACCGCGCCGGCTTCGACCCGCGCGCCGGCCGCCGTGGTCAGCGCCCAGCGGCCGGTCGGCAATTCTTCCAGGCCCGTGACCGGCGCGCCCAGATGATACACTGGCTCGAACGGCGCCGCCTGTTCGGCCAGCCGGTCGATCAGCTGCTGCGCCTCGACCATGGGATAGCCGGGGATGTCGTAGATCGGCTTTTCCGGGTACAGCGCCACACATTGGCCTCCAACGGCCGACAAGGCGTCGATCACATGGCAGCGCAGGCCGACCATGCCCAGTTCGAACACCGCAAACAGGCCCACCGGGCCGGCGCCGATTACGGCGACATCGGTCTGATGCACGGTCATGACACGGGTCCTCTAGTGGCGACTGGCCGCCGATCTCCGGTCCAGTCTCAGTTCATGCGCCCATGCAGCAGGGCCAGCAGGCCATCCAGCTGCTCGAGCGAGCGATAGTGCAGCGTCAGCGAGCCCTGACTCCGGTCCTTGACCTTGAGCGAGGCTTTCAGGCCCAGCGCTGCCGTGAGTTCGTTTTCGACCGCGACCACATTCGGGTCGCGCAGGGTGCGGCTGACCACTTTCGGCGGATCGGCGGCGGTTCCCGCCTGTACCAACCGCTCGGCATCGCGCACGGTCAGGCCCTCGCGCACGATCCGTTCGGCCAGCGCCTCCGGGTCGGCAAGGCCGACGAGCGCGCGGGCATGGCCGGCCGAAAGCCGCCCATCCGCCACCATCTCCCGCACCTCCGGCGGCAGGCGCAGCAGGCGCAGCATGTTGCTGACCTGCGGCCGGCTGCGGCCGACCAGGTTCGCCACCGCATCCTGGGTCAGGCCGAACTCCTCGGTCAACCGTCGGTAGGCCTCCGCTTCCTCGATCGGCGAGAGATCGGCCCGTTGCAGGTTTTCGACCAGGGCGAGGCCCAACGCCTCCCGGTCAGAAATCTCGCGCACCAACACCGGCACGGCGTCAAGCCCGGCCCGCTGCGCCGCCCGCCAGCGCCGCTCGCCGGCGACGATTTCGTATTGCGGCGCCCGCGAGGCCGCGGCCGGATCGGGTCGGACCCGAACCACCAAAGGCTGAATCACGCCGTGCGCTTTCAGCGATTCCGCCAATTCCGCCAAGGCCGCTTCATCGAAATGGCGCCGCGGCTGCACCGCCGACGGTGCAAGCCGTCCGACCGGCACGGACACGACCCCGCTCGGAGCCGCTGCAGCAGACACGTCGCCCAGAAGCGCGGCCAAACCCCGACCCAACGGCTTGCCGCGGCCACCGCCGGTCCGGCCGGCGGGTTTTGGGGAGGGATTGTCGGCCATCATCCCGTCCTTTGCTGCCAGGCGCGATGCCGCGCCAGAAACTCATCGGCCAGTGCCGCATACGCCTGGGTGCCGGCGCAGCGGGGATCGTACAGCGCCACCGGCATGCCGTGCGACGGCGCCTCCGACAGGCGCACATTGCGCGGGATCTCCGTCGCATACACCAGTTCGCCCAGATAGCTGCGGGCGTCGTCCACCACCGCAGCACAGAGATTGTTGCGGCGGTCGACCATGGTCATGAGCACGCCGTCGATCATCAGGCCGGGATTGATGCGGTCGGTCACCGTCTCGACCGTGCGCAGCAGATGGCTGAGGCCCTCCAGCGCCAGGAATTCCGCCTGCAACGGCACCAGCAGGCTGTCGGCCGCGGCCAGCGCGTTCACGGTCAGAAGGCCCAGCGCCGGCGGACAGTCGATCAGCACCACGTCCGGTCGGCGGGTCGCCAGAAACCCATTCAACTGCTGCAAAACCTCACGCAACAGCAGTTCGCGGCCACGGCTTTCGGACAGTTCCACCTCGATCGCCGCCAGGTCCACTGTGGCCGGCACGCAGGTGAGGCGGTCCACGCCGGTCGGCATGACGGCCTCCGCCAGCCCACATTCGTCGCACAGCACGTGATAGACATTGCGCTGGCGTTGCTGCCAGCCCATGCCCAGCGCGGTCGACGCATTGCCTTGCGGGTCGAGATCGATCACCAGAACCCGCTCGCCTGCCAGTGCCAGCGCCGCGGCCAGGTTCACGGCCGTGGTCGTCTTGCCGACGCCGCCCTTCTGATTGGCGATGGCGACGATGCGGGGCATTTCAGGCGAGGGCATGCGGACGGCGCGGCTCCAATGCGGTGACAGTGACGATCGCAGCCTCGGGGTCGGTGACGCTGGGCGTCGCCGACCAGGCAAAAGCCCAGTCGCGTTCCGCCGCGGCGATCTCCTCACGCCAGGACTGCCCTTTCAAGAACACCAAGCGGCTGTCAGGGTCAACCAGCGGTGCCGCCCAGGCCAGCAATTGCTGCAGTGCGGCACAAGCCCGGGCCGTCACCGCCGCCACCGGCGCCAGACCGGACAGGGCCGGGTCTTCGATACGGCAGGCATGAATTGTCACGTCGGTTCCGGTTTGGGCGGCCACATAGCGCAGAAAGCCGGCCTTTTTCCCGTTGGCCTCCACCAGATGCACCGGATTGCAACCGGCCATGGCCAGGACCAGGCCGGGAAAGCCGCCGCCGCTGCCAAGATCCACCACGGCCCGGCCGTCCGGTTCCGGCAACAACGGCAAAATCTGCCAGCTGTCGAGAAAATGCCGGTGCCAGAGCGAATCGAGCGTCGAAGGTGCCACAAGATTCGTTTTCCGCTGCCAAAGCCGCAACTGCTCGGCATACACCGCCAGCCGGCCGGCCACCGCGTCCGACACCGGCCGGATCGCCCGCATGGCCGCCAGCGCCGCCGCGTCGGGAGAAGGATCGCGCCCCTTCACGCGGCCGAACGCCCCGGCCGCCGTTTCACGTGACGCAGCAAGGCGATGAGACCAGCCGGCGTCATCCCCGGAATCCGCCCGGCCGCACCCAGGGTCGCCGGCCGGGTCCGTCCCAGCTTCTGGCGCTCTTCGGTGGAGATCCCCGCGACCCGGCCATAGTCGAGGTCGAGCGGCAACAGCAGATCCTCATCCTGACGATAGCGGGCGATATCCTGGGTTTCGCGCTGCAGATAGCCCTCGTAATGCGCCTCGATCGCCAACTGATCGAGGATCGGTGGCGAGATGTCACGCAGCGCGGGCCAGACCGCCCGCACGCGCTCGGGCTCGGTGCGATGGCGGCCCAGAATGTTCCAGGCGGTGCGCGTGCGGCCATCGGCTTTCTCGGCCAGGCCGTGCAGGGCCAGCTCGGCCGCGGTCACGGTCTCGGCCTGAAGTCGGGCCCGACCCTCCGCCAGCGCGTCGCTTTTCGCCTGAAACGCGGCCGCACGCTCGGACCCGACCAGGCCCAGGGCCAGGCCGCGCGGCGTCAAACGCTGGTCGGCATTGTCCGCCCGCATCGAGAGGCGATATTCGGCGCGCGAGGTGAACATGCGGTAGGGCTCGTCGACGCCGCGGGTCACCAGATCGTCGATCAGCACGCCCAGATAGCCGTCGGCGCGGTCGAACACCACGCCTTCCTGGCCGCCGGCGCGGCGTGCCGCGTTCAGGCCGGCGATGAGGCCCTGCGCCGCCGCCTCCTCATAGCCGGTGGTGCCGTTGATCTGGCCGGCCAGGAACAGATTGGCGAGGCGCTTGGTCTCCAGCGTCGGCCCCAGCTCGCGCGGATCGATGAAATCGTACTCGATGGCATAGCCGGGCCGCACCATCTCGACCCGTTCCAGCCCCGGAATCGTCCGCAGAAAGGCCAGTTGCACCTCCTGCGGCAGCGAGGTGCTGATGCCGTTCGGATAGACCAGATCGCTCTCCAGTCCTTCCGGCTCCAGGAAAATCTGGTGGTGCTCGCGGTCGGCAAACCGCATCACCTTGTCCTCGATCGAGGGACAATAGCGCGGGCCGGGCCCGGCGATCTTGCCGGCATACATGGCCGTGCGATGCACATTCTCCCGCACCAGCGCATGGCCGGCCGGGGTGGTGTGCGTGATGTGGCAGGGGATTTGCGGGTTCTGGATGGCCGCCGTCAGGGTCGACAACGGCTGCGGCGGGTCGTCTCCCGGCTGCAACTGACAGGCGTCATAAGCAATGCTGTTGCGATCGAGCCGCGCCGGCGTACCGGTTTTCAGGCGGTTCAGATGAAACCCGGCGGACAGGAACGCCTCCGACAAGCGGTTACTGGCGGGCTCCCCGAACCGGCCGGCGGGGGTTTGCCTCTCGCCGATATGGATGATGCCGCGCAGAAACGTGCCGGTGGTGATCACCACGGCGGCGGCGCGGATTTCGAGACCGGACTCGCAGACGATCCCGCCGACCGCATTCGCCGTGCAGATCAACGCAGCGGCAGGGTCGGCGATCACGTCCAGGTTCGACCATTGCCGCAAAAGGCGCTGCACCGCCTGCCTGTACAACACCCGGTCGGCCTGGGCGCGGGGGCCGTGCACCGCCGGGCCCTTGCTGCGATTCAGCAGGCGAAACTGGATGCCGGCGGCATCGGTAGTCCGTCCCATGACGCCGTCCAGCGCATCGATCTCGCGGATCAAATGGCCCTTGCCGACGCCACCCATGGCCGGATTGCACGACATTTCACCGATCGTGTCGGCGCGATGGGTCACCAGCGCGACCCGGGCCCCCAGGCGCGCCGCCGCCGCTGCGGCTTCGGTGCCGGCATGGCCGCCGCCAACAACGATCACGTCATACTTCAACAGACCCTGGTCCTTATCGTTGGGCGGTGCCGATCCACCGAGGAACTCCGCGTGTTTCACGTGAAACCCCGGTTACTTGCCGATGCAGAACTCGCGAAAAATGATGTCCAGCATGTGCTCCACATGGGAAGCGCCCACCACCTGATCCAGCGCCCGAATAGCATGATCGAGCGCCGATGCCAAAATCTCTTCGGAAACGCCCGCTTCCTCCCACAGCGCCAGGGCGTCCACCGCCGCGGCGAGCGCGGTCTGATGTCGGGTGCGCTGGATCACCGCGTGCTCGCCCCGGCTGGCCAGCGCGCGCGCCGTGTCGAGGATCAGCTGCCGCAGCGCATCGATCCCGCATCCGGTCGCCGCCGCGCCGGCCAGTGCTCCGGCGGGGGCATCCCGTTCGGCGAGATCGGCCTTGTTCCAGAACACGACCGTCCGGTCCGCCGGCAGGCCGTCATCGGCCATCCGGGCCATGGCGGTCGGATCGCTGAGGTCGCGCACCTCGATACAGAGGTCGGCCCGCTGCATCGCCGCTTTCGCACGCCGAACCCCCTCGGCCTCGATGGTGTCGGCGGTTTCCCGCAAGCCGGCGGTGTCGGCAATGATGACGAGATGGCCGGCCAGATCCAGGGTGATTTCGACCACGTCGCGCGTGGTGCCCGCCACCGAGGAGACAATGGCCGCCTCGCGGCCGGCGAGCGCGTTGAGCAGCGTGGACTTGCCGACATTCGGCGCGCCGACAATGGCGACCCGCAGGCCGTCGCGCACCGCAAAGCCCGCATCGGCATCGGCCAGGGCCGCCCGCATCGCCTGCGCGACCGCCGCGACGGACGACCGGGCGTCGCCAATCAGGTCGTCCGGAATATCCTCGTCGACGAAATCGATCAGGGTTTCGGTGAGCGCGCGGGCCCGCAACAGCCGGTCGCGCCAGTCGAGCAATGTGCGATGCGCCTCGCCACCCGCCGCCGAAAGCGCCTGGCGCCGCTGCGCCGCCGTGCGGGCGCGGACGAGGTCGGACAGGCCTTCCACCGCCGTCAGATCCAGCTTGCCATGGTCGAATGCCCGCCGCGTGAACTCGCCTTCCCGTGCCTGGCGGCAATGGGGTTGGCGCAGGATCGCCGCCAGCGTGTCGGCGACAATGGCCGGGCCGCCGTGGAGGTGCAGTTCGACCGTATCCTCACCGGTAAAGCTGTTCGGCGCCACAAACCGTACCGCCAGGGCGCGATCCAGCAATTCGCCGGTGTCCGGATCGTGGAGCGCCCGCATCGCCATACGCCGCGGCTCCGGCAAAGGTGGGCGGGTCAGCACCTGCAAGACAGCGAACGCGGCCCCGCCCGACAAACGCAGCACGGCCACCCCGGCCGGCGGATTGCCGCTCGCCAGGGCAACGATGGTGTCAGAGGAAGCGGACAGGAATTCGCTCGGCATCGGGATTGTCGGCAAGAAAGCACGGCTGCGGCGCCCCTCTTATCGTGCCGGGCAGGGAAAGTCACCGGACAAGGAAAATCACCGGGCCATACGCAGCGCCGGCGGATGGCGCTCGGCGGGCGTTTCGGGGCGCTCGTCCTGCCAGGGCTCCGAACGCAACCGGCCGTTTCGCCAGCGCAACAGCCAGGACGCACGGCCCCCGCCGCCCCGGATACCCCAGGACCCGCGGCACCTGAGCAGATCCAGGCGCCAGCGGCATTCGCCGGCGCTGACCGACGCCGTCGCTGGCACGGTCTGCAATTGCCAGCGGCTATGAACGAAGCCATTGCCGACGCCGTCGCTGGCGGAACGAAGCGCCAGAACCGCCGTATTGCTTGCTTCTGCAGCCAGTTGCAGGCGGCGCGCGGCCACGGCCGGTAACCGGCCAAGCTCGACGACCAGCACGGCGGCAGCCGCACTCCGGGCCGTTTCTTCCGTCGCCCACAAGGCTTCACCGTCGCTAGCACTCTCAACGAACAACAGCCGGTCCACCGCCACGCCAAATCCGGCCAGACCGAGCGGGTAGGGCCGGCCCGCCAAATCCGCCTGTCGCAGCGCCACCCTCCGGTTTGAACACCAGACGGCCGGTCGCCGTGCCGGGTCCGTTTGCATCAGCCGGCCGAGCAACACGGCGGCAAACGCGGCGGCAGCCCCATCGCCCCGCCGATCCCGACCCGGCCCCAGGATTTCGTGCACGGCGCCTCGCCGCAGCCCACCCTCCGGCAGGGCGGAATCCAGAGACGGACTGTCGAATGTCACGAGAGTCCTTGCCGCCGCGGCATCCGCCAGTCCCGCAGCGGTCGTGGTGAGACCTCGCATCGCAGGCCCCAGCTCCGCCAAGCGGCGAAGCCCTATCCTGTGTGTCTCTGCCGTCATCGTCATCGACCATAATCGCCTTATGTTCGATATACGTTCTATCTGCTTGATGACGGCAAAACAAGGTGTCGCGCGGGCTCCGACGGCGATCGGCGGCGATGACTTGAGCCAGAGTGCAGTACCCCACGCCGTTTGCCGCCGCCGCCTGATCAATCTTCAAACAGAGCTTCCCCAGATGCTCCATCGCTCCCTTGTGCCACGGGTCGAGGCGCAAGGCCCAAACGGATTTTCGGCCCTCAGCCTACCACCGGCCCCTTGCCGTTTACTGCAACGGCGAGTGGGCCGACGGCAGCATCAGAACATTGTTCATTTCCTCGATCAGTGGCCCGCCTTCCTTCAGGAACGCCCGCCAGTCCGCGTCCTCGGTGGCTGCGGTGCGGGCCTGCATGCGCGCGGCGAAATCCTTGTAGGCCCAGATATGGCAGACCTCGTTCGGCTGGCCCGCCTCGGTGGTCCAGAGGCCGACGATCTTGGAATATTTCTCGCGCACGGTCAGCGCCTTGGTGAACAGGTCGAGCCAGCGTTTCATTGCTCCGACCTGCAATCGGTAATAGCGGAACTCGTACAGATTGCTGGCGTCCACCGGCGCCACCGGCCCGATGATCGGGTTCAGCAGACGAATGTCCTGGCGCAGGATAATCGGCCGGATCAAAGGCAAATATTCCTTTCCCCAGCGCTCGTTCTGGGCCAGCGCCTTCCGCCGCTCTTCCCGGTGGGCGAAGCTGTCATAGCTCCACAAATGCATGACCTGGTTCAGCGGACCCACTTCGGGCACCCAATAGCCTTCCAGCTTGCCGTACTCGTCGCCGCGAATATCGCGGGCGACGGTGCCGGAATTCTTGGCGGCGAGCGGGGCCTGGCCGGCGCGAAACGTGTAGGTGCGAAGTTCGTGCAGCACGGGACGATCATCCTCTGACTCGGAAAAGCGGAACGCCGCAGTCTCGCCCCGCACTTGGCGGCGCGCAAGAAACTTCCTCTGCCGCAGGTCCATCGGTCCGGCATGTCCGAAGCCGGAGATTGCACCCCTACCGCGGAACCCGCATAGTCGCGCGGCAACCCTCATTCTATCCGTTGCAGGAGGTTCCCCATGCTCAACTGGGTCCAAATTCCCGCCCATGACGGCGGCTCGTTCGACGCCCATCTGGTGCGCCCCGCCGGCGGCACTGCCGCCGGGGTCGTCGTCTGCATTCAGGAGATTTTCGGCGTCAACCATGCCATGCGCGACATCGCCCAGGATTGGGCCAGCAAGGGCTATATCGCCATCGCACCCGACCTGTTCTGGCGCCAGGAACCGCATGTGGACATCACCGATGCCACTGATGAGGAATGGAAAAAGGCCTTCGAACTCTATCAGGGCTTCGACGTCGAGAACGGCATTGCCGACCTGAAAGCCACCGTTGCCTATGCCCGCAAGCTCGACGGCAGCAATGGCAAGGTCGGCACGGTCGGCTTCTGCCTGGGCGGCAAGCTCGCCTATCTGATGGCCTGCCGGTCCGATGCCGACTGCAATATCGGCTATTACGGCGTCGGCATCGAAGAAGCCCTGAACGAGGCCGCCAATATCAAGGCGCCGCTCGTGCTGCACATCGCCGAAGAAGACGGGTTCGTCCCGAAAGAGGCCCAGGCCAAGGTCAAGGCCGGGCTGGCAGGCAACGCACATGCCACCGTCTACAGCTATCCCGGCATGGACCATGCCTTTGCCCGCATCGGCGGCAAACCCTACAACAAGGACAATGCCGATCTGGCCAACGGCCGCACGGCCGAGGTGTTCGCCAAAACCTTGAAATAACCGGAAATAAATCCTCTATGGACCGCCCCCGGCAGTCGCAAACTGGCGGTCGGGGCGGTTCCCCTACCGACAAAACCGGCAACGCACGAAATCAGACGCCGGCAAACATCGCCAGGCCAATCGCCAGTGCCAATGCCAGCCAGAGAAGCAGAACCGGCACCAGTCCCGCCCGGCTGACCGGCAACCGTTCGCCCGCCCGCCTCGCCGCTTCAGCCCGCAAATCCGCCATGACCGGCCCCGGTATGAACCGGACGGCCAGCAAAACGACCGCCGGCACCAGAACAAGATCATCCAACTGACCCAAAACCGGAATAAAATCCGGGATCAGGTCGATCGGGCTCAAGGCATAGGCCAGGGCCAACACGACCAGGGCCTTGGCAAGCCATGGCACCCGTGGATCGCGGGCCGCCAGACACAGCACCCAGATATCCCGTTTGATCCGGTCCATCCAGGCCCTTACGGATGGCGCCAACATTCGGCTCCTCGCACTGCGATCCGCTTCTCACCGACCCAATGTCCATTTGAGCCCGCTGTCGCAGACAGCGGCACCGAGGTTGGAGGGGATCAGAACCGCCCCCGCCCATACTCCCGCTCAGAGCCGGAAACCGATCCGCAGACGATGGCCCGCGCTTGCCGATACCGACTGCAATTACTGGTTCATGGCCTGGAAGAAATCCGTGTTGCTCTTGCTTTCCTTCAGCTTGGTCAGCAGGAAGTCCATGGCGTCCTGCGGCCCCATCGGCATCAGCACGCGGCGCAGCACCCACATTTTCTGCAGATCCTGGCGGCTGACCAGCAATTCTTCCTTGCGGGTGCCGGACTTGCCGATGTCGATCGCCGGCCAGGTCCGCTTGTCCGCCAGCTTGCGGTCCAGCACGATTTCGCTGTTGCCGGTGCCCTTGAACTCTTCGAAAATCACCTCGTCCATGCGGCTGCCGGTGTCGATCAGCGCGGTGGCGATGATCGAGAGCGAGCCGCCTTCCTCGATATTGCGCGCGGCACCGAAAAAGCGCTTCGGCCGCTGCAGGGCGTTGGCGTCGACACCGCCGGTCAGCACCTTGCCGGAGGACGGCACGACGGTGTTGTAGGCCCGGGCCAGACGGGTGATCGAGTCCAGCAGGATCACCACATCGCGCTTGTACTCAACCAGACGCTTCGCCTTTTCCAGCACCATTTCCGTGACTTGCACGTGACGCGCCGCCGGCTCGTCAAAGGTGGAAGAGATCACCTCGCCATTGACCGAGCGCTGCATGTCCGTGACTTCCTCCGGCCGCTCGTCGATCAGCAGCACGATGAGGTAGACGTCCGGATTGTTCTCGGCGATGGCGTGGGCGATGTTCTGCAACATCACCGTCTTGCCGCTGCGGGGCGGTGCGACGATCAAGGCGCGCTGGCCCTTGCCCAGCGGCGAGATCAGGTCGATCACCCGAGTGGTGGCGCCGTTCTCGCTGGGCTTGTCGAACTCCAGCTTCAGCTTTTCTTCCGGATAGAGCGGCGTCAGATTGTCGAAATTGATGCGATGACGCACCTTTTCCGGCTGTTCGAAATTGATCGCGTTGACCTTGACCAGCGCGAAATAGCGCTCGCCCGGCTTCGGCGCCCGAATTTCGCCTTCGACCGTGTCGCCGGTGCGCAGGCCGAAGCGGCGCACCTGGCTCGGCGAAAGGTAGATGTCGTCCGGTCCGGGCAAATAGTTCGAGTCCGGCGAGCGCAAAAAGCCGAACCCGTCGGGCAGGACTTCCAGCACACCGTCGCCGGTGATCGTCACTTCGCGGTCGGCCAGTTGCTTGAGAACCGAGAACATCATGTCCTGCTTGCGCAGGGTGCTGGCGTTCTCGATCTCCAACTCTTCGGCAAGTTCCAGCAACTCGGCCGGCGTCTTGCGCTTCAATTCCTGGAGATTCATCGTCTGCGTCAAAGGTTGCAGCACGGCGGAAACTTCTCGATTTTGCGTATGGGGTATCACCGGCGGCGCGCGCGGAGGATGGGCTGCCAACGGTGATCAAGAGGAAAGACGGTCCGGCAGAGACAGGGCTGGCGCCCTTCGCTTCATGAGGCGCTCTGCCCGAGACAGACCTGTGCCAAGCATGTAGGTGCTGTCGCCGTCAACGTCAAACATATTTCGACATCGGCCGGCGGAAACCGTCAGAACGGGCGCACCACCACCATGATGACGATCACGATCATGGCCAGGGCCGGCACCTCGTTGGCGATGCGATAAACCCGCGGCCGCCGCCTGGGCCGGTCGTCCCGGAAATGCTGGTACCAGACCGCATAGGCGTGATGCATCGCGGTCAGCACCGCAATGCCGCCGAATTTCACGTAAATCCAGCCCGCCGACCAATCGACCAGGCCCGGGGTGAACAGCAGCGACACACCGAACAGATAGGCCGCCACCATGGCCGGATTCATGATCGCCCGCAACAGCCGGCGCTCCATCACCTTGAACCGCTCGCTGGCCTCGCTGCCGGGCGCGGCCTCGCAATGATAGACGAACAGCCGCGGCAAATAGAGCAGGCCCGCCATCCAGGCAATGACCGAGATGATGTGCAGCGCCTTGGTCCAGGGATAGAGGCTCGCCAGAAAATCCGTCATCTCAGGCCGCCCCGCGCACCAGGGCCACAAGCTCCGCCACATGGTCCGGCGGCGTTTCCGGCGTGATGCCATGGCCGAGATTGAAGATATGCCGGCCCTTGCCGCCCAGATTCATGGCGATGTCCCGCACCGCAGCCCGCATCGCCTCGCCGCCGGCGATCAGCACGGCAGGGTCGAGATTGCCCTGCACCACCGCATGCGGCTGCAACACGCTGGCGGCCCAGGCCGGCGCCACGGAACTGTCGATGCCAATCGCGGCAAACGCGCCATTCGCGGCGTAGCGCGCCAGCAACGGCCCCGCCGCCCGCGGAAACATCAGGCAGGGCACGTGCGGATACCGCTCGGCCAGCGCACTGGCAATGGCGACGCAAGGAGCCAGGCTCCAGCGCTCCATGCCGTCGGCGGTCAGGGCGCCGGCCCAGCTGTCGAATAGCTGGTAAGCCTCGGCCCCGGCCTCGATCTGGGCGGCCAGATACTCGATGGTCGTCTCGACCAGCACGTCGATCAGGCGCTGGAAGCCGGCCGGGTCGCCATAGGCCCATTGTCGGCTGCGCATATGATCGCGGCTGCCACCGCCCTCGATCAGATAGGTCAGCACGGTCCAGGGCGCGCCGGCAAAGCCGATGAGCGTGGTTTGGGCCGGCAGTTCCGCCTTCACCCGGCGCACCGTCTCGGCCACCGGCGCCGTGATCTGCTGCCAGCCATCGCGAACCGCGAGGTCATCGACCCGTTCCAGCGGTTCGAACACCGGCCCGCGCCCTTCCACGAACCGCACCGTGCGGCCCAGCGCATGCGGCAACAACAGGATGTCGGCAAAGAGAATGGCGCCGTCCATGCCAAAGCGGCGGATCGGTTGCAGCGTCGCCTCGGCCGCCAATTCGGGCGACAGGCAGAAATGGACGAAGTCTTTCGCCTCGGCCCGCAGCGCCCGGTATTCCGGCAGATAGCGGCCGGCCTGGCGCATGAGCCAGATCGGCGGGGCCGATCCGCTGGGTGTCGATCCGTTCGGGGCGGCGCCGGACAGGGTCTCAAGCAGGAGTTTTGGCACGATGGTCTCGAACCTCCGACCGGTCGGGGCGCCCAACCGGATGGGGTCCGCCGCCGGTTTCCAGTTACAACTAGAGTTATAAATTGGTTGTTGTGGTTGCTGGCCGGTGGAAACGGTGAATCCCCGTGATTGCGAGCCGGTGCGAACAAAGCCGGGGATGGGTTCTGGCCTGTGTATAATTCGGTGAATTGTGTGTATAAACCGGCCAAATCGCCTCTCCGTGCCAGAGTCGCAGGGCGGATTCCGGTCGAGCCGATGGGGATAATCGGGGACGAATCGCCATCCGAACGGATTGTCCCCAGGTTTTCCCGCTGGGGATGAGCACGGGATGGAAGCTGCAGCACGGGGATGAAAATTGCGGTTGGGGAAAACCGCACTATGCTGTCAACACCTCCGCGGATTTTGTCCCCAACTCTATCCCCGCCTGCCGTCGCCCGTCCGATTTGAGCCGTGTCCTTCCGAGTTTTCACGTGAAACATCTCGACCTTCACCTTGTTTCCGACGCCACCGGCGACACCGTGCGCAGCGTTGCGCGCGCCTGCCTCGTGCAATTCGAGGGTGTGGAGGCGACCGAGCATTTCTGGGTTCTGGTGCGCAGCCCGGCGCAGATGGAGCGGGTGATCGACGGCATTGCCGCCCATCCGGGGCTGGTGCTCTGCACCGTGGTCGATGAGAGCCTGCGCGGTGCGCTCGAAGCGGCCTGCCGGCAGATGGGTTTGCCGTTCGTGGCGCTGCTGGACCCGGTGATCAACGCCATTGCCGGTCATGTCGGCGGCCAGTCCCGCGGCTTGCCGGGCCGTCAGCACGAGCTGGACGCGGCCTATTTCCGCCGCATCGAGGCCATGCACTACACCATGGCCCATGACGACGGCCAGGCGACCGAGGATCTGGACGACGCCGACATTGTGCTGGTCGGCGTCTCGCGCACGTCGAAAACGCCAACCTGCATCTATCTCGCCAATCGGGGGTTGAAGGCGGCGAATGTGCCGTTCGTGCCGGACATCGCCTTGCCAAAGGCGCTGTCGATGGTGACCCGGCCGCTGGTGATCGGCCTGACCGTGCATCCGAACCGGCTGGTGCAGATTCGCCGCAACCGCCTGTTGATGCTGCACGAGGATGCGGAGACCTCGTATATCGACACCGAACGGGTCGAGCGCGAAGTGCGCGAGGCGCGCCGCTTTTTCCTGTCGAAAAACTGGCCGGTGATCGACGTAACCCGACGTTCGATCGAGGAAACCGCGGCGGCGATCATTCAACTCTACGAGCAACGGACGGGTTCCTCTTCCGTCCAGGATGCGGAGGACAAGGCGTGAAACTGGTTCTGGCCTCCGGCAGCGCGGTGCGGGCCACCTTGCTGCGCAATGCCGGGCTCGATTTCGCCGTCATCCGGCCGGACGTCGACGAAACGGTCATCAAGCAGGCCGGCGAGCGTGCCGGCAAGACGGTGGAAGCGGTGGCGGCTGATCTCGCTGCGGCCAAGGCGGCGGTGGTCGCGGCCCAGGCGCCGGATGCCATCGTCATTGCCGCCGATCAGATGATGGAGTGCGATGGCGCCTGGTTCGACAAGCCGGCCGACCTCGCCGAGGCCCGTGCGCGGTTGCTGGACCTTGCCGGCCGGGCGCATCGGCTCATCACCGCCGTCGACATGCGGCGGGGCGAGCGGGTGTTGTGTCGCCACACCGCCATCGCCACCCTGACCATGCGGCCGTTCGGCGAGGCGTTCGTGGATCATTATTTGGGGCTTGCCGGCGACGCGGTCTGCCAGTCGGTCGGCGCCTACCAGCTCGAAGGGCCGGGTGCCTTGCTGTTCGACCGGGTCGAGGGCGATTTTTTCACCATTTTGGGCCTGCCGCTGCTGACGGTCCTTGCGACCCTGCGCCAGGAGGGAGCCATCCCCGCATGAGCATTTCCGGAGCCGCGCGCCTTGCCGGAGTCATGGGCTGGCCGATTGCCCACTCCCGCTCGCCGCATATTCACGGCTATTGGCTGGAACGCTATCGCATCGATGGCGCCTATGTGCCGCTGGCCATCCGCCCGGAGCATCTGGCCGAGGCGTTTGCCGCCCTGCCCAAGGTCGGATTTCGCGGCTGGAACATCACCCTGCCGCACAAGGAGGCCGCCCGCCGTCTGGTCGACAGTGTGACACCGGCGGCGGAGCGCATTGGCGCGGTCAACACGGTGACGGTGCAGGCCGACGGCAGCCTGTCCGGCGACAATACCGATGCCTTCGGGTTCCTGGCCCATATCGACCAGTCGGTGCCGGACTGGCCGCGCGCGCGGCCGGCCCTGGTGCTGGGCGCGGGCGGTGCCGCACGGGCCGTGATCTTCGCCCTGCTGGAAGCGGGTGTGCCGGAGGTGCGGCTCTGCAACCGCACCTTGGCGCGGGCAGAGGCGCTGGCCGCCGACAACGGTCCCGCGGTTCGGCCGGTGCGGTGGGAGGATCGGGAAGCGGCCATGGACGGGGCCGGTCTGGTGGTCAACACCACCTCGCTCGGCATGCACGGCCAGCCGCCGCTGGAGGTGCGGCTGGAAGCGCTGCCGGTGGATGCGGTGGTGAACGACATCGTCTATGTGCCGCTCGAAACGCCACTGCTTGCCGCCGCTGCCGCGCGCGGCTTGCGCACGGTGGATGGCCTGGGGATGCTGCTGCACCAGGCCCGGCCCGGGTTCGAACGCTGGTTCGGCCACCGGCCGGAGGTCACGCCGGATCTGCATGCCACGATTGTGAGGGATTTGTTGTCGTGAAACGCTCGGTTTTCGTCATCGGCCTGACCGGCTCCATCGGCATGGGCAAGAGCACTGCGGCGGCCATGTTGCGTCAGATGGGCTTGCCGATTTTCGATGCGGATGCGACGGTCCATCAATTGATGGCCAGGGGCGGGTCCGCCGTTGCCGCGGTCGAGGAGGCCTTTCCCGGCGTTGTCGTCGATGGCGCGGTCAGCCGGCCGGAACTCGGCAAGCGGGTGTTCGGCGACACGGCCGCGTTGCGCCGGCTGGAGCGGATTCTACACCCGCGGGTCGGCGACGCCGAGCGGGCGTTCCTCGCCCGGGTGGCGCGCCGCAGGCAGCGCTTTGCGGTGCGGGACGTGCCGTTGTTGTTCGAGACCGGCGGCGACAAGCGCTGCGACGCCACCATTGTCGTCTCCGCACCGGCGCATATCCAGCGCGCCCGCGTTCTCGCCCGGCCGGGTGCGACGGAGGAGCGGCTGCAACAGGTGCTGGCAAAACAGATGCCGGACGCGCGCAAGCGCCGGCTGGCGGACTATGTCGTGCCCTCGGGCCTCGGCCGCCGCGTGACGCGCGAGGCGCTGGCCGCGGTGCTGCGCGATCTCGGCGCCCGTTAAACCCTCGGTTCAGGAGGCCCAGCCATGCGCGAAATCGTGCTCGACACCGAAACCACCGGCCTGGACCCGTTGCAGGGCGACCGGGTGGTGGAGATCGCAGCGCTCGAACTGCGCAATCACGTGCCGACCGGCGCCTTCTACCATTGTTATCTGAACCCGGAACGGGACATGCCGCAGGAGGCGTTTGCGGTCCACGGCCTTTCCGAGCAGTTTCTGGCCGACAAACCCTTGTTTCGGGCCGAAGTGAAGCTGTTTCTGGACTTCATCGCCGACGCGCCGCTGGTGATCCACAACGGCGCGTTCGACCTGAAATTCCTGAACGCGGAACTGGCGCGCCTGAAACGGCCCGGCCTGTCGCAGGACCGGCTGATCGACACGCTGCTGATGGCGCGCAAGCGCTTCCCCGGCGCGCCGGCCAGCCTGGACGCGCTCTGCCGCCGCTTCAATGTCGACCTGTCCGTGCGCACCCTGCACGGCGCGTTGGTCGACTGCCAGTTGCTGGCGGAGGTGTATCTGGAATTGGTCGGCGGGCGGCAACCGGGCTTTGCCCTGGCTGCCGAACCGCGCCCGGCGGCCCGGAGCGAGTCGGTCGACGGCGACGCCATGCGGCTGGCCGGTCCGGTGGAAACCGTCGCCGCACGGCCGCCGCGCCCCCACGCCCCGACTGCGGCGGAAGCGGAGGCCCACCGGGCCTTTGTCGCCGACGGGCTGAAAAACGCCCTCTGGCTGCGCGGCGAGGCGGAAAAGACGGCCTGAGGGGAGACAGCCTGAAAAAAAACCGCCCGATCCAAGCGACCGGGCGGCGTTTCGGCGTGATGCGCCTGGGGTAGAGCGAGGTCTTTTCCCGCTGGCTCACCAGCCCATCTCCCCCTGTCCTCGCGGAAGCGGGAGATGGGGCAGGAAAGTGGGTCAACCAGTGCCGAAAGCGCTCTCAGCTCCGGCGGCCAAACCCTTCGGTTCAGCCGCTCGGTGCATCAGATCGCGTTGTCAGCCCCGCCGGCCTGGCCGGCCTGGGCTTCGCGCTGGGCGGCCTGCTGGGCCGCCATCTGCTGATAGAGCGCGACGAAGTTGACGGGGTTCAGCAGCAGCGGCGGGAATCCGCCGTCACGGGTGGCGTTGGCGATGATCCCGCGGGCGAAGGGAAACAGCATGCGCGGCGCTTCGATCATGACCAGCGGCGAAATCTGTTCCTGCGGCACGATTGCGTTGACCTGACAGATGCCGGCATAGACCAGTTCCACCTCGAAAATGGTGCGGCTGTCTTTTTCCGCCTTGGCCCCCAGGCGCAGCAACACCTCGAACTGGCGCTCGCCCAGCTGGTTGGCGTCGACATTCATGTCGACGGTGATGCTCGGGCTTTGCGCCATGTCGGTCAGGCTTTGCGGCGCGTTCGGGTTCTCGAACGAGAAGTCTTTGACGTACTGAACCGAAATGGCCAGCGGCGACTCGGGAGACGCGGCGGGATTGGGCGGGGTCGGCGTGTTCATGGGATCGACTGTCCTGGTGGTGGGGCGTTCGCCCTCGGGATCGGGGCGGGCCCGGGAATCGGCACAGTGGCGCTAGCATGGGGCCGGACGGCGCCTCAACTAGGCGTTTAGCCGCGATCCGGGCCTTCGATCCGTCCCTTTTGCCAGGGGTTGCGGCCCGGCCGCTCCGGCTGCTCCGGCGGCGAGCCGGGGGAGGTGGTGGCCGGCGGCGAGCCCGGATTGACCACCTCATAGTCCGCGTCGATGGTGTCGTCGTCCGGGGGATAGCGATAGCTGCCGCTATAGGTGCGCCCGCCGCCGGTCCAGGTGGAATGCATCCGCACCTTGGCTGCCATGACGCGCCCCAGCGCGTCGCCGGTCCAGGGCAACAGCAGCAGCAGCCCGATGGCATCGGTGATGAAGCCCGGCACGATCATGCACACGCCGGCAAACGCCAGGCGGATGCCGGTGAGGATGGCACCGACCGGAAGCTCGCCCGCGTCCTGGGCTTCCTGCGCCCGCGCGATGGCGGCGAGGCCTTGCTGGCGCACCAGTATGATACCGATCATGGCGCTCAGAAAAATCCAGCCAACCACCCACCACAGGCCAAGGGCGTCGCCGGCCATGACCAGAAGGACAATCTCGAGAATCGGCAGTCCGATAAACAGGAAAAACGGGAGCATGCTTGCCCTTTCAGGGGTGACGGACTATGTATGATATAATACCGGGGCGGTTATTTGCACCCTCTCCGGTTTTGGTTCCGGGGTCAAACCCGCCAACGATGGCGGCTCCGGGATTTGGTGGTACGGCGACGGTCGTCTTGGAGCGGTAAATATGGACGCCGGATCGGCATTTCTCGAAATTCTGTTCTTTGGCATGGTGGCGGCCTTCCTCGTCATCCGGCTGCGCAGCGTGCTGGGCCGTCGCATGGGCCATGAACGCGATCCGCAGGCCAAGGGAGATCGGTCGGGCCCGACCGAACGCGCCAAGGGCAAGGCCGCGGCCGACGACAACGTGATCGCCATGCCGGGACCGCGCAACCTGCCGAGCGATCCCCTGGAGCGGGGCCTCGCCGAAATCCGGCGCGCCGACCGCTCGTTCGATCCGGACGCGTTTGCGACCGGCGCCAGGACCGCGTTCGAGCTGATCGTCAGCGCCTTCGCCAATGGCGACCGCGACACGCTGCGTTCGCTGACGAGCAGTGGCGTCTACACCACGCTCGACAGCGAGATGACGCGGCGCGAGCGGGCGGGCGAGACGCTGGAAGCCACGCTGGTCCGCATTCGCGAGGCCAAGATTGTCGAGGCGCAGCTGGACGGGTCCATGGCCCAGGTGACGCTGCGGATCGAGTCCGAGCAGATCAAGGTGGTCCGCAATGGCGAGGGCCATGCGATCCAGGGTCAGCATGGAACCATCGAGTCGGTGACCGATGTCTGGGCCTTCGGGCGCGACGTCCGGTCGGGCGATCCGAACTGGACGCTGGTCGAAATCCAGGACGTGCCCGCAGACGCCTGACGGTCCGTTGCCTGTCATGAAACACCCGGAAACGCACGGCGCGGGCCGCCTGGCTTGTCGGTTCGCCCGGCCGTTGCTGGGGGCGGCCCTGTTGCTGCTGGCCGCCTGTGCGCCCTCGGACCGCCCGCTGCCGCGCCAGCCGGCGGTGCAACCGGCACCGGCTTCCCCGCATGCGCTGAGTTCGCTGCCCGGCTGGGGCCGGGACACGAACCTTTCGCAATGGTTACAGGCCTGGAAGCGCTCCTGCGCGCGCCGGCCGTGGCAAGGCCGTCCGGGTGTCGTCGATGCGGCGGCCTGGCAGGCGGTTTGCACGGCGGCGGAGAAGCGCCGGCACGTGGATTCCGCCTGGATCGCCCGGCATTTCCGCGTCGGTCGGATGGAGGAATCGGCCCTCGTCACGGGCTATTTCGAACCCAGCCTGACCGGCGCGCGCGTGCGCAGTCCCGCCTTTCCGGTGCCGCTCTACCGCCCGCCGGCGGATCCGGCGCTGGCGGGCCTCGACCGCACCGCCATCGACCGCGGCAGCTTGGCGGGGCGAGGGCTGGAACTGGCCTGGCTCGCCGATCCGGTCGACGCCTTCTTTCTGCATATTCAGGGGTCCGGGCGCATCGTGTTTCCCGACGGCAGCGCCGCGCGGGTCGGCTTTGCCGGCGCCAATGGCCGGCCCTATCATGCCATCGGTCGTGATCTGGTGGCGGACGGCGAAATTTCTCGCGAGGCGGTGTCGATGCAGTCCATCGCCGCTTGGCTGCGCGCCCATCCGGTCGAGGCGCCGGCCATGATGCAGCGCAATCCGCGCTATATCTATTTCCGCTGGATCGACGGCGACGGCCCGGTCGGTGCCGGAGGTATGGCGTTGACGCCGGAGCGCTCGCTGGCGGTCGATCCGACCCGCATCGCCTATGGTTTGCCGGTCTGGCTCGACGTGGAAGGTCCGGGCGGGCCGGACGACTCCCGCCTGCAAACGCTGACCGTCGCCCAGGACACCGGCAGCGCCATCCGCGGCGCCGGGCGGGCCGATCTGTTCTGGGGCGCCGGGCAGCGGGCAGCCGATCTTGCCGGTCGCATGCAGTCGCGGGGTCGGCTATACGTGCTGCTGCCGCGTCGCGCGGCGCCCTGAGTGGCGGCCTAGCGCTGCCGCCTGCCAACGATCGACCGAGGGATGGAACGCATGTTGAAGATTCTGGGCCGGAACAATTCCAGCAATGTCATGAAGGTGACCTGGGCCGCGGCGGAGATGGGCGTGCCGTTCGAGCGGGCGGATATCGGCGGCGAGTTCGGCGGCAACGACCAGCCGGACTATCTGGCCATGAACCCGAACGGCCGCGTGCCCACCATTATCGACGGGGATCTGGTGCTGTGGGAATCGAACGCCATCGTCCGCTACCTGACCGCCAAGCACGATTTCGGCGGCCTGTATCCGGAGGATCTGGCCGTCCGCGCCGACCTCGACCGCTGGATGGACTGGCAGCAGACGACGCTGGCACCGGCCATGCGCGACGTGTTCTGGGGCCTGATCCGCACCGCGCCGGACAAGCAGAACTGGGACTCGATCCGTGCGGGCATCAAGGCCTCCGCCGCGGCGTTCCGCATGCTGGATGCCCGGCTCGAAGGGCGGGATTTCGTGGGCGGCGACCGCCTGACCATGGCGGAATTTCCCTTTGGCAGCATGGTGCATCGCTGGTTCGGCATGCCGATCGAGAACCGGCCGGAGGATATGGCCAATCTGCGCGCCTGGTATGACCGGCTCCTGACCCGGCCGGCCTTCCGCGCCCACATCTCCGACATTCCCATCACCTGAGCGGTCACGGGCGAGCCGAACGGTGAACGAGGCGAGTGCGGTTGTGGACGACGATCAGTCCCTGTTCGAGCGCATCTGGTACGCGGAGCGGGACCGGCTGCTGCTGATCGGCGTCGATCTGCGCCACTACAACCGCAAGGACTCGCCCACCCACAGTGCGTTCGACAACGGCTTGCCGCTGGTGGCGACGCTCTGCTGCACGGCAAGCGCCTGGATGCTGGGCGGTTGGATCTGGGGCCTCGCCATCCTGGCGAGCGGCATCATTCTGACGCTGACCACCCTGAATGTCTGGGTCATGCATCGGCTGCGCCAGCGCACGCTGGCCCTGGCCCTGGGCGGGTTGGCTGGCTGGCAGGAAGCGTGGCGCTATGGCGGCATCACGCTCCGCCTTGCGGCCGACGGCCGGCCGGACAACGGGCCCGAGGCGAATGCGCCCGCCGACGACTGGCGCATCTTCGCCTGGCGCTATCTGCCGGACACCGTGGACTAGGCCATGGCACCCCGGCGACTGAGTCTGGAGGAACGCGATCTTTGGCAGCGGGTGGCGCAGTCGGTGACGCCGTTGCGGCGCCGGACACTGGTGCCGTCGGTCGGTCCGGAACGGCATGAGCGCCATACCGCGCCGGCGCCCGAACCCACACCGACGGTTGCGGCGGCGAAACCCCGAACGGCCGAGGCGCCGGCATCCGCTCGACAAATCTCGACGAAAATCCCGGTCATGGGCCTGGACAAACGCACGGCTCAGCGCCTACGTAAGGGAAAAATGCCGATCGAAGGGCGGCTGGACCTCCATGGAATGACACAAAAAGAAGCGCACCAGGCGCTCAATCGCTTCGTTGCGGCCAGTCGAACGATGAACCGTCGTTTGGTTTTGGTGATCACCGGCAAGGGGTGGGATCCAATGGCATCGCGGCGGGAGGATGCCGTGGGTGTGCTCCGGCGGAGTGTCCCGCGTTGGCTGGAGACGCCGCCATTAAATCAACACGTTGCTGCGATAACGGATGCACATGCGAAAGATGGGGGATCTGGCGCGTTGTATGTACTGTTACGGCGTCATCGCCGAGCGGCGCCCCTAACCTGAGAATGAGTTCAGCATGACGCCAGCAGCCCGCGTCGCCACCTCCATCGAAATCCTGACCGCTGTCGCGTCCAGCGACTTACCTGCCGATCGCGTTGTCAGCAACCAGCTTCGGTTCCGCCGCTTTATGGGGTCGCGCGACCGCAACGTGGTGGCGAACCAGGTGTTCCGGGTCCTCCGCCACCGTTCGCGCTATGACTGGTGGCTGGCCCAGGCGAAACTGCCGCCCATGCCGCGCGGCTGGGTCATCATCGACCAGGCGGTCCACGCTCCCAGCCTGTTCAACAGTTCCTTCACCGGCGGCCGCTATGGCGCCCGACCGTTGAATGCCGCCGAGGCGCAGTTGGCGCTCGCGGTGATCAACCATGGCCTGATGCCGAAGGAAATGCCCTGGCACATCCGCCTGGAAGTGCCGGAATGGGCGGCGGCGGAGCTGGAACGCTCGCTGGGCGACCGGGTCGAAGAGGAACTGGCGGCGATGCTCGACCAGGCGCCGCTCGACCTGCGCGCGAACACGCTCATGATCGAGCGCGGCGCGGCCATGGCCGCGCTGGCCGAGGAAGGCATTCTCAGCCGGCCGACCCGGCACTCGCCCCTGGGCATTCGCGTCGAGGGCCGGCCGCCGCTGGGCGCCGTGCAGGCCTTCCGCAAGGGTCTGGTGGAGGTGCAGGACGAGGGCTCGCAGCTGCTCTCGCAGTTGGTGGATGCCCATGCCGGCATGCATGTGCTGGATCTCTGCGCCGGCGCGGGCGGCAAGAGCCTGGCGTTGGCGGCAATGATGGACAATCGCGGCCGCATCTCCGCCTGCGACATCTACGAGCACAAGCTGGAACGTGCGCGCGAGCGCATGCGCCGGGCGGGCGTGCAGAATTCCCGCTGCCGCCTGATCACCGGCACCAGCGACCCGTGGCTGAAGCGGCACAAATGGGATTTCGACCGGGTTCTGGTCGATGCGCCCTGTTCCGGCACCGGCACCTGGCGCCGCAATCCGGATGCCCGCTGGGGCTCCAAGGGCACCAATCTGGATGAGATCACGGCCATCCAGACGTCGCTGCTGCACCGCGGCTCTTCGCTGGTGAAGCCCGGCGGTCGGGTGATTTACGGCACCTGCTCGATCCTGATGCGCGAGAACGACGATGTGATCGCGCAGTTCCTGGAAGAGCACGACGATTTCTTTGTCGTCCCGGCCTCGGACATCCTGCCCGATGTCGCCACCGGCGATTTCATGAAGCTGACCCCGGCCCAGCACGACACCGACGGCTTTTTCGGCGCCGTGCTGCAACGCAAGGACGACGCGCCGGCCTAGGGCCGATGACCACTGGCATTCCTGCCCCCGCGCTTATGAGCGTCATTGCGAGGCGCCCGTAGGGCAACGAAGCAATCCAGACCGTCACCTCGACATGGGACCGCGGTTCCTGGATTGCTTCGCCCTTTGGGCTCGCAATGACGCCAAGAGTAAGATACCCGACGCCGTATCTGCGGGATCAGGCGGCCTTGGCCGCGCGGATCGCCTCCCAGACGCGCAGCGGCGTCGCCGGCATGTCGATGTGATTGATGCCGTATTCGTGGCGCAGCGCATCCACCAGCGCGTTCATGATGCTGGGCATGGCGCCGGCGCATCCGGCCTCGCCGCAACCCTTGACGCCCAGCAGGTTCGTCTTCGCCGGCACACCGTGATAGGCGATGTCCATCCATGGCATGTCGTCCGCCCGCGGCAGGGCGTAGTCCATGAACGAGCCGGTCTGCGGCTGGCCGTCCGCGTCATAGACCACCCGCTCCAGCAGCGCCTGGCCCAGGCCCTGGGCGACGCCGCCATGGGCCTGCCCGCCCACCAGCATCGGGTTCACCACCACGCCGAAATCGTTGACCATGCTGTATTTCACCACGCGCGTGACGCCGGTTTCGGGGTCAACCTCCACCTCGGCGATGTGGCAGCCGTTCGGGTAGGCGAAGGGCGGCGAGTCCGCCACGTGCGCGACCGACAGGGTCTGCGGCCCGTCCGGCGGCAGGTCCAGATCGCCGGCGCGCAGTTTCTCGGCCAACTCCATCAGGCCGATACGCCGGTCGGTGCCGACGATTTCGAACATGCCGCCCTGCGGTCCGATGTGGAACTCGATGTCGGCGGCCGAGGCCTCCAGCAGATGCGCGGCGATCTTGGTGCCATTCTCCTTCACCAACTCGCCGGCCTCGACGATGGCCTGGCCGGAAAACATCATCGAGCGCGAGCCGCCGGTGCCGCTGCCGGCCAGCAGTTCGTCCGAGTCGCCCTGCAACAGGCGGATGCGGTCGAACGGAATGCCGAGCCGCGACGACAGCACCTGCGCGAACGGCGTCGCATGGCCCTGGCCGTAGTCGAGCGTGCCGGTGATGATGGTCACCGTGCCGTCGTCCTCGAAGCGGATGCCGCCCATTTCCTTCGACGGCGGCCCGGTCACCTCCAGATACTGGCCGATGCCGATGCCGCGGATCAGGCCGCGCTTGCGGCTTTCCTGGCGCCGGGCCTCGAAGCCGTCATAGTCCGCCGCCGCCAGCGCCTTGTCGAGCAGCACCGTGAAGTCGCCGCTGTCATAGACCGTGCCGGCGGGCGTGGTGTAGGGGAACTGCTCCGGCCGGATATGGTTGCGCTTGCGGATTTCCACCTTGTCGATGCCGAGGGCGTGCGCCGCCTCGTCCAGCAGGCGTTCGACATAATAGTTGTTCTCCGGCCGTCCGGCGCCGCGATAGGGGCCGACGGGCGAGGCGTTGGTGAACACCGCCTTGGTGTTGATATCCTGCAAGGGCGTGGCATAGACGCTGATGCAGTTCTTCACGACATTGCCCGTCGGTTGCATCACCGTGCCGTTGTGCAGGTTGGCGCCGATATTGCCATAGCCCTCGATCCGGATGGCGGTGATATGGCCGTCGCGGTCGAAGGCCATGGACTGGCGCATCTCGTGCGCGCGGCCGTGGCTGTCCGACAGGAACGAGCCCGAGCGCTCGTCGGTCCATTTCACCGGCCGGCCCAGTTGCTTGGCCGCGAACAGGATGGCGACGGACTCCGGATAGACAGCGGATTTCATGCCGAACGAGCCGCCGACATTGCCGATCAGCACCCGCACCTGCTCGCGCTCCACCTTCAGCACGTTGGCCAGATTGTTCCGCATCGGGAAGGCGCCCTGGCAGCCGAGCCGCAGCGTGTAGTGATCGCGGGCCGGGTCGTATTCGGCCAGGGCGGCCCGCGGTTCCATGGCGGCGACGACCACGCGCGGGTTGTCGATGGCCATGGAGGTCACATGCGCGGCCGCGGCGAACGCCTTGTCGACCGCGTCCGTGTCGCCGTGGTGGAAGTCCAGCACCACATTGCCGGGCGTGGCGTCATAGAGCTGCGGCGCGCCCGGCTCGACCGCGTCGACGGCACGGGTGACGGCCGGCAGTTGCTCGATGTCGACGAACACCGCCTCCGCTGCGTCCTTGGCCTGGGCGATGGTCTCGGCGACCACCAGGGCGACCGGGTCGCCCACATAGCGCACCTTGTCGACCGTCAGCGGCGGATGGACCGGTTTCGGCATGTCCGAGCCGTCGCGTTGCTTGAAGCTCATGCCCGTGCCCATGCGGTCCAGGCCCGCGGCGATCAGGTCGTGGCCGGTATAGACCGCCAGCACGCCCGGCATGGCCTTGGCGTCGTCGGTCTCGATGCCCCGGATGATGCCGTGGGCGATGGGGGAGCGCACCACCACCGCATGGGCCTGGCCCGGCAGGTTCAGGTCGTCGGTATAGCGGCCCAGCCCGCGCACCAGCGTCGGGTCTTCCTTGCGCGGCACCGGCTGGCCGATGGCGAATTTCTCGAACCCGACATCCATCACGTCGACGGAATCGTTCATGAGATCGGTCCTCTTCATCGGATCGAACGGGCGAAATGTTCGAGTGGGTTTCTACCATGGCTGCGGCCGACCGACCACTCCTGGCTTCGCCGCGGCCCCGCGCCCCCTGGCGCGAGCGGGCGGGAGCGGGTACCGAGAAGACCATGGTCTCGCTTCGCTTTCTGCGCGCCAATGCCCGCCTGATCGGCTTCGGTTTCGCGCTCTGCTTTCTTTCCAGTGTCGGTCAGACCTATTTCATCGCGCTGTTCGGCGGCGAGATCCGGGCGGCGTTCGGCCTCTCCCATGGCGGGTTCGGCACGGTCTACATGGCCGGCACGCTGGCCAGTGCTGCGACGCTGATGCTGCTCGGCCGCCTGGTCGACGTCTGGCCGCCGGGCCGCACGGCGCTGCTGACCCTGGGCGGTCTGGCCGCCGTGGCGGCGGGCATGGGCTTCGTCGCCGATCCGGTGACGCTGGCTGCGGCGATTTTCGGCCTGCGCCTGATGGGCCAGGGCATGGCCGTGCACATCGGCGTCACCGCCATGGCCCGCTATTTCGTCGCCGAGCGCGGCCGGGCGCTCAGTGCGAAAAAGCCTCCTCGGCCAGGCGATGGGCGCGGCGCTGTCGCCGCCCTATGTGGTGGCGTTGCTGGCCCTGGTGTCCTGGCGCGAGGCCTGGTGGGTCACCGCGGCCCTGGTGCTGCTGGCGCTGCCGGTGGCCGTGGGGCTGATGCGCGGCCAGCCGGCGCCCATGAGCCTCACCGGGCGCGGCGGTGACAATCCGCCAGTCGCGGGACACCGCCTCGGGCAGGTGCTGCGCGATCCGGGCCTTTGGCTGCGGCTGCCGGTGTTGCTGACGCCGGCGTTTCTCAGCACCGGCTATGTGTTCCACCAGGTCCATATCGCCCACGCCAAGGCCTGGCCGATTGAACTGGTGGCTGCGTCCTTCACCGCCTATGCCATCGCCCAGGTGGCGGGGCTGATGACGGCCGGGCAGCTTGTGGACCGGTTCAGCGCCCGGCGGTTGGTGCCGCTGTTCCTGGCGCCGCTCGGCCTCTGTTCCGTCGTGCTGGCGCTGGCCGGAGGCCTATTGGCTGGTGCCGGTCTATCTGGCCCTGATGGGGTTCGGCTCCGGCCTTGGCAGCGTCATTCAGGGCGCGCTCTGGGCCGAGCTTTACGGCGCTCGCCATCTGGGGCGATCCGCAGCTTCGGGGCGGCGTTGATGGTGTTTTCCAGCGGCCTCGCGCCGATGGTGATGGGGCTGGCCTTCGATGCGGGCACCGGCATTGCCGCGGTCGCGCTGGCCGGCGCGGTCTGGTGCGTGCTGGCCTCGCTGGTGGCGAGCCTGGCCCAGAGGCCGGCTGGTCGCGGCGAGGCTTCGGCGCTAGACTGAACGCCCGCATTCCGCGTGAATTGTCCACCGTCGTCAAAGGCTTGTTGCGATGTCCCACCCTGTCCGCCTCGGCACCGTCGGCTATGGCATTATGGGCGAGCGCCTGCTGCGCGTCGCCCGCGCCCACGACCCGCAGGAGTTGGTCTCCGTTGGCGCCTGGGACCCGTCCGCCGCCGCCATGGCCCGCTACCGCGCCGATTTCCCGGACGGCCACGCTTTTGCCTCGCTGGAGGCGCTGCTGGCGGCCTCCGACGTGGTGCATGTGGCCTCGCCACCGGCCTTCCACCTCGACCAGCTGGAGCAGGCGGTCGCCGCCGGTTGCGCCGTCCATTGCGAAAAGCCCCTGGGCGTCGACGTGGCCAAGGCGGAAGCCGTGGTCGCGCGGATGGAGGCCAAGGGCGCGCGGGCGGCCGTCAACTTCCCCTTCACCGCCAGCTTCGCCCTGGACCAGATCGAGGCCTGGCGCGATGCGGGCGATCTCGGCACGCTGGAGCGGGTGGAGATCGAGGTCGGCTTCAAGGCCTGGCCGCGGCCCTGGCAGATGGATGCCGCCGGCTGGCTCGACCGGCGCGCCCAGGGCGGTTTCACCCGCGAAGTGGTCTCGCATTTCCTGTTCGCGACGCTGCGCCGGATCGGCCCGATCGCCCTGCACCGGCATGCGGTGACCTATCCGGCGGGCGACGGCGCGGAGACGGCGTGTTCTGCCGAGATGACCGCGGGCGGCGTGCCGGTCACGCTCGCCGGCGGCGTCGGCACCACGGAGAAGCCGGATCACAATCTCTGGGTCCTGCACGGCTCGAAGGGCAAGCTGCGCCTGCGCGACTGGGCCGTTGCCGAACGCCAGGACGCCGACGGCACCTGGCGCGAGGCCGAGGGCGCCCGGCCGAACGAGGAAATGCGGCCGCTGATCCTGCAACGCCAGCTCGCCATGGTTGCCGCCATGGCCCGCGGCGACACCGGCCACACCCTTGCCAGTCTGCGCGAGGCGCTCGCGGTGCAAACCCTGGTCGAGACCATCCTCGCCGGCTAGGCCATGATCCCCGGACAGTGCGGAGCGCCGTCTTTGATCCCCTGACGGTGCGGAGCGCCGTCCTTGATCCCCGGAGGTGGCGGAGCCGCCATCCGGGGCCGGTGTCAGCCTGCGAACACCGCCCCCGCCGGTGTCCGCACGCCGCAAGCGATCCCGGATCGGCGCTCCGCACCGTCCGGGAAACGTCGCTGCCGCACACAGACTGTCGCTTGATGTCCCACCGGCACCATGCTCTGATCCCTCTGCAAGCGAACAAACCCCAACCCAGGAAACGCCCATGGCCCAATACCGCGTCATGCTGCAGATGCCGTACACGCCCGGCATCGCCTCCGTGTTCGACCACCACCCGGAAATCGCCGTCGAGCAGTTCACCGAGACGTCGGAAGCGAACATCGTCCAGCACATCGCCAACTACGACGCCGCCATTCTGGGCGTCGCTCCCTTCACCCCGGCCATCATCGCCCAGGCGGACAAGCTGAAAATCGTCGCCCGCCATGGCGTTGGCTATGACGCGGTGAACGTGCCGGCGCTGACCGAGGCCGGCATTCCGTTGGCGGTGGTCGGCATCGCCAACTCGATCACGGTCGCCGAACATTCGCTGTTCTTCATGATGGCGCTGGCCAAGCGCGCCTTCCTCTTCGACCGCGAGGCGCGCAAGGGCAACTGGGACATCCGCCGCGAAGTGCCCGCCTACGACCTGGCGGGGCGCAAGGCGCTGGTGCTGGGCTATGGCCGCATCGGCCGGCGGCTGGTGCCGATGCTGAACGCCATGCAGATGCAGGTCTACGTCTACGACCCCTATGTGATCCAGGACGCCATCGCCACCGGCGGCGCCACCCCGGTCGAGGATTTCCGCGCGGTCTTGGGCGATATGGACTTCGTCTCGGTCAACTGCCCGAAGAACGAAGAAACGACGGGCATGATCGGCACGGCGGAGATGGAGGCGATGAAACCGACCGCTTTCCTGGTCAACACCGCCCGCGGCGGCATTGTCGACGAGGCCGACCTTTACGACTGCCTGAAGCGCGAGGTCATCGCCGGCGCCGGCATCGACCCGTTCGTGGTCGAGCCGCCCTCGCCGGATCACCCGCTGTTCGCGCTCGACGACATCATCGTCTCGCCCCATTCGGCCGGCAACACCGAAGAAAGCATGTTCCGCATGGGTGCCACGGCGGCGCAGAATGTGGTCGATTGCTTCAACGGCAAGCTCAATCCCGAAAACGTCATCAACAAGGAAGTGCTCTAGATCATGCGTGCAAATCCGATTCTCGAGTCCTGGAAGGCCGGCAAGGCCGTCGTCAACGGCTGGTGCGCCATCCCCTCCAGCTTCTCCGCCGAGGTCATGGCGCATCAGGGCTGGGACGCCATCACCATCGACTGCCAGCACGGCCTCGTCGACTACATCGACGCCGTGCACATGATGCAGGCGATTTCCACCACCAACGTGCCGCCGACGGCGCGGGTGCCGTGGAACGACCCGGCGGCGATCATGAAACTGCTGGACGCGGGCGCCCAGGGCATCATCGCGCCGATGATCAACAGCCGCGAAGAGTGCGAGCGCTTTGTCGGCGCGGTGAAGTATCCGCCGGTGGGCTATCGCTCCAACGGCCCGATCCGCGCGGTGCTCTATTCCGGCAGCGACTATGTGCAGAAGGCGAATGACACGATCCTGGCCATCGCCATGATCGAGACCGACCAGGCGGTGCAGAACCTGGACGAGATCCTCACCACGCCCGGCCTGGACGGCATTTATATCGGGCCGTCCGACCTGGCGCTCAGCTATGGCCGCGAGCCGCGGCTCGATCCGACCGACCGGTTGATCTACGACAAGATGATGGAGATCCTGGCCGGCTGCAAAAAGCACGGCATCCCGGCGGGCCTGCACTGCGGCACGGCGGAATTCGCGCTGGAGATGATCGAGAAGGGCTTCCTGCTCACCACCATCGCCAATGACAGCCGCATGATGGCCATTGGCTGCCAGCAGGAGCTGGGCAAGATGAAGAGCGGCCTCAAGACGGAAAGCGGCAGTCCGTACTAAGCTATTTGGCGTAAGCCCGAACCGCGGCTGTACCCCGGACGGTGCGGAGCGCCGATCCGGGGCCGGCCTCATCCTGCGGAGACCGGCAGCGGCGGTGTTCGCTGCCGCCTCAGCCGGGCGGGAACCGGCGGCTGAGAAAGTCCAGCACTGCCGCGTTCCAGGCCGCGGGCGTCTCGAAATAGGGCGAATGGCCGGCGTCGGGCAGTTGGCAAACGGTCGATCCCGGAATCAGCCCGGCAATCTCCCGGATCGCTGCCGGCGGGAAGATCGTGTCGGCGTCGCTGGTGACCAGCAGCACCGGTAGCGCCAGCGCCGCCAGTTCCTCGGCCGAGGTCGAGGCGGGGCTGTTCGAGTGCAGGTCGTCCGTCAGTTGCACGTTCAGGCCGCCGATATGGCGGTAGAGATAGGCCAGTGCCGGCTCCCGCTCCGGGAAGTCGGCGGCGACGGCGCTGGAGGCGATCCCGTGTTGGGCAAAGGCCTGGCGCGCCTCTGCGATGGCCGTGTCCGCCGCCGGGGTCGAGACGCCGCCGGTGGTGTTGGCGAGCACCAGCGCCGCCACCCGGTCCGGCCGCTGCACGGCGAGGCGGAGGCCGGTCCAGCCGCCCATGGACTGGCAGACCACCGCTGCCCTGTCCACGCCCGCGGCATCCAGCACCGCGGCCAGATCGTCGGCAAAGTGTGCGCGGTCGAAATGCTCCGGCGGGCAATGGGATCGCCCGAAGCAGCGGTGATCGAAGGCGATGACGCGATAGCCCGCTGTGACAAAGGCCGGCACCTGCTGGAACCAGCTTGCGGCATTGCCGCCGCGGCCATGCGCAAGCACGACCGCCGGGCCTTCGCCCAGGCTTTCGTAAAAAATCTCGCAATGGTGCGACGAGGCGAACGGCATTGGGGGCTTCCTTCCTGGGCGGATCGCGTGCCATCCTTGCGGAAATCGCTAACGGAGGAAAGACTCATGCCCAGCGCAACCGCCGGTGTCACCGTGGATGCCCAAGGCCATCCCATTCCCGCAGAATACCAGGTTGGCGCGGAGCAACTTGCTCAGCTCTCCGGCAAGCTGGTGGAACTCCTGAAAATCCGCACCATGCCAATTGGCATGAAGCGGTTCAAATCCCAGGAGGAATTCGAGTCGGTCAAAAGCCTGCGCCGGCCGAAAGAGGGCCGGTTCTACACCACCTGCCAGCTGGTGACCCAGGCGCGCATTGCCGGCTTCACCATGGGCATTGCTGCCGAGAATGTGCGGCCCGGCGGCAATTGCGGCGCGGTGATGGGGCTGGACGTGCCGGACGCGGCCTGCCTCTCCGGCGAGCACATGGACGGCGTCTGGTTCGAGAACCGGGCCGCCGCCAAAGGCCACCAGGATACCATGCCGCGCGCCGCCTATGACGACGGCGCCTGGGTCGGCACAGTGGTCTCGCCGCTGCGCTCCGGCCGGCTCGACCCGCCGGACATCGTGCTGTTCTACGCAACGCCGGGCCAGACCATCCTGTTCGTCAACGGCCTGCAATGGAAGCGCTATCGCCGTTACGACATGACCATCACCGGCGAAAGCGCGTGCGCCGACAGTTGGGGCCGGGCGCTGCTGACCAACGACACGTCGATCAGCGTGCCCTGCTTTGCCGAGCGTCGCTATGGCGGCGTCGCCGACGACGAGATGCTGCTGGCGATGCCGCCGCACGAATTCGCCCGTGGCATCGAGGGCTTGCAGGGGTTGAGCAAGGTGGGCCTGCGCTATCCGATCATGCCCTGGGGCCCCCAGGCCGACCCGGCCGAAGGCATGGCCCGCAGCTACGGCTGAGCGTCCCGGACGCCGGCCGGCCCCGGATGACGGCTTTGCCGCCTCCGGGGAACACCTTATCCCGGGTCTGGTGTGTCCCGGACGGTGCGGAGCGCCGATCCGGGATCGCTTTGGGCGTGCGAACACCGGCGCCGAGGGTGTTCGCAGGCTGATACCGGCCCCCGACGGCCGCTCCGCCCCCTCCGGGGAATAGTATCCCTGTGATTGCCTCTACACCCCCAGCCGCACCGCCAGCACGGCGAGCGCCCGTCCCGCCGTTGGTGCGTTCACCCGGGCGTCGAACGGGTTCCAGCCGGCACGGCTGAGGCGCGTGCGATAGAGCCGGGCCAGCCGCCGGTAGCCGCGGAACAGCGGCGACAGCCGCCCGCCCGCGGTCAGGTGCGGGTCGGCTGCGGCCGCAATCGCCGCGATCATGGCGCAGAAACCCGCCGGCGGCGCTGCCGGGTCCAGCCGGTCCAGGCGGACGCCGTGCGCGGTCAGCAAGGCCTCAGGCAGTTGGTGGCGGCCCTGGCCCAGGCTTTGCGGCAGGCCGCGCAGGCCGCCGATCAGCGCCCAGCCGGTGCCGACGGGTGCCGCCGCGGAGGGATCGTCCAGGCCCAGCACCGTCGCCTCCAGCCGGGCAAGCGTGCCGCCGATGGCGTCGGCCCGCGCCAGCAGGCCGGCGAGGTCGGCGGGCGGGCCGTCGTGCTCCGCCTCCCGCGCCGCCAGCAGGGCCTCGACCGCCGCCAGGTCGAAGGGCGTTTCGGCGTGCGCCGCGGCCAGCGCCTCCACCACCGGATGGCGGCGGGGAGAGCCGGCGACGATTTCGGCCCAGGCCTCGCGCCACCATTGCCGGCGGATCGCCCCCAGCATCGGCTCCGACACCCGCTCGGGAATGCGCGCCACCTCCCAGTTGAATGCCGCCAGCGCCCAGAGCGCCGGCCGCCGCTCGTTGGGAGCCAGTTCGGCCAGCAGCAGCCGGTCCGGGTCGGTGCGGCGCACCAGATCGCGGCAATGCAGGGCGGCGGAATTGAGAACCACTCTCGACATGCGACCGAACGCGCCTTAAGTAGGAAACGAGAGGCCGTTAGCGGCCTCGCCGAGTTTTGTCATACCCACCTGCCGTTTGCGAAAGAGGGAAGTCCCATGGCCCATACCCTGCCCGACCTGCCGTATGCGATCGACGCGCTTGCCCCGTATATGTCCCAGGAAACCCTGGAATTCCACCACGGCAAGCACCACCAGACCTATGTGACCAATCTGAACAATCTGGTGAAGGGCAACGAATTCGAATCCCTGGGTCTGGAGGACATCGTCCGCAAGACCTACAACGTCGCCGACAAGGCCGGCGTGTTCAACAACTCGTCGCAGCATTGGAACCATATCCTGTTCTGGCAGTGCATGCAGCCGAATGGCGGCGGCGCCATGCCGGGCGAGTTGGAAAAGCGCATCGTCGACAGCTTCGGCTCGATGGACGAGTTCAAGGGCCAGTTCGCGGCCAAGGGCGCCGGCCAGTTCGGCAGCGGCTGGGTCTGGCTGGTCTCCACCGCCAATGGCAAGCTGGAAGTTACCAGCACGCCCAACGGCGTGAACCCGCTCTGCTTTGCCGGCCAGAAGGCGCTGCTCGGCTGCGACGTGTGGGAGCACAGCTATTACATCGACTATCGCAACCGCCGCCCGGACTATCTGAAGGCGTTCCTGGACAACATGGTGAACTGGGAGTTCGTGGCGCAGCAGCTCTAAGGCCGCTGCCCGCGACGCCGATCCGCAACCGCGGTTCCGCCAACCCCGCCTTCCGCGCCCGGAAGGCGGGGTTTTTCGTGCAGGGTAGCGTTACGCCGGCGGGCGACTCAGTGGTCCCAAAGGTTTGTGCGTGTTATCGTTTTGATGGGTAACCGCTGACAGAGGAAAACCGGGATGGCCGAAACGACCCGTGGCACGTGCTTTTGCGGCAGCGTCGAGTTCGAAGTCACCGGCGACGCCGCACTGCAAGGCTATTGCCACTGCGAGGATTGCCGGCAATGGTCCGGCGCCCCGGTGACCGCCTATGCGCTCTGGCCCAGCGACGCCGTTCGTATCACCGCCGGCGCCGACAAGGTGGTCGCGTATTCCAAGACCGGCCAGACCCACCGCAAGCATTGCCGCGACTGCGGCGGCGCGGTGATGACCGTGGTGTCGGCGATGGGCATGACCGATGTCTATCCGGTGTTGCTGAACGGGTTCCGCTTTCAGCCAAAGACGCACATTTACTATGCACTGCGCCGGTTCGACATGCCGGACGGCCTGCCGAAGTTCAAGGATATGCCGGCGGAGGCTGGCGGGTCCGGCGAGACGGTCGCAGAATAGGCGGATGGCTTCCTGGCGGGTCTGCGATCCGCGCGGCCGCCTGCGGCGGTGCGCATCATGCCCGGCATTGGCCGTTGCCGCGGCCTCTCCGCCTTTGGCATATAAGACTTAGGTCTGAGATTCACACCTTCTGATGGGAGGGTTTCGTCATGAGCAAAGCCAAACGGTTCGATGCTTTGGTGGTCGGCGCCGGCGTCGGCGGCCTGTATGCGCTCTATCGGTTGCGCGACAAGCTGGGATTGAACGTGCAGGTGCTGGAGGCCGGCGACGATGTCGGCGGCACCTGGTACTGGAACCGCTATCCCGGCTGCCGCTGCGACGTGGAAAGCCTGGAATACTCGTTCAGCTTCGACCCGGACCTGGAGCAGGAATGGAACTGGCCGGAGCGCTATGGCAACCAGCCGGAAATCCTGTCCTACGTCCAGCACGTGGCCGACCGGTTCGACCTGCGCCGGAACGTGCAGTTCTCCACGCGCGTCAACCACGCCACCTACGACCGTGACACCAATCTGTGGACGCTGGAGACCGCGGCCGGCGAGGTGTTTCAGGCGCCGGTCTGCATCATGGCGACCGGCAATCTCTCGATCCCGCGCGTGCCGGACTTCCCCGGCCTGGACGATTTCCAGGGCGAGACCTACCACACCGGCCTCTGGCCGCACGAAGGCGTGGATTTCACCGGCAAGCGGGTCGGCGTGATCGGTACCGGGTCCTCGGGCGTGCAGTCGATCCCGATCATCGCCCAACAGGCCGCCGACCTGACCGTGTTCCAGCGCACCGCGAACTTCATCCTGCCGGCCGCCAACGGCCCGATGGACAAGGCCAAGGAGGCCGAGCACAAGGCCACCTACCGCCAGCGCCGCGATGCCGCCTGGGATACGCCGTTCGGCATTGCCGGCTACCCGCCGCCGACCCAGTCCGCCCTGGATGTTCCGAAGGCGGAGCGCGACCGGCTCTATGAGGCGAAGTGGCAGGAAGGCGGCTCGATCAGCTTCCTCTACACCTTCACCGACCTGCTCACCAGCGACGAGGCGAACGCCACCGCACGCGACTTCGTGCACGACAAGATCCGCTCCATCGTGACCGATCCGGAGACGGCGGAATTGCTCTGCGCCAAGGATCACCCGATGGGCACCAAGCGCCTGGTGCTGGATACCGGCTATTACGAGACCTACAACCTGCCGCACGTTCATCTGGTCAACGTGCGCGAGGCGCCGATCGTCAGCCTGACCGAGAAGGGCTTGCGCCTGGAGGATGGGCGCGAGTTCGAACTGGACGCCATCGTCTTTGCCACCGGCTTCGACGCCATGACCGGCGCGCTCAAGGAAATCGACATCCAGACCAGCGACGGCCGCACCCTGAACAAGGACTGGGAGGCCGGGCCCTACACCATGCTGGGCATCATGTGCGCGGGCTTCCCGAACATGTTCATGATCACCGGTCCCGGCTCGCCCGGCGTGAAAAGCCAGATGATCCTCTCGTGCGAGCAGCACGTGGACTGGATCGTCGACTGCCTGCAACACATGAAGGACCACGGCCAGGCTGCCATCGAGCCGACCGAGGACGCCCAGTACGACTGGACCATGCACGTGAAGCAGGTGGCCGACGCGACGCTCTATCCGAAGGCGGCGAGCTGGTATATGGGCGCCAACATCCCCGGCAAGCCGCGGGTGTTCATGCCCTATGTCGGCGGCGTCAACGCCTACAAGCAGAAATGCGAGGAGGTGGTGGCCAAGGGCTATGAAGGCTTCACCTTCACCCCCGCCTCGAACCTGAAACCCGCCCTGGCCATGGCCGGCGACGACTGAGGCCCGATGGAGTGCGAACGCCGGCCTCGCCTGTGTTCGAAGGATGAGACCGGCCCCGGACGGTGGCTCCGCCCCCTCCGGGGAACACCCGCAATGCCATAGTGATGTGTTTCCCGGCCGCTGCGGAGCGGCGAGCCGGGACCGCTTGCGGCATGCGCACATCGCCCTCGGCCGGTGTTCGCACCCAGCCGGCCTTTCCGGGAGACAGCCCCTGGCGGGAGCGGCGAATTGCGGCCATCATGGACGCCAATGCCCCAACAAAGCCCCCGGGAGGCTCGCCCATGGAACTGTTCGACGTCATGCGCACCACGTTTGCGTGCCGCGCCTTCACCGATGACGACGTGCCGGACGCCGCCATTCACCAGATGATCGACAACGCCCGGTTCGCGCCCTCCGGCGGCAACCGCCAGGGCAATTTCGTCATCGTCGTCCGCGATCCCGCCACCAAAACCCTGCTGGGCGAGGCGGCCCGGCCCGCCGGCAAGCTCTACACCGCCCAGAACAAGGCGGGCGAGAGCCCGTGGAACACCATCCACCCGACCCAGGTCACGCCCGAGACCGAGGCCGCGACCGAGGTGCCGCCGCACCTGACCGAGCCGGCGAAGAAGGCGCCGGTGGTGCTGGTGTTTTGCGTCGACCTGCAAGTGGTCGCCTCGACGGACAAGAATCTGGACCGGATCGGCGTCATCTCCGGCGGCTCGATCTATCCGTTCGTCTGGAACACGCTGCTGGCGGCGCGCAATCTCGGCTATGGCGGCACCATCACCACGCTGGCGGTGGCGCAGGAGCCGATGCTGCAAAAGGCGCTGAACATCCCGCCGCATGTGGCGGTTGCCGCGGTTGTGCCGCTCGGCAAGCCCCAGAAACAACTCTCCAAATTGCGCCGCCGCCCGGTCGAGGATATCGCCCGGCGCGAAACCTTCGACGGCGAAGCGTTCAAGCTGTAGGGAGGCGCGATCCATGAAAATCGGCATCGGTTATCTGGGCGAGTCGCTGGACCGGCTCACCCGCACCCACCTGCTGGACGGTGCCCGCGCGGCCGAGGCGGCGGGCTTCGACGGGCTCTGGTATTTCGACGCCATCGGCCGCGGCCATATCCACCCGGACCCGCTGATCGCGCTGACGCTGGCCGCCAGCGTCACCAAGGACCTGGAAGTGGGCACCTGTATCCTGCAGGTGCCGTTGCGCCAGACCGTGGCGCTGGCCCGCGCCGCCCTGACCGCGCACCTGTTCTGCGAGGGACGGTTCTCGTTCGGCGTCGGCGCCGGCTCGACCAAGACCGACTTCGACTTCTCCGGCCTGAATTTCGACACCCGTCTGAAGGATCTGAGCGCGGCGCTGCCGTTGATGCAAAAAATCTGGCGCGACGAGACGGTGAACGGCGCCCGCATCGACGCCTGGCCGGCGGCGAAGGGCGGCCCGCCGGTGCTGATCGGCTCCTGGGCCGGCAAGGCCTGGATTCCCCGCGCGGCGAGCGAGTTCGACGGCTGGATCGCCTCCGGCGCCCGCTCCACCTTCAACAAGCTGAAGGACGGCATTGCCAATTACCGCGCCCATGGCGGCAAGCGGGCCATCGTCACCAACATCAAGGTGGATCTGACGGCGCCGACCGAGGCCATGCCCGACGACGGGCCGTTTCACCTTTGCTGCGACCTGAAGACGGCGCAGCAGCGGTTCCGGCGCATTGTCGACCTGGGCTATGACGAGGCGATTTTCGTCGTCCCCGACCACCGGGCCGAGACCCTGGACCGCGTCCTGGCGATCACGGGCAAATAGCGGCGTCGGCGCGCGGGCTCCCGGCCTGCCGCCGGTACCCGACCGCCTGCCACCCAATCCTCGCTTTCATCCCGAGTAGGCGCGAAGCGCCGTATCGAGGGGCGAGGCAGGCTCGCCACCACCCTCGATACGTCCCGGACCGCGTCCGCGACTACTCGGGGTGAAGCATGGGCGCAAGGTTGGGGTGGGACGCCCGCCGCTGCCTGGCAGCCAACGCAAAACGGCCCCGCCTGTCGCCAAGCGGGGCCGCTTCACGTCATGCGGAGCGCCGGGAGCCGCGTTTAGGCGGCCTGTGGGTCGGCTCCGGCCTGGCGGCGGCGGCGTTCGGCCAGGAACTCGTCGAGTTCGGCCTTGTCCTTCGCCCGGCGCAGGCGGTCGAGGAAGGCCTCGAACTCGGTCTGCTCTTCTTCCAGACGCCGCAGCGTCTCCTCGCGATATTCGTCAAAGGCGCTGTTGCCCGAGCCACCCGCGCGGGCGCGCGGGCCGTGCCGGCGGCGGTTTTTCCAACAACCCATTCGTCCACTCCACAATGTGTATCCCAGAATCGCCAGGCCCAAGGGCCAGAACAGGATGAAGCCCAGGACAAAGGCGGCGATCCAGGCGCCCCGGCCCCATATGTCGAGTTGTGCCTCGATCCGCTTCAGCCAATCCGTAACGCGCTCCATCGGTTTCGGTTCCCTTTCGATGTGAATGTTATTCACATTAACATACATGGCCTCGGCGTTTCCGGAGTCAATACGGACGCCGGCGAAAATTTTGGGCGCCTATCGCTCGACGCGATGCCGCCGCAATTCCCCCTCCAACCGCCCGCCGAGCCAGAGGCCGAACATGCGGAAATCGCTTGCCAGCGACCAGAGCGGATAGCGGAAGGTGGCGGGCCGGTTGCGCTCCACCGCCAGATGGCCGACCCAGGCGAGGCCATAGCCCGCCAGCAGGGCGGCCGGCAGCCAACCCCAGTGCCAGAACACCGCCGCCAGCACCAGCAATGCCAGACCCAGGCCGGTGCCGGCGAAATGCAGCGCCCGCGTTGCCGGGCGGCTGTGCTCGTGCAGATAATGGGGCCAGAACGCGCGGTAGGAGGCGATCCTGGCCGGCGCTGCGTCGGTTGGTCCGCGGGTCATGGCGCGTCCTTCCTCGATTCGCCGGGCCGGGCACCTTGCACCCGGGCCGGGCAGAGCGTACCTGTAGCCCGTTTTAACCCCACCCGAAAGGTTCCGTGATTATGGGCTACAGAATTGCTGTCGCCGGCGCCACCGGCGCTGTCGGCCATCAAATCTTCGAAGCCCTCGAAGAGACCGGCTTCCCCGTTGACGACATCGTGGCGCTCGCTTCCGAGCGGTCGGTCGGCAAAGAGGTCTCGTTCGGCGACAAAACCCTGAAGGTGCAGGACCTGGCGAAATTCGATTTCGAAGGTTGGGATCTGGGGTTGTTCTCGCCGGGCGGCAAGGTTTCGGCCGTGCATGCGCCGCGGGCGGCGGCGGCGGGCTGTGTCGTCATCGACAACACCAGCCATTTCCGCATGGAGCCCGACATTCCCCTGGTGGTGCCGGAGGTGAATCGCGAGGCGCTGGCCGGCTTCACCAACCGCAACATCATCGCCAACCCGAATTGCTCCACCATCCAGATGGTGGTGGCGCTAAAGCCGCTGCACGACGTCGCCCGCATCAAGCGCGTCGTCGTCGCCACCTACCAGGCGGCGGGCGGCGCCGGTCAGGCGGGCATGGACGAGCTCTATTACCAGACCAAGGGCATTTACCAGCTCGAAGACGTGGAGCCGAAAAAGTTTCCGAAGCAGATCGCCTTCAACGTCATCCCGCACATCGACTCGTTCATGGAGGACGGCTCCACCAAGGAAGAGTGGAAGATGGTGCAGGAGACCAAGAAAATCCTGGATGCGGGCATTGAGGTGGTCGCCACCTGCGTGCGCGTGCCGGTGCTGGTCGGCCACTCGGAAGCGGTGAACATCGAGTTCGAGGAGCCGATCGACCTGGAGCAGGCCTACGAGGCGCTGTCGGACGCCCCCGGCGTCGTGCTGCTCGACCGGCGCGAGGACGGCGGCTATGCGACGCCGGTGGATTGCGTCGGCGACCCGGCCGTGTTCGTCAGTCGCGTGCGCGAGGACAACACGGTGCCCTATGGCATCACCCTGTGGGTGGTCTCCGACAACCTGCGCAAGGGCGCGGCCTACAACGCCGTCCAGATCGCCCAGGCGCTGGCGGAGGACTATCTGTAAGACGGCTCAGAGAGGCGAGGATATTCGTCCTCGCCTCTCTTCCCACCCCCGCCCCGGGCTTGACCCGGGGTCCACGCCTGAGAGCCAACCGCAAGGTCCGGACTTTGTGCTGTCGTCTCAGGCATGGCCTCCCGCCTGCGCGGGAGAAGGGGAGGAATGGGAAGGGGGGAGATGCCCCCTACACCACTTTCCAGTGGGCGAGCGAATAGGGCGGGTCGTTGTCGGTGTGGTGTTCGAAAACCACCTCCACGTTCGAGCCGATCACCACGTCCTGGTGCCGGTCGCCCAGCAGGTTGCCGATCATGCGGATATTGTCCGCGTGCGGCAATTCCACCAGCACGGTGATATAAGGCTCGCCCTCCAGCGCGCGCAGGGCCGGGTGCACCGGGTGCCAGGCGCGCTCCCAGGAATAGATGGTGCCCTTGCCCTCGACCTGCACCCAGTCCAGGTCGAACGAGTTGCAGTTGTGGCAGATCCATTCCGGGCCGAACTGGTGCTGGCCGCAACCCTGGCACTTCTGCACCCAGAGCTGTTCCTTCTTCAGCCCCTCCCAATAGGGGGCGGAGAGGTTGTCGCTTTCCGGAACCGGTGCGGGCAGGCCTTCGGGCAGGTAGTATTTGCTCATAGCGTGGCCTCCGAGCCAAAGACGGAACTGGACACCGGCGTCACCATCGGGCCGGAACACACCAACGACACGTCGACCTTGGGCACCTGCGCCGTGGAGGTGCCGCGCAACTGGCGGACCGCCTCGATCGGCAGTTCGAGGCCGTGCATATAGCATTCGGCCAGGTTGCCGCCGGAGGTGTTGAGCGGCATCTTGCCGGTCGGCGCCAGCAGGTTTTCCAGCTGCAACGCCTCGTTGCACTGGTCCGCCTCGACCAGGCCGTGCTCGACCAGGCTCATCAGCACGCCGCCGGTGAAGTTCTCGTAGGACTGGACCACGTCCACGTCCTTCGGCCCGCAGCCGGCATTCGCCCACAACCGGGGCGCGACCGTGGTGAAGCTGCTGCTGGCATAGGTCGGCGCGTTGTGGCTCGGCGCGGCGCAGCGGTGCTCGGACCCCTGGGAGGCGCCGAGCAGATAGGCCGGCTTGTGCGGCAGGTCCTTCGCCCTTTCGGCCGACATGAAGATCATGGCGGCGGCGCCATCATTCTCCAGACAGCAATCGAACAGGCGGAAGGGTTCGACGATCCAGCGGGAGTTGTCGTATTTCTCCTCCGTCAGCGGCCGGCCGTGCATGACCGCGCGCGGGTTCTGCTGTGCGTGGTGGTAGCTGGCCATGGAGATCGCCCTGAGCGCCGAGCGGTCGACCTTGTGGTCGTGCATGAAGCGCATGGCCTTCATGGCATAGCGCTGGCCGGGGCTCATGACGCCATAGGGGAAGACGAAGGCGTTGTCGCCGTTCACCGTCTTCGCCGGGGCCGCCGCGCCGAAGCGCTGGAACTGGCCCTGGGCCAGCGCCCGGAAGACGACGATGCAGTCGGCATAGCCCGCGGCAATCGCCGCCGCTGCGGTGCCGATGGCGGCCGAACCGCCGCCGCCGCCGCCGCCCCACTGCATGACGCTGTATTTCAGGTCCTTGGTGCCCAGCGCCGCCGCCAGCCGTGAGGGCTCGTTGCGGTCGTTGGAGTAGGAGCAGAAGCCGTCAATGTCCTTTGGGTCGATGCCCGCATCCTTGGCCGCGTTCAGGATCGCCATCAGGGCGAGCTTGAACTCCGGATCGGGCGATTGCCCGTGCTTGTAATAGGTGGTCTCGCCGATCCCGGCGACACACACCTGGCCGCGTATGCCTCGTGCCATGGGGTTTCCTCTAGGTTAGGGTGCAACGGTCGTTTTTTATTGGCCCTCGTCCCCGCGCAGGCAGGGATCCATGCCTGAGCGCTTCTCGCAAAGATCGTATTCCGTGATTGGGCTCTCAGGCATGGGCCCCCACTTTCGTGGGGGAATGGGGGCAGGAACAGATCAGGCGCCGATGAATTTGGCGTCCCGTTTCTCGCGGAAGGCGGCGACGCCCTCCTCGTGATCCCGGGTCAGTCCCGCCTCCTTTTGCAGGTCGGATTCGAGCTGCATCTGTGCGGCATAGCCGTTTTCCAGGCTGGACCAGTAGAGCTGCCGGATCATGCCCAGCGACGCCGGTCCGTCCGCCAGCCGGCGGGCCAGCGCCATGGCCTCGTCCATCACCGCACCGTCCTCGACCGCCTTGGTGATCATGCCCCATTGCGCGGCCGTCTCCGCCGGCAGGCGCTCGGCCAGCAGCGACAGTTCCATGGCGCGGTTCATGCCGATCAGCCGCGGCAGGATCCAGGTGGAGCCGCCGTCCGGCACCAGGCCGATGCGGGCAAAGGCCTGGAGGAAGAAGGCCGACTTTGCCATCACCTTGAAATCGCAGGACAGCGCCAGGCTCATGCCGACGCCGGCGGCGACGCCGTTGATGGCCGCCACGGTCGGGATCGGCAGTTCGCGCAGGCGGATCAGGGTCGGGTTGTACCAGGATTCGAGGTCGGTCTTGGCCTCGCCCCGCAATTCGGCCTCGCGGTCGCGCGGCGGGCGGTCCGGGTCGTTCAGGTTCGCGCCCGACGAGAACCCGCGGCCGGCCCCGGTCACCACCAGACAGCGGGCGGAGCGGTCGGCCACGGCGGCGTCGAGCGCATCCAGCGCCTTGGTCACGTCCTGGCGCAGCACATGGCCAAAGGCGTTCAGGGCTTCGGGATGGTTCAGGGTCAGGGTGGCGATGCCGTCCTTGACGGCGAGCAGGGCGCGGGGGTCGGCCATGGGCGGTGATCCTCGGATGGGTTCGTTGGGAGGCGAGTGTAGGAAGAGTTTTTCGCGTCGGCTAGAGCGGGATGTGTCGAACCGGCCCGGCCATGGTCTAGGATTGGCCAATCGTCCCGCCCCGCAGCCGCTGCCCGGAGTGCCCTGCCCATGGTCAACCGCATGAAAGACAAGATCGCTCGCGGCGAGCCCGCCTTCGGCGTCTCGGTCATGTTCCCCTCGCCGCAGATCGTCGAGATGATCGGCCATGCGGGTTTCGACTGGGTGTTGCTGGATTGCGAGCATGGCTCGCTCGGTGCGGGCGATCTGGAGGTGATGGCCATGGCGGCGGATGCCGTCGGCATCACGCCCATCGCCCGGCCGCGCAGCAACGCCGCTGCCGACATCCAGGCGGTGATGGACCGGGGCATGCAGGGCGTGCAGGTGCCGCACGTGATCACCCGCGCCGATGCGGAGCGCGCCGTCGCCGCGGTCAAGTTCGGATCGGAGGGCACGCGCGGCCTCGCCGCCGGCACGCGGCCGGACCGCTGGGGGCTGGGCGCGAAAATGACCGATTTCGTCGCCGAAGCGAATGCGGCCTCGCTGGTCTGCGTCCAGATCGAGGACCGGGAGGCGCTGCCGAATGTCGGGGCGATCTCGACCGTGCCGGGCGTGGACGTGGTCTTTGTCGGCCCGTCCGACCTCTCGCAGTCGCTGGGCTTTCCGGGCAATGCCAAGGCACCGCCCGTCGCCGCCGCCATCGCCGAGACGCTGGCGAAAATCCGCGCCGCCGGCAAGGCGCCGGGTCTGCCCGCCACTGCGGAGGCCGTGCCCGACGCGGTGGCGAGCGGCTGCCTCTACATCTACAACCACCTGCCCCGCCTGCTGGGCGCAGGGGCGGCGGCCTATCTGGCAGCGGCCAAAGGCGGGGCTTGAGCGGCCAGGGCGCTGTCTTCCGGCGTCCCTCCGTCCCTCGATACGGCGCTGACGCGCCTACTCGGGATGAAGCAGTTTCCATGGTTCACCTACCGCCGCTTCACCCCGAGTAGCGGGCAATGCCCGCGTATCGAGGGGCGTCCCACCCAACCCCTTAGTCCCCGCGGCGTCGTTCGCGATAGGCGTCCCAATCCTTCTTTGCGGCGCGTCCCACGCCCTCAAAGTCGCCGCGGATCAGCGCATCCTTCTTGGCGCGGCTCCAGCGCTTGATCCGGCGTTCGGCGGCGAAGGCGTCGTCATAGCTGGCGAATGCCTCCGCCCAGACCAGTTCGACCGGCCGCCGTTGCCTTGTGTAGGCGCCGCCGAAGCCGGCATTGTGCTGCGCCAGCCGATGGTCCGTGTTGCCGTCGCGGGTGCAGCCGACATAATAGCTGCCGTCCGCACAGCGCAGCATGTAGACCGCGGCGGCCATGGCGCGAACTCCTCGGGCAGGAAGGGTACGGGTGGATGGCGTCCCTCGATACGGCGCTGACGCGCCTACTCGGGATGAAGCCGGTGAAAGGATTCAACCACCACTGTTTCATCCCGAGTAGCGGGCGACGCCCGCGTATCGAGGGACGCCAACTCCTCAAGGAACGCTCCGAGCCCTAGCCCAGCACCTTGCCCGGGTTCATGATGTTGTTCGGGTCCAGCGCCTGCTTGATCGCGCGCATCACCTTCAGGTCCACCGGGTCCTTGTAGGCGTGCATTTGCGGGATTTTGCGGCTGCCGACGCCGTGTTCGGCCGAGAACGAGCCGCCGAAGCGCTTGACGCTGGTGAACATGGCGTCCTCCAGCCTGGCGATGGTCTCCGCATCGAAATAGGGCTTGCCCGGCGCCGGCGAGACGCTGACATGCAGGTTGCCGTCGCCGATATGGCCGAAGCCCATGGGGAAGCAATCGGGCACCACCGCCTTGCAGGAGCGCATGAAGTCCTCGTGGAAGGCGTCCACGTCCGAAAGCGCCACGCTCAGGTCGTGGCTGAGGCGCGGGCCCGCCTGGCGGCCCGCCTCCGGCAGCATTTCGCGCAGGTCCCAGATCTGCTGGCTCTGCGCTTCCGACTGGGCGATGACCACGTCCAGCGCCAGCCCTTCCTCCAGCGCCTCGCCCAGGGTTTCCTCGATGGCGCCGTGAATGTCGACGATCTTGCTGGTCGCCGAGATTTCCAGGATCAGATACCAGGGATAGGGCTGCTCGAACGGGTCGCGCGTGCCGGGGATGTATTTCGTCACCGTCTCGATATGGGTGCGGTGGATCAGTTCGCCGGCCGTCACCTGGTCGCCGGTGGCCGCCCGCATCTTGTTCAGCAGCGCCAGCGCCGTCTTCATGTCCGGCACCGCGCAGATGGCCGTGCCCTTGTCGACGAAGCCCGGATAGATTTTCAGCGTCGCCGCCGTGATCACGCCCAGCGTGCCCTCGGCACCGACGAAGAAATGCTTCAGGTCATAGCCGGTGTTGTCTTTTTTCAGGCGTTTCAGGCCGTGATAGATCTCGCCGTCCGGCAGCACCACTTCCAGGCCCAGCACCTGGTCGCGCGTGTTGCCGAATTTCAGCACGTTCACGCCGCCCGCATTGGTGGAGATGTTGCCGCCGATCATGCACGAGCCCTGGGCGCCCAGGCTGACCGGGAAGAAGCACCCCGCCTCCTTGGCCGCCAGCTGCACGTTCTGCAGGATGACGCCGGCCTCGACCGTCAGGGTCAGGCCCTCGGTGTCGATGGCGCGGACCCGGTTCATGCGCTCCAGCGACAGCACGATGGTCTCGCTGCCGGGCCATGGTGTGGCGCCGCCGCAGAGCCCGGTATGGCCGCCCTGGGGCACGACGCCGATGCGATGCTCGTTGCAGTATTTCACCACCGCCGCGACTTCCTCCACCGTCGAAGGCTTGGCGACGCCGATGCAGGAGCCGGAGAATTTCGTGCTCCAGTCCTGGGTGTAGCGCTCGGTCGGTTCGGACCAGCCGCCGCTGCCGAGCTGCCGGGCGAGCGGTTCGAGAATGCTGGGCGTGCCGTCTGGCATGGGGGCGTCCTCCGCGAGGCGATTTATGGTCGGGTTGCGCCCGAGGATAGCAGAGCCGCGCCTCACCGCCAGCGCTTCGTGCGCGGGCGTTGACCGCGGCGCGCGCCTGCCCCAACCTGCCCGCCCCAACCACCAGACCAAGAGGAACGTGCCAACATGGCCTTCTACGAATTGCGCCAGTACAAGGTGAAGCCCGGCAAGCTCGACGAATGGGTGAAGATCATGGAAGAGGAAATTATTCCCTTCCAGGTGTCCAAGGGCATGGTGATCTGCGGCTCGTTCCGCGGCGAGACCGACGAAAGCTGCTATGTCTGGCTGCGCCGCTTCGAGAGCGAGGCCCAGCGGGAAGCCCTCTACAAGGCGGTCTACGAGAGCGATTACTGGAAGAACGAGATGGCGCCGCGCGTGCCGGACTATCTGATCCGCGCGGAAAACGTGATCCAGCGCATCCTGCCGACGCCGAAGTCGACGGTGGCTTAGGACGAACCCCGGGCCGCCTCCGTCGACGAGGCGGCCCGCCCATCGCTCTGGCTTGCCCCGGCGGGGCGGCCGCCCTTAGTCTTTGTCAACCCTGCCCTTCACCCTCCCGACCGGAAACCTGCCGCCATGGACGCCCGCATCGCCGACCTCTCCCCCGCCACCACCGAGCGCGACATCCGTGTCGAACTGGCCGCGGCCTATCGGTTGGTCGATTATTTCGGCTGGTGCGAGTTGTTCTACGGCCATCTCACCGCCCGGGTGCCGGGATCGGAATCGCATTTCCTCATCAACCCCTATGGGCTGAACTATGACGAGGTCACCGCCTCCAACCTGGTGAAGATCGACGTGGACGGCAATGTGGTGGAGGACTCGCCCTACCCGGTGAACAAGGCCGGCTTCGTGATCCATTCCGCCATTCACATGGTGCAGGACAGCGACAACCATGTGGTCATGCACACCCACACCCGCGCCGGCATGGCCATTGCCGCGCTGGAGGAGGGCCTGCTGCCGATCAGCATGAACGCCACCATGTTCCACGAGCGCCTGTCCTACCACGATTACGAGGGTCCGAGCTTCTATCTGGACGAGCGCGAGCGGCTGCAACAGTCGCTCGGCCGCAACAAGGCGCTGATCCTGCGCAATCACGGCCTGCTGACCACCGGCCAGACCGTGCCGGAGGCATTCATGCGCCTCTATCGGCTGGAGCGCTCGGCCCAGGTGCAGATCGACGCCGGCGCCGCCGGCAAGCTACGGCTGGTGGGAGACAATGTGGCGGCACGCTCGCGCGACGATGTCGAAAGCTTCATCGCCGACGGCACCCACAATGGCGGCGGCCTGGATTATGGCCGGCTGGAGTTCGCGGCCCTGATGCGCAAGCTCGACCGCATCGACCCCGGCTACCGCGACTGAAACCGGCTGCCGGAACCGAGCGTCGACGATGACGCCCGGTCTCGGCCCGTCGCTGCGGTCGTTCAGGCCGGCGGGGCGACGGTCAGGCGGCCGGTGACGCCGTATTTGTCGATCAGGCCCTGCACGGTGCCGTTCGCCTTCATCTCCTCGATGAAGTCCGACAGCAGCTTGAAGCCGGCGTCTCGGCCCTTCTTGGTGCAGCTCGCCTGCTGCACCGCCGTGAACCGGTCCGGCAGCAGACGGGCGCCTGGCAGCTTTTTGACGTCGTCGATCAGCTTCGGGCGCAGGCCGGCGAGCGCGTCCATTTTCTCGGCCACGAACAGGTCGAACGAGGCGTCGAGGCCGGAGACGCGGCTGACCTCCGCATGCTTGATATTGCGCTCCAGCCACAGGTCGTAGGCGGCGCGGGCGGACACGGCGATGCGGGTGCCGGGGCTATCGACCTCGGCGCAGGTTTGGAATTTGGAGCCTTCCGGCACCATGTAGGTCGCCTCGATCTCCACATAGGCGGCGGTGAAGTTGACATAGGTCGCCCGCTGCGGCTCGGCGCCGACAAAGCCCACATCCCACAGGTCGTCCTTGGACGAGTCCGCCAACAGGCCTGGGTTGGCATAGGGATGGTATTCCACCGGCACGCCCAGGCGCTCGGCGAACAGCGCGGCCATGGAGGGCGCGACGCCCTCCGGATCGCCTGACGCGGTCTTGCCGGTCACCAGCAGGAAGTTGCTCATGTTGATGGCGGCGCGCAGCGTGCCGGTCGGGGCCATTTCGGCGGCGAGGGGGTGGGCCATGGCGAAAGCGTTTCCTGTGCAGGGTCGGAGAAAGAATGAGCCCGCAGTTAACCCGGTTCAGCCGGCGACGGCAAGCGAGGCCGCGTCTTCCGTTTCTTGCGGCACGGCGATGGGCGGATAGAGCTCGTCCAGCGTCCGCGACCGCCCGTCCTGGCCGACGACCAGGCAGTGGTGGCGTTGCAAATGGCGCGGCTCGGTCACGCCGCAGGAATGGGCGATCACGCCGATTTCGTGATGCATGTGCTCGGCATAGCGGGCCACCCGCTCCGCCTTGTCGACCGGGTCCAGACCCCGTTGCAGGCGCGGGTCGTGGGTGGTGACGCCGGTCGGGCAGGTGTTCTTGTTGCATTGCAGCGCCTGGATGCAGCCGAGGGCGAACATGAAGCCGCGGGCGGACTGCACGAAATCGGCGCCGACGCAGATCGCCCAGGCGGCCTCGGCCGGCGTGATCAGCTTGCCGCTGGCGATGATGCGGGTGCGCTCTTTCAGGCCGGCGCGGTCGCGCAGGTCGACCACCCGCGGCAGGCTCTCGCGGATCGGCAGGCCGACATAGTCCATCAGGCTCATCGGCGCGGCGCCGGTGCCGCCGTCGCCGCTGTCGATGGTGATGAAATCCGGCGCGCTTTCGATGCCGCGCCGCTGCACCTCCTGGAACACGTCTTCCAGCCAGCCATAGGAGCCGATCACCGCCTTGAAGCCCACCGGCTTGCCCGTGACCTCGCGGATGCGTTCCACCATGTCCATCAGGTCGCCGGCGCTGTCGATCTCCGGATGGCGGTTCGGGCTGATCGAGTCGTGGCCTTCGGGAATGCCCCGGATCCGGGCGATTTCCGCCGTGACCTTGGCGCCCGGCAGAATGCCGCCCTTGCCGGGCTTTGCGCCCTGGCTGAGTTTCACCTCGATCATGCGCACCTGCTCGTGCCCGGCCACCTCGCGCAGCTTGTCGTCGGATAGATGGCCTGCGGCGTCGCGCACGCCGTATTTCGCGGTGCCGATCTGGAAGACCACGTCGCAACCGCCGTCCAGATGGTAGGGCGACAGGCCGCCCTCGCCGGTGTTCAGCCAGACGCCGGCCTTTTGGGCGCCGTGCGACAGCGCCAGTGCGGCCGGCCGGGAAATGGCGCCGAAGCTCATGCCGGAAATGTTGAACAGCGAGCCGGCCAGATAGGGCTGGCGCGCATACGGGCCGATCTCCATCGGCGCGGTTTCGGCCGCGTCCTGGTCCAGCGGCGGATAGGCGGCATTGGCGAACAGCACCGTGCCCGGCGGGCGCAGGTCGCGGGTCGAGCCGAAGGCGAGCGTGGCGTCCACGCCCTTGGCCGCGCGATAGACATAGGAGCGCTCGGCCCGGTTGAACGGCATTTCCTCGCGGTCGAGCGCGAAGAAATACTGGCGGAAGAATTCGCCCAGATGCTCGAACAGATAGCGCATGCGCCCGATCACCGGGAAGTTGCGCCGGACCGCGTGCTTGGTCTGGGTCACGTCGAGAATGTAGAGCACGACGATGGTGATCACGGCCAAGCCGATGGCGAGGATGAAGATCGTCGTCATGATCTGGATGATCGACAGCACCAAATTCATGTTCATCATGGCGCCTCCGGTTGGGGCGAACGGGCAGGGGGCGGCCGCGAAGGTCGTCGGGGCCGGATAGTGTCCGTCACGCTAATGCAACTCTGTTTACGATATCCGAACCCGTAACCCAAGACACGAGCCGCCGCCGGCCATTGCGAACGCGTCGCTCTTGCATTTGCCAACCGCTTACGCTCCTATGCCCGCTGCCCGCGAACCGAGAGAGCCCACCCATGACTGCCGCCATCAAGACCGTTCCCCATTCCTCGCACTGGGGGGCGTTCAACGCGATTGTCCGCGACGGCCGCGTCATCGACGCGCTGCCCATCGCCAACGATCCCGACCCCTCGCCCATGCTGGCGGCGATCCCGGGCATGGTGCACGGTCCGGCGCGGGTGAACCGGCCGATGGTGCGCGAGGGCTGGCTGAAGCATCGCGACCGCAACCGCGGCGCCGACCGGTTCGTCGAGGTCGACTGGGACCAGGCGCTGGACCTGGTGGCCGGCGAGTTGCAACGGGTGAAGGGCGAGCACGGCAATGCCTCGATCTTCGCCGGCTCCTATGGCTGGTCGTCCGCCGGGCGTTTCCACCACGCCAAGAGCCAGCTTGGCCGGTTCATGAACACGTTCGGCGGCTACACCACCCAGAAATACAATTACAGCTATGCCGCGGCGCTGGCGCTGCTGCCCCATGTCTGCGGCACCGCCCAGCCGAGCGAGGGGCCGGTCAGTTCCTATGAGACCATCGTCGCCGAAAGCCGGCAGATGGTGTGTTTCGGCGGGCTGTCGATGAAGAACACCCAGCTCGATTCCGGCGGGCTCGCCCGGCACCAGACCGGCGAATGGTTGCGGCGCGCGGCGGCGGCGGGCGTGCGCTTCGTCGTCGTCAGCCCGATCCGCGACGACGTTCCGCCCTTCCTGGAGGCGGCGGGCGTGGCCGAGTGGATCCCGATCCGCCCCAACACCGACACCGCGATGATGCTGGCCATGACCCATGTGCTGGCCAGCGAGGGCCTGACGGACGAGGCCTTCCTGGCGAGCCATTGCGTCGGCTGGGCGCAATACCGCGCCTATGTGCTGGGCGAAAGCGACGGCCAGCCGAAAACCCCCGCCTGGGCGGAGGCGATCTGCGGCGTTTCGGCGGACCGCATTGCGAGCCTGGCGCGGGACTGCGCCGGCCTGCGCACCATGCTGGCGGCGGCCTGGTCGCTGCAACGGGCCGACCATGGCGAGCAGCCCTTCTGGGCGCTGGTGGCGCTGGCGGCCGCCATGGGCCAGATCGGCCTGCCGGGCGGCGGCTTCGGCTTCGGCTATGCCAGCGCCAGCGGGCAGGGCGTGCCGCGCAACCCGATCAGCATGCCGACGCTCTCCACCCTGACGAACCCGACCAAGAGCTTCATCCCGGTGGCGCGCATCGCCGACATGCTGCTGGACCCGGGCGGCGCCTATGAATACGACGGCGAGCAGCGCAACTATCCGGACACGCGGCTGGTCTATTGGTGCGGCGGCAACCCGTTCCACCACCACCAGGACCTGAACCGCCTCGCCCGCGCCTTCCAGCAGCCGGAATGCGTCGTCGTGCACGAGCCGTTCTGGACCGCCACCGCCCGCCATGCCGACATCGTGCTGCCGGCGACGACGACGCTGGAGCGGAACGACATCTGCGCCGGCAAGCGCGACCGCACCTGGGTCGCCATGCACCAGGCCATCGCCCCGGTGGGCCGCTCGAAGAATGACCACGACATTTTCCGCGGCCTGGCTGAACGGGTCGGCACGCTCGACGCCTTCACCGAGGGGCGGGACGAGATGGGCTGGCTGCGCCACATGTATGCGACGGCGGAGACCAAGGCCGCGTCCCAGGGCATCGCCCTGCCGTCCTTCGACGCCTTCTGGGCCGAGGGCGCGGTGGAAATCCCCGAGGCGCCCAAGCCCTTCGTCCTGTTCGAGGGCTTCCGCCTCGACCCCGAGGGCGAGCCGCTGCAGACGCCCTCCGGCAAGATCGAAATTTTCTCCGAGACCGTTGCCGGCTTCGGCTATGACGACTGCCCCGGCCATCCGGTCTGGTTCGAGCCGCGGGAATGGCTGGGCCAGGTGGGCGAGGGCAGCGAACACCCGCTGCACCTGATCTCGAACCAGCCGCGCACCCGCCTGCACGGCCAGAACGACCCGGAAGGCCCGAGCCGGGCCAGCAAGATCAAGGGCCGCGAGCCGATCTGGCTGCACCCGAGCGATGCGGCGGCGCGCGAGGTGTCGGACGGCGACATCGTCCGGGTGTTCAATGCCCGCGGCGCGGTGCTGGCCGGCGCGGTGATCACCGACCGGGTGACGCCCGGCGTGGTCCAGCTCGCCACCGGCGCCTGGTACGACCCGACCGAGCCGGGCGGGCTCGACAAGCACGGCAACGCCAATGTGCTGACCCGCGATCAGGGCACGTCGCGCCTGGGCCAGGGCCCCAGCGCCCATTCGGCCCTGGTCGAGGTGGAGCGCTATCGCGGCAACCTGCCGCCGATCACCGCCTGGGGTCCGACGGAAGGGTCGGACTGAGGGGGCGGAGTGGGGCGGTCGGGCGCCGCGGCGCCCCTCACCATTCCGCCACGGGGCCGAGGGGCAGAAACGGCAGGTCGGTGTCGCCGGGCGGGGCGCCGGCGGCGGTGAGCATGGCGTGCACCTGGCCGCGATGATGGGTCTGGTGGTTGAACATGTGCACGACGAGGAAGCCCATCGGCTGGGCGATCTTGCGGCGGGCCGTGGTCGAGAAATACGAGATTTCCGCGGTCAGATCGGCCGGGGTCACGGTTTCGGCCCAGGCCAGGATCGCCATGTCGCGCTCCGCGCGCAGCTCGCGGTAGGTCTCCCAGTCCGCGGTGATGTGCCGCGAGTCCGCCGGCGTGGCCGCGACCGGCAGCGGCGCGCCGCTGAAACGGTGCAGCCACAACGCATCGGCCCACAACAGATGGTTCAGGGTTTCGAAGATCGAGCCGAAAAACGCACCGCGATCCTGCCGGCGCTCGCCATCGCTCAATCCGTTGGCCGCCGCGATCAGGTTGGCGTTTTGCCAGCGGTTGTAGCGGGCCATGTTCCGGGCATAGGCGGGCATGATCATCGTTGGCGTTCCCAGACGCGGAGAGTTCGTTGGCCTCCGCTGCGGGCTTGTCTAAACTGTCGGGGACTGCATAGACAACCCGTTATAGACATCCAGAAGGTTTTGCCGGGGTACCGAGATGACCAGTTACGAAATCGACGCACGCGAAACCGTGGCGGAAGTGCCCGGCCTGCGCGTGCGCATCCTGACGCTCGGCCAGGGCCAGTGCGTGCCCTGGCACTATCATTCGGAAATCACCGACACGTTTTTCTGCCTGCAAGGCACGCTCAGGGTCGAAACCCGGGCGCCGCGGGCCGAGTACGTGCTGCAACCGGGCGAGACCTGCGCCGTGCCGCCCAAGACCGCCCATTACGTCTCCGGCGTGGATCACGCGCCGGCCCGGTTCCTGATCGTCCAGGGCGAAGGCACCTATGATTATGTTCCGGTGGGCGGGGAAGGCTGAACCGATGAACGCACCCACCCCCTCAACGGACCAGCCGGTGCGCAAGCGGGCGCTGACGCCGCGCGATGCCGCCACCCTGATCGTCGTCGACCGTTCCAGCGACGCCACGGCCGAGCGAGAGCCGCGAATTTTGATGGGCCACCGCTCCGGCCGGCACGTGTTTATGCCGAACACGTTTGTCTTCCCCGGCGGTCGGCTCGATGCGGACGACGCCACCGTCCCGGTTGCCAGCGACCTGCGTGCGCCGGTGGTGGAGCGGCTGATCCGCAAGGCCTCGCGCCGCAAGGCGCGGGCGCTGGCCTGCACCGCCATCCGCGAGACGTTCGAGGAAACCGGCCTTCTGGTCGGCGCGCCGCACCATGGCGCCCACGACCCGGCGGACCTGCCCGAGGACTGGCGCGAGATCTTCGCCAGCGGCCTCGCCCCCCGGCTCGACTGCCTGGACTATGTCGCCCGTGCGGTGACGCCGCCGAACAATGTGCGCCGTTTCAACGCCCGCTTCTTCATCGTCGACCGCCGCAACACGTCCGGCGAACTGGGCGGGTCGGGCGAGCTGGTCGACCTGCAATGGATCCCGATCGCCGACGCGCTCGCCATGCCGAACACGCCGGACCCGACCAGCATCGCGCTGAAAGAGGTGCGCCGCCTGCTGGCCGAGGGCGACCCCTGGAACCTGCCGTCGGGCCATTCGGTGCCGGTCTATCTGGCCCGCTACGGCCGGGACGTGCTCGAATACGATTGAAGAAACCGGCGCCTTTTCCCCCATTTGGGGGATGCGCCACGGGCGGCGCCGTGCGTTGCTCCCCTGGCCCATTCCACAAGGGGAGCAATGGCCAGGAACTCGGCTCGACCTTCTTCCGGGAGAAGGATGGCAGCTACGGCGCGTATGCTGACTCCGGTCAGAAAACGCCCGCATTCACCTTCGAAACGTCGTAGCGATAGAGCCTCCAGGCGGGTCGGGCGGGATCGGTTTCCACCGGCCCGATACCTGGTGAGAATGGGGCCGCGCTTGCTTGCGCGGGGGCGGGCCGGCAGCTAGGCTGCGGGGAACTCCCGGCCTGACCCGTTCTGTTGGACTGTCCCTTATGTTTCGCATTGGCATCGACGTCGGCGGCACGTTTACCGATCTGGTGGCCGTCGACGACGACGGCGGCGTGACCTTCGCCAAGTCGCCCTCCACTCCCGCCGACCAGTCCATCGGCGTCATGGAGGGGCTGGCGCGGCTGGCCGATGCTCTTGGCCTGGGGCTGGAGGCGCTGCTGGCCCAGACCCAGCGCATCGTCCACGGCACCACGGTCGCCACCAACGCCCTGCTGGAGCGCAAGGGCGCCACCGTCGGATTGCTGACGACCGAGGGCCATCGCGACATTCTGGAAATGCGCGAGGGGCTGAAGCCCGACCGCTACAACATGCGCATGCCGCGGGCCGAGCCGCTGGTGCCGCGCGACCGCCGCCTGGGCGTGCGGGAGCGCATCCGCCCCGAAGGCACGGTGGAAATCCCGCTCGACCCGGGCTCGGTCGCCGACGCCATCGCCACGTTGCGGGCCAAGGGCGCCAACTCCGTCGCCATTTGCTATCTGCACGCCTACAAGGACGCGGCCCACGAACAGGCAACCGCGGCCATGGTGCGGGACGCCATGCCGGAGGCCTATGTCTGCCTCTCCTCCGACGTGTTTCCGCAGATCAAGGAATACGAGCGCGTCTCCACCACGGCCGTGAACGCCTATGTCGGCCCGGCGCTGGACCGCTATCTGTCGCGCCTGGAGCGGCGGCTGGCCGAGGCGGGCTATGGCGGGCCGGTGCTGATCATCCTCAGCCATGGCGGCGTCGCGCCGATTGCCGAGGCGATCCGGCTGGCCGCCGCCACGGTGCTGTCCGGCCCGGCAGGCGGCGTCGCCGGCGCCCGCTATGCCGCCCGCCTGATGCAGGCGCCGAACCTGATCCCGTTCGACATGGGCGGCACGTCGACCGACATTTCGCTGATCGCCGGCGGCGAGGCGACGCTGTCCGCCGACCGCGGCATTGCCGACCAGCGCATCGCGCTGCAATCGCTCGACATTGCCAGCATCGGCGCCGGCGGCGGCTCGCTCGCCAGCGTCGATGCGAGCGGCCTGTTGAAGGTCGGCCCGGAAAGCGCCGGCGCCGATCCGGGCCCCGCCTGCTATGGCCGCGGCGGCACCCAGGCGACCGTGACCGACGCCAGCGCCGTTCTGGGCTTTTTCGACCCCGCCAACTTCCTGGGCGGCACCGCCACGCTGGACGCCGCGGCGGCCGACGCCGCGCTCGACGCGCTCGCGGCCGGCCTGGGGGTGACGCGCGAGCAGGCGGCGGAGGGCGTGCACCGGGTCATCAACACCCAGATGGCGGAGGGCGTGCGCCTGGTCTCGGTGCGCCGCGGCATCGACCCGCGCCAGTTCGCGTTGCTCTCGTTCGGCGGTGCGGCCGGCCTGCACGTGACGGAAGTGGCGCGCCAGCTCGGCGTCACCCGCGCCATCGCCCCCCGCGTCGCCAGCGTGCTGTCGGCCTGGGGCATGCTGGCGACCGACCTGCGCTTCGAGGCGAGCCGCACCCATATCGGCGACACCGGAGCGCTGGACGCCGATGCCGTGCGCGCCACCTTCGACGCGCTGAAAGAGGACGCGACTCAACGCCTGAGCGCGGTGTTCGACGGCCCGGTCGCCCATCGCTTCGCCGCCGACATGCGCTATGGCGAGCAGATTTTCGAGATCGACGTGCCGCTGGACGACCTGGACTGGCAGGCGCCCGACATGCTGGCGCAGATCGCCGAGCGGTTCCACGTGCGGCACGAGGCGCTCTACACCTATGCGCTGCGCGACCAGGAGGCGGTGCTGGTCAACGCCCGCGTCGCCGCCATCGGCCGGCTGCCGGCGCTGCCGCAGGAGCCGCTCGCCGCCGGCGGCCGGCACGAGGCGCCGCCGTCCGCCCACCGCGAGGTCTATCTGGGCGGCTGGCACGAGACGCCGATCTATGCCTGGGACCGTCTGGTGCCGGGCCAGGAAATCGTCGGCCCCGCCGTGCTGGAAAGCGCCACCACGACCCTGGTGCTGCGCGCCGGCGACCGCGCGACCGTGACGCCGCATCTCTGGATCGACATCGCCGTTGGTGCTACCCACTGACACCCCGATCTTTCCGAACTGGATCCGTCCCAATGGCCGCCAAGCCCACACAATCCGCCGCAGACCCCATCGTGCTCACGTCCGTCGACGACCGCGGTGTCGGCACGCTGACCTTGAACCGCCCGAAGGTGAACAACGCCTACAACCGGGACATGATCCTGCAAGCGATCGAGGCGGTGACGGCGTTCGCCCACGATCCCAAGGTGCGGGTGATCGTCGTGCGCGGCAACGGCCCGCACTTCCAGGCCGGCGCCGACCTGAAATGGATCCGCGGCAATATCGATCTCTCGCCGGAAGAGAATTTTCTGATCTCGGTCGACACCACCAACGCCATCCGCGGCCTGAACGAGGTGCCGAAGCCGACCATCGCGCTGGTGCATGGCGGCTGTTTCGGCGGCGGCACCGGCATCGCCGCCGCTTGCGACGTGGTGATCGCCTCCGAGGACGCCTATTTCGCCATCACCGAGGCGAAATGGGGCCTGATGGCCGCGCCGATCTATCCGGTCCTGCTGGGCCGCATGGGCGCGCGTCATGTGCGCCGCTATTCCATCACCTGCGAGCGCTTCGGCGCGCACAAGGCGCAGGAGCTGGGCCTGGTGGACGAGGTCTGCGCCCCCGGCGGCCTCGACGAGGCGGCCGCGCCGATCATCGAGTCGATCCTGCAGGTCGCGCCGGACGGCATCGCCACCTCCAAGACCTCGATCCTGGAATGCGCCGGCATGGTGGTCGACGACCGCCGTGCGCGCGAGCTGGCCCGCGACCATGCCGGCAAGCGCCTGACCGACGAGGCGGTCGAGGGCCTGATGAGCTTCATCGAAAAGCGGCCGGCCGCCTGGTACGCCCCCTATGCCGAGGCGGCGAAGGCGAAGAAATAGGGCTTGGGCTCTGGTCCCACACCCCCACCCCGTCATTGCGAGGCGCCGCGGGCGCCGTGGCAATCCAGGCCGGCGGCAGAGCGCGCGCCGGCGTCTTCCGGGTTGCTTCGCCTCCGGCTCGCAATGACGGCGGAGGGGAGAGGGCACCCGACCTCCCGCACGCACCGCCATGAGCGAGACTCCGCCCTCCGCCCCCGGCCTGACCGTCACCGTCGACCGCCTCGCCTTCGACGATGGCGTTCTGTTCGAGGGTCTGCGCCTCGACCTGCAGGCCGGCGCGTGGACCTGTCTGCTGGGCGATGCCGGCACCGGCAAGACCACGCTGTTGCGCCTTGCGGCGGGCAGGCACGCCGTGCTGTTCAATGGCGATCCGGCCGCCGGCTGGGTCGCCACCCTGCCGGACCGCGATGCCTTTGCGCCCGGCGAGACGGTGCTGCAAACCGTCTGCCGCGGCCTGCACGGCGAGGGCGTGCCGGCGGACGAGGCGCGGCTGGTGCTGGAGGCGGTCGGCCTCGGCGCAAGGCTGGAGGCATTGCCGCACACGCTTTCCACCGGCATGCGCCAGTGCCTCGCCCTGGTGCGGGTGCTGTTGAGCGACCGGCCCGTGGCGCTGCTGGACGAGCCGTTCGCCGCGCTCGACCCGGCGACGCGGACCCGCGCGGTGGAGGTGGCGCACCACCTGCTGGCGGGCTGCACCGTGCTGCACGTCACCGGCGACCCGCAGGAGGCCGCTTGTCTGGCCGATCGCATCCTGCTCCTGGAGGGCCGTCCCGCCACCCTGACGGAGCACGCCGTGCCCGCCGGCCCGCCGCTCCGCGCCGGCAATGCGCCCGGCGTCGCCGCCTGTGCCGGGGCGCTGCTGCAACGGCTGCTGCATCCCGGCGGTTGAGGCATCTGCGGCAGCGCCGTCGCGGGCAGCGCCACCATGCCCTCTAGCAGCGGGCGCGCGGTCGCGCTAGGAAGGGCGGCGTCAACCCGTTGGTATTGCGGCAACGCAGCCGGCGGATCGGCCCCACGCAATGAAGAGCGCCCCTCATGCGCACCGCCTCGCTGCAACGCCACACAAACGAGACCCGGATCGACGTGACCGTCAATCTGGACGGCACGGGCGTCTATGACGTCCGGACCGGCATCGGCTTTCTCGACCATATGCTGGAGCAGCTGTCGCGGCACAGCCTCTGCGACCTGACGCTCCGCTGCGACGGCGACCTGCACATCGACGACCACCATTCGACCGAGGACACCGGCATCGCCATCGGCATGGCCGTGAAACAGGCGCTGGGCGACAAGCGCGGCGTGCAGCGCTACGGCGCCTGCCTGCTGCCCATGGACGAGACGCTGAGCCGGGTCGTGCTCGACTTTTCCGGCCGGCCCTTCCTGGTCTGGCGCAGCGAATTCCCGACGGCGAAGATCGGCAACTTCGACACCGAACTGGTGCGCGAATGGTTCCAGGGCTTCGCCAGCGCGGCCGGCGCCACCCTGCACGCCGAAACCCTCTATGGCGTGAACAGCCACCACATCGCCGAGTCCCTGTTCAAGGGCCTGGCCCGGGCCATGCGCCAGGCGGTGGAGATCGATCCGCGCCGGGCCGACGCCATTCCCTCGACCAAGGGCACGCTCGGCGGCGGCGATACGGAGGGGAAGGCGGGCTGATGCGCACCTACACCATCCACCTGCCGCCGGACCGGCGGGCCGCGGACGCCATTCTGGTGCCGGAGGGCTTTGCCTGGTGGGCCGTGGCGTTCGGCCCGCTCTGGTTTCTCTGGCAGGGGCTGTGGGCCAGCGCCATCGGCCTGGCCCTGTTGCAGACCGGCCTGACCATGGCGGCGGAAGCGCTGGTCGGCCCCGGTGCAGCGACCGTGCCCGCCCTTGGCCTAGCGCTGCTGGTGGGCTTTACCGCGCGCGACTGGCGCCGCTGGCGGCTGGAGCGCCGCGGCTGGCGCCTGGCGGACGTGCGCATCGCGCCGTCGGCGGATGCGGCCGAACTGAACTGGTTCGCGGCCCGGTTTGTGCCCTCGCAGGCCGCCGGGCCGGCGCCGGTTGCGGGAGCCCCGGCATGATCGTCGCCATCGTCGACTGCGGCAGCGGCAATCTGCGTTCCGTCACCCGCGCGCTGGAGCACGCCGCCGCCGAGGGCGGCATCCGGGCCGAGGTGATCGTCACCCATGTGCCGGAGCAGGTGCGCGCGGCCAACCGCATCGTCCTGCCCGGTCAGGGCGCGTTCGCCAGTTGCCTGGCCGGCCTCAACCGCGTCGACGGCCTGCGCCCGGCGCTGGAGGAGGCGGTGCGGGGCCAGGGCAAGCCGTTTTTCGGCATCTGCGTCGGCATGCAGTTGATGGCCGATGTCGGCGAGGAACACGGCCGCTATCCGGGCTTCGGCTGGATTCCCGGCCATGTGGTGCCGCTGCGCCCCAGCGACCCGACGCTGAAAATTCCGCACATGGGCTGGAACGCGCTGGAGATCCGCGCGCCGGTGCATCCGGTGCTGGCAAACCTGCCGGCCGATCCCCATGTCTATTTCGTCCATTCCTACCAATTGTCCCCCAGCAATCCGGACGACTGTCTGGCGGTGGCGGAGTATGGCGGGCCAGTGACCGCGGCGGTTGGCCGCGACAATCTGATCGGAACGCAATTCCACCCCGAGAAAAGCCAGGCGGTCGGTCTGACCATGCTGCGCCAATTCCTGACATGGGAGCCGTGATTTCGTGATGGCCGCAGACAGCCACGGCCCGGCGATCCGCACCAGCATCGACCGGGTCGAACGCCTCGACGCACGGGATCTGAACGATCTCTGCGAAGCCACCGATATGGCCATACTGGACGGCGGCGGCTTCGGCTGGCTGGAACCGCCGCCGCGCGACACGCTGGAGGCGTTCTGGCGCGGCGTGCTGGCGGTGCCGGAGCGCGAACTGTTCGTCGTGCGCCTGGGCGGCACGATCTGCGGCTCCGGCCAGTTGGTGCTGCCGTCGCGCAACGACGAATCCCAGCGCCATGCCGCCCAGATCAAAAGCGCCTTCGTCGCCCCCTGGGCCCGGGGCCACGGCCTGGCGCGCGAACTGACCCTGGCGCTGGAGGCGCGGGCGCGGGCGCTGAAATTCATCATCCTGAACCTGGACGTGCGCTCCACCCAGGAAGCGGCGATCCGCATCTACGACAATCTCGGCTATATCCGCTGGGGCACGCATCCCAACTATGCGTGGGTCAAGGGCGAGATGATCGAAGGCCATTATTACTACAAGAACCTGAAACAAACCGAACTGCCGAAACGCTGATGATCCTCTTCCCTGCCATCGACCTGAAAGACGGCCAGTGCGTTCGCCTCCTCTATGGCGACATGGACAAGGCCACCGTCTTCAACGACGACCCCGCGGCCCAGGCCGCCCAGTTCCAGAGCGAAGGCTTCGAGTGGCTGCATCTGGTCGATCTGAACGGGGCCATCGACGGCAAGCCGGTGAATGGCGCCGCGGTCGAGGCGATCCTGGGGCGGGTCAAGGTCCCGGTGCAGCTGGGCGGCGGCATCCGCGACCGGGCCACCATCGCCTACTGGCTGGAAAAAGGCGTGCGCCGGGTGATCCTGGGCACGGTGGCGCTGGAGGACCCGGACCTGGTGCGCAGCGCCTGCCGCGAGTTTCCGGGGCAGATCGTCGTCTCCATCGACGCGCGCGACGGCATGGTGGCGAGCCGCGGCTGGCTGCGCACCACCGAGGTGCGGGCGACCGAGCTGGCGTTGGCGATGGAGGAGGCCGGGGTGGCCGCCATCGTCTTCACCGACATCGACCGCGACGGCGCGCTGACCGGCGTCAATGTGGATGCCACCGTCGATCTGGCCTGGGCGTTGCAGACGCCGGTGATCGCCTCGGGCGGTATCGCCTCCATGGACGACCTGCGCGCCCTGCTGGCGGAGGAAGCCGCCGGCATCGAGGGCGCGATCAGCGGCCGCGCGCTCTACGACGGCCGCCTGAACCCGCGCGAGGCGCTGGCGCTGCTGCGCTCGGCGCGGGTGTAGCGGGGCGGCCATGCTGAAGGTCCGCATCATCCCCTGCCTGGACGTGCATGCCGGCCGCGTGGTCAAGGGCGTCAACTTCGTCGACCTGATCGACGCCGGCGACCCGGTGGAACAGGCCCGCGTCTATGACGCCGCCGGCGCCGACGAACTGACCTTCCTCGACATCACCGCCAGCCACGAGAACCGCGACACCATCTATGACGTGGTGCGCGGCACCGCCGATTGCTGCTTCATGCCGGTGACCGTCGGCGGCGGCGTGCGCACGGTCGATGACATCCGCAAGCTGCTGCTGGCCGGCGCCGACAAGGCGTCGATCAACTCGGCCGCGGTCGCGCGCCCGGACTTCGTGGCCGAGGCGGCGACGGCCTATGGCTCGCAGTGCATCGTCGTGGCCATCGACGCCAAACAGTCCGGCCCCGGCCGCTGGGAGGTGTTCACCCATGGCGGCCGCCAGCCGACCGGCCTGGACGCGGTCGAATGGGCGAAGCGCATGGCCGCCAGCGGCGCCGGCGAGGTCCTGCTGACCAGCATGGACCGCGACGGCACCAAGTCCGGCTTCGACCTGGCGCTGACCAAGGCGGTGAGCGACGCCGTGCCGGTGCCGGTGATCGCGTCCGGCGGCGTTGGCACGCTCGACCATATGGTAGAGGGCGTGCGCGCCGGGGCGAGCGCTGTGCTGGCCGCCTCGATCTTTCATTTCGGCACCTTCACCATTGCCGAGACCAAGGCCTATATGGCCGCGCACGGCGTGCCCGTGCGCCCGACCCATCTGGAGGACGCCGCATGAGCGACGCCCACACACTCGATGCGCTCTATGCGGTGATCGAAAGCCGCCGCGGCGCCGACCCGGACAGTTCCTACACCGCCCGCCTGTTCGGCCGCGGCACCGCCAAGATCGCCCAGAAGGTGGGCGAGGAAGCGGTGGAAACCGTGATCGAAGGCATGCGCGGCGACCGCGAGCGCCTGGTCTCGGAAAGCGCGGACCTGCTCTATCATCTCTGCGTGCTCTGGGCCGACCAGGGCGTGACGCCCGACGCCGTCTGGGCCGAGCTGGCGGCGCGGGCGAAGAAATAGCCTCCACCGACACCCGCCGCCGTCATTGCGAGGAGCGAAGCGACGACGCAATCCAGTCCCCGAACCCGGAGCCGGCTGCCAGATTGCTTTCAGGACTGGTTGAGCCACTCTTCTGCCCCATTTCCCGCCCAAGCGAGGACAGGGAAAATGGGGTGGTGAGCCAGCGGGGAAAGAATCCACCCTAGATTGCCTCGCCTGACGGCGCGCAATGACGGAGCGAATGAGACAGAGTATGTCCTACGACGACCAAAACATTTTCGCCAAAATCCTGCGCGGCGAGATCCCGTGCCAGAAGGTTCACGAGACCGAGCACACGCTGGCTTTCCGCGACATCAACCCGGCGCGGCCGGTGCATGTGCTGGTGATCCCCAAGGGCGCCTACATCACCTGGGACGAGTTCGCCGCCACCGCCAGCGCGGCCGAGCAGGCGGACTTTGTCCGGGCCATTGGCGAGGTGGCGCGGCGCGAGGGCGTGGCCGGCACTGGCTATCGCCTGTTGCAGAACAATGGCGAGCACGGCCACCAGGAAGTGCCGCATCTGCACGTGCACGTGGTCGGCGGTGCGCCGGCGGGGCCGATGCTGCGCCGCCAGCAATAGAGCCCGGTCGCCGAATGCCCGCGACCCGAGGCCCAGAAGTGCGTGGCCGCGTGCCGCCGGGGGTGGTAAGGGAGGGTCCGTTCCTGCGGCCTTGGAAGGGCGTTCGCACACCATGCTTTTGCGCGCTGTCGCCACCGTTGGCGGCTTCACCATGGCGAGCCGGCTGCTCGGCTTTGTCCGCGACCTGCTGATCGCGGCGATCCTGGGTGCCGGGCCGGTGGCGGATGCGTTCTTCGTGGCGCTGCGCCTGCCGAACCTGTTCCGCCGCCTGTTTGCCGAGGGCGCGTTCAACGCTGCCTTCGTGCCGGTGTTCGCCGGCGTGCTGGCGCGGGACGGCCCCGCCGCCGCCCGCGGCTTTGCCGAGCGCATGCTGGCGCTGATGGCGGTCACGCTCACGCTCATCACCATCGCCGCCGAACTGGCCATGCCGGCGCTGGTCTATGGCCTGGCCCCCGGTCTGGCGGACAAGCCCGGCAATTTCGCCCTGGCGGTGGAGATGGCGCGGCTGACCTTCCCCTATCTCTGGTTCATCGCGCTCGCCTCGCTGATGGGGGCGGTGCTGAACGCGCTCGACAAATTCGCCGCCGCGGCGGCCGCGCCCTGCGTGCTGAACCTGGTGATGATCGCGGCCCTGGTGTTCGCCGCCGATGCGTTGCAGACGCCAGGCCATGTGCTGTCGGTGGCGGTGGCGCTGGCGGGCCTGGCGCAACTGGTGCTGATGGCCTGGGCCATGCGCCGGGCCGGGTTCGCGCTGCGGCTGGTGCCGGTGCGCCTCGACCCGGTGGTGCGCCGCACCCTGCGGCTGCTGGGGCCGGGGGCGGTCGGCGCCGGCGCTTTGCAGCTCAACATGCTCGTGAACACGCTGATCGCCTCGCTGCTGCCAGTCGGCGCCATCAGCTATCTCTATTACGCCGACCGTATCTACCAATTGCCGCTGGGAGTGATCGGCATCGGCATCGGCACGGCGCTGCTGCCCAGCCTCTCGCGCGCGCTGAAGGGCGAGACCGCGGCGGCGGCGAATGCGGCGTTGAACCGGGCGCTGGAACTGTCGCTGTTCCTGACCCTGCCGGCGGCGGTGGCGCTGGCGGTGATCCCGGAGGCCATCGTGCGGGTGTTGTTCCAGCGCGGCGCCTTCGCCGCCACCGACACCGTCGCCACCGCCTGGGTGCTGGCCGCCTATGCGGTGGGCCTGCCCGCCTTCGTGCTGGTCAAGGTGCTGAGCCCCGGTTTCTTCGCCCGCGAGGACACGGCGACGCCGGTGAAGATCGCCACCGCTAGCATCGCCCTCAACATCGCGCTGGGCTTCGCGCTCTACCGGCCGCTGGGCGTGGTTGGCCTGGCGGTGGCGACCACGGTGGCGTCGTGGGCGAACGCGCTGGCGCTGGGCTGGCTGCTGCACCGCCGCGGCGACTGGGTGGCGGACCGGGGCCTGGCGCGCCGCGCGCCGCGGGTGCTGGCGGCGAGCCTGGCCATGGGCGGGCTGGTGCTGGCGGGGGCCGAGGCGCTGGCACCGCCGCTGCATGACGGCGAGATCTGGCGCGCCGCCGCGCTCGCCACGGTCTGCGCCGGCGGGGCCGCCGGGTATTTCGCGCTCGCCTGGATGATCGGCGCCGTCGACCGGACCACGGTCGCCGCATGGGCCAAACGTCCGCTTGACCGCATCCGCCGTCGCCGCGATAACCCGAGGCTTCCCTCGCAAGACTAGCGTCAGAGCCATGAGCCACCCGACCAATCGCATTTTCAGCGGCATTCAGCCGACCGGCAATCTGCATCTCGGCAATTATCTGGGGGCGATCCGCAACTGGGTCGGCATGCAGAAGGACTATGAGTGCATTTTCTGCATCGTCGATCTGCACGCCATCACCGTGCCCCAGGACCCGGCGGCGCTGCGCCAGTCGACGCGGGAGGTGACGGCCGCCTATATCGCCTCCGGCATCGACCCCGAAGAGTGCATCATCTTCAACCAGTCCGCCGTCAGCGGCCATGCGGAGCTGGCCTGGATCCTGGGCTGTCACACGCCCATGGGCTGGCTGAACCGCATGACCCAGTTCAAGGAAAAGGCCGGCAAGAAGCGCGACCAGGCCATGTCCGGCCTCTACACCTATCCGGTGCTGATGGCCGCCGACGTGCTGCTCTACAAGGCGACGGACGTGCCGGTGGGCGAGGACCAGAAGCAGCATCTGGAACTGGCCCGCGACATCGCCGGCGCCTTCAACCGCTATTACGACGTCGACTTCTTCCCGCTGCCGGAGCCGCGCATTTTCGGCTCGGCGACGCGGGTGATGAGCCTGCGCGACGGCAGCGCGAAGATGAGCAAGTCGGACCCGTCCGACCAGTCGCGCATCACGTTCACCGACGATGCCGACGCCATCGCCGCCAAGATCCGCCGCGCCAAGACTGACCCGGAGCCGCTGCCGTCCGAGGCGGCGGGCCTCGCCGGCCGGCCGGAGGCGGAGAATCTGGTGGGCATCTATGGCGCGCTCGCCGGCCAGAGCGTCGACGCGGTGCTGGCCGACTTCGGCGGCAAGGGTTTTGCCGACTTCAAGAAGGCGCTGGCGGAGGTGGCGGTGGCGGTGCTCTCGCCGATCACGGGCGAGATGAACCGCATGCTGGCCGACCCCGGCTATGTCGACGGTGTTCTGCGCAGCGGCGCCGGGCGCGCCAATGCCATCGCCGCGCCGATCCTGGCCGAGGTGAAGGAGCGGGTCGGCTTTTTGCAGCCGTAAAGGCCCCGTTTCCGGCACTTTTGCGCGCCTCGGGGCCTTGCCTTGCGGCGGCGGCGGGCGCATACATAGACATTCTCCGCGCGCCGTGCTGCGTTGCGTTCCTAGGATTGTCTTCAGCGGGAAGCCAGGGTCGGCATGCAACTCTATTTGCCCATCGCAGAGATTTCGGTGAACGTGTTTCTGCTGCTGGGCCTGGGTGGCGCCATCGGCTTCTTATCGGGATTGTTCGGCGTCGGCGGTGGCTTCTTGATCACCCCGGCGCTGATTTTTATCGGCATCCCGCCCGCGGTGGCGGTGGCGAGCGGCGCCAACCAGCTGGTGGCCACCTCGATCACCGGCGTGATCGCGCACTGGCGACGAAAAAGCGTGGATTTCGCCATGGGCGGCGTGCTGCTGGTTGGCGGCGTGATCGGCTCGACCGTCGGCGTCTATGTGTTCAAGCTGTTGCGCGAACTGGGGCAGGTGGATCTGATGATCTCACTGCTCTATGTCGTGTTCCTGGGCGCCATCGGCCTGCTGATGTTCGCCGAAAGCCTGCGGGCGATGCTGCGCTCGCGCCGGGGCACGGCCCGCCGGGGCAAGCTGCACCAGCATACCTGGATGCACGGCCTGCCGTTCAAGGTGCGCTTCCGCCGCTCGCGCCTGTATATCAGCGCGCTGATGCCGCTCGCCGTCGGCGCCTTTGTCGGCCTGCTGGCGGCACTGATGGGTGTCGGCGGCGGCTTCATCATGGTGCCGGCAATGATCTATCTGCTGGGCATGCCGACCAGCGTGGTGGCCGGGACATCGCTGTTCCAGATTCTGTTCGTGGTCGCCAACGTCACCTTCCTGCAGGCCTACACCACGCAGACCGTGGACGTGGTGCTGGCGCTGGCGCTGCTGATCGGCTCGGTGATCGGCGTGCAGTTCGGCACCATGATCGGCACCAAGGTCTCCGGCCCGCAATTCCGCATTCTGCTGGCGCTGATGGTGCTGGGCACCTGCGGCAAGCTGCTGTTCGACCTGGTGGTCCAGCCGCAGGACCTCTACAGCCTGCAAGCGGTGGGTGGCGTCTGATGCGCGCGCAAGCCGCTGCCCTGCTGGGGCTCGCCACCGGCGTCTGGCTCTCGCTGGCGCTGAGCGCCGCCATGGCCCAGTCGCTGGTCGCCGACCTGTCCGAGCACGAGATCAAGATCAGCACCGGATTCTCCGGCACCGAGTTGCTGCTGTTCGGCGTGACCGAGGGCAAGGGCGACGTGATCGTCATCATCAGCGGCCCGGACTCCAACGTGGTCGTGCGCAAGAAGAGCCGGGTGAGCGGGCTCTGGATCAACACCGAGAGCGTGCAGTTCGATACCGTGCCCGGCTTCTATCACGTCTCGGCCACCGCCGGCCTCTCCGACGACGCGCTGGACGACGTGCTGCGCGACAACGGGGTCGGCTTTCGCTATCTGAATCTCAGTCCCGCCGCCGATATCGGCCCGACGCAGGGGGCGGCCTTCCGCGAGGCGCTGCTGCGCCGCAAGGCGGTCCAGAAACTCTATGACCGCAAGGTCGGGCCGATCGAGATCGTCGGCGGCGCGCTGTTCCGCACCCGGGTGCCGTTCCCGGCGAACGTGCCGATCGGCCAGTATCACGTCGACGTCTATCACGTGGTCGACGGTTGGGTCACGGCCACGACCGAGATTCCGCTGACGGTGGAGAAGGCGGGCATGGAAGCCTCGATTTTCCGCATCGCCCACCAATACCCGGCCGCCTATGGTGTGTTTGCAATCCTGATCGCAGTGATGGCAGGATATGGGGCAGGCATGCTGTTTGGACGACGCTAGATGAGCGATACGGATAAGGCGGGTGAATCCCGCAAGGCAATCGGGCGCACGCTGTTGTGCGTGGTCGACGACACGGCGGAGATGTCGGTGGCGCTGCAATTCGCGGCGCGCCGGGCCAACCGCACCGGCGCGCATGTGGGCCTGCTGTTTGTGATCGAGCAAGAAGCCACCGAGTTTCAGCACTGGTCGTCCATCGGCGACCTGATGCGGGCGGAAGCGCAGGCCGATGCCGAGCGGGTGCTGAGCCGGGCCGCCGAGCACATCCGCCAGTGGAGTTCCGAGCCGCCGGTGTTCTATATCCGCGAGGGCGACCGCCGCGACGCGGTGATCGACCAGATCCGGGAGGACCCCTCCATCGCCTTCCTGATCCTGGGCGCGGCGACGGGCCGGGAGGGGCCGGGCCCGCTGGTGACGGCGCTGACCGGCCGCTGGGTCGGCCAGTTGCACATCCCGATCGTGATCGTGCCGGGCAATGTCCAGGAAGAGGAAATCGAGTCGTTCGCGTGAGGCGGGCGGGCCAATTCCCAAACGCCCATACCCCGCTTTCCCGGCCGAGCCGAAGGCGAGGGCCGGGACCTCCTTCGGGGCCGGCTCGGTGGGGGGCCCCGGATAGCGGCTCTGCCGCTTCCGGGGAAGTTCGGGTGCGTTTGCCGCTTCCGGGGAAGCTTTGAGGGGTGGGTGCTGCCGGGGGAGTCGGGCCGGCCCGGCTGCGATCCTCGGGAGCCCGTGCGTCACCGGCTTGCCCTTGGCGCGGTGGGCGTTAGGATGGAAGGTCTGACCGTACCGCCGCCCTATCGGACCCCTGCCCCATGCTCGAATCCCTCGCCGGCCCGCCGGAGCAGGTCGATACCTCGCCGACCGTCTCGGACGAGGTCAAGACCACCACCTGCTATATGTGCGCCTGCCGCTGCGGGATCAAAGTCCATCTGAAGGGTGGGGATATCCGCTATATCGAGGGCAACAAAAAGCATCCGGTGAACAAGGGCGTGCTCTGCGCCAAGGGCTCGGCCGGGATCATGCACCACCTCTCGCCCGCCAGACTGACCAAGCCGCTGAAGCGGGTCGGGCCGCGCGGCTCCGGCGAGTTCCAGGAAATCTCCTGGGACGAGGCGATGCAGACGGCGACGCAATGGCTCTCGGCCATCCGCAACGACGACCCGAAGAAGCTGGCCTTCTTCACCGGCCGCGACCAGAGCCAGTCGCTGACCGGCTTCTGGGCGCAGCAGTTCGGCACGCCGAACTTCGCCGCCCATGGCGGCTTCTGCTCGGTCAACATGGCGGCGGGCGGCATTTACAGCATTGGCGGCTCGTTCTGGGAGTTCGGCGAGCCGGACTGGGAACACACCAAGTATTTGATGATGTTCGGCATTGCCGAGGATCACGACTCGAACCCGATCAAGACCGGCCTCGGCAAGCTGAAAGGGCGCGGCGCCAAGGTGGTGGCGGTGAACCCGGTGCGCACCGGCTATGCGGCCATTGCCGACCAGTGGCTCGGCATCCGTCCCGGCACGGACGGGCTGTTCGTGCTGGCCCTGGTGCACGAATTGCTGCGCACCGACCAGATCGACCTGGAGTATCTGGCGCGCTACACCAACGCCACCTGGCTGGTGCGGCAGGCGCCGGGCGCGGCGAATGACGGCCTGTTCGTGCGCGACGAGGACGGCGCGCCGCTGGCCTGGGATCAGGTGGCGCACGCGACGGTGAAGGCGCAGTCGCCCGGCACGCAGCCGGCGCTGGTGGGCGAGGTGACGTTGCCCGATGGGGCCAAGGCCGTGCCCGCCTTCCATCTTCTGGCCGAGCGCTATCTGGCCGACGAGTATGCGCCCGACGCGGTGGCCGAGCGCTGCGGCATCCCGGCCGCCACGATCCGCCAGGTCGCGGCCGAGATCGCCCAAGTGGCGTTCCGGGAAACCGTGACGCTGGATGTCGCCTGGACCGACTGGACCGGCAAGCGGCACGAGCAGATGGTGGGCCGGCCGGTGGCACTGCACGCCATGCGGGGCATCTCCGCCCACTCCAACGGCTTCCACACCTGCCGCACGTTGCACCTGTTGCAGATGCTGATCGGCTCGATCGACGTTCCGGGCGGCTTCCGCTACAAGCCGCCCTTCCCGCGCCCGGCGCCGCCCGGGCCGAAGCCCGCCGGCCGGCCGGAGCATCTGGCGCCGAACACGCCGCTGCCGGGGCCGCCGCTCGGCTTCACCGCCGGGCCGGAAGACCTGTTGCTCGACGGCGACGGCCGGCCGGTGCGCATCGACCACGCCTATAGCTGGAAGGCGCCGGTGGCCGCGCACGGGCTGATGCATCTGGTGATTCACAACGCCTGGGCCGGCGACCCCTACAAGATCGACACCCTGTTCATGTACATGGCGAACATGGGCTGGAACTCGTCGATGAATATCGGCGGCACGCTGAAAATGCTGACCGACAAGGACGAGGCTACGGGCGAGTACAAAATCCCGCGCATCATCTATTCCGACGCGTTCTGGTCCGAGACCATCGCCTATGCCGACCTGATCCTGCCGGACACCACCTATCTGGAGCGCTGGGACGCGGTCTCGATCCTGGACCGGCCGATCTCGGACGCGCACGGGCCGGCGGATGCGATCCGCCAGCCGGTGGTGCAGCCGAACCGCGATGTGCGGCCGTTCCAGGACGTGGTGATCGAACTGGGCTACCGGCTGGGCCTGCCGGCCTTCACCAAGGACGACGGCACGGCGAAATTCCCCGGCGGCTATCCGGACTATCTGGTGAACCACACCCGCGGCGCGGCGGATATCGGGCCGCTCGCCGGCTTCCGCGGCCTGGACGGCGAGGGCCAGGGCCGCGGTGCGCCGAACCCGAACCAGTTGCAGCGCTATATCGAAAACGGCTGTTTCTGGAAGTACGAGCTGCCGGAAAGCCAGCTCTATTTCAAGCACGCGAACAAGGACTATCTGGAATGGTCCGCGGGGCTGGGCTTCATCCCCAATTCCAACCCGATCGTCATGCAGCTCTATAGCGAGCCGTTGCAGAAATTCCGGCTGGCGGGCCAGGGCCATGGCGCGGTGCTGCCGCCGGAGGAGGAGCGGGAGCGGATCGTCCGCTATTTCGACCCGCTGCCGATCTGGTATGCCCCGTTCGAGGAAAGCCAGGTCAAGGCCGAGGACTTCCCGCTGCACGCGGTGACGCAGCGGCCGGCCGCCATGTACCATTCCTGGGGTTCGCAGAACGCCTGGCTGCGCCAGATCCACGGCTATGCGCCGCTGTTCATCCCGCGGGTGCTGGGCGAGAAGCACGGCCTCGCCGACGGCGACTGGGCGCGGCTGACCTCGCACCAGGGCTCCATCGTTGCGCCGGTGAAGCTGATGGAGGGGGTGAACCCGAACACGGTCTGGACCTGGAACGCCATCGGCAAGCGCAAGGGCGCCTGGAACCTGGCCGACGACGCGGTCGAGACGGAAAAGGGCTTCCTGCTCAACCATCTGATCGGTGAGCTGCTGCCGGACGGCAAGACCGCCAACGCCGACCCGGTGACCGGGCAGGCGGCGTGGTACGACCTGCGCGTGCGCATCGAAAAGGTCAGTGCCGAGCATGTGGCGCCCCGCTACGCGCCGCTGGAGCCGCCGCGGAGCGTGACGCCGCGGCCGGCGATCCTGCGCTATGGCGCCAAGCGGGCGTGACATCCAAGTGCGCGCCCTTCCTCCCATTCTGTCATTGCGAGGAGCCGCAGGCGATGGGGCAATCCAGGCAAAGCCTCAGCCCGCACGGGCGGCGGTCTGGATTGCTTCGGCTGCGCCTCGCAATGACGCCAGGATTTTCGCAGAGAGCTAAGCCATGACCGCCCTTCCCTCCGCCACCGCCAAAAAGCTCGGCCTGGTCATCGACCTGGACATTTGTGTCGGCTGCCACGCCTGTGCCGTGAACTGCAAGGAATGGAACACCGGCGGCCATTCGGCGCCGCTGACCGACCAGGACCCGTACGGCGCCGCGCCGGACGGCGTCTGGTTCAACCGCGTCCACTCCTACGAGGCGGGCGACGGCGCGGCCGGGCGCACGGTCCACTTCCCCAAATCCTGCCTGCATTGCGAGGATGCGGCCTGCGTCACCGTCTGTCCGACCGGCGCCAGCTACAAGCGCGAGGAGGACGGCATCGTCCTGGTGAACGCCGAGACCTGCATCGGCTGCAAGCTCTGTTCGTGGGCCTGTCCCTATGGCGCGCGCGAGTTCGACGCGGACCAGGGGGTGATGAAGAAATGCACGCTCTGCATCGACCGCATCTACAACGAGAACCTGGCCGAGGACGAGCGGGTGCCCGCCTGTGTCTCCACCTGTCCGGCCGGCGCGCGGCATTTTGGCGATCTGGGCGACCCGACCTCGCCGGTGTCGCAACTGGTGGCCGAGCGCGGCGGCTATGACCTGATGCCGGAACTGGGCTACCAGCCGACCAACAAATACCTGCCGCCGCGCGAGGCGGCCTCGCGCCACGCGGCGCTGCCGGAGGAGCGGGGCGAGCCGAAGGGCGTGCTGAAATGGCTGGACCGGGTGTTGTCGCTCTGAGGGTTTGCGCCCGCCGGTAACCGGAATTTTACCGGCGGGGCCCTGGTGATGGTGACAGCGTTACGCAAGAGTGACTACATAGGAGCGGCCGTAGCGAGGTGTGCTGCGCATCGCAGCGCACCGGCCCAGCCTTTGTCTGCCCGTTGACGCCATGGGACCGACCCTTGACCCCTTTCTCCGCGTTTGGAGCCTTTGCCTTGCTGTCGCTGGCCGCGATGGGCTTGGCGACGACCCTGCCGCCCGCGGCCCTGGCCGAGGACGCGCCGCCGGCCATCGACGAGCCGGTCGAGATCGCGTCCTACACCGTCGCGGTGAAGGACGCGCCGAACGATGCCGTCGCCGCCGACCTGGAAAAGGCGCTGGCGCTCTACCGTTATCAGGAAAACGGCGCGCCGAGCCTGGCGCTGCTGCGCCGCCGGGCGCAGGACGACCGGACGGTGGTGCAGAAGGTGCTGCGCTCGCACGGCTATTATGAGGGCGATGCCCGCGTGGACGTGGCGGCGGGCGAGGACGGCAAGAGCGCCGCCGTGACCGTCACGGTGCAGCCGGGCCGCCCTTACGTTCTGAGCGAACACACCTTCCTGCTGACGCCGACCCCGCTGGCCCAGGCCATGCCGAAAAAGGCGGACTCGCATTTCGGCTCGCCGGTGGGGCAGCCGGCGGAGGCGGCCGGGATCCTTGCGGCCGAGGAACAGGTGGTGGGCGCGCTGAAAACCGTGGGCTATCCCTATGCCCGCCTGATCAAGCGCGATGCGGAGATCGACCCGGAAGCCGCGACCATGCAGGTCACCAGCCGCATCGACACCGGCCCGCTCGTGACCTATGGCGACCTGTCGATCCAGGGGGCGACCGGCATCGACGACGCCTATCTGCGCACCTATCTGCCCTGGAAGAAGGGCGAGCCGGTCAATACCGTCAAGCTGACCGAATACCAGCGCAGCCTGATCGGCACCGGCCTGTTCAATGCCGGCTCGGTGCTGCTGCCGGAGACCGCGCCGCCCCCCGGCGCCGCGCCGGTGACCGCACGGCTGGAGCCGCGGCCCTTTCGCTCCATCGCCGTCGGCGTCAACTACTCGACCGATCTCGGCCCCGGCGCCAAGGCGGAGTTCGACCATCGCAACCTGTTCGGCGCCAACGAGACCCTGCGCCTGACCACGGACGTGACGGCGTCGGAACAGCATCTGGACGGCCAGCTGCGCAAACCCCAGTTCCGGCGCAACAAGCAGGACCTGGTGGGCCAGGTGTCGCTGCGCCATATCGAGGACGATGCCTTCGACGAGACCGGCATCACCCTGACGCTGGGCCTGGAACGGCAGTTGAGCCGGTTCTGGCGGGCGGGCCTGGGCGGCCTGGCCGAGGTGACCGACACCACCTCCAGCGATGCCGAGGGCCGGGCTTATCTGGTGGGCATGCCCGCCTTCGCGCAGTACGACAACAGCGACGACCTGCTGAACCCGTCCAAGGGCATCCGCCTGCACGTGGCGACGACGCCGTTCATGGGCCGGTTCGACAGCCGGTTCACGCCGTTTCTTCTGACCGAACTGAACGGCGCGAGCTATTTCGACCTGACCGGCAAGAAACGCTATATCGCGGCGGTGCGCACGCGCCTGGGCAGCATTCTGTCCGGCGACCTGAGCGACGTGCCGGCCGGCCGGCGGCTCTATGCCGGCGGCGGCGGTTCGCTGCGCGGCTATGCCGAGCGCAAGATCGGGCCGCTGGACTCGCACGACGACCCCACCGGCGGCCGGTCGGTGGTGGAGGCGGTGGCCGAGTTGCGGGCGCAGGTCTATGGCGATTTCGGCCTGGCGGTGTTCGCGGGCGCCGCCTCCGTCAGCGAGGACGTGGTGCCGACCTTCAGCAGCGGCATGCAGTTCTCTGCCGGCCTGGGCTTCCGTTACTACTCGCCGCTGGGGCCGATCCGGGCCGATGTCGCGGTGCCGCTGAACCCGCGCAGCGTCGACGATTCCTTCCAGATCTACTTCTCGATTGGACAAGCGTTTTGAGCCGCCGTCGCTTTCTGCCGCTGCTGTTCGTCCTGACGCTGGCCGCCGCGCCGCTGCTGCCGGCGCCGGCGGCCGCACTGTCGCTGTTCGGGCTGAAAAACTCGCTGATCCAGTTCGCGCTGGACCAGATCAACGTGCCCGGCTCGCTGGAAATCACCGTCGACAAGGTGGAGGACCCGGAGGAAGGCGGCACCGATCTGCTGGGCGTGAGCATTGCCGACGCCCAGGGCGTGTGGCTGCGCATCGGCAAGGTGTCGATGAACTGGAACCCGTCGCGGCTGGTCCAGGGCGAGGTGTTCGTCACCAAGCTGACGGCGGACGATGTCGAGGTGCTGCGCAAGCCGGTGCCGGCGCCGCCGGACCCGGCGGCCGAGAAGCCGGCGGAAGACGCCGCGGCGGGGCGGCTCGCCTGGCCGCGCTCGCCCATCGCCGTGACGGTGGAGGGCATGAAGCTGACCCGCGTGCGCATCGCCGGCGGCGTGCTGGGGCCGAGCCCGCTGGCCTTCGACGCCGGCGGCCATTTTCGGGACGAGGGCGACGTGCAGTCGGCGGCGCTGAGCCTGGACCGCACCGACGCCGTGACCGGCACCATCCGCTTCGACTACACCCGCAATTTCCAGACCGACCTGCTGCGCCTGGTGCTGAACGCGCACGAGGCGCCGGGCGGCGTGGTGGCCGAACTGGCGGGCCTGCCGCCCGATGCCGCCGCCGACGTGCAGGTGCAGGGCGAGGCGCCGGTGGCGGACTGGCGCGCGCAGATGACCGCCAAGATCGACGACATGGGCCGGGTCCAGGGCGAGGTGGGCGTGGCCTCGGTGCAGCCGCTGGCGGTGACGCTGGATGTCTGGGCCCAGGCCGAGGGCCAGTTGCAGGCGCAGGCGGCGCCCTGGCTCGCCGATCCGGTCGGCCTGCGCGCCGACCTCACCGCCCGCGAGGACGGGGTGCTGGACCTGCGCGACTTGGTGCTGGGCCTGAATTTCGGCCAGGTGCAGGCCGCCGGCACGTTCGACCCCGGCTCCGGCGCCGTCGACGCCACCGCCAAGATCGACGTGGACCGGCTGGGCGATCCGCTGGTGGCGTTCGGCACGGTGGAGGGGTTGCATTTCGACGGCAAGGTCGGCGGCACCACCGACAGGCTGACCGGCGACGGCCGGTTCCGGCTGGCGAGCGTGCGCGCCGACGCCCTGGCCGTGGACGACCTGGACGTGAAGGGCCAGGTGACGCTGGCCGGCAGCGATCTGGCCTTCCAGGTGCAGGGCGCGGCGGCTCGGTTGCTGGCCGACAAGCTCGATCTGGCCAAGGGCCGGCCGGTGACGCTCGACCTGGCCGGCGCACTGGCGGGCAAGACCCTGACGCTGGAGCATCTGGCGCTGGACGGGCCGGTGTTGACCGGCAAGGCCGGCGGCACGGTGGAACTGGCGGACCAGACCCTGGACCTGCACTACGAGGTGCGGGTGCCGGACCTGACGCCGGTCGCGGGCCCCTATGACGTGAAGGCGGCGGGCGCGGTGGTCTCGAAAGGCGATTTCGCCGGGCCGTTCGCGACGGCGCGGCTGAAGGCGGCGACGGAGTTGCAAAACTTCGCCATGGACGGCCGGCGGGTGGGCAATGCGCGCCTGCAACACGACATCGCGCTGGGCAAGGCGATCACCGGCGCGGTGCGGCTGGCGGCGAATACGGTGGACTATGGCCCGGTCAAGGCCACCGCCGACCTGCGGCTGGCCGGCGACTCGCTGACGGTGACCGGGCTGACGGCGGATGCGCTGGGCGTCGCCGCCGCCGGCGACGGCCCGGTCAGCGCCGATCTGGCGGCGGGGCTGGTGGAAGGCCGCCTCAACTGGCGGGCCGCAGACCTGAAAACGCTCGCCAGGCTGGCTGGCACGGATCTGGCCGGCCGGGCGGAGGGCAGCCTGGCCTTGCAGCCGGTCCAGGGCCGGCAGGATGCGACCGTGGCGATGACGCTCGCCAACGGCCGGGCCGCGTCCGCCCGGCTGTCGCGGCTGACGGTGAAGGCGGCGCTCCGCGATGCGCTGGGCGCGGTGCCGGTGGTCGACGCCACCGTCCATGGCGAGGGGATCGAGGCCAGCAAGGCGCGGCTCGGCCCCGTGGACCTGACCCTGAAAGGGCCGTTGAACAAGGCCGCGCTGGCGCTGAAGCTGGCGGGCAAGGCGCCGGACGACAAGCCGATCGCGGCGGAGAGCGCGGCGGTGCTGGACCTGCTGGGCCAGCCGCTGACGGTGACGGTTTCCAGCCTGACGGCAAGCCACGACACGACGGAAGCACGGCTGTTGCAGCCGCTCACGCTCACCTCCGGCCAGGGGCGCACCCGGGTGGATGGGCTGCGCCTCGGCGTGCCGGGCGGCGAGATCGCCGGCAAGGCCGACCTGCTGGGCCAGCGGCTGAAGGCGGCGCTGACCGCGACTTTCGGCGATCTGGGCCCGCTCGCCAAGCTGGCGAGCCTGCCGATCGAGGGCGGCAGGCTGGACGCCAAGGTCGACTATGACAGCCGCGCCCCGGCCTCGGCCGACCTGCGCTTCACCGACCTGCAACTGGCGGACCTGCCGGGCAAGGGCAATGCCCTCGGCGCCCAGGTCACCGCGGCCTGGGACGGGCGCGAGGCCAAGGCCTCGGCGGCGATCAGCGGCAATTTCGGCGATCCGATCCGGGTGGACGGCACGCTGGGCCTGCGCCCGGGCGGGCTGGTGCCGCAGCCGCGCAAGAGCGCGCCGCTGGCGGGCCATGTGCGCTGGCAGGGCCGGCTGGAACGGCTGTGGGCGCTGGTGCCGGCGGCGGACAACTACATGGCCGGCGCGGCCGATGTGGACCTGACCCTGGGCGGCACGTTCGGCGCCCCGACCGTTGCCGGGCGCACGGACATCACCAACGGCCGCTATGAGAATTTGCAGGTCGGCACGGTGCTGACCGATCTGAACGCCCGCTCCTCGGTCGGGGCCGACGGCACCTACAAGGTGACGCTGGAGGCGAAAGACCCGTCGGGCGCGCCGGTGACCGGGCATGTGGCGGTGCAGGGCACGGCGCTGGACGCGGCCATCGACACGAAGAAGGCGCTGCTGGTGCGCCGGGCCGATGCGACCGCACTCGTCACCGCCGCGATCAAGGCCACCGGCACGCTGACCCACCCGGACGTCAAGGGCGACGTGCTGGTGGACCGGGCCGAAATCCGGCTGGTGCACGCGGTGCCGCCCTCCATCGCCGAACTGGGCGAGGTGCGGGTGAAGGGCGCGCCGAAGCCGAAGCCGAAGCCGAAGAAAGAGGGGCGGATCGGCCTGGATATCCGCGTGCACGCGCCAGGCAATCTGTTCGTGCGCGGGCGCGGCCTCGATTCCGAATGGAAGATGGACCTGAAGGTCGGCGGCACCGCCAGCAAGCCGCGGGTGACCGGTTCGATCGACAAGGTGCGCGGGCAGTTGTCGCTGCTGGGCAAGGCGTTCGACCTGAATCGCGGCCAGATCAGCTTCTCCGACCCGACCGCCGTCGATCCGGCACTGGACGTGGCCCTGTTGCGGACCTCAGACGGGATTACCGGCGGCATCACCATCACCGGCCCGGCCTCGAAACCGACCATGGACTTCACCTCGACGCCGAGCCTGCCGCAGAGCGAGATCATGCCGCGCCTGCTGTTCGGCCAGTCGGCCCAGTCGCTGTCGCCGTTGCAGGCGCTGGACCTGGCCAACGGCATCGCGACGCTGATGGATGGCGGCGCCGGCACGCTGGACCGGGTGCGCGGCGCCATCGGCCTGGACGTGCTGCGGGTCGACAACAGCGGCGACAGCACCGGCGTCACCGTCGGCCAAAACGTGGCCGAGGGGGTGTTCGTCGGCGCGACCCAGCCCATCGACGGCACCCCGCCCAAGGTGCGGGTCGAAGTGGAGGTGCTGGACGACATTGTGGTCGACAGCGAGGCCGGCGTGCAGGGCAACTCGTCGGTCGGCGTGAAGTGGCGGCGCGATTTCTGAGCCCGTCCCGGCGGTTGGGCGGCGGGACGGGGCGGCGCCTCTTCCGTTCCGGCGCCGGGCGTGCTGGAATGGCAGGCCACCCGAGACGGAGACCGCCCGATGGCACAGTTTGGCCTGTCGCAACCGCTTTTGCGGCTGGAAGACCCGGCGCTTTTGATCGGCCAGGGCCGGTTTCTGGACGATCTGGGCTTTCCGGGCCTGGCCCATGGCTATGTGCTGCGCAGCCCGCACGCGCACGCCGCGATTCGCGGCGCCGACACCGCTGCGGCGGCCGCCATGCCGGGGGTGCTGGCGGTCTACACTGCCGACGACGTGCAGGCGCTGGGCGATATTCCGACATTGGCGTTCCCGAAACTGGTCGACGGCACCGACTACCGCCATCACGGCCAGCCGGTGCTGGCCCGGGGCCGGGTGCGCTATGCCGGCGAGCCGGTCGCCTTCGTCGTCGCCGAGACGCGCGAGCAGGCGCGCGACGCCGCCGAGGCCATCCTGGTCGACTACAACCCGCTTGCCGTGGTCACGGACGCGAAAGGGGCGATTGCCGCCGAGGCGCCACAGCTCTGGGACGATGCGCCGGCCAATCGCTCGTTCGAGTTCGAACTGGGCGATGCCGCGGCGACCGAGGCCGGGTTCGCGCGGGCGGCGCGGGTGGTTCGGCTCGACGTGATCAACAACCGGGTGATCCTGAATGCGGCGGAGACGCGGGGCGCGCTCGGCCGGTATGAGGACGGGCGCCTCATCCTGCACGCCACCACGCAGATGCCGCACAGGTTGAAGGAGCAGGTGGCCGACACCGTGTTCCGCGTGCCGCGCGAGGCCGTGCGGGTGCTGGTCGGCGATGTCGGCGGCGGCTTCGGCGGCAAGAACGGGCTCTATCCGGAAAACTGCCTGGTGCTGTTTTCCGCCCGCGCGCTCGGCCGGCCGGTGAAATGGGTGAGCGACCGGGACGAGGCGTTTCTGTCCGACACCGGCGGCCGGGACAATGTCACCACCGGCGAACTGGCCCTCGACGCCGCCGGCGAGCCGCTGGGCTTCCGGGTGCGGACCTATGCCAATCTGGGCGCCTACAACGCCAACGGCGCCGCGGTGTCGCCGACCAACATGCACATGGCGCCGAACGCCTATCGCATCCCGGCCGTCTATATCCGCGTCACGGGCACCTTCACCAACACCGCGCCGGTGGATGCCTATCGTGGCGCCGGCCGGCCGGAGATCACCTATCTGATCGAGCGGCTGGTGGACCGCGCCGCCCGCGACCTGGGCGAGGACCCGATCGCCTATCGCGCCCGCATCGCGCTGGCGCCCGACGCCTTCCCCTACACGACGCCGACCGGGCTCACCTATGAAAGCGCCGATTTCGGCGCCCTGTTGGAGCAGGCGAAGCAGCGGGTGGACTGGGACGGTTTTGCCGCCCGCCGCGCCGCCAGCCAGGCGGAGGGGCGTCTGCGCGGCCTGGGCGTCTGCCTCTATATCGAGCGCTGCGGCGGCGGCCCGGCGCTGAGCGAGGCGGCCCGGGTCGATGTGTGCGCCGACGGCCGGGTCGAGGTGCGGATCGGCAGCCAGAGCAACGGCCAGGCGCACCGCACCGCCTATGCCCAGGTGGTGAACGAATGGCTGGGCACGGACCCGCACAAGGTGGTGGTGATCCAGGGCGACACCGACGAGGTCGAAACCGGCACCGGCACCGGCGGCTCCTGGTCGATCCCCATGGGCGGCGGCGCCATCGCGCGCGCGGCGGACAAGGTGATTGCCAAGGCCAGACGCATCGCCGCGCAGAAATTCGAGGCGGCGGAAGCGGACATCGCCTTTGCCGACGGCATGGTCTCGGTGGCGGGCACCGACCTGCGCCTGTCGCTGCCGGAGCTGGCCGCACTGGCCGACGATCCGGCCAACCTGCCGCCGGGCGAGGAACCGGGCCTGGGCGGATTCGACCGCTTCGTGCCCGAAAACCACACCTTCCCCTATGGCGTCCACATCGCCGAGGTGGAGGTGGACAAGGAGACCGGCGGCTTCGCGCTGGAAGCCTATACCATGGTGCACGATTTCGGCCGGGCGCTGAACCCGCTGTTGCTGGCGGGCCAGGTGCATGGCGGCGTAGCCCAGGGCATCGGCCAGGCGCTGTTCGAGCGGGTGGTGTTCGCCGAGGACGGCCAGTTGCTGACCGGCTCCTACATGGACTACCACCTGCCGCGCGCCAGCGACCTGCCGGATTTCGACTTCGTGCCGGTGGAAACGCCGACCGTCGCCAACCCGCTGGGCGTCAAGGGCTGCGGCGAGGCGGGCGCGACCGGCGCACCGCCGACGGTGATCAACGCCCTGCTGGACGCGCTGGCGCCGCTGGGGGTCCAGCACATCGACATGCCGGCGACGCCGGAAGCGGTGTGGCGGGCGATGCGGGGGGCGGGAGCATGACCGTATCCCGCAGTCCCTTCATCCCGAGTGGTGCCGAAGGCGCGTATCGAGGGATCGGTCTTGCAAAGGCCGTGCCCCTCGATCCGCCGGCACTGCCGGCTACTCGGGGTGAAACGCAATGCAGGCTAAGGAAGCTGACCCCATGAGTTTCTCCGTCCGCGCCATCGGCGGCTTTCATCTCGGCGGCCGCATGGTCGAGCTTTCCGGCCTGCCGGTGCGCCGGGCGCGGATCACCAAGAGCGGCCCGGAGATCGAAATCGACCCGAACGGCCGGTTCGCGGTCGAGCAGATGTACGTGCAGTACACGCTGCTGGCGGCCCCCTCCTACCCCTATCCGGTGCTGCTATGGCACGGTGGCGGCCAGACCGGCGTCACCTGGGAGGACACGCCGGACGGGCGGCCCGGCTGGCAGCAGCGCTTCCTGGAGGCCGGCTTCGACGTCTATTGCTCCGACGCGGTCGAGCGCGGCCGGGCCAGTTGGGCGAAGTCTCCCGAAGTGTTCGAGGGCGAGCCGATCTTCCGCTCGCAGCAGGATGCCTGGCGCATGTTCCGCTTCGGCCCGCTCGACGGGTTTCACGTGGAACACGAGCAGCGCACCTATTTCGCCGACAGCGAATGGCCGGCAGACGCGACGGACCAGTACCAGAAGCAGGTGGTGGCCCGCTGGGCCGGCCACGATGCGATCACGCAGAAAGCCTATGACGAACTGGTCGAGCGGGTCGGTCCGTGCGTGATCGTCAGCCACAGCCAGTCCGGCGCGTTTTCCTTCCAGGCGGCGGTGAACAACCCGGCGAAGGTCCGGGCGGTGGTGAGCCTGGAGCCCTCCGGCCCGGCGGACGCCACCGAGGCCCGATTGCGGGCGCTCGCCGCGGCGGGCACGAAGCACCTCGTTCTGTGGGGCGACCATTTCGAGGGCCATGAGCGCTGGGCGATTTTCCGCGGTGCGGTCGCCGCTTACGGACAGCGCGTGGCCGCGGCCGGCGGCGACTGGGCCGAGTGGGACCTGCCGCAAATGGGTATTGCCGGCAACTCGCATTTTCCGATGATGGACCGGAACAGCGACCTGATCGCGCGCATGGTGCAGCAATGGCTGGCCGATCACGTGCCGTGACCGGCGCGCTGGCGTGCCAGGATGGGGCGTGCCAGGATGGGGCCAACCAAGCATAACGAGGATCCGCCCGATGCCCCGTTCCCTCGATCCGCCGGAAGGACCCCGCGCATGTCGTCTCTCGCCGAACGTCTCCGTCTCGCCGAACTGAGCGGCGCTGCCATCGCCATCGACCCCGCCGATTTTCCCGCCGACGAAGCCGCGGTCGTGGCGGTGCAGAACGAGGTGTTCCGCCTCGCCGCGCGCCATGCCGGCGGCTGGAAGGCGGGGCCGCCGCCGGAGGGCATGGCGGATACCGGCTGCGCACCGTTGGCCTCGGAATGGACGCGGATCTCGCCGGCGACGGTGCGGGCGCCCGGGCAGCCGCTGCTGGTCGAGAGCGAGTTCGTGCTGCGCTTCGGCTTCCCAGTGCTGCCGGAAAGCGCGCCGCACACGCCGCTCTCCATCTCGGCCTATATCGACGCGCTGGCGCCGGGGATCGAACTGGTCTGGCGGCGGGTGACCAATCCCGGCGGGCCGGAAACCGCGCTGCTCTACCAGGCGGATGCGAACGGCCATGCGGGCATGGTGCTGGGCGAATGGCGCGAGAACTGGCGCGAACTGGACCTCGCCAACCTGAAGGTCACGCAGTACCGCAACGGCAAGGTGCATGCCGAGGGCAGCAGCGCCAAGACCATGGGCGGCAATCCGCTGGCGGTGGCGGCGGCGCTGGCGAACCGGGAGGCGCGGCTGGGCCGGGCGCTGCCGGCGGGCGTCTGGGTCACCACGGGGTCGTGCACCGGGGCGCTGGAAATCCAGCCGGGCGACACGATCCGCAGCGAATATCCGGACCTGGGCGTGGTCCAGGTGACGATTGCCGGCTGAACCGGGCCGGCCGGGACTTTGAGAGAGGACTCCAAGCCATGGATTTCGGCATAGCGCTGGCCACGACAGCGGACTCGTGGAAGTTGGTGAAGCGGGCGGAGGAGCTGGGCTTCAGCCATGCCTGGTTTTATGACACGCAGATGCTGTCGGCCGACTGCTTCGTCGCCATGGGGGCGGCGGCGGTGAACACGGACCGGATCCGGCTCGGCACCGGCGTGCTGATCCCGTCGAACCGGATTCCGGCGGTGACCGCCAACGCGTTCGCGACCCTGAACCAGCTGGCGCCGGGGCGGATCGATTTCGGCGTCGGTACCGGCTTCACCGGCCGGCGCGCCATGGGCTTCGGCGCCATGAAGCTGGCGGACATGGCGGAGTATATCCGCGTCGTCTACGGCCTGCTGGCGGGCGAGAAGGTGGAGACCACGTTCGAGGGCAAGCCGGCGCGCATCAAATTCCTCAACCCCGAGGCGGGGTGCATCAATATCGACGACCCGGTCCGGCTCACCCTCTCGGCCATGGGGCCGAAAGGACGGCGGCTGACGGCGAAGCTGAAGGCGGACTGGATGACCTTCACCAACGGGCCGGAGCCCGCGGGCGCGCAACTGGCGGACATGCAGGCCGCCTGGGCCGAGGCCGGCCATGCGGCGAGCGAGCTTTACGCGGCCCATTTCGCGCTCGGCTGCGTGCTGGACGAGGACGAGCCGGCGGACTCGCCGCGGGCCATCGCCCAGGCGGGGCCGCGGGCGATGGTGCAGTTGCACCGTGCCGTCGACGAGGCGGTGATGGGCCTGCCGAATACCCAGAAACTGCCGGACTGGCTCGCCGAACTGCGCGACCGGTATGTGCAGGCCGCCGCCAGCTTCGACCCGGAGGAGCCGGACCGCTATCTGGTCACCCACAAGGGCCATTTGATGTTCGTCCGCCTGGAAGAGCGGCGGTTCGCGACCGCCGATCTGATCCGCTACACCTCGTTCACCGGCACCGAGGCGGAGATCAAGGCGGATATCGAGGCGCTGCGCGCCGCCGGCTACCGCCAGTTCACCGTGCAACTGGTGCCGGGCCAGGAAGACGCCATCGCCGACTGGGCCCGGATCATGCAGGCGTTTGCGTGAGAAGCGCAAACGCACCAAAGACTTCATCCCGAGTTGCCGGGCGAAGCGCGGCGTATCGAGGGAGCGCAGCGGATGCGGTAACAAACGTCCCTCGATACGGGCCTCCGGCCCCACTCGGGATGAAGGCATGAACCGGGAGAGCCGTTCTCCCTATCAAGCGGAAGTCCAACCATGCCCGAACCCATCACCCTGCTCGAAAACCTGCGCGCCGTGTTCTATGCGCCGTTCTACATGGCCGTGGACCGGGGCTATTTCGCCGATGCCGGCGCGGACGTGCGTTTCGTCGAGTCGCCGGACCCGGGCGATACCCTGCCGCGCCTGCTCTCGGGCGAGGTGGATCTCTGCTGGGGCGGGCCGCTCAGGGTGATGCGCACGCTGGACCGGCAGCCGGATTGCGGCCTGGTCTGTTTCGGCGAGGTGGTGGGTCGCGACCCGTTCTTTCTGGTGGGCAAAGGGTTCGGCGAGGCCTTCGCCCTGGCCGACCTGACCGGCAAGCGCCTCGCCGTCGTCAGCGAGGTGCCGACGCCCTGGGTGTGCCTGCGCCAGGACCTGGCCGATGCCGGCGTCGCCGTGGCCGACATCGCCGTGGTCGAGGGCCGGACCATGGGCCAGAACGAGGCGGCTTTGGCGGCGGGCGGGGTCGACGCCTTCATGGCCTTCCAGCCCTTTGCCGAGCGGGCCGCGCGCCAGCCGGGGGCGCGGGTGATCTACACCGCGGCGGACCGGGGGCCGGCGGCCTATACCTGTTTCTACACCACACGGGCGACGCTGGAACGGCGGCGGGACGATTTCCGCGCCATGGCCGCGGCCTGCCGCCGCGCGGTGCAGCAACTCTATGCCGAGGGTGCCGGCGCGGCGGTGCCGACGCTGCAAAAATACTTCCCGGATGAGCCGGCGGAACTGCTGGAGGCGGCGGTGGCGCGCTATCTGCGCCACAAGCTCTACAACCCGACCGGCGCCCTGCCGGAGGAAGGCGTGGGCTGGCTGAAGCGGGCGATGCTGACCTCCGGCTTGATCCGGAACGACGTGCCGTTCGACGCCTGCGTCGACAACTCGCTGGTGTGATTACGGCTTCTTGAGAGCGTGTTCCCCGGACGGTGCGGAGCGCCCTTGTTCCCCGGATGGCGGCTCCGCCACCTCCGGGGTATACCCTCAGGCCGCAACCCCCCGCTCCAGCCGGCGGGCGCACCACCAGCTTGCCGTTGCCATGGCCGCCGCGGTGGCCAGACACGCCGGCAGCCCGCCCGCCTGATAGCTGAGGCCGGAAAGCAGCGTGCCGACCAGGCGACCGGCGGCGTTGGACATGTAGTAGAAGCCCACATCCATCGTCACCCGGTCGGCCTGGGTGAAGGCCAGGATCAGGTAGGAGTGCAGCGAGGAATTCAGCGCGAACACGGCGCCGAACGCCAACAGGCCCAGCACCAGCACCGCCGTCAGCCCGTCTGTGGTGCTGTCGCCGGCGACGAGCGTCAGCGCGGCCAGCGCCGCCGGGATCAGCAGCAGCACGCCGACCCAGAACCGCGCCATCGCGACCGCATCGGCCACCGAATGCTCGCGGGCGCGCAGCAGTTTCGGCGCAAAGCCCTGGATGACACCATAGCCGATGATCCAGGCGGCCATGAAACCGCCGACGGCAAAGAACGCGGCACGGTCGCCGGCCGCGGACCCGTCCGACAGCACGCCGTAGAAATAGATCGGGATGCCGACCACGAACCAGACGTCACGCGCGCCGAACAGGAACAGGCGCGCCGCCGACAGGCGGTTGACGGCGGCGTTCTTGGAGAACACCTCCGTGAATTTCACCGTTTTCTTTCCCCGCGGCAGCCCGGCCGGCATGAACAGGACGACGGCGGCGAAGATCAGGGCCAGCACCGCCGCCATGCCGATCACCGAGGCCTGAAAGCCCCAGAGCGCCAGCAGGGCCGCGCCCAGCAGGAAGCCCAGCCCCTTGACCGCATTCTTGGAGCCGGTGAGGGCTGCGACCCAGCGGAACAGCGCGCCGTTGTCGTCGGCGGGCACTAGCACCTTCACGGCGCTCTTGGCGCTCATCTTGGCCAGGTCCTTGGCGACGCCGGAGACGCCCTGCACCGCCATGACGAAGACCACGGAGGTGGCCAGCGGCCAGGTCGGGTCCAGTTGCGCAAGCGCGACCAGGGCCGCGATCTGGCAGCCGAGGCCCGCATAGAGCGTCGTCGTCAGGCCGAAGCGCGCGGCGATCCAGCCGGCGGACAGGTTGGTGACGACGCCCATGACCTCGTAGAGCAGAAACAGATAGGCGAGCTGAACCGGCGAAAAGCCGAGCGTGTGGAAGTGCAGCAGCACCAGCATGCGCAGCGCGCCGTCGGTCAGCATGAACGCCCAATAGGCCGCGGTCACCGCCATGTAGGCGGCAAGCGCGTTGCGGCGGTCCGTGTCTTTGCGGTTGGGAGCGGTGCGGGAGGTGTCGGTCATGCGATTAGGGTCCTGCTGATCCCTCAGGCTTGCGCTTCATCCCGAGTAGGGCCGAAGGCCCGTATCGAGGGGGCCTCGCTTCGGGGGTGCTCCGGGTGCGCGGCGCCCCTCGATACGCCGCTTCGCGGCTACTCGGGATGGCGCGGGGGATGGTGGGGCGGGGCGGTTGCATTCACATCCCGTCGGCCACCAGGCGGGTCACGTCGGCGAGGCGGCAGACATAGCCCCACTCGTTGTCGTACCAGGCATAGAGTTTGGCCTGGGTGCCGTTCACCACCATGGTGCTGGGCGCGTCGATCACGGCCGAGCGCGGGTCGTTGACATAGTCCTGGCTCACCAGCGGCCGGGTCTCGTAGCCCAGAATGCCGGCGAGCGGTCCCGCCGCGGCGGCGGCAAACAGGGCGTTGATTTCCTCGGCGGACGTGGCGCGTTCCATCTCGAACACGCAGTCGGTGAGCGAGGCATTCAGCAGCGGCACGCGGATGGCGTGGCCGTTCAGGCGGCCCTTCAGTTCGGGATAGATCAGGGTGATGGCGGTGGCAGACCCGGTGGTGGTCGGCACCAGCGAGGTCAGCGCCGAGCGGGCGCGGCGCAGGTCCTTGTGCGGTCGGTCGACCAGGGTCTGGGTGTTGGTGACGTCGTGCACCGTGGTGATCGAGCCGTGGCGGATGCCGATCGCCTCGTGCAGCACCTTGACCACCGGGGCGAGGCAGTTCGTGGTGCAACTGGCCGCCGTCACCAGATCGTGCCGGGCCGGGTCGTAGCGGTCGTGGTTGACGCCGTAGACCAGGTTCAGCGCCGGCTCCTCCTTGATTGGCGCCGAGACCACGACCTTGCGCACGCCGGCCTCGTAATAGGGCCGGACCCTGGCGACCGTCTTGAAACTGCCGGTGCAGTCGATGACCAGATCGACGCCCAGGTCCGCCAGCGGCAGCGCCGCGATGGTGGTGGCGGCGGTGCAGCGGATGCGGTGGCCGGCAAGGTGCAGGTGGGTCTCGTCATGGCCGATGGGAGCGCCGCCCGGGGCGGGCCAGCGGCCATGCACGCTGTCGAATTCCAGCAGATGGGCGTGGGTGGCGGGGTCGCCGGCCTTGTCGTTGACCAGGACGATGCGGTTGGCCAAGCCCTGGTCCGCCAGGCGGCGCAGCAGGAGCTTGCCCATGCGGCCGAGGCCGTTGATGGCGATGCGGGGCATGGCGCGCGGTTCTTCTTCCGGTGTCAGGCGTAGGGGGTGGGCAGCGGCCGGTCGCGGCCGATGTCGTCGACGAAGCGTTGCAGCGACAGGCGGCCGACCGAGGCCATGGGCAGGGCGATGAAGGTGTGGATGCGCTGGCGCAGCATGCCGAACGCCTCGTTGAAGGCCTGGGCCTGCTCGGCCTCCTTGCCCTGCACCGCCACCGGATCGGGCACGCCCCAGTGGGCGGAAATCGGTTGGCCCGGCCAGGGCGGGCAATCCTCGTTGGCGGAGCGGTCGCAGACGGTGAAAACGAAGTCGAACCGCGGCGCGTCCGCGCCCTGAAACACCGAGACATTTTTCGAGGTCAGGCCGTCGGTGGCATAGCCGTTGGCCTTCAGCACCGCCAGCGCCCTTGGGTGCGGTTCCGAAAAGGCGCGGGTACCGGCGGAATAGGCCCGGAAGCGGCCGCCGCCGTCCTGACGCAAAATCGCCTCGGCAAACAGCGAGCGGGCGGAATTGCCGGTGCAGACGAACAACACGGTGAAACCGGGGTGGGGGAAGCCGGTTGCGGGCATGGCGGCCTCCGACGGCGGGGCGGTATTGGTGGCCTGGGCGAGCCCGGCGATGTCCGGCCGGCCGCGGCAGCAGTCGTCCAGCAGATAGGCGAGCAGATCGCCGGTGCCGGCCGGGTCGAGCGTGTAGTGGATGAAGCGGCCGTGCCGAGTGCGGCCGATCAGGCCAGCGCGGACCAGCAGGTCCAGATGGGCGGAGAGCGTGCTGGCGCCGATGTCCAGGGCGGCCGCGATCTCGGACGCGGGCACGCCCTGCGGCGCCCGCCGCGCCAGCAGGCGAAAGGCGGCGAGGCGGGCCGGATGGCCGAGGGCGGCAAGCCGCTCGGCGGCGGGATCGAGGGTGTCGGACTTCATAATTCGTCATTACGCGAAATGACGAATTGAGTCCAGACGGTTTGTGGGCCGGGCCTACTGGCCGATGGGCCGCACGCCGCTGGAGACGATCTCAAAGCGCCAGTCCTGCATGGCCGAGCCGTCCAGGTTCAGGTGGCCGGCCAGGAAGTAGAGCCGGTCGCGGTCCGGCCCCTTGGCGGTGCAGAACCGGTCCTGGAGATAGAAGGGTGGCGTCGCCTGATAGTGCAAAATGGCCTGCACCGCCACCGGCTCGCCCGGAAGATCGGCCAGCGGGATGACATAGTCGAGGGCGTCGCCGCCGCTGGCCTTGCCCGGCCGGTAGTGCGGGTCGTCGCCCACATGGTGCGGCCCCGCCTCCTCCGCCAGGTCGGCGCCGGCGCCGATGGATTTCGCCAGGTCGATGCGCTCTGCCAGCGGCAGGAAGCCATCCGGCAGCAGCCGGTTGTCCTTCACATTGGCGCAGATGGAGAGAAAACTGGTGGTCAGGTCGCCGCCGGGCGTCGGATCCTTGCCGCATTGCGGATTCTCGACCGGAGCCGGGGAGGTCACCAGTTCCTGATAGATCTGGGCCTGATCCTGGCGCGTGACCCGCTGGTAGTGCGGCTGGAATTGCGGCTGGCCGGGCGAGAGGCGGGCGCTGCAATCGTCGGCCCACCAGAGCTCGCCGGCGATGGGCCGGCCCTGGTCGTCGACGATCACGCCCGCGCCGTTGGTGCGGCCGCTGGCCCAGAGCGTCCGGCCGAGGCGGTCCAGCACCCGGAACTCGATGAAGGCGCGGCGGAAACCGACGCCGGACGGGAATTTGTGGCCGACCTTGTTGTTGACCGCGACCGTGGCGGTGAGCGTGCCGTCCCTGACCGCGCTCGCCACCACGGCGATGCCGGCGACCGCGTGCGTCGCCTGGTCGAGCATGGCCTGCTCGGTGCGCAACAGCGAGGGCAGGCCCTTGGAGGTCAGCATCGGGTCGGCGGTGGCGATGCCGAACACGTCCGGGAATTGCTGCGCCATGTTCACCAGGAACACGTTCAGGCCGACGAGCGTGTGCCGGGCAAAGCCGGAGCGCGGCTCCAGGTCGATATCCTCAGCGCCGAGCGCGTTTTCGGCGGCGGGAAAGTTCGAGTGCTCCTGAATGCCGGCGATTTTGGAGACGAAGGGCTTGCCGTCGGCGCCCTGGGTTTTCATGTGGCAGCCGCCGCAACTCTGGGGGCTGGCCCCTGCCTTGTAGGACAGGCCGGTGGTGGGTTGGGCGTCGGTGCGGAAGGCGCTGAACAGCCATTCCGGATAGGTGGTCTGCTCGTAGACCTGGCGGAGGGTCCGGCCCCGGTAAAACACCGGCAGGTGCACGGTGTGGCAGGTGCCGCAAAGCTCCGACGAGGCGAAGCCGCTGTCATGGTGCGGCGTGATGCCGAGCGCATGCTGCATCGGTTTCGGCTTCGGCTTCGGGAACGGGCCGTAAAGTTCGTCCGGCGGGCCGACGAAGAAGCTGCCGGTGAAGGTGCGGGCGAAGCCGGACAGGTCCTTGTTCAGGAAGTCCTGCCTTGCCTTGACGCAGGTGTTCTGCGGCTGGTCCTGCACCTTGGCCACCACCTTGGGGTCGAGCACCGCGTGGTGGCAGGCGGCACACGAAATGCCGTCGCGGGCCAGTGCGCCATAGTCGGCGTGTTTGGCGCCCGGATTGCCGGGCGGATAGGGCACGGCGGCCACCATCGCCCTCGTGAAGTCGCCGCAGGCGCTCTGGTCGGTGGGGTCGCCGCGGGCCAGCACGGTGTCGAGCTCGAACTGGCGCTGGCCCAGAATGCCGTGGCAGCCGAGGCAGGTGTTTTCTACCAGCGCCGGCGTTTCGGGGTTGGCCTTCGTGGCGGGGTGGAAGGTCTGCACCTCGCTGGCGAGCTGGGCAAAGAAGATCGGATCGCGGCCCGCCAGCCCCATGGGAGAGGAGCGCCAGGTGCCGTAGGGCGAGAGATTCTCCAGCATATACCCGTGCGCCTGGCTCACCGGCAGCGGCTTGGTCATGTCGAATTGCAGGCCGGTGCCGCCGGCGTCGTGGCAGCCGACGCACTGGTCGGAGGTGACGTACTGGCTCTCCAGCCCGGCGACGTCGCTCTGGCCCTTCTTCACCCAGACCACGTCATAGCTGGCGGACGGGAATTTGCTCACCGACTCCCAGCTGGGCGGGTTCGGGACGGTCCGGCCGAACGTGTCGGCGAAGGCGCCGTTATAGGCCAGCAACGGGTCGCCGAGGCGCGGGGCGGGGCCTTTCGGCAGGGTGATCTCGCGGTGATGCGTGATCGGCGGCGTCGGGTCGAGCGCGTAATCCTGGCTGAGAAAGGCGAGCGGCTCGCCCGGCTCGCCCTGGATGTTGTTCAGGGCGGCGAAGGTCAGATTGTCGGCCGCCGAGGCGTGGCAGTTCATGCAATACTGGCCGAAGCCCTGATAGGGCAGGCCGTTCGAAGGGCGCGGCGGCCAGTCGATATTGTCGGTGGTCCAGCCGAACCAGCCCCAATACCAGCCGTCCTGGCTGGCCTGGCTGTCGCGCACCATGAAGGCGGCGCCGGAGGATGGCAGCAATTGCAGCGGGTCCTCCGCGGCACAGCGGGCGGCGGGCGCGGTCATCATCTCCTTGACGATCATGGCGCCCTCGGGGATGGGCGTGTTCGCCGGTGCCCGGCCGGAGCCCTCCAGCGGCCGGTTGGCCTTCAGCCAGGCATGGAAGTCGGGCGAATACCAGATCACCACTGGCTGGTGGGTGCCGTAGTATTGTCCGACCCATTCGCCATCGACGAACCGGTTGGTATAGGGGCCGGTGTCGCGCACCCGCTTGTCGCGCACCCAGCCGGCCGCCGTGTCGCGGTGGCAGAAATTTCCGAAGAATTCCTGAAGGTTGGCCTCGTACTCGTTGAGCGGCAGGGCGCCGGGATGGCCGACGATGGGGCGCAGGGCGGCGCAGCGGGCCGGGTCTGACGGGACCAGCTTGGCCGGCTGCAGGTCGGGGCAATCCGCGGCGAGGGCGCCGGCGGCGAGCGCGGTGCCGGCGGTCAGCAGCAGGGCGAGGCCCAGACCCAGGGTTTTTGCCAGCATGCTCGGTCCTCCCCAATCGTATCTATCGGAACACAATCGCAGATTTCAACCAAGGGTGGAAGGCGGAATCCGGCGATAGGCCGTTGCTTTGCCTCGCCTCTTGCGCGGGGAGGCAAATCCGCGAGAATGGGGCTGCGACAATTCTGCGGCGCCGGCGGCCCGTTGGGGACGACGGCTGTCGCGGCGAGGCTTCAACGAAAAGAGGGAAGACATGCCCACAGTTTCCATGACCGTGAACGGTCAGGCGGTGTCGGCGGAGGTCGATGGCCGCACGCTGCTGGTGGACTTCATCCGCGAGCACCTGGCGCTGACCGGCACCCATGTCGGTTGCGACACCAGCCAGTGCGGCGCCTGCGTCGTGCATGTGAACGGCGAGGCCGCCAAGTCCTGCACCATGCTGGCGGTGCAGGCGGACGGCGCCGACGTGACCACGATCGAGGGCCTGTCGGCCGGCGACGACCTGCACCCGATGCAGGCGGCCTTCCGCGACAATCACGGCCTGCAATGCGGCTTCTGCACGCCGGGCATGATCATGAGCGCGGTCGACCTGGCCCGGCGCAACCCCAATCCGAGCGAGGCGGAAATCCGCAAGGGGCTGGAGGGCAATATCTGCCGCTGCACCGGCTATCACAACATCGTCAAGGCGGTCGCCCAGGGTGCCGCCGGCATGCGCGGCTAGCGGGCGCGACGAGGAGGATACGGATATGAACGACAGCGTTTCCGGTATCGGCGCCCGCGTGCTGCGGCGCGAGGATTTCCGCTTCATCAAGGGCCGCGGCAAGTATGTGGACGACATCGTCCTGCCGCGCCAGACCTATGCCGCCATCGTGCGCAGCCCCTATGCCCACGCCACCGTCAACGGCATCGACACCGCCGAGGCGGCGGGCATGCCCGGCGTGGTGCGGGTGCTGACCGCGGCCGACTTCGAGGCGTTCGGCGGCCTGCCCTGCGGCTGGCTGGTGAACAGCCAGAACGGCGACCCGATGGTCGAGCCGAAACACCCGATCCTGGCCGAGGGCAAGGTGCGCCATGTGGGCGACCCCGTGGCCGTGGTCATCGCCAACTCCCGTGCCGAGGCGCGCGATGCGGCGGACGCGGTGCTGGTTGACTATGGCGAGCTGCCGGCCAATGTCGACATGCGCCAGGCGATCGCCAGCCCGGCTTCAGCGGTGCATGACGAGGCCGCGAACAATCTCTGCTTCGACTGGGCCCTGGGCGACAAGGCGCAGATCGAGGCGGCCATGGCCGGTGCGGCGCACGTCACCACGCTGGAATTCAGCAACAACCGCGTTTCGCCGAACGCGATGGAGCCGCGCTCGGCCATCGGCGACTACGACACCTCGAACGGCGACCACACGCTCTACACCACCAGCCAGAACCCGCACGTGATCCGGCTGTTGATGGGCGCCTTCGTGCTGTCGATCCCGGAGCACAAGCTGCGCGTCTATGCGCCCGATGTGGGCGGCGGCTTCGGCTCCAAGATCTATCATTATGCCGAGGAGGCCATCGTCACGGTGGCGGCCAAGCTGATCGGCCGGCCGGTGAAATGGACCAGCGACCGGACCGAGGCCTTCATCTCGGACGCGCACGGCCGCGACCACGTCACCGTCGCCAAGCTGGCGCTGGATGCGGACGGCAAATTCCTGGCGCTCTCGACCGAGACGCTGGCGAATATGGGCGCCTATCTGTCGACGTTTGCGCCCTGCGTGCCGACCTATCTGCACGCGACCCTGCTGGCGGGCCAGTACAAGACGCCGCTGATCTATGCCAATGTGAAGGCGGTGTTCACCAACACCGTGCCGGTGGACGCCTATCGCGGCGCCGGCCGGCCGGAGGCGACCTATCTGCTGGAGCGGATCATCGACAAGGCCGCGCGCGAGATGGGCTTGGACCAGGCGGACATCCGCCGGCGCAACTTCATCCAGCCGGACGAATTCCCCTACCAGACCCCCGTCGCGCTGGTCTACGACACCGGCAATTACGAGGCGACGCTGGCGGCCGCCCTCAGCGCCAGTGACTATGCCGGCTTTGCCGGGCGCAAGGCGGAGGCCAAGGCGCGCGGCAAGCTGCGCGGCATCGGCCTTTCCTGCTATATCGAGGCCTGCGGCATCGCCCCGAGCGCCGTGGTCGGCTCGCTGGGCGCCCGCGCCGGCCTCTATGAGGCGGCGACGATCCGGGTGAACCCGACCGGCTCGATCTCGGTGCTGACCGGCTCGCACAGCCACGGCCAGGGCCACGAGACCACGTTTGCCCAGGTGGTGGCGGACAAGCTGGGCCAGCCGATCGACAATATCGACATCGTCCACGGCGACACGGCGCGCATTCCCTTCGGCATGGGCACCTATGGCTCGCGCTCGCTGGCGGTCGGCGGCGAGGCCATCGTCAAGGCGGTGGACAAGATCGTCGCCAAGGGCAAGAAGATCGCGGCCCATCTGATGGAGGCCTCGGCCGACGACGTCGTCTTCGAGGGCGGCCAGTTCAAGGTGGCCGGCACCGACAAGGAAATCGACTTCGGCACCGTGGCGCTCACCGCCTATGTGCCGCACAACTTCCCGTTCGACGAGCTGGAGCCAGGGCTGGAGGAGACGGCGTTTTACGACCCGGCCAACTTCACCTACCCCGCCGGCAGCTATGTCTGCGAGGTCGAGATCGACCCGGAGACCGGCGTGGTCGAGGTCTGCTCGCTGCACGCCTCCGACGATTTCGGCAATGTCATCAATCCGATGATCGTCGAGGGCCAGGTGCATGGCGGTCTGGTCCAGGGCATCGGCCAGGCGCTGCTGGAACAGGCGGTCTATGACGAGACCGGCCAGTTGCTCACCGCCAGCTACAACGACTATGCCATGCCGCGGGCCGACGACGTGCCGTCGTTCACGGTGGACCACCAGATCACCGCCTGCACCCACAACTCGCTGGGCGTGAAGGGCTGCGGCGAGGCCGGGGCCATCGGCTCGCCGCCGGCGGTGATCAACGCCATCGTCGACGCGCTCGGCGACTATGGCATCGCCCATATCGACATGCCGGCGACGCCGCGCAAGGTGTGGCGCGCGATCCAGGCGGCGAAGGCCTGAGGCAGGCAGAGGACACGATCATGTATGCATTCAACTATGTGAAACCGGCGAGCCTCGCCGATGCCGCCGCCGCGCTCTCCGGCGCGGAGGACGGCGCCTTTCTGGCCGGTGGCCAGACCCTGTTGCCGACGCTGAAACAGCGCCTCGCCAGCCCCAGCGATCTGGTGGACCTTGGCGGCATCGCCGAATTGCAGGGCATTCGCCTGGAGGGCCGCGACGTGGTCGTCGGCGCCATGACCCGGCACGCGGCGGTGGCCGCCTCCGCCGAGATCAAGGGCAACATCCCGGCACTGGCGGCGCTGGCCGGCGGCATCGGCGACCAGGCGGTGCGCAATCGCGGCACCATCGGCGGCTCGGTCGCGAACAACGACCCGGCGGCGGATTATCCGGCGGCGGTGCTGGGGCTCGGCGCCACGGTGGTGACCGACCGGCGCGAGATCGCGGCGGACGACTTCTTCACCGGCCTGTTCGAGACCGCGTTGCAGCCGGGCGAGATCATCACCGCCGTGCGCTTCCCGCAGCCGGAGAAAGCGGCTTACGTCAAGTTCCCGAACCCGGCGAGCCGCTATGCCATGGTCGGCGTGTTCGTCGCCAAGACCGCGGGCGGCGTGCGCGTGGCGGTGACCGGTGCGGGCAGCGGCGGCGTGTTCCGGGTGCCGGCCTATGAGGAGGCGCTGGCGGCGAATTTCGCCGCCGACGCGGTGGCGGACGGCGCGGTGGCCGCGGCCGACCTGAACAGCGACCTGCACGCCGACGCGGACTACCGGGCGCACCTGATCGGGGTGATGACCCGGCGCGCGGTCGCCGCGGCGGGCTGAGCGGCGGGCGGCGGGTCGGTCGTTTCCCGGCCGCCGCGAAGCGGTGGGTCGGGATCGGCGTCGGCAATCGAACACTGCTTCCACCTGTGTTCGCAGGATGCGACCGGCCCCGGATCGGTGCTCCGCACCGTCCGGGGAACATTCAGTCCGGGGAACATTCAACCGTCGGGCGGTCTTTCTCCGGACGGCCTCAGGCGACGGCGTTTGCGGCCCGCAGCGCCCTGATGGCGCTGGCGTCGTAGCCGCATTCGGCCAGCACCGCGTCCGTGTGCTCGCCCTTGTCGGGGGCGGTGCCGCGCGGGTCGCCGGGGACGAGCGGCGCGGTGCCGGGCAGGTTCACCAGCGGCAGCGGCCCCAGGCCCGGATCCTCCAGCCAGGCGAGGGTGCCGGTCGCCTCCACATGGGCGTCGCGCACCACGCTCGCATAGTCGTGCACCGGTGCGTGCGGCACGTCGGCGGCGGACAGCGCCGCGCAGAGTTCGTCGCGGCCGCGGCCGGCCATGGCGTCGGCGATCAGGGTGTGCAGCAGGGCGTCGTGCTCGCGTCGGGCGGCGAGCGTGGCGAAGCGCGGGTCTTCGGCCAGCGCCGGCCGATCCAGCACGCGGCAGAGCGCCTGGAAGAATTTCTCGCGCACGATGGAGATGTTGATCGGGCCGTCCGCGGTCTGGAAGGTGCCGGTCGGCGGCAGCGGCGTCTGCGTCACCGGCGCCCGCGACGAGCCGGGCTCGACCGCCTCCTGCACCAGGCCGTGCTGCTGGTAGAACAGCATCGAGCGCATCAGGCTGATGTCCAGATGCCGCCCGCCCTGCCCCACCGCCTTGGCATAGAGCGCGGTCGAGACGTTCTGATAGGCCATCAGGCCGGTGGTGTAGTCCGGCACCGGAAAGCCGATGCGCCTGGGCTCGCCGTCGGGGCCGCGGTTGCGGCTCATCAGGCCGGTGAAGGCCTGGAGAATGGCGTCGGTGGCGGGTCGGTCCGCATAGGGGCCGGCCTGGCCGAAGCCGGTGATCGAGCCATAGACCACGTCCGGCGCCACCGCCCGGATGGCCTCGTAGCCGATGCCGAGCCGGTCGGCCACGCCCTGGCGGTTGCTCTCCAGGAACACGTCAGAGCCTTGGGCGAGCCGCAGGATCACCGCGCGGCCCTCCGCCTGTTTCAGGTCGACGGTGATGGCGCGCTTGCCGCGGTTGCAGGTGGCGAAGGCGGCGGTGCGGTCGCCCTGGCCGGCGCCGAGCGTGCGCGACCAGTCGCCTTCCGGCGGCTCCACCTTGACCACGTCGGCGCCGTAATGGCCCAGCAGCATGGCGCAGAACGGGCCGGCCAGACCCTGGCTCAGGTCGACGACGCGCAGACCGCGGAACGGCTGCATCGGTTGGGGTTCGCTCGCCATGGCGCTTGTGTCTTTCGTGGCTTCGGGCGCGTTACGGTAGGACGCCGGCCGCGGTTCGGCAACGGCGGGCTTCCGTGGCGCGAAACGGCCATGGCGACGGGCCGCCCAGGGACTTGCAGTTTTGGTCGCTATGGGCGAAAGTCGGATGTACCTTTTTCGTGGGTGTGGTCCGTCCGCGGACGGCCCCTGCCCGCTAGCCCTTTTTGAGACCAGGGAGTGACGATGTACTCGCCCACTTATGCCGCCCCCAAGACGGTGGACGAAGCCGTTGGGTTGCTCGCCAACGCATCCGGCGCTGCCCGGGTGCTTTCCGGCGGCACCGACTTGATCATTCAAATGCGCTCGGGCCGGACGCGCCCGGACCTGATCGTCGACATCAAGAAGATCGAAGGCACGATCGGCATCCGCGAGGAAGCGGACGGCTGGCATGTCGGCGCGGCGACGCCGGGCGCGATGGTGACCGAGCATGCGGCCCTCTGCGCCGCCTGGCCGGGCGTGACCGAAGCGCTGGACCTGATCGGCTCGACCCAGGTGCAGGGCCGGGCCTCGTTCGCCGGCAATCTCTGCAACGCCTCGCCGGCAGCGGACAGCGTGCCGGGCCTGGTGGCCGCCGGCGGCAAGGCCGTGATCGTCGGCAAGAACGGCAAGCGCACCGTTCCGGCGGAAGAAGTGCCGGCCGGCCCGGGCAAGACCACTCTGGCGCCGGATGAGTTCATCTACGAATTCATCATCCCGAAATGCGAGGGCAAGACCGGCGACGCCTATCTGCGCTTCATCCCGCGCACCGAGATGGACATTGCCGTGGTCGGCGCCGGCGTCTGCGTGACGCTGGACGCGAACGGCGTCTGCACCGCGGCCAAGGTCGTGCTGGGCGCGGTGGCGCCGACGGTGGTGGTGGTGGCGGATGCGGCCAAGGCCCTGATCGGCAACAAGCTGGACGATGCGACGCTCGCCAAGCTGGATGCCGCCGCCCAGGCCGCCTGCAACCCGATCAGCGACAAGCGCGGCACCAAGGAGTACCGTATCAAGGTCGCCGGCGTGCTCGCGCGCCGGGCCGCGGCGATCGCCTTCGAACGCGCCGCCGCGCGCTAACGATACCCAACGGGGAATCTGAAAGTTATGTCCAAAACCCATGTCACCTGCACCGTGAACGGTGAAGAGACCGAGTTCCTCTGCGAAACCAGCCAGACCATGCTGGACGTGCTCCGCAACGATCTGGGCCTGACCGGCAGCAAGGAAGGCTGCGGCTCCGGCGACTGCGGCGCGTGCAGCGTGCTGGTCGACGGCCGTCTGGTCTGCTCGTGCCTGATGCTGGGCTCGGAGGCTGAAGGCAAGAGCGTCACGACGATCGAAGGCATTGCCACGGGCGACCATCTGCACCCGGTGCAAAGCCAGTTCCTGAAGCACGCGGCGCTGCAGTGCGGGTTCTGCACGCCGGGTCTGATCGTTGCGACCAAGGCGTTGTTGGACGCCAATCCCAACCCGACGGACGAGGAAGCGCGCTACTGGCTCGCCGGCAATCTTTGCCGGTGCACCGGGTATGACAAGATCCTGGAAGCCGTCCATGCGGCCGCCGCTGAGCTGCGAGGGGAGTCTGCTTAAATGAACGATATACCGCTGAAAGACGCACTGAAGGTCGTCGGCACCCGCCCCGTCCGCCCCGACGGGGTGGACAAGGTGGTGGGCCGGGCCCAGTTCGGCGCCGATGCGTCGATGCCGGGCATGATCTTCGGCGCCACCGTGCGCTCGCCGCACGCCCACGCCCGCATCAAGCGCATCGACACCTCCAAGGCGGAAGCCATGAAGGGCGTGCGCGCGGTGGTCACCGCGGCCGACCTGCCGGACATCGCCTCGGAAGAAGCGTTCGTCGGCGAAGGCCCGATGAATTTCCGCGACCTGTCGTGCAACCTGCTGGCGCGCGACAAGGTGCTGTATGACGGCCATGTGGTGGCCGCCGTCGCCGCGACCTCCAACAGCATCGCCCTGGCCGCGGCCGAGGCGATCGAGGTCGAGTACGAGGTGCTGCCGCACGTCATCGACGAGATCGAGGCGATGGCCGACGGCGCGCCGGTGCTGCACGACGACATCTTCACCGCCGGCGTCGATCCGAAGCCGACCAAGCCGTCGAACGTCGCCAAGCGCATGGAGTTCGCCAAGGGCGATCTGGCCGCCGGCTTCGCCGCGGCCGACAAGATCGTCGAGCGCACCTACAAGACCGCGCCGGTGCACCAGGCCTATATCGAGCCGCACGCCTGCGTCGCCTCGTACAACGCCGACGGCCAGTGCCTGGTGATCTGCTCCAGCCAGGGGCAGTTCATGGTGCGCGCCTATTGCGCCAAGCTCTTGGGCATCGACATTTCCGACGTCCGCGTCATCCCGGCGGAAATCGGCGGCGGCTTCGGCGGCAAGACCCTGGTCTATCTGGAGCCGCTGGCCCTGGCCCTGTCGCGCAAGGCCGGCCGGCCGGTGCGCATGGTCATGGACCGGGTGGACGTGTTCCGCGGCACCGGCCCGACCTCCGGCGGCACCGTGAAGGTGAAGATGGGCGCCAAGAAGGACGGCACCATCACCGCGGCGGAAGCGGAAATCATCCTGCAGGCCGGCGCCTATCCGGGCTCGCCCATGGGCCCGGCGGCGATGTGCTGCTTTGCCATGTACGACATTCCCAACGCCCGCACCGTCGGCGTGGATGTGGTCTCGAACCGTCCGAAGGTCGCGGCCTACCGCGCGCCGGGCGCGCCGATCTCCACGTTTGCGACCGAAAGCGCGCTGGATGAGCTGGCCGGCGAACTGGGCATCGACCCGATCGCCATCCGCCTGAAGAACGCGGCCAAGGACGGCACCAAGGCGCTCTACGGCCCGACCTTCCAGAACATCGGCTATGTCGAGACGCTGGAAGTGCTGAAGGATCACCCGAACCTGAAGGCCAAGCTGGGCCCGAACCAGGGCCGCGGCGTTGCCTCCGGCTTCTGGTTCAATATCGGCGGCGAAAGCTCGGCCTCGCTGGCGGTGAACGAGGACGGCACGCTGGTGCTGGTCTCCGGCAGCCCGGATATCGGCGGCTCCCGCGCCTCCATGGCGATGATGGCGGCGGAAATCCTCGGCATCGACGTGCAGCATATCCGCCCGATCGTCGGCGACACCGCGTCGGTGGGCTTCACCTTCGTCACCGGCGGCAGCCGCGTGACCTTCGCCACCGGCATGGCGGTCTGCGAGGCGACCAACGAGGTGGTGAAGCAGTTGCGCGGCCGTGCGGCCAAGATCTGGGAGATCGACGAAGAGGCGGTGGAATGGCGCGACGGCGCGGCCTATCCGGCCGGTGACAACGCCGGCAAGTTCGAGCCGCTGACCCTGGCCGACATCGCAGGCAAGGCGGCGCGCACCGGTGGTCCGATCACGGCCAAGGGCGCGGTCAACGCCCAGGGCGCCGGCCCCGGCTTCGGCACCCATGTCGTCGATGTGGAGGTCGATCCGGAAACCGGCCATGTCACCGTGCTGCGCTACACCGCGTCCCAGGACGTGGGCCGGGCGATCCACCCGGCCTATGTGGAAGGGCAGATCCAGGGCGGTGCCGTGCAGGGCATCGGCTGGGCGCTGAACGAGGAATACGTCTATACCAAGGACGGCCGCCTCGATAACCCCGGCTTCCTCGATTACCGCGTGCCGGTCGCCAGCGACCTGCCGCAGATCGACACCGTTCTGGTGGAAGTGCCGAACCCGCGGCATCCGTTCGGCGCCAAGGGCGTCGGCGAGGTGCCGATCGTGCCGCCGATGGCCGCGGTGGCGAACGCCATCCACAACGCGATCGGCGTGCGCATGACCAGCCTGCCGATGTCGCCGCCGAAAATCCTGGCGGCGAAGGAAGCGGCCGGCAAGTAACGCCGAACCGGGATCGCGGCAGAGCCATGGCCACAGTGCATCTGAGCGCCACGCTCTGCCGCGCCTATTGCGGCGACGTCCGGTCGGTGGAGGTGCGAGCCTCCACCATCGGGCAGTTGATCCGGGAACTGGACGCGCGCTTTCCCGGCCTCGGCAAGCAGGTCGACGAAAGCATGGCGGTGGCGATCAATGGCGAGATCTTTCAGGACTCCCTCATCGACCCGATTCCGCCGGATGCGGACGTCCACCTGATCCCGAAAATCGCCGGCGGCTGACGCCGGACGGGCAACACCCGTAATCGCGGATGGTTGCCGTTTTCTCACATCTTTCGCTGCCGGTTTACCGGTCCTTAACCCGACTCCTGCTGGGATCGGCGGTATGCGACCACGCATGCAAGGCGGATCGGCAGGGTGATGGCAAAAGGCGGAGACGGTCACCGCGCGCGGCTCCGGCAACGGTTCCTGGCCGCGGGCGCGCGCGCCTTCCTCGACCATGAAATCCTGGAAATGCTGCTGGCCCAGGTGGTGCCGCGGGGCGACACCAAGGGGCTGGCCCATAAGCTGATCGCGGCCACCGGCGGCGCTGCGCCGGCGGCGGGCGCGCGGCGGCCGGGGCTGGGGCTTGGCGTTGCGGCGGTGCTGGCCGATCCGCTGTTGCTGCTGGAATCCGGCGCCGTGCCGGGCTTCGGCCCCGGCATGGCCGCGCATCTGGCGGCGGTGCGGGAGGCGGCGCGGCGGCTCGCGGAAATCGGCGAGTCCGACCGCCCGCTGCTCGGGAGCTGGAACGCGGTCGGCTCCTATTGCCGGCGGCGGTTCCACGACGTCCCGGTGCCGGGGCTCTACATGCTGTTGCTGGACTACCGCCACCGGCTGTTGGCCGAGCCGCTGGACTTCGACCCGGCGGAGGCGCCGGCGGCGATTGCCCACGCCACGGTCCGCGCGGCGCTGCGCCATGCCGCCTCCGGCCTGATCGTGGTGCGCCTCGCCCCGGCGGAGGGTCTGGGCGAGCGGCCGGCCGACCACGCTCTGGCCCGGCGATTGTGCGACGCCGGTGCGCCGGTGTCGGTGCTGATGCACGACTTCCTGGTGGTGGCGGGCGACGAGTTTCTCAGCCTGCGCAGCATGGGCGTGCTGGAGGTGGGGGCACTTTACGACGCAGGACCGGCCGACCTGACCGATGACGGCTGGTATGCGTCGCCCGAAACGCACCTGGCGGCGTTGCAGGCCGCGGCGATGGACGGGAACGCGGCAACCCTGTCGGACGGCGAACTGCTGTCTTTGTTGTTGCGCCGGGTGGTCTCCGACGCGTGCCGCGACCCGCTGGCCGAGGCGCTGCTGGCGCGGTTCGGCAATCTGGGCCGGGTTCTGGCCGCGCCAGTGGACGAGGCTATGCACGTGCTGGAGAGGCGTCCGGCGGCCGAGCGGCCGGCGAATGTGGAAATGGCTGCCGTCCATCTGGGGATTGTGGGCGAGGCGTGCCAGCGCTATCTGCGCGGCCAGATCCTGTCCGTGCCGCTGCTCGACGACGCGGGGGCGCTGGTGCGCTATTGCCGGGCGGCGCTCGCCTATACGGAGGTGGAGCATCTGCACGCCCTGTTCCTGGACGGCGAGCGGCGGCTGTTGTGGGACGAGTTGCTGAGCCGCGGCACGGTCAACACCGCCCCGGTGCACCCGCGCGAGATCGCGGGGCGGGCGCTGCGGCTGGGCGCGAGCGCGGTCGTGCTGGTGCACAACCACCCGACCGGCGATCCGCAGCCCTCGCAGGCGGATGTGTCCATGACTTTGCAGATCGCCCAGGCCTGCCGCGCGGTCGGCGTTGAGGTGCCGGATCACCTGGTGGTGGCGGAAAGCGGCCATGTCAGCCTGGCGGCCACCGGCCGGATGCCGAGTCTGGTCGCAGACCTGGGGGCGGTTCCCGCCGCGGCGGAACCCGGTCCGCGCCGGCGGCACCGGCGGCACCGGCGGGCGCCGCGGGGGTGAGCCCTCAGAACTGTTGCAGCAGGCGTCTCAGATAGTCCTGTTCCGGCACCGGCCGGTCGGGCTCGGCGCTGCGTTCGAACAGGGTGTCGCGGATGCGCCTGGCCCGTTGCAGGTCGCTTTCGGCCGGGATTTGCGGGCCGGTCTCGGACGTCTGGCCGGTGCTGCCTTCGCGGCCGAGCGGATCGGTCAGGCCGCCCGGCTGTCGCCCTCCGGTCCGCTGGCCGGCAGGACCGGGCATGACGCCGAGCTGGCGGGACAGTTGCCGGGCCAAGGCCTGGCCCAATTGCTGCAAATGCGCCAGCGCCTCGCCTTCGGCGTCGAGGGCCGGCTGGCCGGCGCCCTGGTGGAGATTGTCGCGGGCGGCGCGCATCGCCTGCTCGGCCTGCTGCAAGGCATTGGGGATCGTGCCGAAGCGCTCGCCCAGATCGTGCATCATGTCGCCCAGATCGTGGCGCAGCCGGTCCTGGTCGCGGGCGAGGCCCGGCATGGGCTGGCCAAGCGGCGACAGCGCGGACGGGGGAGTGCTCCAGCGGGGCATACCGAAATTGGGCAGGTTCAGGCCCGGCAGATTGAAGCCGGGCTGATTGAGCCCGGGTGGGGAGAAGGGCGGGCTTTGCCGGCCGGCATTGGGGTCGGGTGGCCCGGTCGGGGCGGGCTGGCCTTCCTGGTTCTGCCGGAAGGTGCGGTCGATCAGGGCCTGCTGGCGGCGCTGCATTTCCTGCAACCGGTTCAGCATACGCGTCATGGCCTCGGCCTGTTCGCGTTGCTGCGGCGTCATGCGTTGCGCCTGGCGCACGCTTTCCAGCATCTGTTGCAACTGCGACAGCATTTGCCGGGCGGCGTCGCGCGCACCGGTCTCGGCCAGCGCCTGGATGCGGTCGAGCATGCGCTCGAGTTGCTCGCGGGCGATGGAACGGTTCGGGTCGGCGGCGGCATTGGGCGGTGGCTGCTGGCCGGCCCGCCGGGCGATTTCGGCGGCGAAGCGGCGCATGGCCTCGCGCAGCTCGTCCACGAGGCGACGGATCTCATCGGCGGGGGCGTTGCGGGCCAGCGCCTCCCGCAGCGCCTCCTGGGCCGCGCGCAGGTCGCGTTCGGCGGCGGGCAGGCGGCCGTCCTCCAGGCGCAGCGCCGTATCCCACAACAGGTCGCGCACGGCGTCGCGGGTCGCGCCGCCGTCGTTGCGGCGAAGGCGGTGGAAGGCGGTGTCGAGCGCCAGATAAACCACGATGTCGTCCGCGAACCGACCTGGCCGGCTGGCGATGTCCGCCAGGTCGCGGGCGACGGCGATGGCGGCGGCGCCCTGGTCCATCCGCTTGCGGGCGGCGACGATCCGGCGGGCGACCGGGTGCGAGAACACCCGTTCCGGCAGGACCACCGCCAGGGTTTCGCTTGCGCCTTCCTGGCCGGCGCCGTCGCGGGCGTGGAGCGTGACCCGCACCTTGCGGCCGGCCCAGGGGTGCGGGGTCAGGTCGTTGAAGGCGGTGGAGCGCACCTCCGTCGAACCGGCCTTGCCGAGCGGAAACGGCAGGCGCAGCACCGCGCCCGGCTCGGCACCGGGCTCCGCGGCGTCGAGGCGCAGCTCCGCCCAGGCAGAGGCGACGCCGTAATCGTCGTAAAGCGCGTAGTCGAGCCGCAGCGCCTGGCGCGGCGTCGCCGCCGGAGGCTTGCCGAAGTCGGCGCTCGGCGCTCGGTCCGGGACCGCGGCCAGTGGCCAGGCGGCGAGGGTGCGGCCATGGTCGGCAATGGCCAGCTCGGAGGCGTCGACGGTCTCCAGGGTGAGGCTGTGCTGGCCCGGCGCTTCCTCGGTCATCGGCCGGTCGGTGCCGTCGAGTGTCAGGACCGGCCGGTCGGCATGGCTGACGCGGGCGACGAGCCGGCTGCCGGCGGGAAAGCGCAATTCCTGGCCGGACGCGGGCGCGAAGATCGGGGCGTGGCCGGTATAGGCCGGCGGCTCCAGCCAGAGATCGACGACCGGCCGGACGGCGGGCGCGGCGGCGGCGAACCGGGGCGCGAGGCTGTCGGCGAAGCGCTCGCGCCAGTCGCGGCCGGCGGCGAACACGGCGATGGCAAGGGCCAGCAGCGCGCCGGCGCGCCAGGCGAAGCGGTCGAGGCGTGGCAGGGCACTTTGCGGCGGCCGGGGCCGCAGGGCGGCCAGATAGCGGGCGACCTGGTGCTGGTGTGCCTGCCAGAGCGTCCGCGCCGCGGGGCTGTCGTCCAGGGGCCGGTCGTCCAGCGCCTGCAACGGCCGGTGTGCGACGCCGCTGTCGCGCTCCAGCCGGCGCATGGCCTCCGCCCGGCCGGGAAAGCGCCAGGCGGCGCGTCGTCGCCAGAGCGTCCAGCCGAGCCAGGCGGCTGCGGCGGCCAGGAGGAGGCTGTGCACCCAGGGCCCCAGCGCCGGCAGCAGGCCGGAGAGCGCAAGCGCGAGCAGCGCCAGCACCACCGCCTGCAACGGCCACACCCCGTTCCACACCCGCTCCACCCAGAGGCTGGCCCAGGCGAGCGCGATCCGGCTCTCGAGCGGCAGGGTGCGGGGCGGGTCGGGGCGCAGCGGCAGGGTGTCAGGCCTCCTCCAGCCAGGGCGGCAGCGTCTGGGCCGCAATCATTTCCTCATAGGTGGGGCGGCGGCGCACCACCGACCAGTCCCCGCCGCGCACCAGCACTTCCGGCACGCGCGGACGGCCATTGTACTCGCAGGCCATGACCGCGCCATAGGCGCCGGCGGCGCCGATCACCAGCATGGCGTCGGGCGCCAGCGGCGGCAGGGTGCGGCCGGCGGCGAAGCGGTCGGTGCTCTCGCAGATCGGGCCGACCAGATCGGCCTCGCTCCAGTCGGCCTCCGGCGGCGGCGCGGTTTCCGGCTGGATCGGATGATAGGCGTCGTAGAGGGCCGGGCGGATCAGGTCGTTCATGGCCGCATCGACGATGACGAAGCGCTTGGCCGCCGTCCGCTTTTCCGTGATGACCCGGGTGACCAGCACGCCCGCCGGCCCGGCAATGCGGCGGCCGGGCTCCAGCACGAAGCGGGCGTCGAGGCCGTGGAACACCTCGCGCACCGCCTGGGCATAGGCCGCGACGGCGGGCGGCGCCTCGTCGCGATAGGTGATGCCAAGGCCGCCGCCGAGGTCGATCCGCTCCAGCGGCAGCCCCTCGTCCCGGAGACCGCAATAGAGGTCGCGCACCCGGTGGAAGGCGTCGCGATAGGGCTCCAGCCGCGTGATCTGCGAGCCGATATGCACGGCGAGGCCCACCGGCTCCACCCCCGGCAGCGCCTGGGCGTGGCGGAACAGGGCCGGGGCGGCGTCGTAGGCGATGCCGAACTTGTTCTCCGCCTTGCCGGTGGAGATCTGGGCGATGGTGCCGGCGTCCACGTCCGGGTTGATGCGGATGGCGACGCGGGCGGTGCGGCCCATGGCGGTGGCCAACTCGCTGAGCACGTCCAGCTCGCTCGCCACCTCGACATTGATCTGCATGACGCCTTCGGCCAGCGCGAACGCCAGCTCCTCCCGCGTCTTGCCGACGCCGGAAAAGACGATGCGCTCGGCCGGGATGCCGGCGGCCAGCGCATAGCGGAGTTCGCCGCCGGAGACGACGTCTGCGCCGGCCCCCTCGCCCGCCAGCAGGCGCAGCACGGCCAGGGAGTCGTTCGCCTTGACCGCATAGCAGACGGTGACGGGCAGGCCGGCAAAGGCGTCGGCATAGCTGCGGAAGGCATCGACCAGCGCGGCGCTGCTGTAGACATAGACCGGCGTGCCCACCGCCGCGGCAATGGCGGCGAGCGGCACGTCTTCGGCGTGCAGGTGGTGGTCCTGGTAGTGAAACGGCGTCATCGGGTGGGATAGGTCCGGGGATAGGTGGCGGTGACGCCGTCGGGTTGTTCCAGCTTGCCGCGCTTGCCGCAGGCGGTGATGGCGAAGGCGAGCACGGTCATGACGAACAGCATGATGACGAGGCGGCCCATGGGCGGATCAGCTCCCCTGGTTTGGGTCGACAGGGTTCAGGTCGACTGGGGTCAGGCCGAAGCGCAGCCGCGCCTCGGCGATGGCTTCGCGCACCCGGACCGGCGCGGTGCCGCCCTCGCTGGTGCGGCTCGCGACCGAGGCGTCGACGGTCAGGACGTCATAGACCCCGGCGTGGATGCCCGCATGCACCCCCTGCATGGTCTCCAGCGACAGGCCGGCAAGCGAGGTGCCCTGGCGGTCCGCCTCCGCCACCAGGCTGCCGGTGACGTGATGGGCGTCGCGGAAGGGCAGGCCCAGCTCGCGCACGAGCCAGTCGGCGAGGTCGGTGGCGGTGATGTGGCCGCGCTCGGCCGCGGCGCGCATGGCGTCGGGCTGCGGGGTCAGGTCGCGCACCATGCCGGCGCTGGCGGCGAGGCAGAGCATCAGGGCGTCGGCGGCCTCGAACGTGGGCTCCTTGTCCTCCTGCATGTCCTTGGAATAGGCGAGCGGCAGGCCCTTCATGGTGACCAGCAGGCTGGCGAGCGAGCCGATCATGCGGCCGGCCTTGGCGCGGGTCAGTTCGGCGGCATCGGGGTTGCGCTTTTGCGGCATGATGCTGGAGCCGGAGGTGAAGGCGTCGGACAGCTGCACGAAGCGGAAGCCCTCCGAGCACCAGAGCACGATTTCCTCGGCCAGCCGCGAAAGATGGGTGGCGCAGATGGCGGCGGCCGAGAGGAATTCCAGCGCGAAGTCCCGCGCCGAGACGCTGTCGACGGAATTGGCGGTCGGCCGGGCGAAGCCCAGCGCCCGTGCGGTGGCGCCGCGGTCGATGGGGAAGGGCGTGCCGGCGAGCGCGGCGGCGCCCAGCGGCGACTCGTTCATGCGGTGGGCCGCGTCGGCGAAGCGGCCGCGGTCGCGCCCGAACATCTCCACATAGGCCATCAGGTGGTGGCCGAAGGTGATGGGCTGGGCGTTTTGCAGGTGGGTGAAGCCGGGCATGACCGTCTCCGCCGCGGCCTCCGCCTGGTCGACCAGTGCGGCCTGGAGGTCGGCCAGCGCCCGGTCGGCTTCCTCGCAGGCCTGGCGCACCCAGAGGCGAAAGTCGGTCGCGACCTGGTCGTTGCGGCTGCGCGCGGTGTGCAGCCGGCCGGCCGGCGCGCCGATCAGTTCGCGCAGCCGGGCCTCCACATTCATATGAATGTCTTCCAGTTCCGGCCGGAAGGGGAAGCTGCCATCGGCGATTTCCGCCTCGACCTGGGTCAGCCCCTGTTGAATGGCCGCATTGTCTTCGGCGCCAATAATGCCTTGATCGGCTAGCATGGCGGCGTGGGCGCGGGAGCCCGCGATATCCTGCGGCGCCAGACGCTGGTCAAACCCGATGGAGACGTTGATCTCGGCCATGATCGCGGCCGGGCCGGCGGCAAACCGTCCGCCCCAAAGCGGGTTGGCATTCGGATCGGAGGAAGATTGAGACATGCGGTGGATCGCTCTGGTGCTGCTGGTGGCGGTGATCGCGGCTGCGGCTGCCTTGTATGGCATGGTCGCGGGCGAAGGGGAAGCGGAGGCGCCTCGTAGCGTCGCCGCAGCACCCGCGACCGGCGACCGGGTCGTGCACGCGGTGCCGGACTGGACCGCGGCGCTGCAACGGCTCGACCCGCCGCAAGCCGCGAGCACGGAAGCCTTCACCGACGGCGACGGCAAGGCGCTCTCCCTGGCCGACTTCAAGGGCCAGGGCGTGGTGCTCAACCTGTGGGCGACCTGGTGCGGCCCCTGCGTGACCGAGATGCCGTCGCTGAACCGGTTGCAGGCGGCGGTGGCCGCGGACGGCATCCGTGTGGTCGCGGTCTCGTCGGACCGGGAGGGCATGGCCAAGGTGGGGCCGTTTCTGAAGAAGTACGACCTCGACCATCTGCAACCGTATCTGGACCCGAACGGCGCGTTCCAGCGCTCCATGGCAGGCCAGGGCCTGCCGCGCACCTTCATCCTGAACGGCGCGGGCCAGGTGGTGGCGAGCTATGTGGGGCCGGCGGAATGGGACGCGCCGGAGCTGATCGTCCGCGTGCGGGAACTGGCGCGGTGAGGGCGCTTTCGGCGAACAGGCGTGGCGGCGGTGTTCGCGCGCCGCGGGCGGCCCCGGATCGCGGCGCCGCCATCTCCGGGGAACGCTTCCCGTGTTTCCCGGCCTTGAGCCGGGACCGGTCGCTCTCGCGAACACCGGCGCCGCCGGTGTTCGTACGCCGCGAGCGGCCCCGGATCGGCGCTCCGCACCGTCCGGGGAACACGCGTGCCCTGGGAGGCAAAGGCTGATGCTGCGGGTGTCATCGCCGGAGCGACAGGACTGGCGGGCGCAGGCGGCGGCGCTGGGCTTTCACTTCCACACCATCGCCGGCGAGCCCTATTGGGACGAGCGTGCCCATTACCGCTTCACGCTGCGCCAGATCGAGGACGATATCGAGGCGCCGACGGCCGAGATCGAAGCCATGTGCCTGGAGGTGGTCGACCGGGCGGTGCGCGACGAGGCGCTGTTGCGGCAACTGGCCATTCCCGAGCCGTTCTGGGACTTCATCGCCCAAAGCTGGTACCGGCGCGAGCCGCCGCTCTATGGCCGCATGGATTTCGCCTATGACGGCCGCGGCCCGGCCAAGCTCTACGAATACAATGCCGACACGCCGACCTCGCTCTACGAGAGCGCGTTCTTCCAGTGGCTGTGGCTGGAGCAGGCCCGCGTGTTCGGCCGGGTGCCGAAGGACGCCGACCAGTACAACGCCATCCAGGAGGCGCTGATCGCCGCGTTCGAGGCGTTCGACCCCGGCTGCTACCTGCATTTTTCCTCGACCGAGGGCCATGACGAGGACCGGGGCACGGTCGCCTATCTGGAGGATTGCGCCCGGCAGGCGGGGCTCGCCACCGACTATGTGCCGCTGGAGCGGATCGGCATCGACGCCCGGGGCCGGTTTTCCGATGCCAACGACTATGTGATCGAGGCACTGTTCAAGCTCTACCCCTGGGAGCAGGTGTTCGAGGACCGGTTCGGCGAATACGTGCCCAAGGCCGGCGTGCGCTGGCTGGAGCCGCCATGGAAGGCGGTCCTGTCGAACAAGGGGCTGCTGCCGCTGCTCTGGCAGATGTTCCCCGGCCATCCGAACCTGCTGCCGGCCTATTTCGACGGCGACCCGGCCGCCAGCGCGCTGACCGGCGGCTATGTGCGCAAGCCGCTGTTCAGTCGCGAGGGCGCCAATGTGGAATGGGTCGAGCCGGACGGCCGGCGCTATGCGGTCGACGGCCCCTATGGCGCCGAGGGCCATATCCTGCAGGCGTTGCACAAGCTGCCCGCCTTCGCCGGCCAGCACACGGTGGTGGGCTCGTGGGTGGTGCGGGGCGAGCCGGTGGGCCTCGGCATTCGCGAGGACGCGACGCCGGTGACGCGCGACACCTCCCGCTTCCTGCCACACGCCATTGTGGGGTGAGCGCAGGGCGGCCACGGGACAGGGCGGCGGCGCAACGGCAAATACGCCGAGGCTTGTTGACAGGACTGGTGGAAAAGCCGCAAAATCCACGGAAAATATCGATGGGGAAAGTGTGATCGGTTGCCTTGCATGAGGAGGTAACGCATGACAAACCCTATCATCGAGAGTTTTGGTATCCTTGCGCTGTTCTTGGCATTGCTTTTGTCCGCTTTTGCCCCTGTGGCGGAGCGTCGTGGCGGTGCCGCGGCCGCAACCGGCGCTCTGCTGGTGGCGCTGGCGCTGTTGGTGCTGGCGATTTTGGCGGGGCTGATCGGCGGCGGGGCGCTCGGCTGGCTGGTGGCCGCCGTGGCGGCGCTGCTGCTGGTGTGGGCCGCCATCGCCTATACCCAGTATCGCAGCGCGCGCGCCGCCGCCGCCTCGGCCATGCGCAGCACGCCGCCGGTGCAATCGGGCACCAATTGCCGCTCGCGGCTGACCACGGGGTCGGCCGTGGTCGACGGGCCGGACAAGGAAAGCTGGCGCACCTACCTGTTCACCGTGTTCTCGACGGCGCCTTCGAACGGCGAGTTGAAGACCAAGGCGAAGGCGTGGGGCGGCGCCTATTACGTGCTGTACTTCACGACTGGCGAGGCCGAGGCGGTGCCGACGGTGACAATCGTCTGCGAGGACGGCAACCAGGGCGGCTCGTGTCTGGCCGACGGCAGCGAGACCGGGTCGAACGACGTGCCGGACCCGCCGGTGCGGGTGCGGGTGGTCAACGCCATCGCGCCCTCGGGCAACCGGGTGCGGGTGACGACGGTGATGGGGGCGGCCCTGAACGCCTCCGGCGGGCCGAGCGTCCAGATCGCGCCGGGCGGCATCGGCGCAACGCTCACATTTCCCGACGCCTCGCTCGCGAGCCAGACCGCCATGGGCACCTATCGCTGGATCTGCGAACCCGTCGAAGGGTGAGCGGCGGCCATTGTTTCCCGGCCGCCGCGGAGCGGTGAGCCGGGACCGGTGTCATCCTTCGAACACCGCTGGCAGCGGTGTTCGCATGCAGCCAGCGGCCCCGGATGGCGGCTCCGCCACCTCCGGGGCACACGAGCGCTCCGCCACCTCCGGGGTACAGGAGGGCTCTGCACCGTCCGGGGTACAGGAGCGCTCCCAGGCGGCGGTTACTCCGCGATTTCGATCGGGGTGCGCTTCACCTTCATGGTGTCGACGCCCTCGATGCGGATCAGGCGGGTCGGCCCGTCGCGGTAGGGGGCGTGCACCGCGCCCTCCGGATAGACATGGGCGTCGCCCGGCACCAGCTTGTACTTGCGCGAGAGCTTCACCTTGGCCGGCGCATCGCCCTTGGCCGGGCTGACCACGTCCCAGTCGGTCATTTCGGTCTCGCCCTCGGCCTGGCCGTAGATCGCCCAGGTCGGGCCGTGGTCGTGCGGTGCGCCCTGCTTGGCGCCCTTGTAGACATGGCCGCAGATGCAGAAGCCCAGTTCCGGATCCTCATAGAGCACCGTGCGCTCGCCTTTGACATTGTCGCTCAGATACTGGGCGCAGAGGTCCTTGTCCTTCAGCGCCTTGGACACATACTGCCGCACTTTCTCGCGGCCGCCGGCACCGGGATCGGCTTTCAGGGCGTCGTGGCAGTCGGCAGCCAATTGCTCAAGCGTATAGGCCATGGAAACTTCTCCTTGAACGTCTGTCCCATCTGGGACGGCATTCTGCGCCGGGCGGGGCGCACTAGGCAACCGTTTCGAGCGCGTCCTTCTGCGCCAGCCAGTCCGTGAGGTCGGCGCGGGCGCGGGCGGCGAGCGCGGCGCGGCGCTCGGTCTTGCCGGGCTTGCGCTTGCCCTTCTCGCGCGGCAGGGCGATGGGCGGGAACAGGCCGAAATTCACGTTCATGGGCTGGAACGCACCCGGCGTCTCCGCCTCCAGCGCGCCGCCGGTGACATGGGCCAGCAGCGCGCCGAGCGCGGTGGTCGGCGGCGGCGGCGGCAGGGTCCGGCCCTGCGCCTCCGCCAGCACGAAGCGGGCGGCGAGCAGGCCGATGGCGGTGCTTTCCACATAGCCCTCGACGCCGGTGACCTGGCCGGCAAAGCGCAGGTGCGGCGCGGCCTTCAGGCGAAGCTCGCCATCCAGGACCACCGGGGAATTCAGGAAGGAATTGCGGTGAATGCCGCCGAAGCGGGCGAACTCCGCGCCCTCCAGGCCGGGCACCATGCGGAACACCCGCGCCTGCTCGCCATAGCGCATCTTGGTCTGGCAGCCGACCAGGTTGAACAGCGTGCCGAGGGCGTTGTCCTGGCGCAGTTGCAGAATGGCGTGGGCCTTGACCGTGGGATTGTGCGGGTTGGTCAGGCCCACCGGCTTGAACGGGCCGAAGCGCAGGGTCTCCGGCCCGCGGGCGGCCATGACCTCGATCGGCAGGCAGCCCTCGAAATACGGGGTGGATTTCTCCCATTCGCGAAATTCGGTGACGTCGGCGGCGGTCAGCGCCGCGATGAAGGCGGTGTATTGCGCCTCGTCCATCGGGCAGTTGAGATAGGCCGCGGTCTCGCCGCCGGGGCCGGGCTTGTCGTAGCGGGACTGGAACCAGGCCTTGCTCATATCCACGGATTCGCGGTGGACGATGGGGGCGATGGCGTCGAAAAACGCCAGCGAATCCTCGCCGCAGGCGCTGCGGATGGCTTCGGCCAGCGGCTCGGCGGTGAGCGGGCCGGTGGCGACGATGGTCGGCCCCCAGTCGGCGGGCGGCAGACCGGTGATTTCCTCGCGGGCGACGGTCACCAGCGGGTGCCGTTCCAGCGTTTCCGAGACGTGGGCGGCGAAGCCGTCGCGGTCGACGGCAAGGGCGGCGCCGGCCGGCACCTGGTGCCGGTCGGCGGCGGCCAGGATCAGCGAGCCGGAGCGGCGCAACTCCTCGTGCAGCAGGCCGACCGCGTTGCTGTTCGCATCGTCGGAGCGGAAGGAGTTGGAGCAGACCAGCTCCGCCAGCCGGTCGCTCACATGGGCGTCGGTGGAGCGGACCGGCCGCATTTCGTGGATGACGACGGGCCGGCCGGCCTCGGCCAGCTGCCAGGCCGCTTCCGACCCGGCAAGGCCGCCGCCGACAATGTGGGTGGGGTGGGTCATGTGTTTGCCTTTTTCAGGGTCCGATGCTTCCGCTACCCGATTTCCCGCGCCAATGCGAGCCGTCGCAGGCGCTGGCGGGCCGGGCGCAAAGGGGCATGGCCATCCGCCTCAATATCATGAAAGATTGCGGGATCAACAACCGGGCGGAGCGCTGCGGTCCGGGCGGCGCCATGGACTGGCACGAGACCATCGGCCCGGGGATCGCTGTGTTGTCGTCCGCAAAGGTCAAGAGGTGTCCGCCATTGTCTGCCAAGCAAGACCCCGTTCTGTTCGAACTGTTCAAAAATGCGATGCACGCCATTGCCGACGAAATGGCGCTGACGGTGGTGCGCACGACCTATTCGGGCGTGTTGCGGGACAATATGGACTTCGCCACCGCCTTTTGCGACCGGGACGGCCATCTGGTCGCCCAGGGCCTGACCCTGCCCGGCCATCTGGGCTCGGTGCCGACTGCGCTGGCCGCTGTCCTGGCCCGCTATGGCGATGCGATCCGCGAGGGCGACGTGTTCTGCCTGAACGACCCCTATGAGGGCGGCATGCATCTGCCCGACCTGTTCGTGATCAAGCCGCTGTTTCACGAGGGCGTGCATGTGGCGTTTGCCTGTGTCTCGTCCCACCATGTGGATACCGGCGGGCGGGTGCCGGGCTCGAACGCGGCGGATTCGACCGAGATCTATCAGGAGGGGCTGCGCATTCCGCCCTGCCGGCTCTATGACCGCGGCGAGCCCAACGACACGCTGTTCCGGATCATCGAAAAGAACGTGCGCGCGCCGACGCTCTATTTCGGCGACCTGCGCGCCCAGCTTGCGGCCTGCCATACGGCGGAGACGCAGTTCATCGCGCTGATCGACCGCTATGGCCGCGCGAGCGTCACCGACCTGATGGGGCAGCTGATCGACTATGCCGAGCGCATGGCCCGCGCGGCGATCCGCGAGATCCCGGACGGCACGGTCAGCTTCGAGGACTGGATCGACGACGATGGCGTCGACCATGGCAAGCCGATCCGGCTGTTCGTCACGATCGAGAAGCGGGGGGATCGCTTCCGCTGCGATTGGACCGGCACGGCGCCCCAGGCGCGCGCGGCGATCAACAACACCCTCTCCTTCACCAAGGCGGCCTGCTATGCCGCGATCCGCAGCGTGTTGCAGGCCGATATTCCCACGAATGAGGGGTTTTTCCGCTGCATCGACGTGACGGCGGAGCGGGGCACGGTTGCCTGGGGCGAACTGCCCGCGGCCTGCGCGGCGCGCGGCCTGACCGGCTTCCGCATGATCGACTGCCTGTTCGGCGCCCTGGCGCAACTGGTGCCCGACCGGGTGTTTGCCGCTTCCGACGGCGGCAATACGGGGATCTCCGTCGGCGGCTACGATGCGGAGCGCAAGCCGTTCATCTTCGTCGACTTCACCTGCGGCACCTGGGGCGGACGGCCCTGGGCGGACGGATTGGACGGCAATTCCAACATGTTCGCCAACATGGCGAGCCAGCCGGTCGAGGTGATCGAGGCCGAAAACCCGCTGGAAATCCTGGCCTACGAGTTCGTTACCGACCGGTGCGGCGCCGGCCAATACCGCGGCGGCGCCCCCTATTGCCGCGAATACCGGTTCACGGAGGCAGAGGGCGTGTTGCAGATCCGCGCCGACCGCCAGCGCTTCCGGCCCTATGGCCTTTATGGCGGCTATCCGGGGGAGCCATCGGCGAATATCTGGGACCCGGCGGGCGAGGCGCGGACCATGCCGCCGAAATTCACCGAGACCGTGAAACGGGACGAGGTGTTCCGGCATGAGGTCGCCGGCGCCGGCGGCTGGGGCGATCCGCTGGAGCGCGACCCGGATGCCGTCGCCCGCGACGTGCGCAACGACATCATCAGCGCCCAGGCGGCGCTGGCCGATTATGGCGTTGTCCTTGACGGATTCACGGTCGATGTCACGGCGACCGAAGCCCGGCGAAGCCGGCTGCGGGAGGCGCGGGGGTGGAAGAAAGCGCCCACTGTCCTGTGGGAAAAGCCGGTTGTGGAGATGGACTCGTGAGCACCTATCGCGTCGGCGTCGATATCGGCGGCACCTTCACCGACATCGTGCTCTGGAGCGGCACGGGCGAGGTGCTGGTCAAAAAGGTCTCGTCCAGCGTCGGCGACTATGCGCAGGCAATCATCGACGGGCTGGGCCAGGTGTTTGCCGAGGCCGGGCTGGACGCGGCGCAGATCGAGCAGGTGCGCCACGGCACCACCGTCGCCTCCAACGCCATTCTGGAGCGCAAGGGCGCCAGGACCGGCCTGATCGGCTCCAAGGGCTTTCGCGACGTGCTGGAAATCCGCACGCTGCGCATGCCCCGGCTCTATGACCTGACCTGGACCAAGCCGCCGCCGCTGGTGGAGCGCTATCTGCGCCTTACCGTGGACGAGCGGGTGAACGCCGCCGGTCATATCGTCAAAGCCTGCGAACCGGCCGCGGCCGAAGCGGCGGTGCAACGCCTGCTGGACGAGGGGGTCGAGGCCATCGCGGTCTGCCTCATCAACTCCTATGCCAACCCGGCGAACGAGCGGGTGGTGCAGGCCGCCATCGAAAGGCTGGCGCCGGGCCTGCCCTATGCGATCAGCGCCGAGGTGTTGCCGGAAATTCGCGAGTACGAGCGCACCTCGACCACCACGATCAACGCCTATGTCAAACCCATCGTCGCGGCCTATCTGGCCAATCTGCAACAGGGGCTGGCGAGCGCGGGCATTGCGGCGGAACTGCTGCTGATGCAGTCGAATGGCGGGCTGACGCCGGCGGAGACGGCGAAGCGGCTGCCGATGAACATCATCGAGTCCGGCCCGGCCGGCGGCGTGGTCGGCGCGCGCTTCCAGGCGGAGGCGGGCGGCCTCGGCGATCTCATCACCTTCGACATGGGCGGCACCACCGCCAAGGCCAGCATGGTGGAGGACGGCCGCTATGCCCGCGCCGACGATTTCGAGGTGGGCGGCGGCATTCTGGCGGGCTCGCGCCTGCTGACCGGTGCCGGCTATCTGCTCAAGACCCAGGCCATCGACCTCGCGGAGGTGGGGGCCGGCGGCGGCTCGCTGGTGTCGATCGACGCCGGCGGCGCGCTGAAAGTGGGGCCGGAAAGCGCCGGGGCGTCGCCGGGCCCGGTCTGCTACGACGCCGGCGGCGAGGCCCCGACCGTGACCGACGCGAATGTCGTGCTCGGCTATCTCAACCCGCTGGCCATTGCCGGCGGCGCGGTCCGGCTGAATGCGGAAAAGGCGAGGCGGGTGTTCGCCGCCAAGGTGGCGGAGCCGCTGGGCCTGGCATTGGAGGATGCGGCGCTGGGCGCGCGCCGCGTGGCGGCCTCGAACATGATCCGGGCCATCAAGGCGGTCTCGACCGAGCGCGGGCGCGACCCGCGCCGCTATGCGCTGTTCGCCTTCGGCGGCAACGGTCCAATGTTCGCCGCCGAAATGGCGGCGGAACTGGGCATTGCGCGGGTGATCGTGCCGCCGGCACCGGGCGTGTTCTCGGCCTTCGGCCTGCTCTATGCCGATGTGGAGCATCACTATTCCAAAACGGTCCGCCTGTTGCTGCGCGACTCCGACCCGGCGGCGGTCGGTGCGATTTGGCAGGGATTGGAGGACGAGGCACGGACCCAACTCGTCCGCGACGGTTTCCCCGCCAGCCGCCAGTCCATCCGCCGCTCGGCCAGCCTGCACTACAAGGGCCAGACGTTCGAACTGACCGTTGCCGTGCCGGACGGGCCGATCGACCGGGCGGCGCTGCACGCGCTCGAAGATGCATTCCATCGCGAACACGAGACCGTCTACGGCCACCGGGCCAGCGACGACGAGCCGGTGGAACTGGTGACGGTGCGTCTGGTCGGCCAGGGGCTGGATACGGAACGCGCGCGTCCGGCCATGGCCGATCACCCGGCAACGGGCGCGCCCGACGCCACGCGCCGGGCCTATTTCGGCGCCGCCCATGGCTGGCTGCCGACCGCCATCCTGGCCCGCGGCGACCTGACGAGCCCGCGCGCGGGCCCGTGCATCATCGAGGAATACGACGCCACCTGCATCGTCCCGCCGGGCGCCACCGCGCGGCTGGATGCCGCGGGGTGCATCATTCTCGACCTGGCGGATGCCTCGGCCTGATCCCGGCCGGCCCGCATCCGGGGTTGGGCAGCGGGCCCCAAAAAAAACGCCCGCGGAGGCGCGAGGCCGCCGCGGGCGCATCCGGGGTCGTCCGACGGATCAGACGACCTTAAAGCAGGCCACCGGCTGGCCGTCGGCGGCGTTCTTCCAAACCAGCTCGACCTTCTGGCCGATCTTCACGGTCTTGAAGTCGGTGTCGACGATATTGCTCATCACCGTCACGCCCTCGTCGAGCGTGATATAGGCGATGCAATAGGACGGGTCGGCCCGCCACAGCGTCGAGTGGCTGTAAATGGTGCCCTTGCCCGACGCCTCGACCCAGCCGATATCGCTGGAGCCGGTCAGCGGCGAGTTCTTGCGCGGGTACCAGAACAACTCGCCGTTGGAGTTGTCCTTCGGGATCAGGAATTTGCCGTCCTTGCAGGCGGCCCACCAATCCGCGGTTTCCGGGTTGATCGGCGGGGCGGGGATTTGACGTTCGGCCATTAGTCTTCGCGCTCCAGAATGATCGTTGCGGAACCGTGGCGGGTGCCGAGCGAGCCGCCGGTGCCGTGGGCCAGCACCAGATCGCAGTTCGGAACCTGCACCTTCGGATGGGCTTCGCCGCGCGCCTGGCGCACCGCTTCCAGCACCTTGGTCAGGCCGCCGCGGTTGGCCGGGTGGTTGTTGCAGAGGCCGCCGCCATCGGTGTTGAACGGCAGTTTGCCGACGCCGGAAATCAGGTTGCCGTCGCTGACAAAGGCGCCGCCCTTGCCCTTTTCGCAGAAGCCCAGGTCTTCGATCTGCTCCAGCACCGTGATGGTGAAGCTGTCATAGATCGAGGCGTATTTGATGTCGGAGGGCTTCACGCCCGCCTCGGCAAAGGCCTGCGGGCCGGACCAGCGGGCGCCGCTATAGGTCAGGTCGACCTTGCCGCCCAGGATGTTCTTCGGCGATTCGCCGGCACCCAGCAGCTTGATCTTCGGCCGCTTCAGCGACTTCATGATCTCCGGCGCGACCACGACGATGGCGCCGCCGCCATCGGTGATGACGCAGCAGTCGAGCCGGTGCAGCGGATCGGCGATCATCGGCGAATTCACCACGTCCTCGACCGTCACCACGTCACGCAGCAGCGCGTGCTCGTTGTACTGGGCGTGGGTGGAGGCCGCGACCTTGATCCAGGCCAGCTGCTCGCTGGTGGTGCCGTACTCGTACATGTGGCGCTGGGCGCACATGGCGTACATGTTGACGACGGTGGTGCCGAAGATCTGCTCGAAGCCCTCGTCCGGGGCGCCGGTGAAGGCGCGGGCGCCGGTGCCGGTGTTCTGGCCTTCGGAGCGCGGACGGCCGGCGAGCGTGATCAGGCAGACCTTGGCCTTGCCCATGGCGATGGCCGCGGCGGCGTGCTCCACGTGCAGCACATAGGACGAACCGCCGGTGTCGGTCGAGTCCATATAGCGCACGTTCGGCAGGCCGATATACTCGATCATCGACAGCGGACCGAGGCCCGGGGCGTCGCCGGCGCAGAAATAGGCGTCCACATCGGCGAGCGTCAGCCCGGCGTCGGCCAGCGCGCCGATGGCGCTTTCCATGTGGATTTGCGGGGTGGATTTGTCGGGCGCTTTGCGCGTGGGATGCTCATAGATCCCCGCGATATAGGCCTTGCCTTTCAAACTCATGGGCTGAGATTTCCTCCTGGAACGGAAAGCAGAAGCTTGGGAAACAAGCGGCCGCGGAACGCAGCGCTTACAACCATCGTAGGAGGAAGCGCGGCGCTGGGAAAGGGGGTCTGCGCAATCGCCCGCGGACGGCGGTTCGATCCCGACGCCCGCGGTTTCCGGCCCCCCGGCGGTCAGGTCGCGGCGGCGGACGGTGCCGGCGCCCCATCACTGTCGCCGGCGTCGGGTTCGTCGCCGGCCGCCCGGCCGATGGTCAGGCGCAGGATGATGAAGCCGACCACCGCGCTGGCGATCGAGCCGACCAGCACGCCCATGCGGATCGGCGCCGCGAAGTTCGCGTGCTCGAATGCCAGGCCGCCGATGAACAGGCTCATGGTGAAGCCGATGCCCGCCAGGGCCGCCACGCCGTACAACTGGATCCAGCGCGCGCCCGTCGGCATTGGCGCCAGGCCGGAGCGGATCGTCAGGTACAGCGTGCCGAAAATGCCGAGCTGCTTGCCGACGAACAGGCCCAGAACGATGCCCAGCGTCACCGGCTCCGTCAGGCTGTCCAGCCCCATGCCCGCCAGCGAAACGCCGGCATTGGCGAAGGCGAACATCGGCAGGACCAGGAAGGCGACCCAGACGTGCAGTTCGTGCTCCAGCAGTTTCAGCGGCGATTCGCCGGAGTCGCGCTTGACGGTCAGCGGAATGGCGAAGGCGGTGATCACGCCGGCGAGCGTCGCGTGCACGCCCGATTTCAGCACGATGACCCAGAGCACGGCGCCGACCAGCACATAGGGCACGATGTTGCGGACGCCGGCCAGGTTCAGCAGCAGCAGCACGACCAGGGGCGCGACGGCCAGGCTCATGACCATGGGCGAGAGATCGGCGGTGTAGAACAGGGCGATGATGATGATCGCGCCCAGATCGTCGAAAATGGCGATGGCCAGCAGCAGGATTTTCAGGGACGACGGCACGCCCTTGCCCAGCAGCGACAGCACGGCGAGCGCGAAGGCGATATCGGTGGCCGCCGGGATGGCCCAGCCGTTCAGGTTGGCGGGTGAGCCGAAATTCACCGCCGTATAGATCAGCGCCGGCACGATCATGCCGCCGATGGCGGCGATGCCGGGCAAGGCCACCTGGCGCATGCTGGAAAGCTCGCCTTCCAGAAACTCGCGTTTGATCTCCAGCCCGACCAGGAAAAAGAAGATCGCCATCCAAAGATCGTTGACCCAGAGCAGCAGGGGCTTGCGGATCTCGACCAGCGACCCAATCTCGACGGAGCCGGGAATGGTCAGAAAGGCGTTGTAGGCCTCCTGCCAGGGGCTGTTCGCGGCGATGATCGCCAGCACGGCGGCCAGCGCCAGCACCATGCCGCCGGACGATTCCAGGTGGATGAAGTCGCGAAAGGCGGCGGAGAGGCGCGCCCCGGTTTGGGTCAGCGGGTTGGTCAAGGGTTTGGTGATCGGCGGCATCGGTGTCCCTTCCGTCGGTCAAGCGGTCCTGTCTGAATAATTTCGCGAGTACTTGGGGGTGCGGGCGGCCGGTCACAAGATTGCGAGGCGCCAAAATCCGGGAATTTCGGAATTTTCCGGCGCGGGCCCGGCGCATGGCGAAACGCGCTTGACCTGCCTGCGGCCTTGCCGTAAAGAGCCCGCTTCCGATGGACGGTGCCCGTAGCTCAGTCGGTTAGAGCGCCTGGTTGTGGTCCAGGAGGTCGTCGGTTCGAACCCGATCGGGCACCCCACTCTCCCCCATGACAACGGCCCCCTTCGGGCCTCAAGCCCGCTTCGGGCATCAGGCGAGCCCGCTGCGGGCATCAAGACGGTCGACAAGTGCGGCGGCGTGGCCATGATGTGGCCCCAAGACCGTTCGCAAAAGGAAACCCCGTCTCATGTCTGAAGCCGATGCGGCCGCGGCCAAGCCGGTCGAGAAGCCGCCGCGCATCCGCGACGCCGCCACGCTGATCATCGTGCGCCAGCACCAGGGCGAGCCCCGGGTGCTGATGGGCGAGCGTTCGTCGGGCCATGTGTTCTTTCCGCACCATTACGTCTTTCCGGGCGGCCGGGTCGACCGGGCCGACGGCTATGTCCAGCCGGCGACCGACCTGCGCCCGGACGTGCTGGACCGGCTGACCCAGGCCTGCACCGAACGCCGCGCCCGCGCGCTCGCCATGGCCGCCGTGCGCGAGACGTTCGAGGAAGCGGGCCTCGTCATCGGCAAGCCGGTGGCCAAGCCGCAGCGCCCGCCCAAGGGCTGGGAGGACTTTTTCGCCACCGGCAACGCGCCCTGCCTGGAAAACCTGTCCTTCATCTACCGCGCGGTGACGCCGCCCGGCCGGCCGCGCCGCTTCAACGCCCGCTTTTTCGTGATCGACGCCGAGCACGTGCAGGGCGACATGGACCGGGACGACCAGGGCGACGGCGAGTTGCTGAAGCTGAAATGGTTCACCTTCGCCGACGCGCTGGAGTTGAAAATCCGGCCGATCACGGCGATGGCGATCAAGGAAATCCAGGCGCGGATCGCCAGCGGCAATCTGCACGACCCGAAGCGGCCCGTGCCCTGGGTCAAGACCATCGGTCGCGAAAGGGTGACCGGCCATCACTGACCACCTGCTCACCGTCGCCGAAATGGGCGAGGCGGACCGGCTGGCCATGGCCGCCGGCGTGCCCGGTCCGGTGCTGATGCAGCATGCCGGCCAGGCGGTGGCCGACGCCATCTGTCAGCGCTGGAGCCCGCGGCCGGTCGCGGTGCTCTGCGGCCCCGGCAATAATGGCGGCGACGGCTTCGTCGTGGCCCGCCTGCTGGCGGAGCGGCACTGGCCGGTGCGGCTCGCCCTGCTGGGCGCGCGCGGCGCGCTGAAGGGCGACGCCGCCCACCACGCCGCCCTCTGGGACGGGCCGGTGGAGGCGTTGGCGCCCGGATGCGTCGAGGGCGCCGGCCTGGTCGTCGACGCCCTGTTCGGCGCCGGCCTGTCGCGACCGCTCGGCGGGGTGGCGGCCGAGACGCTACGGGCGGTGCGCGCGCCGCTCGTCGCCGTGGACACGCCCAGCGGCGTCAACGGCAGCACCGGCGCGGTCGAGGGCTTCGCGCCGCAGGCGGACCTGACGGTCACGTTTTTCCGCGGCAAGCCCGGGCACTGGCTCTATCCGGGCCGGGGGCTTTGCGGCCAATTGCTGGTGGCCGACATCGGCATTCCGCCGGCGGTGCTGGAGGCGATCCGGCCCCGGACCTGGCGCAACACGCCGGCGCTCTGGCGCCTGCCCGATGGCGGGGCCGGCGATCACAAATACCGGCGCGGCCATTGCCTGGTCGGCACCGGCGTCATGCCCGGTGCGGCCCGTCTGGCCGCCCATGCCGCCTTGCGGGTCGGCGCCGGCCTGGTGAGCGTCGCCGCGCCGGCGGCGGCGTTCGGCGCGCTCGCGACCCTGCCGGCGGCGATCATCCTGCGCCCGTGCCCGCACCTGCCCGCCTTTGCCCGGCTCGCCGGCGAGGCGCGGGTGGCGAGCGTCGTCATCGGCCCCGGCGCCGGCGCGGACGGGCGCACGCGCCGGCGGGTTCTCGCCGCGTTGCAGGCGGGCAAGCCGACGGTGGTCGACGCCGACGGCCTGACCGCCTTTGCCTCAGCGCCTGAGCGCCTGTTTCCGGCCCTGGCGGGCGCGCCGGCCGTCCTGACCCCGCACGAGGGCGAGTTCGGCCGCCTGTTTGCCGATGTCGCGGGCGACAAGCTCACCCGCGCCCGCATCGCCGCCGAGCGGGCCGGGGCCGTGGTCCTGCTGAAAGGCGCCGACACGGTGATTGCCGCGCCGGATGGCCGGGCGGCGATCAACGCCAACGCGCCGCCCTGGCTCGCGACCGCCGGCAGCGGCGACGTGCTGGCCGGCCTGATCGGCGGCCTGCTGGCCCAGGGCCTGCCGCCGTTCGAGGCGGCATCGGCCGCGGCCTGGCTGCATGGCGAGGCGGCCACTCGGATCGGCGCGGGGCTGATCGCCGACGACCTGCCGGACGCGGTGACCGCCGCCCTGGCGGCGGCGCGCGACCATGGTGGGGTTGGGTCGGACCCGGCTTGCCGGTAGACTCCGGCGAACACGGCATTCTGGATTTTCGATGGACCCGCTCCTTATCGGTTTGGCCTTCCTGTTCGGGTTTGGCGCGCGGCAGCTCGGGCAGCCGCCATTGGTCGGCTTCCTGCTGGCCGGATTCGCCGCGCACGCGGTGGGGATCGAGGGCGGGGCGCCCTTGCATGCGATCGCCGACCTGGGCGTCACCCTGCTGCTGTTCCTGATTGGCCTCGAACTGGACCCGCGGCGGTTGTTCAAGACAGAGGTCTGGGCGACGGCCAGCGGCCATGCGGCCATCAGCATTGCCCTGTTCGCCTCCGGCGCCATGGCGGCCGCGGCGGCGGGTATCGGCGCGTTTGCCGGCATGACCTGGCCGGGGGCGCTGGCGCTGGGCTTCGCGCTGTCGTTCTCGTCCACCGTGTTCGCCATGAAGAATCTGGACGACCGCGGCGAGCAAAGCGCCCTGCACGGCCGCACGGCCATTGGCATTTTGATCCTGCAGGACCTGTTCGCGGTGGTCTTTCTCACCTTTGCCGGCGGCAAGCTGCCGGAGGTGTGGGCGATAGCGCTGGTCGGCGTGCTGGCCCTGCGCGCGCCCTTGCTGGCGGTGATGGCGCGGTTGGGTCATGGCGAATTGCTGATGCTGTTCGGTCTGTTCCTGGCCCTGGGCGTTGGCGCCGGCGGCTTCGGCCTGGCGGGGTTGAAGCCGGATCTGGGCGCGTTGGTGCTGGGCGCCGTGATGGCCGGGCATCCGCGTGCGCGCGAACTGGCGCACACCCTGTTCCCGTTGAAAGACCTGTTGCTGGTCGGCTTTTTCCTGCAAATCGGCCTGGCCGGCCTGCCGGACTGGGGCCATCTGAGCGTGGCCTGGGTGTTGGTGGCGCTGGTGTCGGTCAAGGTGGTGCTGTTCTTCCTGGCCTTCGCGCAGTTGCGCTTTCGCGCCCGCTCCTCGATGCTGGGCGCGCTGGCGCTGGGCAGCTACAGCGAGTTCGGCCTGATCGTCACGGCCATCGCCGCCCAGTCCGGCTGGCTCGCGCCCTATTGGCCGGGGATCGTCGCGATCGCGGTGGCGGGCAGTTTTATCGTCTGCGCGCCGTTCCAGAGGGCCGCGCACGAGTTGAACCCGCATCGCCATCGCTGGCTGGCCCGGTTCGAGCGCCGGCGGCGGCATGCCGAGGAACAAGTGATCCAGCTTGGCGATGCCCGCATTGCCGTGCTGGGCATGGGGCGGGTCGGCCAGGGCGCCTATGCGGACCTGCTGCGCCATTGCGGTGACGTGGTGATCGGGGTCGAGGTCGACGGCGCCAAGGTCGCGGCGGCCCGCGCCAACGGGTTCCGGATCATCCAGGCGGACGTGACCGACCCCGCCTTCTGGCACCGGCTGGAGCGGGGGCGGGTCGAACTGGTCTTGCTGACCATGCCGGCGCACGACAGCAACATGTTCGCCTATCGCCTGCTGCGGGCGAGCCAGTACGAGGGCAAGGTGGCGGCCATCGCCCGCTTTCCCGACGAGGTGGAGGCGCTGGAGGCGGCCGGCGTCGACGTTGCGTTCAACATGTATGCCGAGGCCGGCACCGGCTTTTCCAGCCATGTGCGCGGCAATCTCGAAACCGTCATTCCCAGCGTGAGTCTGACCTCATGAGCGATTATACCCCGAACCCGGTGGCCCTGGCTTTCGACGAGGCCGGCAACGGCCCGCCGCTGCTGATCCTGCACGGCCTGTTGGGCCAGGCGCGCAACTGGGCGAGCCAGATGAAGCGGTTTGCCGCCGACTATCGCGTGCTGGTCGTGGACCTGCGCAATCACGGGCGCTCGCCCTGGGCCGAGGGCATGACCTATGAGGCCATGGCCGACGACATCGCCGCGCTTGCGGAGCGGATCGGCCCGCCGGTGCGCATTGTCGGCCATTCCATGGGCGGCAAGGTCACCATGGTCACCGCCCTGAAATACCCGCATCTGGTGGAGCGGCCCGTGGTCGTCGACATCTCGCCGGTCCGGCACGAGCAGACGCCGTTCTACGACTATCTGGACGCGATGCTGGGGCTGGACCTCTCCGCCATCGCCCGCCGCGGCCAGGCGGACCGGCTGCTGGCCGATGCCATCCCGAGCGACGCGGAACGCGCCTTCCTGCTGCTGAACCTGGCGGCGGACGGCGGCCAGGGGCTGCGCTGGCGGCCGAATCTGCGGGAATTGCGCGACCGCCTGCCCGACATTCTCGACTGGCCGGAGTTCCTGTTCCGCTATCGCTATCCGGAGCCGATCCTGTTCGTCGCCGGCGGCGACTCGCCCTATATCCAGGACAGCCACAAGGCGGCGATCGCGCGCCTGTTTCCGCAGGCCGAGTATGCGACCATCCCCGGCGCCGGCCACTGGGTGCATGCCGATCAGCCCCAGGCGTTTTTCGATACCGTATCGGCCTTTCTCAATCGCTGAATTGGCGGTATTGTGCGCCGCACCATCGCCGACCGAAGCGCGGAAGGATCGCTGCCATGGCCGTTTCCGAAATCCCCGGCCCCACCAGCCACGTGTATTTCTCGCAGCGCCTGCGCCTGCATTATGTCGACTGGGGCAATCGCGAGGCGCCGCCGCTGCTGCTGGTGCACGGCGGCCGCGACCATTGCCGCAACTGGGACTGGGTCGCCCAGGAATTGCGCAACGACTACCACATCATCGCGCCCGACCTACGCGGCCATGGCGACAGCGAGTGGTTGCGCGGCTCGGTCTATCGCATTCAGGATTATATTTACGACATCGCCCAGCTGATCCACCAGCTGAACCTGGCGCCGGTGACGATTCTGAGCCATTCGCTGGGCGGCCAGATCAGCCTCGCCTATACCGGTATCTATCCGGAAAACGTGCAGAAAATCCTGGCGATCGAGGGGCTGGGCATGTCGCCGAAGCGCATCGCCCAGCAGGCCGCGACGCCGCCGCACGAGCGCATGCGCAAATGGGTCGGCGAGCTGCGCGGCATCGCCGGGCGCACGCCGCGCCGCTATGCGAGCCTGGACGAGGCCTTCCAGCGCATGCACGAGGCGAACCAGCACCTGACCGCCGACAAGGCCCGCCACCTGACCGAGCACGGCGTCAACCAGAACGAGGACGGCACCTATACCTGGAAGTTCGACAACTACGTCCATGCCGACCGGCCGTTCGGCATGAGCCCGGAGCAGAACGCGGAACTCTGGGCGCGGATCACCTGCCCGGCCATGCTGGTCTATGGCGAGGACAGCTGGGCCAGCGATCCGGTCAAGGACGGCCGCGCGAAGCATTTCCGGACGGCGGAGATCGTGCGCGTGCCCGACGCCAGCCACTGGGTGCATCACGACCAGCTTGGCATTTTCATGGGCCATGTGCGCCGCTTCCTGTCGGACGGCTATCGCACCCCCTAGCGCCGGTCCCATGCCTTGCCTAGACTGCGGCGGTGTGAGGAACGCCCGTCAGTCATCGAGATAGGGAAGGCATGTCCACCTACGATTATATTGTGGTCGGCGCCGGTTCGGCCGGTTGCGTTCTGGCCGCGCGCCTGAGCGAAGACCCGTCGAAAACCGTGCTGTTGCTGGAAGCCGGGCCGGAGGACAAGTCGATGTGGATCGACATCCCGGCCGGTTTCACCAAGCTGTTGAACCACAAGACCCTGAACTGGAATTTCGAGTCCGAGCCGGAAGACAATGTCAAGGGCCGGCGCATCCCGATCCCGCGCGGCCGCACCCTGGGCGGGTCGTCCTCGATCAACGGCATGCTCTATGTGCGCGGCAACCCGCTCGACTACAATTCGTGGAGCCAGTTCGGCAATCGCGGCTGGTCCTATGACAGCGTGCTGCCCTATTTCAAGAAGTCCGAGAATTTCGAGGGCGATGGCGACGAGGCCCGCGGCAAGGGCGGCCCGCTGAACGTCGCCCATATGCGCGAGCACCACGAAATCTGCGACGCCTTCATCCAGGCCGCGGGTGCCGAGGGCTTTCCCATCAACAAGGACTACAACAACGGCCACCAGGAAGGCTTCGGCTACTACCAGGTGACGCAGAAGGACGGCAAGCGCCACAGCCTGGCCCGCGCCTTCCTCGACCCGGCGCGGGCGCGCAAGAATCTGCACATCGTCACCAACGCCATGACCCAGCGGGTCGTGCTGGAAGGCAAGAAGGCGGTGGGCGTCGAATACACGGTCGGCGGCCGCAAGGAACTCGCCCGCGCCGGCCGCGAGGTCATCGTCTCCTGCGGCTCGGTTTCCTCCCCCGGCGTGCTGGAGCATTCCGGCATCGGCCAGCCGGAGTTGCTGAAATCGCTCGGCATCGCCGTGCAGCACGAATTGCCGGGCGTCGGCGAGAATTACGGCGATCATTTCGCGCCCCGCATGCGCTGGCGGGTGACCAAGCCGATCACCCTGAACGAGCAGAGTCGCGGCTTCAGCCTGATGAAAGAGGTGTTCAAATACTATACCGGCGGCCGGGGCATCCTGACGCTGACCGCCGGCGTGGTCTATGGCTTCGTCAAGACGACCGCGAATGTGGAAGAGCCGGACATGCAGTTCCACTTCGCGCCGGCCAGCTACGACACCGCGGCCACGCGCGTGCTGGAGAAGGAGCCGGGCATGACCGTGGTCATCGGCCAGTGCCGGCCGGACAGCCGCGGCTCGATCCATCTGAAATCCGCCCGCGTCGGCGACGCGCCGGCGATCCGCCCGAACTTCCTGGCCGAGCAGGGCGACCGGGATTGCACCGTGGCCGGCATCGAGATCGCCCGGCGCATCGTCGAAAACCCGGTGATGGACCCCTACCGCAAGTTGGAACTGGCGCCCGGCAAGGATGCCAATTCCTATGACGAGATCCTGGACTGGGCCCGTGGCAACGGCCAGACCACGTATCACGTCGTCGGCACCTGCAAGATGGGGCCGGAAACCGACCGCATGGCGGTGGTGGACGACAATCTGCGCGTCCACGGTATCGCCGGCCTGCGGGTGATCGACGCCTCGATCATGCCGACCGTGCCGTCCGGCAACACCAACGCGCCGACGATCATGATCGCCGAAAAGGGCGCGGATATGATCAAACAGGCCGCGGCGGGCTGACCCCCGCTTCGGCCGCACCGAAGCTCGCCACGATTTCGCGCTGGGCCGCCGGATAGCCCGGCGTGACGTGGCGCACCCGGTCCGCGACCAGCCGGTGCAGGTCCGGCAGCCGGTGGAACGGCACCGCCGGGTACAGGTGGTGTTCCGCGTGGAACGGCATGTTCCACATCAGGAAGCGCACCGGCCAGCGGGTCAGCGTGGTGCGGGTGTTGGTCAGGCCGTTGCGATCCTCGCTGCAACCGGTGTGCTCGGACAGCAGGATGGCACGCAACAGCGGCTGGCCGCACAGCAGGGGCAGCAGCCAATAGGTGACGGGCGCCCAGCTTTGCGCCGCCAGCGCGGCCACGGCGATCAGGGCGTAGAGCCCCAGCATGGCCCGCATCGACCAGATCAGACGGGGCCGTGCGCGCTCCGGCACAAAGACGATGCCGTCGAGCCGGCCGCCGGCGACCAGGGCCATTTCCCGCGCCCGGTCCAGATAGTAGTACAGGCCCAGCAGGCGCCAGCCATAGCTGCGCCAGTCGTGCGGCTTCGGCCGCGCCAGCTCCGGGTCCTGCCCCGGCACCTGCGTGTAGCGATGGTGCCAGTGATGGTAGCGGCGATAGAAGTCGGCATTGACCAGCGTCACCGCTCCGGTCAGCCAGGCCACGGCCTTGCCGAGCCACAGCGTCTTGAACGCCGTCGCGTGGCCGGCCTCGTGCATCGGCGCGAACAGGGTCACCAGGGCGAAGCCGTGCGCCACAAGGGCCGGCAGAATCCAGAGGCCGCCGGCCGCATAGGCCCGGCCGAGCAGCCAGCCGGTGCAAAGGATCACGGCCACATGCCCGGCCAGATGCAGCAGGCCGGCGCGGTCGCTGCGCCCGGACAGGGACTGGAGTGTGGCCTTGTCGAGCACGTCGCGGCCGGGCAGGCTCTCGGTGCCCATGGCGGCGTCGATGGCGGTTCCGTCCTGGCGCATGGCGGGGCGATCCTTGCGAAATGGGTCGAGTTGCGCTGCCATAGTATGGCGCAGTTGGCGGGGCGGTCACAAGGCCGCCACGATTCCACAATTTCTTTATGTCACGGATTTTGCCCATGAAACAGCCCACCGCCAGCGCGCCGACCCTGGTCATTGCCTTCCCGGCCGACTCCTGGCGTCGCGGCCTGATCGAGGAGGCGCTCGGCACGGCCGGGCATGCGATTTATCTGGAGGACCTGGACGAGGCCGCCGGGCGCCATGCGCTCGCCGCCGCGACCGCCGTGTTCGCCCAGCGCATGGCCGACCTGCCGGACGACGTCGGCGACCTGCTGGCGGAGCGGTGCCGGTTGCTGCAATTCCATTCGGCCGGCGTCGACTATCTGCCGCTGCAACACCTGCCGGAGCATTTGCCGATTGCCGGCAATGGCGGCGCCTTTGCGGAGCCCATGGCCGAGCACGGGCTGGCTTTGGCGCTGGCGGCGGCGAAGCGGCTGTTCGTCGAGCACGAAAACCTGAAATCCGGCGCGTTCAACCAGTTCGTGCGCAACAAGATGCTGGCGGGCGGGGTCGCCGGCATCCTGGGCTTCGGCGGCATCGGCGTTGCCTGCGGCCGGTTGTTTCGCGGGCTGGGCATGAAGGTGCACGCCATCAAGCGCTCGGGCGAGAGCGACGAACCCGTCGACTGGATCGGTACGCCCGACCGGCTCGACGAATTGCTGGCCGCCAGCGACGTGCTGGTGTTGGCGCTGCCGCTGACGCAGACCACAGAGCGGCTGCTGACCGCGGAAAGGCTGGCGCTGATGCGGCCGGACGCCATCCTGGTGAACCTCGCCCGCGGCGAGATCGTCGACGAGGCGGCGCTGTACGCGCACCTGCGGGCCAACCCGGCCTTCACCGCCTGCCTGGATGCCTGGTGGGTCGAGCCGGTGCGCCACGGGCGGTTCGCCATGGGATATCCGTTCCTGGACCTGCCCAATGTCATCGGCTCGCCGCACAACTCCGCCTCGGTCGGCGCCTGGCGCGGCGTGGCGGTGCGACGGGCGGTGGAGAACTGCGTGCGGGCCCTGAAGGGCGAAACGCCCCGGCACCTGGTCCGGCCGGAAGAGCGCATGCTGTAGCGATGGGGCGGGCGCCAGAGGCGCTGGGCGCGGCATTCTCGTTGCTCCGCTGGGTTCACCGTGCGAACGCCAGACCATAGCGTGGCGCAAAATATATATTTTTCCGATTGACAGAATATATGTAATGTATATTTTCTCACTGAGAAAAGTGTATGGAGTCGATCATGAGCAAATATGCAGCCTTACGAGATCACCTGATGAGCCTGAAATCCGACCATTGGCAGGCATCATTCGAAGAGATCGAGCGGATTCTCGGGGGGCCTCTGCCCCAAAGTGCCAGACGCTATCCGGCATGGTGGGCGAACCAGAATCCGCGATCGCATGTGCAATGCTCCGGCTGGCTTGATGCGGGCTGGCGGACGGCAAACCTCAACATCTCGGCAGAGCGCGTCACGTTCTTGCGGTCCGGTAGTGCCAGTGACATCGGGGAAGAGCCGGTTCACAAATCCACCAAATCAAGCCTTGAGTGGGACGATGTTCTTGGACCCGGCGATGGGGATCACGCCTCCCTGAGCGTGCATTACGGCTGGCGAGCGTTGGGGAATGTTTTCATCGACGACAAAGGCCGCTTGACCTTTCCGAGGATGCCATTCGCGGCGGCGATCTACAAATTCGTGATACGACAAGGCCAGACAGAAAAAACCTATATCGGAGAAACCGATGAGGTTTCGCGCCGCTTTCAGCACTATCGCACACCGGGCCTGACGCAGCGGACAAACCAGCGGATCAACACGGCGATGGAAGCGTGTCTGAAGGGCGGGGGCGAGGTTGACGTCTCGATCATCGAGCAGGCCAGCGCCGAATGGGGCGGGACGAGGCGGGAGTTGGACCTGTCCGAAAAATTGCAGCGTCGGCTTGTCGAACACGCGGCAATCGTTGCCGCTCAACTGGCCCATGAAGATGTTATCAACCTGTAAGGAAAATGCCGTCGTTTCAGAAATCGCGACGCGGCCATTCGTACGCCTTGCCGCGTGCCAGAAAGACCGAGGTCGGTTCGAACAAACATCATTAGTCAGAAATAATAATTCCATCTCATTATGATAAAATCTTATTGAAATAAGGCATTGGGCGATTTGTGTGCCCCGATTTTTGCGGAAAACCGACAATATTTTCCGATACAGGTATAATGGTATTGTCCTATTGGAAAGGAGTGCCTCACAATGATCCGCAATCCCATTCGAAACGGCGTCTGTATTGCCGTTCTCGCTCTTGGGCTGGCCGGTTGTTCGGGGATGAATTCGACCCAGCAGCGCACCCTGTCCGGCGGTGCGATCGGCGCCGGCATCGGCGCATTGGGTACCGTGGCGACGGGCGGCTGCGTCACCTGTGGCACCGCAATCGGCGCCGGCGTCGGTGCGGCCGGCGGGTATATCTACGACAAGCTTGAGGACAAGAAATAGACCAGTCGCCGGCCCACACCCCGCCAGGCCGCCGCGGGCAGCCCGTGCGGCACCGCTCGGTCGGCATGGCGGGCGTGGCGCCGGCGATGGGGTGGGCGACCCGGATCCCCGCCGGCGGGGATGGGCTCCGGCGCGGCCCCTCGGTCAGGCGATGGCGGCGCCCTGTTTGGCACGGCTTTCGGCCAGGTCGATCGCCGGCCGGAAACTGTCCGCGCGCGCGGCGCGCCACCAGTCGGCATAGATGGTCTCGTCCGGCGCCTCCAGCAGGATGTTTTTGGCCAGGAAGGTCTGGATGCGGTCCATGGGTGCGGCCTTGTCCGGCCCCAGACGGTGCATCAGATGGTGCGGCTCCAGTTCGGCGGGGGTTTTGAAGCCGGCGGCCGCGACGATGTCGGCGAGGGCCGCCAGTGTCTTGGCATGGAAGCGGGCCGCCTGGCGCCCCTGCACCTCCGGCACCAGCCCGCGCTGGCGCCCGGGATTCTGCGTCGTCACCCCCGTCGGGCAGGTGCCGAGATGGCAGCGCTGCGCCTGGATGCAGCCGATGGACAGCATGAAGGCGCGGGCCGCGTTGCACCAGTCGGCGCCCTGCGCCATGTGCCAGGCCAGCCCCATGCCGGAATAGACCTTGCCGCTGGCGGCGAGGCGCACCTCGTCCTTCAGGCCGGCCCCGACCAGGGCGTTGCGCATCAGCACCAGCCCTTCCGACAGTGGCATCCCGACCCAGTCCGACAGTTCGAGCGGCGCGGCACCCGTGCCACCCTCGCCGCCGTCGACGACGATGAAATCCGGACGGATGCCGGTTTCGAGCATCGCCTTGACCATCGCGAACGGCTCGTGCGGCTGGCCGATGCACAGTTTCAGCCCCACCGGCTTGCCGCCGGAAAGCTCGCGCATCCGGGCAGCGAACTCCATCATCTCCACCGGCGTGGAAAACGCCGAATGGCCGCGCGGCGACAGACAATCCTGGTGCGCCGGCACCCCGCGGATGCGTGCGATCTCGTCGGTCACCTTCGCCGCCGGCAACAGGCCGCCATGGCCCGGCTTCGCCCCCTGGCTCAGCTTGATCTCGGTCATCTTCACGGCGTCGTTGGCGGCCGCGTCGCGAAACCGTTCGGGATCGAACGCGCCATTCGCGTCCCGCGCGCCGAAATAGCCGGAGCCCAGCTCCCAAACGATGTCGCCGCCGTGCTCGCGATGATAGTCGGACAGCCCGCCCTCGCCCGTGTCGTGGTAGAAGCCGCCCAGCTTCGCGCCCAGATTCAGGGCCCGCACCGCATTGGCCGAAAGCGCCCCGAAGCTCATGGCGCTGATGTTGAGCACGGATGCGGAATAGGGTTTCGCGCATTGGCCATTGCCGACCAGAACCCGCGGCGACGGGTCGGGCGCGGCCTCGGGCGCGATGGAATGGCCGAGCCATTTGTATTCCGCTGCCGCCACGTCCCGCTCGGTGCCGAACGGATGCGTGTCGGTCACGCCGCGCGCCCGGGCGTGCACCAGGTTGCGCGCCTCGAACGAGTAGGGCGTTCCGGTCAGGTCGTCCTCGACGATATAGGCCCGGAGATAGGGGCGCAGCCGGTAGAACAACCAGCGGATGCGGCCGGCGACCGGGAAGTTGCGGGTGATCGACGCCTGTTTCTGAGCATAGTCGAACACCCCCAGGGCGACGACCAGGCCGCACGCGCCGGCCAGCCAATAGAGGGAATTCAGCAGGAAAATTCCCGCAAGGACCAGCGCGGCCAGCGGGATGGCCGCCCGTTTCATCAGATCCAGCATCGGACCCCTTTCGCGCTTTTCGGCCCGTCCGGGCCAGACGTATCATCATACGACCCTTACCGTAAGGCGAAACGGGGAAAGTGACCGCGGCGTGCCGGTTTCCGTCGGCGCGCGGTCAATCCCCGACAGTCCTGCCTCCCATTCGCGCGACAATCGGTCATAGCGGATCAATTGGCCCATTGGTCTGTTCAATTCTTCGCTGCTGCGCGCGAAGCCTTTTGGGGCACGCGCCCGCCAGGCGGCGGTGTCGCGGCCGGCGCCGGACAATCCGGAGTGATCGGCCAACCGTCGTTTGGCCAGAGTCGCGACCGAATTGCAGTCAATCCGGCAATCTGTATTCCAATCCGGTTCCCGGGAATTTGCGCGGTTGCTTGTGCTAACTCGGTATGAACGGAAAATTTGCACCATATGATTTTGTTCATGTGGCCTAATTGCGAGTTACAATCTTGAACACAATTTTGACTCATTTCGAAATAAATTTACAATATTATACAATTCAAAGACATCATACAATCGGATGATATTTAAGGCATAATTGTGTCGTAATTTCCGTGACGGCACCAAGGTAATCCTTAATGTCCCGAAGCGAAAAGTTTCATTGGAACATAAAGGGTTTCGAATCGATGGCGAACTTGTATGTCGGTGCCGGTCAGGCGTATCAGACGCTCAGTGCTGCCGTGGCCGCTTCGGAGGCGGACGACACGATCTACCTGGCCGCGGGCACCTATTACGACGACCCGGTCGTCGTGGAGCATTCGCTCACCCTTGTCGGCCTCGGCGACGGGGCGCGCCTGGTCTGGACCGGGGGGGATATCGGCAACGGCAAGGGCATTCTCGTCGCCCAGACCAGTGTCGAAAACCTGGTGGTCGACAATCTGGAATTCGTCGGCGCCCGGGTGGCCGACCGGAACGGCGCCGGCATTCGTTTTCAGGGCGCCAATCTCACCGTTTTGAACAGCGGTTTCATCGACAACCAGGACGGGATCCTGGCCACCGCCAACCCCGACGCCGTGATCTCGGTCTCCGGCAGTTCGTTCCGCGACAACGGCGCCGGCGACGGCAAGAGCCATGCCATCTATGCCGCGAACGTGGCCGAGGTGACTGTGGCCGGCAGCACTTTTGTCGGCACCCATGTGGGCCACCACATCAAGTCCGTCGCCGCCGCGACAACCGTGGTGGATTCGGTTCTGGACGACGCCGACGGCCAGACGTCGTTTTCGATCGAGGCCTCGCTGGGCGGCGACCTGTTGGTCCGGGGCAACACGTTTTCCCAGGGCGCCACCGGCAACGCCAATTTCATCTACTATTCCACCGACCGCGGCGGCGTCCCCGGATCGGTCACGGTCGCCGACAACACATTCGCCAACGCCGACAATATCGGCCGTATTCTCGCGAACGGGACCGACACGGTCGCGACTGTCACCGGCAACAGCGTGACGAATGCGGCGGGGGCCCGCACCGAAATCGCGAGCGGACTGTTCGCGCAGTCGAACAACACGATCGACGGTGTCGCGCAGGACGCGAGCGCGTTCGACGACGGTGCCGTCGTCGGAACCGCCAGTGCCGACACCATGATCGGCACGGCGGCGGACGACATCGTCAACGGCGGCGCCGGCGACGATGTCCTTTCGGGACGCGGCGGCCGCGACCTGCTGCTGGGCGATGCGGGTCATGACGCCCTCTATGCCGGCGCCGACGCCAGCACGCTTCTGGGCGGGACGGGAGACGATCTTCTGGTCGGCGGCGGCGGCGCCGATTTTCTCGCCGGTAACGACGGTGCCGACACGCTGATCGGCCATGGCAGCGCGGACATCCTGTATGGCGGCGACGGCGCCGATCTGCTGGTGGGCGGCAACGGCGCCGACACGATTAACGGGGGAGGCGGCATCGACACGGCCGTCTTTGCCGGCCGCCACGATCAATACGCTCTCCTGGACGTCAGCACCTCCACCACCTCGGTTTGGACGGTTGCGGCCACCGCAGCTTTGGACGATGCCACCGGCACGGATCTGCTGCAGAATGTCGAGCGGATCGCCTTCAGCGACGGCTATGTCGATACGGCCACCGGGGCTTTTGTCGCCGGTGTCGTGTTGGCCGACTATGCGGCGCTGTCGGCGCTGGCCGATCCGACCGGCGGACAATCGTCCAACCTGGACCAGTTCGAGGGCACAACCGTCACTCCGCCCGCGTCCGTGGAGCCGCCGCCCATTCCCACCGGCATCGGCACGGATGCCGGCCACGAAACCATCGAAGGCACGGCCGGCGACGACGTGCTGGCCACCGGCGGCGGCTATTGGGACCGGCTGGCGGGCGGGTCTGGCGACGACGCCTATATCGTCGAGGTCAACCAGACCACCGTGGCCGAGGCGGTCGGCGGCGGCACCGACACCGTCTACAGTCGTGCCGCCTATCTGGCGGTCGCCAGCGAGGTCGAGAATTTCGTCCTGCTGGACGGTGCCGGCGGCCTGACGGCCAACCGCTACGACAATCACATTGCCGGCAATGACGGCGACAACCGGCTGAACGGCAATGGGGGTGACGATACCATTCTGGGAATGGGCGGCGACGACACCCTGATCGGTGGCCGCGGCAATGACAGCATCGACGGCGGCGACGGCGTGGATACGGCGGAGTTTTCCGGCGATGCGGCGGACTATCGGCTGAGCCTCGACGGCGACGGCAGCATCCGGGTCGAGGTGATATGACGGTCGGCAATGACGGCGTCGATACGCTGACCCATGTCGAATGGCTGGCCTTTGCCGACCAGACCATCGCCACCGCCACCATCGGGCCGGGCGTCACGCCGCCTCCGGACCCTGGCCCGACGCCGACCGCGCCGGAGCCGACCGTCACCGGCACGGAGGTCGGCCAGGAAATCGTCGAAGGCACGGCCGGCGACGACGTGCTGGCTACCGGCGGCGGCTATTGGGACCGGCTGGCCGGCGGGCTGGCGACGACGCCTATATCGTCGAGGTCAACCAGACCACCGTGGCCGAGGCGGTCGGCGGCGGCACCGACACCGTCTACAGTCGTGCCGACTATCTGGCGGTCGCCAGCGAGGTCGAGAATTTCGTCCTGCTGGAGGGCGCCGGCGGCCTGACGGCCAACCGCTACGACAATCACATGACCGGCAATGACGGCGACAACCGGCTGAACGGCAAAGGGGGTGACGATACCATTCTGGGGATGGGCGGCGACGACACCCTGATCGGTGGCCGCGGCAATGACAGCATCGACGGCGGCGACGGCGTGGATACGGCGGAGTTTTCCGGCAATGCGGCGGACTATCGGCTGAGCCTCGACGGCGACGGCAGCATCCGGGTCGAGGACACGGTCGGCAATGACGGCGTCGATACGCTGACCCATGTCGAACTGCTGGGCTTTGCCGACCAGACCCTGAGCGTCGACGGTCTCGTCTGGACCTGAGGCGCGGCGCTGGCTTTGGCGGGCGGTTCGGCTAGGATGCGCCATGATCGTCCCGCCCGTCTCTTCGTCTGCCAAAGCCCGTGACTGACCTGAACGCCTTCGAAACCCTGGCGCCCGTCCTGACCGGCCCGCGCCTCGACATTCACTTCAACCGCCCGGACCGTCGCAACGCCCTCACGCATCAGATGATGGTGGAGTTGACGCGGCTGCTGCGCTGGACCGCCGCGAATGCGGCGGTGCGGGTGGTGGTGCTGCGCGGCAAGGGCGGCAATTTCTCCGCCGGCGGCGACCTGGACGCCATGCATGGCCTGGCGCCGAAAAATCCCGATGGCACCGACCCGCTGGTGCCGGCCTATCGCGAGATGGGCCACGCCCTCAGCCTGCTGGACGCGCTGCCCCAGGCGGTGGTGGCGGCGGTCGAGGGCGCGGCGGTGGGTGGCGGCCTCGGCATGGCCTGCTGCGCCGACCATGTGGTCGCCCGGACGGATGCCAAATTCGGCATGCCCGAGGCGAAATGGGGCTTCATCCCGAGCCAGATCCTGCCCTTCGTCATCACCCGCATCGGCCCCGGCCCGGCCCGCGCCATGGTCGCGACCGGCAGCATCGCCCGCGGCGAGGAGGCGTTCCGCCTCGGCATTGCCCACGAACTGGCGGACGACACCGCCGACCTGGAGGCGCGGCTGGAACGAGCCGTCGCCGACGCGCTGCTGAGCGCGCCGCACGCGCTCGCCACCGCCAAAAGCCTGATCCGCCTCGCCCCCACCCGCAGCCGCGACGAGACGCTGCAACACGCGGCCGAGGACCTGGTCCGGCTGCTGCGCGAGCCGGAAGCGGAAGAGGGCATCAAGGCCTTTCTCGCCAAGCGCCGGCCCTCCTGGGCGCCGGACCAAGGGTAAAGCCGCGCGGGCCGAGTCTGTTCGAGGTCCCACGCCTCCTCGGTCGTCATTGCGAGGCGCCCGCAGGGCAACGACGCAATCCAGCCCCCCCACTACCAGGCCCCTGGATTGCTTCGCTTGCGCTCGCAATGACGGCTGAAGAGGGTGACTTCCGTCCGCTACAACAACCCCAGCGCGCGCAATTCTTCGGCCAGATGCGGCGGCAGGGCGTCCGTTTCGCTGTCGGCGAGGTCCGGCGGCGCGTCCGCCGGCTGGAGATAGCGCCAGCCCTGAAACGGCCGCTGCGCGCGCGGCACGGTCGGGATCAGTTCCGGCTCCAGCACGATGGCGCAGCGCCGCTCGCCCTCCGCGTTCTCGCGCGCCTCGAAGGCATGGATCGGCTGGCGCGCCAGGATCACGCCCTTGATCACCCAGTACATTGAGCCGCCGCCGTCCAGGATTTCCTGACCGCGGCGGGGAAAATTGCGGGTCAGGTGGCGGTTGTGGTCGCTGCCGGTCTCCTGCCGCCGCCCGTCCTGCCAGCGGGCGAGGCTCTCGACGGACTCGCTGCCGACGGAGAGTTTGATCATGTGCAAGGTGGGCTGGCTCATGCCCGCATTCGTAGCGACTCCCTAACCGCCCTTCCAGCGGTTCGCGGCCGGCAGGGCGATTTCGCCCAGACCCTCGAACAGGTCGAGCGTGCGGATGCAGGTGTAATCGACCAGATCGGCAACGCTTTCCGGCCTGGCATAGAAGGCCGGCAGCGGCGGCGCGATCACCGCACCCGCCTCGGTCGCCGCGGTCATGGCGCGCAGATGGCCGAGATGCAGCGGCGTCTCGCGCGGCAACAGCACCAGCCGGCGGCGCTCCTTCAGGCAGACATCGGCCGCGCGGGTCAAGAGGTGGGTGGTCATGCCATAGGCGATTTCCGCCAGCGAGCGCATGGAGCAGGGCGCCACCACCATGCCCGCGGTGCGGAACGAGCCGCTGGCAATGGCGGCGGCGATGTCGTCCGGGCCATAGCTGACATCGGCCAGCGCCTGGACGTCCGCCGGCTTGAAATCCGTCTCGTGCGCGAGCGTGATCCGGGCCGAGCGGGTCATGACCAGATGCGTCTCGACCGGCGTCGGTTGCAGCAATTGCAGCAGCCGCACGCCGTAGATCGCACCGGACGCGCCGGAAATGCCGATAACGAGGCGGGCGGTCATTGGCCGGCGAGCAGGGTTTTGAGGATGGGGAACAGTTCGGTCGCCATGCGCTCGATGAAGTCGGGCCGGGGGCCGCCCGGCGGCGGGGTCGGCATCGGATGCGGGATGACCATGTCGATGCGATGGCCGAGGCGCAGCACCTGCGCCAGTTGCTCGGCGATCGTTTGCGGCGAGCCATAGAGGGCGAAGGCGTCGGCGATCGCGTCGGACAGGAACGAGACGACGCGGCCGGACGCCTCCAGGTCGGCGGCGTGATGGAAGTCCGGCCAGACCTGTTGTTTCAGTTCCTCGATATCCGGACCGTCCCAGGCGAAGCCGGGCGGATCGAACAGCATCGGCGAGTACTCGTAGTAGCCGGCGGCCATGGAGCGGGCGATCAGGCCAGCGCGCTCTGCATCGTCGCTGAGAATGGTGTGCAGGATCAGGCCGATCTTGATGGCGGCCGGGTCGCGCCCGGCTTCGGCGGCGCCGGCGTGAACCGCTGCGATGGCCGCATGGATGTTGGCCGGATGGCGGCCAACCCGGATGAAGACGCCGTCGGCCACCCGCCCGGCCATGCGCAGCGTGCGGGGGCCGCCGGCCGCGATCCACACCGGCACCGGGCGGGCATGGCGCAGCGCCGCCGGGCGGGCCGCGCCGACCTCCAGCTTCTCGCCGGCGAGGAGCGCCTGCGCCGTGCGCGTCGCCTGTTCCAGCTCCGCCACCCTGGACGGGCGCTTGCCCATGAGCCGCACGGCGGTATCGCCGACGCCCATCGCCAGCAGGGCGCGGCCCGGTGCCAGGCGCTCGACCGTGGCGATGGAGGAGGCCAGGACCGCCGGATCGCGCATCGCCGGGGTCTCGATCAGCGGCCCCAGGCCGATCCGCGTCGTCTGGGTCGCGGCGAAGGCCAGATTGACGTAAGGGTCCTGCAACAACAGCGGCGAGGACGGGATGAAGGCATAGTCCCAGCCCAGGTCCTCGGCCCGGCGCGCGTCCGCGGCGAAGGCTTGCGGAGACGAATAGTCGAAACGGTTCAGGCCAAAAGCGGGCATTTGCGGCATGTGCGGACCCCGGGGCTGTCGGTATGGCGAGCGGGCGGGCGGTTCGGCGGCCATCGTACCGCGACGCCGGCGCGGCGCCTACGATCTTGTCCGCAAGCCGCCCGCCGGGCAATAAGGGGGCGCGAAGCCCCTGCCGAGGAACAGTGAATGTCCGACCAGATCCTGAATTTCGACGGCCCCGACGCCCCGGTCACCGGCGCGCTCAAGGGCCTGAAGGTGATCGACCTGACCCGCGTGCTGGGCGGTCCCTATTGCACCATGATCCTGGGCGACCACGGCGCCGACATCATCAAGATCGAGCCGCCCCAGGGCGACGAGACCCGTGACTGGGGCCCGCCCTTCCTGAACGACGATCCGGCCGGCAACATGGCGGCCTATTACATGGGCGTGAACCGCAACAAGCGCTCACTCGGCCTCGACCTCGGCAAGCCGGAGGGCAAGGCGCTGCTGCTGCGCCTGCTGGAGGGCGCGGACGTGCTGATCGAGAATTTCAAGCCGGGCCAGATGGAGAAATGGGGCCTGGGCTACCAGGACGTGCTCTCCCAGCGCTTTCCCGGCCTGGTGCATTGCCGCGTCACCGGCTATGGCGCCACCGGCCCGATGGGCGGCGATCCCGGCTATGACGCGGTGGTGCAGGCGGTCAGCGGCATGTCCAGCATCAACGGTACGCCCACCAGCGGCCCGACCCGCCTCGGCACCCCCATCGTCGACATGGGCACCGGCCTGAACGCCGCCATCGCCATTCTCATGGCCTTGTATGAGCGCAACAACTCGGGCCGCGGCCAGTATCTGGACATGACGCTCTACGACTGCGCCGTCGCGCTGCTGCACCCGCAGGCGAACAACTTCCTGATGAACGGCGCCGCGCCCAAGACCACCGGCAACGCCCACCCGAACATCTACCCCTACGACTCGTTCAAGACGGCGGACAAGGACCTGTTCACCGCCGTCGGCAATGACGGCCAGTTCCGCCGCCTCTGCGGCGTGATCGGCCAGCCGGAACTGGCAGACGATCCGCGCTTTGCGACCGCGCCGCAGCGCTCGGTCAACCGCGAGGCGCTGAAGCCGGCGCTGGAGGGCGCGTTCGCCACCTGGCATTGCGACGACCTCGCCCGCGCGCTGCTGGACGCCGGCGTCCCGGCCGGCCCGGTCAACGACGTGCCGACGGCCATGACCAGCGAGCACACGCTGCACCGCCGGATGCGCGTTTCCGACGGCCAGGGCTACAACGCCCTCGGCATCCAGGCGAAGCTGTCGCGCACCCCGGGCAATGTGCGCCGGGCGCCGCCGCAGTTCGGCCAGGACGGGCGCGATATCCTGGCGGAAGCCGGTCTCTCACCGGACGAGGTCGCTGCCCTGATCGCCGCCGGCGTGGTGGTGGAGCAACGCCGCCGCTAAAGGCTTTTCGCAAGGGTCCGGCTCTGCCAGATTGGCAGGGCCGACCCGTCGCTCCCTGCCCGAAAGAGGCCCGGCCATGTCGCACGAACACGACCACGCCCACACGCACCACCACTCGCACGAGCATTCCGAGCTTTCCGACCTGGACTTGCGGGTCCGGGCGCTGGAATCGCTGATGGTGGAGAAAGGCTATGTCGATCCGGCGGCCCTGGACGCCCTGATCGACACCTACGAGACCAAGGTCGGCCCGAAGAACGGCGCCCAGGTGGTGGCCAAGGCCTGGACCGACCCGGCCTACAAACGCTGGCTGTTGCAGGACGCCACCGCGGCCATCGCCTCACTCGGCTTCACCGGCCGCCAGGGCGAGCACATGGTGGCGGTGGAGAACACCGATACGGTGCACAACATGGTCGTTTGCACCCTCTGCTCCTGCTATCCCTGGCCGGTGCTGGGCCTGCCGCCGACCTGGTACAAGGCCGCCCCCTATCGCGCCCGCGCCGTGATGCAGCCGCGGGCGGTGCTGGCCGAATTCGGCGTGTCGCTGTCGGCGGCGACCGAGGTGCGGGTCTGGGATTCCACCGCGGAAATCCGCTATCTGGTGCTGCCGCAGCAGCCGGCGGCGGCCCGCGGCCTGGGCGAGGCGGAACTGGTCGACTGGGTCACGCGCGACTCCATGATCGGGGTCGGCCTGCCTCGGCGCCCCGCGGCAGAGGGCTGAGGCGATGAACGGCGCTCACGATCTGGGCGGCATGCACGGCTTCGGCCCGATCGGTGCCGACCCGCACGAGCCCCTGTTCCACGCCCCCTGGGAGCGGCGCTGCTTCGCGTTGACGCTCGCCGCCGGCTTCACCGGGCAGTGGAATATCGACGCGAGCCGGTTTGCGCGCGAGCAGATGGCACCGGCGGCCTATCTCTCCACCGGCTATTACGAGCACTGGCTGTTCGGGCTGGAGCAGTTGCTGGTCGAGCGCGGCATGGCCTCGCCGGCCGAAATCGCCAGCGGCGAGGCGGCGCTGGAGCCGAAGCCGGAGGCCCGCGTGCTGAAGGCCGCGGACGTCGCGACCGCGCTGGCCAAGGGCGGGCCGAGTTCCCGGCAGGCCGCGGCCGAGCCCCGCTTCCGCGTCGGCGACCGTGTGCGTGCCCGCAATCTCAACCCGGCGACCCACACCCGCCTGCCCCGCTATGCCCGCGGCAAGACCGGCACCGTGCATCTGACCCACGGCGCGCACGTGTTCCCGGACACGAACGCGCTCTTTGCCGGCGAGGCGCCGCAGCCGCTCTACACCGTGCGGTTCGAGGGGGCGGAATTGTGGGGGCCGGACGCGGAGCCCGGCACGTGCGCCCATATCGACCTCTGGGAGTCCTATCTTGAGCCCGCCTGACCGCCTGCCCGGCCAACCGCTGGATGACGACGGCGCGCCGGTGTTCGCCGAGCCCTGGCAGGCGCAGGCCTTCGCCATGGCGGTGCAGTTGCACGCCCGCGGCCTGTTCACCTGGCCGGAATGGGCCGCGGCGCTGGCGGACGAGATCAGGCGCGCCCAGGCCGCGGGCGACCCGGACACCGGCGACACCTACTACCACCACTGGCTCGCCGCGCTGGAGCGGCTGGTGGCGGAAAAGGGCGCCACGTCCGCCGCGGAACTGGCCGCGCGCAAGGACGCCTGGGATCGCGCCGCCAAGGCGACCCCGCACGGCCGCCCGATCCTGCTGGGTGCGGAGACCGGCCCGGCGGCGTGACTCACGTCAGACGGCTGTGTTCCCCGGGCGAGGCAGCGCCGAGACCCGGGGCCGCTCGCGGCGTGCGAACACTACCGGTGGCTGTGTTCGAAGGCAGACGCCGGCCCCGGATCGCCGCTCCGCAGCGTCCGGGGAACAGCCCATGTCGATATCGACAGTCTCTCCCTCTGATTTGGCGCCGTTCTGATTTCATGACCCCCGTCCAGCGCTTGACGCGGGACCCATGCCTGCGCCTCCCCCACACGGCCCCAACGTTGTCGGAAGCGCTCAGGCATGGATCCCGGCTCAAGGCCGGGGAAGCGGGTGGACGGGAAGCGGAGGGCCGGGGAAGGGGAGGGCCGGGAAGCGGGAGCGGGGATCGCGCGTCACTCACCCTCGGCCGCGGCGATCCGCGTCGCGCATGGCGGCCAGCGCCTCCGCCGCGGCGCGCTCGCCGCTCGCCCAGGCGCCGTGGGCGGCGGTGAAGAAGGTGGGGTGGGTGGCCTCGCCGGCGAAGAACAGCCGGTCCTCCACCGGACGCGCCAGGTCGGCGCGCGGATCGCCGCCACCCGGCGCCATGGCCGAGTAGGCGCCCCAGATCCAGGGCGTCGTCCCCCAGGTCGAGGCTCGCGCCGCCCGCACCCGGCGGCGCACACCGCTGCCGAACATGGTCGCGTACTGCTCCAGCACGAAGGCGATCTCGGCCCGTTCGCCCTCCGCCTCCAGCGCCCGCACCGCACCCGCTTCCAGGAAGGATTCCGCCACCGGCCGACCGAAGCGTCCGACCCGCACCGACAGCACGCCGCTGCGCGCCGACGGCCAGTCGGGGTCGAGCCGGTCGAAGCGCACCAGCACCTTGTTCGCCCGCCCGAGCGGCAGGCGGTGGATGGCGGCGGCGGTCGCCTGCGGCAGGGCCGGCGTGAAACGCATGCGCTTCAGCGCCTCGGTCCCGGCGGTGAGGATGACGGCGCGGGCCTCCAGCACGCCGGCGGGGGTCAGCAGGCGCAGGCGCGGGCCGCTGCGGTCCAGCGCCAGCACCGGCGTCTCGCGCCGGATGGCGAGGCCGGCGGCGCGCCGCACGATATGGGCGCCCATGCCGTGCGGCACGGTCCAGTTGCGGTCGGTGTCGACATAGCGCGCCCAGTCGAGCGCGCCCAGGTCGCGGCTGCCGACGCTGGTATAGGCGCCGCACCACCATTCGAAATGCCGCCGCCAGTCGGGATCGTCCGGCACCGCGTCCGCCACCGGTGGGTCCTCGCCGCGGGCGGCGACGGCCTCCACCGCGGCCTCGCACCGGGCGATATAGGCGTCGTGCGCCGTCTCCTCCGCCGGGCTGGCCCAGCGGCCCAGGTCGTCGCGGAACAGGCGCGAGCGGGGCGCGTCTTGGCCGTATTGCGCCGGTGGGCCGTCGGCCAGCGGGTTGCGGTCGGCGGAGTGCAGCCAGGTGCAGCCGAGGTCGAGCGCATAACCGAGCGAATGGTCGGTCAGCGCCCGCCCGCCGAGCCGGGCCGCCGCCTCCAGCACTATGTGAGAGGCGCCGGCGGCCCTAAGGGCGCGCGCCGCCGCAATGCCGGCGGCACCGGCGCCGATGACGGCAATATCGACGGACGAAACCATGGTTGGGGCGGACTCCGTGGCGGTCGGTTCGGAGGAAAAGCCCGCTTCGGTACTCTGGCCAATGCGAGGCCGCGAGCCGGGCCGCGATCCGGGGCCGATCGCGGCGGGCGAACACCCAAACCGGCGGTGTTCGAAGACGACACCGGCCCCGGATCGGTGCTCCACACCGTCCGGGGTAGGGTGCGGCTCAATCCGCCTGCCAGCGCAGCACCGGCTTGCGGGCCGCCTGGGTCTCGTCCAGGCGCTTGCGCGGCGCAAACCGCGGCGCCTGGGCGAAGCGCTCGGTGTCGCCCGCCTTTGCCGCCCGGGCCAGGCCCAAAAGCGCGTCGGCGAACTCGTCCAGCGCGTTCTTGGTCTCGGTCTCGGTCGGCTCGATCAGCATGGCGCCGTGGACGACCAGGGGGAAATACATGGTCATCGGGTGGAAGCCCTCGTCGATCATCGCCTTGGCGAAATCCAGCGTCGAGACGCCGGTGCCCTTCAGGAAATGATCGTCGAACAGCACTTCGTGCATGCAGGGCCCGGTGTCGCCATAGGGCAGCGAGAACTCGCTCTTCAGGCGCGCCTTCAGATAGTTGGCGTTGAGCACCGCATCCTCCGCCACCTGGCGCAGGCCGTCCGAGCCGTGGCTCAGCATATAGGTGAGGGCGCGCACGAACATGCCCATCTGGCCGTGGAAGCCCTTGACCCGGCCAAAGGCCTGGGCCGCCTCGCCCTCCGCGCGTTCGATCAGGCTCAACGTGCCGTCGGCGTTGCGGTGCAGGCGCGGCACCGGCGCGAACGGCGCCAGGGCTTCGGAATAGACCACCGGCCCGCTGCCCGGCCCGCCGCCGCCATGCGGGGTGGAGAAGGTCTTGTGCAGGTTCAGGTGCATGGCGTCGACGCCCAGATCGCCCGGCCTGACGCGGCCGACAATGGCGTTGAAGTTGGCGCCGTCGCAGTAGAAATAGCCGCCGGCCTCGTGCAGGGCGTCGGCGATGCGGCGAATGTCATACTCGAACACGCCGCAGGTGTTCGGGTTGGTCAGCATGATCGCGGCGACATCGTCGCCCAGATGCCGTTCGAATGCCTTGAAGTCGACGCGGCCGCGGTCGTCCTCCTCGATGCTTTCGATCTGGAAGCCGAGCGAGGCGGCGGTGGCCGGGTTGGTGCCGTGCGCAGAGTCGGGCACCAGCACCTTGCGCCGCTTGTCGGCCTCGCCCCGATGCTCCAGCGCCGCGCGGATCGCGGCCATGCCGGTCAGCTCGCCATGGGCGCCCGCGCCGGGCGAGAGCGCCACCGCGGGCATGCCGGTGAGCGTCAGGATCCAGTGCGACAGTTCCTGCATCAGTTGCAGCGCGCCCTGGATGGTGCTTTCCGGCTGCATCGGGTGCAGGTCGGCAAAGCCCGGCAGACGCGCCAGGCGTTCGTTCAGGCGCGGATTGTGCTTCATGGTGCACGAGCCCAGCGGGAACAGGCCGGCGTCGATGGCGTAGTTCTTCTGGCTGAGCCGGGTGTAATGGCGCACCACCTGCGGCTCGCTGAGGCCCGGCAGGCCGACGGGCGCGCTGCGGGCGAGACCGCCGAGCCGGTCGGCGACGGCCGGCGGCTCCGGCAGGTCGACGCCGGTTCGGCCCTCGGCACCTTTCTCGAAGATCGGCTTTTCTTCCAGGTGCAGCGCCCGGTTGCCGGTGAAGGTTTCCGGCGCCGTCTCGGTCTCGTCATTGGCGGCCATGGGGCGGGTGGCCCGGCCCTGGGTGTTCATGGCGCTCATGCCGCCAGCTCCTTGGTCAGTGCGAGGGCGAGCGCCTCGATATCCTCGGGCTCCACCGTCTCGGTCGCCGCCACCAGCAGCACGTCCGCCAGTTCCGGCCGGTCGGGGTAGAGCCGCGAGGCGGGCACGCCGGCCAGGAGGCCCTGTTCCGCCAGCGCATCGACCACGGGCGCGGCCGGTTGCGGCAGCCGCACCGCGAATTCGTTGAAAAAGGCGGGGTTCAGCACCTCCACCCCCGGCACCCGGGCCAGGCGTTCGGCGGTCTGCACCGCCGTCGCATGGTTCCAGGCCGCCAGGCGGTGCAGCCCCGCCTCGCCCAGCAGCGACAGGTGGATCGAAAACGCCAGCGCACAGAGGCCGGAATTGGTGCAGATATTGCTGGTCGCCTTCTCGCGCCGGATGTGCTGCTCGCGGGTCGAGAGCGTCAGCACATAGCCGCGCTGGCCGTCGGCATCCACGGTCTCGCCGCAGACCCGGCCCGGCATCTGGCGCACCAGCTTGCTCCGCGTCGCGAACAGGCCCAGATAGGGGCCGCCGAAATTCAGGGCGTTGCCGATGCCCTGGCCCTCGCCGACGACGATGTCGGCGCCCATCGCCCCCGGCGGCGTCAGCGCGCCGAGCGCCACGACCTCGGTGCAGACCACCACCATCAGCGCGCCGGCGGCGTGGCAGGCCTCGGCCAGCGGGGTCAGGTCGGCGATGTGGCCGAAGGCGTCCGGATACTGCACCACGACGCAGCCGACCGTGTCGTCGACGGCGGCGGCCAGTGCGTCGACATCCGCACCGGCGACGGTCGGCGCCGTCTCGGCGATCGGGAAGTCGGTCATCCGGCAGAGCGTCTCGGTCACGTCGCGATAATGCGGGTGCAGGTTGCCGGAGAGCAGCGCCTTGTGCCGCCGCGTCACCCGGGCGGCCATCATCACCGCCTCGGCGCACGAGGTGGCGCCGTCATACATGGAGGCGTTCGCCACCTCCATGCCGGTCAGCAGCGCCACCTGGGTCTGAAACTCGAACAGCACCTGCAATGTGCCCTGGGCGATTTCCGGCTGGTAGGGGGTGTAGGCGGTCAGGAACTCGCCGCGCTGGATCAGATAGTCGACGCTGGCCGGCACATGATGGCGATAGGCGCCGGCGCCGAGAAAGCACGGCCCCTCGCCGGCGGCGTGGTTCTGCATCGCCAGACGGGAGAGGTGGCGTTCGACCGCCATTTCGCCGGCATGGCGGGGCAGGTCGAGCAGGCCGTCGAGCCGGGCTTCGGCCGGCACGTCGCAAAACAGGTCGTCGATGCTGGCCGCACCGACGGTTGCCAGCATCGCCTCGCGATCCTGTTGGGTGAGGGGAAGGTAGCGCATGGACGTTCTAACCTCGTACCTTTGGCTTCTCTCATCCCGAGTAGCCGCGGAGCGGCGTATCGAGGGGTCAGTGGCGGGACCGGTCACGCCCCTCGATACGGGCCTCTACGGCCCTACTCGGGGTGAAGCGTGGCGGTGCGGTTCGCTCTAGTCTTCCAGGCCGGCGATGAAGTCCTCGTAGGAGGATTCGTCCATCAGGCTGTCGGCCTCGCCGCTGTCGGCGAGCTTGATCTTGAACAGCCAGCCCTTGCCCAGCGCATCGCGGTTGACGGTTTCCGGGTCGTCCTCGACCGCGGAATTGACGGCCACCACCTCGCCCGAGACGGGCGCGTAGATGTCGCTCGCGGCCTTCACCGACTCGACCACCGCGATCTCGTCCTTGGCCGAGACGACGCGGCCGATTTCCGGCAGTTCGACGAACACGACGTCGCCCAACTGCTCCTGCGCGTAGTCGGAAATCCCGCAGACGGCGACATTGCCCTCGATGCGGACCCATTCGTGCTCTTCGGTGTAACGTTCGTTGGCCATGGTTTCGGTCTCCTGGGGAAGGCTCTCTGTTGGGGACGGCGGCGCTTACTGGCCGTGATAGGTTACTGGCCGCGATAATAGCGGTGCGGGACGAAGGGCAGTTTCACCACCGCTGCCGGGTGCCGCTTGCCGCGCACCTCCAGCAGCAGCGGCGAGCCCGCCCTGGCGTGCGCCGGCGGCACATAGCCCATGGCGACCGGGCCGTCCGCGCTGGGGCCGAAACCGCCGGAGGTGACGACGCCGATGCGCTCGCCGTCGGGCGACAGGATCGCCGCGCCCTCGCGCGCGATCGCGCGGCCTTCCGGCCGGATGCCGACGCGACGGCGGCCGACGCCGTCCGCGATCTCGCCCGCGATGCGGGCGGCGCCCGGATAGCCGGCCTCGGCGCCGCGCCGGGCCTTCGGGATGATCCAGATCAGCCCGGCCTCGATGGGCGAGGTGGTGGTGTCGATGTCGTGGCCGTAGAGGCAGAGCCCCGCCTCCAGCCTGAGCGAGTCGCGCGCACCGAGGCCGATGGGCTCCACCGCCTCGAACGCCAGCAGCCGCTCCGCCAGGCGTTCGACATCGCCGTTGGCGCAGGACAACTCATAGCCGTCCTCGCCGGTATAGCCGGAGCGGGTGACGAGCGTGTCGATGCCGTCGATGGAGGCGTGGGCGCTCTGCATGAAGTCCAGCCGCTCGACGCCGGGGGCGAGCGTCGCCAGCGTCGCCGCCGCCTCTGGCCCCTGCAACGCCACCAGCGCCAGCTCCGGCCGCGGCGTGAAGGTCAGGCCCGCCGGCAGGTGCGCCGCGATGTGGGCGAAATCCTCGGCCTTGCAGGCGGCGTTCACCACCAGATGGAAGGCGTTGTCGGCGAGGCGCAGCACCATCAGGTCGTCGAGAATGCCGCCTTCGGCGTTCAACAGCACGCTGTAGCGCATCCGGCCGGCTTCCAGCCCGGCAATGTCGCCGGGGCAGAGCGATTCCAGGAAATCGGCAGCACCGGGGCCGCTGAGGCTCGCCTGGCCCATGTGCGAGACGTCGAACAGGCCGGCGGCGGCGCGGGTGTGCTGGTGCTCTTTCAGAATGCCCAGTCTGTACTGCACCGGCATCGAATAGCCGGCGAACGGCACCATTTTGCCGCCAAGGCGCGCATGCAGGGCGGCGAGCGGCGTTTCGGCCAACGGAGTATCGGCCAGCGGGGTATCGGGGGTTGCGTCTGCCATGGTCTGGGCCTTCGGACTCGGGTTGGTGGCGTCCGAACCCTGGGCTCGAACCCTCCCCGCTCTGTCCCGGGCGCCTGAAAGATTCACGCCGGCGCCGCCCTGACAGCGGCCGCCCGTCGCTTACTTCTTCGGCGGAGATGGCTTCGACGAAGCCAGCCCACTTTCCAGAGTTGCCTCGCTCTGCGGTCCTCGGTACCTGAGAGTTTCCGGGGCCGGTTGCTCCTTCGGCGCTGCCCGGCATTGCGGCCGGCCAGGCTCTCCCGCAGGGGTCGATGGCATGATGGCCCCTAAAATATCGGGCGAATCGCTCCGGTCAATCAAAAGCGTTATTGGATGGCATACCGACGTGATCTAAATAGCGGTCCTGAAGCTTTTTTCACGGCAACCATCCACAGGTCCGGCCATGTCTGACTACGCAGCCCCCCTCGCCGATATCCGTTTCGCCCTCGCCCAGGTCGCCGGCCTGGACGGTGTTCTGGCCCTGCCGGGTTTCGAGGATCTGAGCCCCGACCTGGTCGACGCGGTCCTGGACGAGGCCGACAAGTTTGCCAGCGGCGTGCTGGCGCCGCTCTCCCGCGTCGGCGACCAGCAGGGCGCGCGCCTGGAAAACGGCGTCGTGCGCATGCCGGACGGCTTCCCGGAGGCCTACAAGGCCTATGTCGAGGGCGGCTGGAACGGGCCGGTGTTCGATCCGGAGCGCGGCGGCCAGGGCCTGCCCTGGCTGGTCGGCACCGCGCTGAACGAAATCTGGGGCTCGGCCAATCTCGGCTTCTCCCTCGGCCCGCTGCTGACCCAGGGTGCGGTCGAACTGCTGGCGGCGCACGGCTCGGCCGAGCAGAAAGACACCTATCTGGAAAACATGATCACCGGCCGCTGGACCGGCACCATGAACCTGACCGAGCCGCAGGCGGGCTCCGACGTGGGCGCGCTGCGCACCAGGGCGGTGAAGGACGGCGACCATTACCGCATCAGTGGCCAGAAAATCTTCATCTCCTATGGCGACCACGAGATGGCGGAGAACATCGTCCATCTGGTCCTGGCCCGGACCGAGGGCGCGCCGGCCGGGATCAAGGGCATCAGCCTGTTCATCGTGCCGAAATTCCTGGTGAACGCCGACGGCTCGCCCGGGCAGCGCAACGACCTGCGCGCCGGCTCGCTGGAGCACAAGATGGGCATCCACGCCTCGCCCACCGCCGTCATGCTCTATGGCGAGAACGAGGGCGCGGTCGGCTATCTGATCGGCGAGGAATGCCGCGGCATCGAATACATGTTCACCATGATGAACAACGCCCGCCTCGGCGTCGGCCTGCAAGGCCTGTCGGTGGCCGAGCGCGCCTACCAGCAGGCCGTGGCCTATGCCAAGGACCGGGTGCAGATGCGCGATGCCGTGGGCGGCGGCGGCGCGGCCGTGACCATCATCCACCACCCGGACGTGCGCCGCATGCTGCTGCGCATGCGCGCCCAGGTGGAGGCCATGCGCGCGCTGGCCTACACCGCCGCCGCCGGCCTGGACCTGGCCCACCGCCTGACCGACGCCGACGCGCGCAAGGCGGCGCAGCGCCGGGTCGACCTGCTGATCCCCATCGTCAAGGGCTGGAGCACGGATGTGGGCGTCGAGGCCGCCTCCACCAACGTGCAGGTGCATGGCGGCATGGGCTATATCGAGGAGACCGGCGCGGCCCAGCATTATCGCGACGCCCGCATCTCGGCCATCTACGAGGGCACGAACGGCATTCAGGCCATCGACCTGGTCGGCCGCAAGCTGGGCCGCGACGGCGGCGAGGCCATGGCGGCACTGGCCGCCGAGATCGCCGCGACGCTGGAGGATCTGCGCCGCCAGGATGACGCCGACCTGGCCGCCCTGATCGAGCCGCTGGCCGACGGCCTCGCCAGCCTGGAGCGCACCACGACCTGGATGGTCGGCCATCTGGGCCAGCAGCCGGGCGAGGCGCTGGCCGGCGCCACCAGCTATCTGCGGCTGGCCGGCTATGTGGTCGGCGGCTGGCTGATGGCGAAGGCGGCGCTGGCCACCGTCGGCCGCGACGATGCCTTTGCGGTGCAGAAGCGGCAGGTGGCGCGTTTCTTTGCCGAACAGCTCATCCCCGAAGGCATCGCCATGGAGCGACCGATTACCACGGGCGGCGCGCTGGTCGCCGCCATGGGCCCGGACGCGTTCTGAGCCCGGTTTCCGGGCAAAACCCGCCGGCAGCGGTGCCTTTTGGCAGGGCGTCGCCGCGGGCGGGCGTCGGCATGGACCCATTGCACGGCGGCGATGTGGCCCCCACTTAGGGGCTCGGGCCGGTCGCTTATGGTCAAAAAGTCGGATCGGACGGATTTTTCGAAATTTTCTCTTGCGCCGCCCCCTTCGATCCGTCATAAGGCGCGCCTTTCCCACCACCCCCCAATACCGGTTTTACGGGAGTCTTGCGATGGACGATAATCGCACTTTCGCAGAGCTGGCTGTTGTCGCGGGGTACGAGACGTCGAACGACTTCTCGTCCGCCTTACAGCCTGAAGAGCACGAAGCCGTTCGGGTTGTCGATCCGCATTGCGAGGATCGCAACAAGGCGGGCCGAAGCCATACCACCGGCGCGACGGCCTACGTCGCGCCCGTCGAGGACGACCGTCTCGACTTCTTCGTCAAGAAAGACGGCCTGGAATATGCCGGCACCCATCTGCTGATCGACCTGTCCGGCGCCAGCCGGCTCGACGATCTGGAGACGGTGGAAGCCGCGCTGCGCGAGTCGGCGACCGTGGCCGGGGCGACGATCCTGAACGTCGACCTGCACCACTTCCAGCCGAATGGCGGCATTTCCGGCGTGGTCGTGCTGTCCGAAAGCCATATCAGCATCCACACCTGGCCCGAGCGGGACTTCGCGGCGCTGGACATTTTCATGTGCGGCGACTGCAACCCCTACAAGGCCATTCCGGTGCTGAAAAAGGCGTTCGCGCCGGGTGCCGTGCACCTGACCGAGCATCGCCGCGGCCTGCAACTGGACGGTCCGGCCCGTTGAGCTCCATCTGGTTTGACGAGGTGCTGCACGACGGTGTCGGGCAGCGCCTCGAAATCGCCGAGGTGTTGTACGAGGGCAAGACCGAATTCCAGGACATCAAGATCCTGCGGAACAAGAAGTTCGGCCGGATCATGACCCTGGACGGCATTGTCCAGACCACCGAAGGCGACGAGTTCGTCTATCACGAGATGTTCGCGCACGTGCCGCTGCTGGCGCTCGGCAATGCCCGGCGCGTGCTCATCATCGGCGGCGGCGACGGCGGCCTGCTCGAAGAGGTGCTGAAACACCCGGTCGAGCACGTGACCGAGGTCGAACTGGACGGCGGCGTCGTCCGGGTGGCGCGCGAGCATCTCTCCAGCATTTGCGGCCGGGCCTATGACGACCCGCGCACCGAGCTGATCATCGGCGACGGCGCGAAATTCGTGGCCGAGACCGACCAGCGCTATGACGCGATCCTGGTGGATTCCACCGATCCGATCGGGCCGGGCGCGGTGCTGTTCACGCGCGAATTCTATGCCGACTGCAAGCGCTGCCTCCATCCGGGCGGCGTGCTGGTGACCCAGAACGGCGTGCCGTTCGTCCAGGGCGACGAGCTGAAAAGCTCGGTCGGGCATTTCCGCTCGCTGTTCGCCGATGGCAGCGCCTATGTCATCTCGTGCCCGACCTATGCGCTGGGCTTCATGGCGCTGGGCTGGGCGACGGACAATCCGGACCTGCGCCGGCAAGGCGCGGAGACGATCCAGGCCCGTTTCGACGCGCTCGGCATCGACCCGCAATACTACAATCCCGACATCCACGTCGCCGCGTTCGCCCTGCCGAACTATATGCGCAAGCTGATCGGCGACGCCTGAACCCGGCCGCGGCCGGTCTTGTGCCGGCCTCCGGTTCAGGCCGGCGGCGCCCCGTTGTCGTTTGCCCCGTCGTCGTTTGCCCCGTCGTCGTTTGGCCCGTCGTCGTTTGGCCCGTCTTCGGGCTCCGGCTCCGGCGGCGGGTCCACCAGCGAGCGCGGCACGTGATAGGCCAGGCGCCAGAGGTGATAGCTCACCCGGTGCAGCCAGCGAATGCCGTCGAGCCGCGCCAGCGTTGCCTCCGCACTGATGGCGTCCGCCACGGCCGCCGCGATGGTGGCGCTGCGATAGCCGTCCCGCTCCACCCGAAGCCGGCGGCGTACCCGGTTCGCCTCGTCCGGATCGAACGCAAACGGCTGGCTGGCACCGCCGGTCGCCGCGACCCGGCGGACCAGACCCGACAACTCCCGCAAGCGTGGCTCCCGGGCCAGGCTCTCCACCCGGTCCGCCTGGCGGGCGCGGTGGATCAGGCGCGCCAAATGGTCGAGCGCATGCAACAGCTCGCCATGGCGCCGCAACAGGCCGGCCTCGGCGATGCCGGTGCGGATATCGTCCTGGAACCGGTTCAGCGCCACCAGCCCTTCCTCCACGCTCGCCAGCGTCCGGTCCGCGTGCCCGCGCCGGCGCGGTGCGGCGATCAGGTCGGCGACGGCCCGGAACGTTGCCTCGGTCATGTCGCGGGCGGTGGCGCTCGCCGCGTCCAGGGCCGCCGCCGGATCGCTCAGCAGCTTGTCGTCCAGGCGCTGCACGAAGGAGTCGCGCCCTTCGGGCACCAGCGCGACGATGGCGCGGGCGAACAGGCGGGTAAAGGGCAATGCGACCGCCACGCCCAGCAGGTTGAAGCCCGTGTGAAACGCCACCAGCGCCAGCTGCGCGTCGCCGGGGCCGCCCTGGAAGCCCGCCACCGCGCGTGCGAACGGCTCCAGCAGGGCGAAGGCCATTGCCCCGGTCAATAAATTATAGCCCACATGGGCATAGCCGGTGCGGCGCATGGCGGTGGAGCCGCCCACCGTCGCCAGCAGCGCCGTGGCCGTCGTGCCGATGTCCATGCCGATCACCATGGCCGCCGCCTGCGGCAGCGAGACCGTGCCGGCGCCCAGGGCCACCAGGCTCATGGCAACGCCGGCGCTCGACGACTGGGTGACCAGGGTGATGACCACGCCGATTCCGACCAGTTGCAGCCGTCCCGGCAAGGTGTCGTCGGGAAAGTCCGCCGGCGTCACCAGGCCCTCGAACCCGGCCAGCCCCTGTTTCATCGCCTCGATGCCCAGGAACAGGATGCAGAGGCCGGCCAGGCTCCACCCCAGTTGCGCCGCCCGCCGGTTCCCCAGCAGGCGCAGCAGGGCGGCGGCCAGCAACAGCGGCGAGGCCCAGAGCGCCAGGTCCAACTTGAAGCCGACCAGGGCGACCAGCCAGCCTTTCAGCGTGGTGCCGATATTGGCGCCGAAGATCACGCCCACCGCCTGCGGGAAGGTCAGCAGGCCGGCGCCGACAAAGCCCACGGCCGCGACCGTGGTGGCGCTGGACGACTGCACCACGGCGGTCGCGAGCGCCCCCGCCAGCGCCCCGGAAAACGGGGTGCGGGTGACGCGGGTCAGCAGCCGCCGCAACGACGCCCCGGCCAATGCCTTGAGGCTGTCGGTCAGCACCACCATGCCGACCAGGAACAGGCCGACCCCGCCGGCGGCAATCAACAGGTCCGATACCATGGCCCGATCAAAACCCGCTCGGACGCGCTTGGCAACGCGTCCGGGGTTAGCGGGGGGGAGGGGCCCGCCGCCGCGGCCCCGAACGGTGCGGCCTCGGACGGTGCGGCCGCGCCGCCTATTCCGCCGCCACGGCCACCGGGCGCTGCACCGGCGTCTCGCGGATCGGCAGGTGGATCACGGCCGCGAACAGGCCGAGCGCGACGCCCATCCACCAGACCACGTCATAGCTGCCGGTCTCGTCGAACAGCAGCCCGCCCAGATACACGCCCAGGAACGAGCCGACCTGGTGGCCGAAAAAGACGATGCCGAACAGCATGGTCATGTAGCGGGTGCCGAACATCACCGCCACCAGCCCGCTGGTCAGCGGCACGGTCGAGAGCCAGAACAGGCCCATGCCGGCGGCAAACAGATAGATCGTCAACTGCGTCGGCGGCGCCATCAGCAAGGCGACGATGAACACCGCCCGGCTCAGATAGATCAGCGACAGCAGCCGGGTCTTGCGGAACCGGGTGCCGAGTACGCCGGAGAAATACGCGCTGACCACGTTGACGACGCCGATCAGCATCAGCGCCAGCGCCCCCGTCTCCGGCGGCATGCCCAGATCGCTGACATAGGCGGGCAGATGGATGCCGATGAACGAGACATGAAAGCCGCAGACGAAAAATCCCGCTACCAGCAGCAGGAAGGAGCGATGGCGAAGCGCCTCGCGCAGGGCCGCGCCGATGGTCATGTCGGCCACCGCGCCGACGCTCGGGCCCGCGGGCTTGCCGCTCAGCAGGAAGGCCAGCGGCACCATGATCAGGCCGACCGCCGCCAGGGCGACGAAGCCCATGGACCAGCCGAACGCCTCCAGAAACACCTGGCCGATGGGCAGAATGACCAGCATGCCGGCGGACGAGCCCATGGTGACGAGGCCGAACGCCCAGGATTGGCGCTCGGGCGGCACCATGCGCCCGACCGAGCCGAGGGCGATGCCCATGCCCGCCGCCGCCTGGGCGCTGCCGACCATCAGGCCGGCGGTGATGGTGAAGCTCAGCGGGTCGGTGCTGAACCCCATCAGCGCCAGGCCGGCGACATAGAGCAGGCCGCCGAAGGCCAGCACCTTGCCGGCGCCGTATTTGTCGGCAAATCCGCCGAACACCGGCGAAAACGCGCCCCACAGCAATTGCTGCACCGCCAGCGCCAGCGCGAATTCGGTGCGGCCCCAGCCGACATCCTGGAGCATCGGCACCTGATAGAGCGGGATGGCCGCGCGCAATCCCATGGACAGCAGGGCAATCACCGCCGCGGCGGTCACGACCAGCATCAGCGGCCGTCCGTTCGTCGTCATAGTGGGCACGGCGTTTCGCGCTCCCCGATCCGGTTCAGAAGCCGCAGAGCGCCCGCACCGTCTGCCCCATCCACAGCAGGTTTTCCATTACCCGGCTGTAAAACGGGGCGGCCAGCAAGGCCAGGCCGACCAGCACCAGCGGCGGCAGCCAGAGGTGCAAGGCGCGCGGCCCGGACGGCCGCTTGTCGGTCGGTTGGCTTCCGGTCATGCCTAGCTATCTACGCGCCGGGCGGCCCGCGGACAATCGTTGCCACATCCCCGCCGGCGAACACCACCTGTGCGCAGAGAGGGGGAAATCCTGCCAGGAGCCGCCGCCTTGCCGGAACATGCGTCCGCTCCTAGGGGGCGGACAGGGCGTCGGTTTCCTGCCAGACATTCGGCCGGCCCGGCTCGCCGGTCAGCAGCGCCCGCGGGTCGCGACCCTCCACATGGCCGTAAAGGCCGCGATAGAGACCATAGCCGCAGAGGCGCTGCAACGGCTCCGAAAAGCCCCTGACCGTCTCCGCCGGCAGGCTGAGGAACGGGTTTTCCTGCTGCCGCACCCAGCCGGCGCAATAATAGTTGGAGATCGCCCAGCGCCGCTCGCTGGTGCGGTTCGCGCCGCCGCCGTGCCAGAGCTGGCTGTCGAACAGGATCAGGCTGCCCGCCGGCGCCTCCGCCGGGATCGTGTCGTAGGTCTCGCCGTATTTCGGCGGCTTCGGGTTTTTGTGGCTGCCGGGGACGATCCGGGTCGCGCCGTTCGCCTCGGTGAAGTCGGTCAGCACCCAGAAGGCGTTCAGCATCAGGCAGGGATGCGGCCGGCGCAGGCTGATGAGCTGCGAGTCCGAATGCAGCGCCTGCGCCGCCTCGCCCGGCGCCAGCGTGATGGCGGAGAGCGAGGAGAGCAGCAAATCCTCGCCCAGCACCGCCTCGGCGATGGAGCGCGCCGGCTCCGCCACCGGCACCGCCGTGAACGGCGCGCCATAGCGGAGCAGGTTGTAGATGCGGACCGTGCGCCGGCCCTCGAACGCGGTCTCGCCGAAGCCGTGGCCGTGCGCGCGTTCGATCCGCTCCAGGCCGGCGATCAGGTCGCGGCGGAGGGCGGGCGGCACGGCGTCGGGGACGATGGCGAAGCCTTGCTCCGCCACCGCGTCGGCCGCCGCTGCGATGCGGGAATCCGTCATGGCCTTAATCCGTCATGGCCCTGTGCAGTCGCGGCTCAGACGACGCCGGCGCCGCCGACGGTCAGGCCGCCGCAGATGAACAGCACCTGGCCGGTGACGAAGCTGGAGCGTTCGTCCAGGAAGAAGCTGACGCCATTGGCGATGTCCTCCGGGCGGCCGAAGCGGCCCACCGGCACCTTGTTGGCATAGGCCGCATAGGTTTCGGGGCTGTGCGCGGCTTTCAGCATGTCGGTCTCGATCGGGCCGGGGCCGATGGCGTTGACGGTGATGCCGTGCGGCGCCAGCTCGCTGGCCCAGGTGCGGGTCAGGCCGACGACAGCGGCCTTGCTGGCGGAATAGACCGTCAGGTTGGTGTAGCCCAGTGCGGCGCGGCTGGCGATGTTGACGACCCGGCCGAAACCCGCCGCCTTCATGCCGGGCACCAGCGCCTTCATCACCTCGATATACGAGCGGACATTGACGGCCATGACCCGCTCGTAATCCTCGACGGTCACGTCCTCGACCTTGCCGGTGGCGACCACGCCGGCGCAGTTGACGACGCGGGTGATGCGCCGGCCCTCGCCCAGCGCCCAGGCCATGGCCTGGGCCGTGTCGGCGACGCTGGAAAGGTCGGTCTTGCGGAACTCGCCCAGGCTCGGATCCTCGGGGTCCATGACGTCCAGCATCAGGATGTTCTGCCCGTCCGCCTTCAGGCGGGTGGCGATGGCGCGGCCGATATTGCGCGCGGCCCCGGTGACGAGGGTGTAGTCGGTCATGGCGGGTGGTCCTCCGGTTTTGGGTGTTGGCCGGGAATGCTAAAGCGATACCGCCCGACCGCAACCCAATCCTGCGCCCGTCGCCCTATCGCCAGGGTCTAGCGGAACAGCATGACCGGGACGAGGCAGGACCGGATCATCTCGGTCGTGGTCGAGCCGATGATCATGCTGCGGATGCGGGAATGGCCATAGGCGCCCATCACCAGCAGGTCGATCCCGTCCGCCTCCACCCGCCGGGCGATGGCCGCGGCCGCGCCGCCCGGCTCGATATCCGCCTGCACCGCATAGCCCGCCGCCCGCAACAGGGCCGCCGCGTCCTCCAGTTGCTTGCGCGCCGCCGGCGTATCCGCACCGGCCATCAGCAAGCGGCAGTCCAGGCCGGCGAACAGCCAGCTGCGGGCGATGTGGTCCACCGCCTTCATGGCGCTGGTGCCGCCGTCGAAGGCGACCAGGAACCGCTCGACCGGTTTGAAGGACCGGGCCGCCACCAGGATCGGCTTGTGGATCGCGCGCACCACCCGTTCCAGGTTCGAGCCCAGATGCAGCCGGGCGAAATCCGCGGCCTCCCCGCGCTTGCCGATGACGAACAGGTCGGCTTCCGGCTCCAGCTCGTGCGCGGTTTCCACCACGTCGCCATTGCGCAACAGGGTGGCGACCTGGCCGACGCCCTGTTCGCGCAGGCGCGCCTCGGCCTCCTCCAGCAGCAGGCGGCCGCGCTTCTGGCTCAGCTTGGCCTTCTGTGCGTCCAGTTCCGCCAATTCCTCCAACAGGGCCGTGCGCGCGCCCAGGCCGATACTGCCGCTCAGATTCGCCGGCGCGCTCGCCGTATCCCGGCGGCCGATGGCATGGACGACCCGGACGGACGCCTCCAGCCGCCGCGCCGCCCAGGCGGCATGGTCGCAAACGCTGTGCGAATAGATCGATCCGTCGATCAACGCGATCAGATTGGTCAAATCGCTCATCCTCAATGGCCCATCAGCCGATCGAGCGCGCCCGGTTCGTCGTGGATCGCCAGCTTGTCCACCAGGGTTTCGCTGGCGCGGTTCAGGCCGACAATCTCCACGTCCGCGCCTTCGCGGCGGAATTTCAACACGACCATGTCGAGCGCGGCAACGCTGGACACGTCCCAGATATGCGCCCGGCTGACGTCGATGACCACCCGCTCCAGCGCCTCGCGGAAGTCGAACGCCCGGTTGAACGCCTCGACCGAGGCGAAGAACAACTGGCCCTCGACGCTGTAGCGCCGCGTGCGGCCGTCCGCCGACAGCGCGGACGTCACCCGGAATATCTGCGCGATCTTCCAGGCGAAGAACAGGCCGGAGAGCAGCACGCCGATGGCGACGCCGATGGCCAGGTTGTGGGTGGCGATGACGCCGATCACGGTCGCCAGCATGACCACGCTGGAACTGCGCGGATGCGTGCGCATCGCCTTGATGGAGGACCAACTGAACGTGCCGATGGAGACCATGATCATGATCGCCACCAGGGCCGCCATGGGGATGGATTTGACCCAATCCCCCAGCACGACGATCAGGAACAGCAGAAACACACCGGCGCAAAAGGTCGAAAGCCGGCCGCGGCCGCCCGACTTCACGTTGATCATCGACTGGCCGATCATCGCGCAGCCGGCCATGCCGCCGATAAAGCCGGTCGCCGCGTTGGCGATGCCCTGGCCGACGCATTCCCGGTTCTTGTTGCTGGGCGTGTCCGTCAGGTCGTCGACGATGGAGGCGGTCATCAGCGACTCGAGCAGGCCCACCGCCGCCACCGCCACCGAATAGGGCAGGACGATCAGCAGGGTCTCCAGCGTCCACGGAATGTCCGGGATCAGAAACACCGGCAGCGTCGAGGGCAGTTCGCCCATGTCGCCGACCGTGCGCAGGTCGAGCCCCAGGCCCATTGCCGCCGCGGTCAGCACCAGAATGCAGATCAGCGGCGAGGGCACCGCCTTGGTCAGGCGCGGGAACAGGTAGATGATCGCCAGTCCGGCGGCCACCATGACATAGGTGAGCCAGGGAACGCCGATCAGTTCCGGCAGCTGGGCCATGAAGATCAGGATCGCCAGCGCGTTGACGAACCCGGTCATCACCGAGCGCGAGACGAAGCGCATCAGATTGCCGAGCCTGAGGGCGCCGGCGGCGATCTGGAGCACACCGGCCAGCACCGTCGCCGCCAGCAGGTATTGCAGGCCGTGGTCGCGCACCAGCGTCACCATCAGCACCGCCGTCGCCGCCGTCGCGGCGGAGATCATGCCGGGCCGGCCGCCGACAATGGCGGTCACGACCGCGATGGAAAACGACGCATAGAGGCCAATCTTCGGATCGACCCCGGCAATGATGGAGAACGCGATCGCCTCCGGGATCAGGGCCAGCGCCACGACCAGCCCCGACAGGACATCGCCGCGGATATTGCCCAGCCATTCCGTCTTGAGGGCGAACAGGACATCCGATTGCAAGAATCACTCTCCATCGCCACCCGGACGGGCAGCCGTTCGAAGCGCGGGGAATGGGGTTTGTTGCGGCGCGACATATCCCGGGCCGCATCCCGACCGGCGATTTTCTGGAAATATGTCCGAAAAGCCAATAAGTTGGTCAGGCTATCAGTCCGTCCTTACGTTGCAACGCAACATATCGGCGCAGCCCGTGTTCGCATGGCGGCAAAATCGAACCGGCCGTGCGGCGGCGTGCTAAAATCCGCGTGCGAAACGATAAGCCTCACCGGTCGCCGCGCCGCGCGGCGTCCGGCATGTTCTGGGAGAACACCGCCATGTCTACCGCTCTGTCCGCCACCCCGCCGATCTTCCTGCGCCTGAACGCCGCCGACAATGTCGTCGTCGCCCGTGCCGACATCCTGCCCGGCACTCCGGTCGAGGCGGTCACCACCGGCGCCGCGGTGCCCGCCGGCCACAAGATCGCGACCGTGGCGATTGCCGAGGGCGAGCCGGTGCGCAAATACAACCAGATCATCGGCTTCGCCTCGCGGGCAATCGCGCCCGGCGACCATGTGCACGAGCACAACTGTGCCATGGCCGATTTCGCCCGCGACTACGCCATCGGCCAGGACGCGCGCGAGGTGAATTTCCTGGCCGCGCACGAGCGCGCCACCTTCCAGGGCTACAGGCGCGCCAACGGCCGGGTCGGCACGCGCAACTATCTGGGCGTGCTGACCAGCGTCAACTGCTCGGCCAGTGCGGCCCGCTTCATCGCCCAGGCGGTGCAGACGCCGGACTTCCGGGAGCGCTTCCCCCATATCGACGGCGTCGTGGCGCTGACCCACTCCACCGGCTGCGGCATGGCCGGCGCGGGCGAGGGCTATGACAATCTGCAACGGGTGCTCTGGGGCCATGCCCGCCACCCGAATTTCGGCGGCGTGCTGATGGTCGGCCTTGGCTGCGAGGTGAACCAGATCGACTTCCTGCTGGAGGCCTATGGCATCGAGCGCGGCCCCACCTTCCAGACCATGAACATCCAGAACGCCGGCGGCACCCGCAAGACGGTGGACTGGGGCAAGGCCATGCTGGAGGAGATGGCGCCGGAGGCCGACAAGGCAAGGCGCGAGACCGTCGATGCCTCGCACCTGTCGGTGGCGCTGCAATGCGGCGGCTCCGACGGCTATTCCGGCATCACCGCCAACCCGGCGCTGGGCGCCGCCACCGACATTCTGGTGCGCCATGGCGGCCAGGGCATTTTGGCGGAGACGCCGGAAATCTATGGCGCCGAACACCTGCTCACCCGCCGCGCCGTCTCCGAGGAAGTGGCGAACCGGCTGATCGAGCGCATCCGCTGGTGGGAGGATTATTGCGAGCGCAATGGCGGCGAGATGAACAACAACCCCTCGCCCGGCAACAAGGCGGGCGGGCTCACCACCATCCTGGAGAAGTCGCTGGGCGCGGCGGCCAAGGGCGGCACCACCAACCTGACCGGCGTCTACAAATACGGCGAGCCGGCGACGGCCAAGGGCTTCGTCTTCATGGACTCGCCCGGTTACGATCCGACCTCGATCACCGGCCAGGTGGCGAGCGGCGCCAATCTGGTGACCTTCACCACCGGCCGCGGCAGCGTCTATGGCAACAAGCCGGTGCCGAGCCTGAAACTCGCCACGAACACGGCCATGTACCGGCACATCGAAGAGGACATGGACGTCAATTGCGGCACCATCGCCGACGGCGAAAAGACCGTGCAGGAGGTGGGCGAGGAAATCTTCGCCCGCTGGATGGAGGTCGCCTCCGGCGCCCAGACCAAGAGCGAGGCCCAGGGCTTCGGCGACGCGGAGTTCATCCCCTGGCAGATCGGCGCGACCATGTAGGGCCGGTTGCGCCGCCGCCAGCCCCAAGGCCCCCGCCGCCTGACTCGCCTCGCCGGAGGCGGTCCCGGCCTATTCCTTGCGCAACACCCGGTCTTCGAGCGAATGCCCCATGCGCTCGGACGGGTGGCTGACGTCGCGGCCGCCCCGGTATTTCGGCCCCTTGCCCTTGCCGCCTTCGTCGATCTTGTCGGCGTGGTCGCCCTCGGTATGGCCCTCGTCGGTGTGTTCTTCGCCCGTGTGGGTGTCCGAGTCGTGGCCGCCGGAAGGGCTGCCGCCCGTGCCGCCGCGTCCGGCCCCACCGCGTCCGGCCCCGCCGCCATGTCCGCCGCCGCCGGAGGTGTGGTTCTGCGCCATTGCGGACGGCGCCGCGACGGCAGCGCCCAAAAGGCCGGCGCCGGCCAGGATCAGGGCGCGTCGGGAGACATAACCGGTCATGGCAAAACGATCCCTGGCAGGAAGAAAAGTCCGTAAAACCGCCGCCGGGCACGAAGCCAAGCGGCTCCGTGCCCGTGCGACGCGCGGGGTTACTGCGACACCGGCACCGCGTACTCGTGCAGATAGTCGATCACCAGGCGGGCATCGTCCGCCGCCTGGGTGAAGGCGTCCAGCGAGCCCGATGCGGTGGCGTTGACGTCGGCGAACACCGCCTCGTAGATGTCGACCTCGGTCGGCTTGAACGAGCCGTCCGCCTGTTCGATCAGCACCACCGCTGTCACGCCGTCAAAGGTGGTGGACCGGTCATAGGTGAAGGTGCTGAAGTTCATGTCGGTGTAGACGACGTCACCGACCTTCTTCGTGTTGATGTCCAGGAAAGCGTTGATGTAGGCGATTTCATCGGAGGTGAAGGCGCTGCTCTTGTCGGTTGCCGCCGCCAGGAACGCGGCCGCCGCCTCGACATCCTTGATGGTGAATTGGCCATCGACCATGAAGTCGAACGCATCGCCCGGCAGGTCGCTCACGTCCGGGATCGAGCCGGTGGTCATCAGCGCCACATAGATCGCCAGATTTTCCAGCGGCGAATCGATCGTCTGCGCAACGCCATCCACCGTCAGGACCAGCCGGCCGGCGGGATCGAGCGCGATATCGGTCGCGCTGTTCAGGAGCGCCACCACCTCGTCGGCGCGGCGGTCCAGCACCTGGGTCGGCGCGCGGCCGACATTCAGGCGGCCGAGTTCGACCTCCACCACCAGCGACTCGTCGACCGGCGCGCCTTCGGCGTCGAGCGGGATCGGGTCGCCATTGGCGTCGAGCGGCTGCACGAACCCTTCGGGCGTGAGGATCGGCACGCCGTTCGAATCGCGCAGGATCACCCACAGGTCGCCGAACAGGTCGCCGCGCTTCGAACTGGCGATCGAGGGCTTGCCGCCACCGGCGCCATCCTTGCCGCCCGGCGTCCCGGCCCATGACGGCCGATCCGAGTCGTCCTCTTCTCCCGTAACTTCACGGAAAATGTCGCTCAGGCTCTTGCCGCCCTTGCCGTGGGTCATCTGGTCGGAGCCTTTGCCCTTCTGACCGCTCATGCCCTTGCCGGCCGCGCCATGGCCACCGCCCTGTTGCGCGCCGGCTCCCTGGCCGGCAGCCAGCACCGCGCCCACCGGCGCCGCGGCCAGTGCCAATCCCAGTGCCGCAACCGCACACCCGGAGCGCCAAGACGAAGCCCAACGGGCTTTCTTCGTTGCACCCATGCTCATTTCGCTTTCCTTTGTGCCGAATACGCGGATCCGCAACCACACGGACCCGTGGACCTCCAACCAGAGCTAATATTCAATTTACATGCATAAAGTTGCATTTCCTTGATTTAAATCAAGCCAGCCAAGTCGTGCGACAGTTTGATATTTCCCTATTGGAGTAACGGGCGCGACAGATCTGCAAACCCGTCCACGCCAACCGGCCTCCCCCTCAAAACCGCTGCGTGATGCCGACCCGGAACAGGTTTTCGCTGTGGTCGAAGCTGTCGGTCCCGGATGTGTAGTCCAGGGTGTAGGAGCCGTATTCGGTGCGGGTGTAATCCATCCGGACGGTGGTCGCGTCGGCGATCGCCACCTCCACCCCGCCGCCGAACCGCACGCCGGCCAGCACCTTGTCCCGGCTGACCCGGTCGGAGCCGACGCTGTAGTCCGTCCGGAACCCGGAGCCGACGACGCCGACCCGGCCATAGAGCAGCACCGAGTCGTTCAGGATGTAGCCGCCGCGCGCGCTCAGGCCGACGGTCCAGTTTTTCTCCGCCGAATAAATGCGGCCGTTCGGATCGCGTTCGATATTCCAATCGACGTTCGACAGTTCGGCCTCCGCCTCCGCCGCCGCGAACAGCGAGCCGAAACGGTGCCCGTAGCCGGCGAAGACGCCGCCGGTGAAGCCCTGGCCGGCGCGGGTCGCATCGAGGACGAAGTCCGGCCCGTTGCTGTCCTGGCGCGGGCCGGAATTGTCGGTCGCCAGCATGCCGTGACCGCCCTGCGCGCCCACATACAGGCCGTTGAAATCGAACGGCGCCGGTGCCTCTGCGGCCGGCTTGGCGCCGAACCGGTAGATCAGCCCGAGGCGCGCCTGGTTCTCGACATTGGCGAAGTTGTCGTCATCGCTGCCCAGCGGTGCCCCGATGCGGTAGTCTTCGTAGGCGGTGACCACATACTCCATGCGGGCGGAGAACCCGCCGGCGATGGGGAATTCGGTGCCAAGCCCGAGGCTCAACCCCAACTGCCGGTCGTCCAGCGCCGTCCGGTTGCCGCCGCGCCGGTAGGTGCTGTCGAACGCGGTCGATTCCACGCCGGCGCGCGCATAGAGCAGGGCGTCGCCCCGCACCTTGTGCCCGGCGATCAGGCTCAGGCCCACCTGGTTGTCCTTGCTCACCCCATAGGTGCGGTTGGCCGTATGGTTCCATTCCGGGTCGGCAATCTGCAGGTCGAGTTCGGCGCCGACGACAAAATCCGCCAGTTCGATGCGGTAGCCGCCCAGCACGCCGCCGGCGATGCCGTGGTCGCCGAAGCCTGCGGTCAGATTGCCCGCGGTCGGGCCGCCAGGGCCGCCGGGCCCACCGGGGCCGCCGCGCGGGCCATCCACCCGCGTTTCCAATCCGCCGTCGGCGGCATAGGCTCCCACATAGAAGCCACGGCCGGTCAATTTCGCGGTCGGCGCCCCTTCGGGGAAGGCCCGGTCGAGCTGCGCACCGACGCGAAGCAGCGCACTGTGGCTGTCGTATTGCACGCCGGAGGCATCCGACAGCCGCTGCGCATAATTGTACTCGGCGCCGACATAGACGTGCGGCAGGAAGAAATATTGCAGGCCGAACCCGGCAAACGCCAGATAGTCCGTCCGATCCACGCCGTTGTAGGCATTTTCGCTCAGGCTGAAATAGGCGTTGGCGAACACGTCCGGCGCCACGCGGTGGTTCAGGGCCACGCCGGCGGTGGTGTCGGTATAGGAGGACGCGCCGGCCAGCGTCGTCTCGTTGATCGAGCGCGCCAGGCTGCCGGCGACGATCATGTCGCGGTTCACGAGCCAGCGCAGGTCCGCGTCCAGATCCAGCGTGGTGACGGAATCGAAGCGCGCGTCGTCATAGGTCTGGTGCAGCACGCCCAGCTTGATCTCGCCGCTGACCGGACCGCGCCGCCCCTTGACCCCGACGCCCAGCTGGAAGCCATCGGAATCGCGCTGGTACAAGGCATCGTCCCGGTCGGCGCGATAGGCGCGGTTGTCGTAAATGCCCTGACCGAACACCTCCGTCGTCGGGTCCAGCTTGTAGCCGACTCGGCCGCCGACTTCCGTTTCCAGCCGGTCCCGGTCATCGTTGTTGATCGTCCCGGTGGTGGACGCGACGTCGCGGAAATCGAACCGGCGCAGATTGCCGCCGACCCGGACGGTCCATTGCCCGAACTCGCCGAGCGCCCCCAGATACGCGCTGCCTTCCTGGTATTGGGTGGGCTCGATTCCGTTCACGTCATCGGGCGACGAGCGGTCCTCGTGTTCCCAGGCATAGTCGCCGCCACCGAACAGCTTGATCGTCGGCAGAACCCGCACTTCCCCGGCAGCGCGCAGGGTGAGGTCCTCGTAATTCTCGCTGGTGTGGCTGGCAAAGCGGCCGATTTCCAGGTCCGCACCGACGCTGCCCTTGCCCCGTTCCCCCTCGAAACCGAGGCCCAGCGAGGGCTGGATGATCGTGATCAGATCGTCGATCCGGTCATTCTCGGTATCGAAAATATTGTCCGAGTACTCTTCGGCGACCGAGACCGCCGCAGTGACGGCCAATGGTCCCACCATGATCGGCTCCGCATGCGCCGACACGATGATATTGGCCGCAACCACGACCGCCACACCCGAACCGATGTCGGAGCGAACACGCAACATATGTCGTTACCCTGCTATATATGCGAAAATTTCATAAAATCCTTAGTATCATGGATTTTCGTGAATACAATTGATGTCGCGCAACTATCGGTGACGGTCGGGGTCTTCCGGCAGGAGACAGTGCGGCCCGTCCGCCCTGTTGGCGTTAGGCGTTCGGACGGCATTGTGGTATTTGGGGTTTGACGGCATCGCCGCCCGCATCCCGGCTTTCGGGATGGGCTGGTGGGGGCCGCGGGAATTGCCTTGGTCAGGGATTGCGAACAGTCGGGAACAGTATGCTCTATCGTCGATTGCAGGCCGAAATCCTGCGGGTCATGGTCCCTGTCCTCGTTCTGGTCGGCCTGGTCCTGGCGGCCATGCCGGCCGGCGCGCAAACCGCAACGGCTCGGACCGCCGCCGAATCCCCGGCAGTGACGGCGCCGCTCAAGGTCGCGGTCCGCCAGTCGCCGCCCTTCGCCTCGAAAAATGCCGATGGGGAGTGGCAAGGGCTTTCGGTTGCGCTCTGGCAAACGATGGCCCAAGACCTTGGCTGGCAGTATGAATGGGTCGAGGTGCCGCTGGCGAAAACCATTGCGGCCGTGGCCGACGGCACCGTCGACATCGCCATCACCTCGCTTTCGATCACGGCCGAGCGCGAGGCAATCGTCGAATTCTCGCATCCCTATTATATTTCCGGCCTGGCGCGCGGGTATCGCGAGGGCGGCAGCGGCTGGCTGGCTATGTTGCGCGCCTTCGTCTCCATGGGATTCTTGAGCGCCGTCGGCTCCCTGCTTCTGGTCCTGCTGGTTGCCGGCGCCCTGGTCTGGCTGTTCGAGCGCAAGGCCAACCCGGAGCAGTTCGGCGGCGGCGGCGTCGCACGGGGGCTCGGCGCCGGGCTCTGGTGGTCGGCGGTGACCATGACCACCGTCGGCTATGGCGACAAGGCGCCGAAAACGGTCGGCGGGCGGGTTGTCGGTCTGGTCTGGATGTTCCTCAGCCTGATCATCGTCGCGAGTTTTACCGCCGCGATCGCGGCCTCGCTCACGGCCAACCGGCTTGCGAATGACGGCATGCGCACCAAGCCCATCTCGGCCCTGGTGGTTGCAACCGTCGAGCAGAGCAGCGCGGCCGCCTATGTGCGGCACCAAGGCGGGCGCATGCTCACCTATCCGTCGCTGCCGGAGGCGATCCGGGCGGTCGAGCACGGCACGGCCGATGTCGTCGTCTACGATGCGCCGATCCTGAAATACTGGACGCAACAGGAGTTCGATGACATTGCCGTCGACAACACGCGCTTGATTCGCGACGATTACGGCTTCGCCATCGCGAAGGACAGCGCGTTGCGCGAACCCATCAACACCGAAATCCTCAAGATTATCGGCAGTTCGGACTGGCGCGCGCTCAAACGACAGTATTTCGGCAACGACGACCCGTTCTGATGCCCCGAGGGCCGTGCCGACCTGACTGCATAATATAGTATCGGCTTCTTCGGCTGCGGTCGGGGCGGAGCGAAGCGTCAAACCCGCAATCGTAAGATGTTATGATTCCGATTGTTTTTGACGTCTCGGTCATCGGAAGCGCTTGAACGGGCACCCATCGTAATCTACGGTTGTATTTCTCGCGCAAGACGGGAGGCCGGGTGCGATGGAAAGTGGGCTCGTGCGGAAAGCCGATCTGTATCAGTGGGAAACCGCCCATCTGGTCGAGCGTTTCCATGCGGATCGCCCGGCGCATCTGCGGCGCCCGGCCCGCCGTCACCGTCCCAGCGGGTCGTGGGGTCTGGTGGGGGCGGCATTGCTGTCCCTGGCCATCTGGGCCGGCGGCATTTGGTGGCTGGTGGCGTAGCGGCTGCGCGCGAGGCGCTGCGGATCGGCACCCGCATCGGGCCAGGCCGATTTCCAGTCTGGCGCTGGATCGTTTCTTCATGTCACCGTGTCATGTCGCTGGTGACGTGGTACCCGGAGCGAGATTCGAACTCGCACTCCCGAAGGACCCAGATTTTAAGTCTGGTGTGTCTACCGTTCCACCATCCGGGCTATGCGGCGGCGGTGGTAGCAGGTGTCCGTTCGCGCTTCAAGAGGGCGTGTCGCAGGAGAGGCGGTGCGGCGCGAGGCGGCGAAGGACCGGCCGGACTGCGCGCACCTGCGGTTCCAGTTGCTGCGGCACACGGCGGTTTGCGAGATGGCGGACGCCGGCGTCTCCGTCCCGCAGATCGCCAGCGTCACCGGGCACACGCTGCAAAGCGTCTATTCCATCCTCTCCCGCTATCACCGCGCGACGGCCGCCCAGGCCGAGGCGGCGTTCAAGAAGCGGCTGCGGCTGGAGTAGGGGCGGGTGCCTTGGCGCTCCAACTGTTGAGGAATTCTCAATTGTTCACGGAAAGGGACATAGACCGTAAGCGTGTGGCCTGACCCGCCTTGCTGCTCAGGTCAGGTCTTGCTGCGGCGCTTTTTGGCGAGGCGTTTGAATTGAGCGTGGACCGTGTCCTCGTCGATGTCAGTGGGATCGAACGGTCCGCCATGCCAATCCATCAGATCGTCGTGATCCTCATGGTCGGGATCGGAGATGGCGTCGAGAAAGTGTTCGAAGCCGGACGATCCTCCGACATCCTCTGGCGGTGCACGCCACTCGCCTTCGATGAAGCGCGGCAACGGTGTGTCCGGCTTGGCCTCAAAGAGGGCGACAACGTCAACCTGATGGACCCAATCATCTCCCATATCGTAGGTGTAGAGGAATGACTCGGCCTCGGCTGTACGAAGTTTGGTGAGGTGGGCGTTAGAGGCGTTGTAGATGCGCCCTCCGTCGAGATCGATCTCGATCGGCGGGCCATAGGCTCGGCCATTGAAGTCGAACTCCCAGAGATGCATGTCGAACCAACCGAATGCGGCCTGGATCGCGTCGTGCAATCCCTTGAAGGAGATCGAAAGCGGCACCTCGATTGTGCGCCAGGGGGCCGGATTGAGGTCAAGGAGGGTGACACGCAGGCGGGCAGCAGCAGTCATCTCGCGATGTTCCAGGGCAGGAGTTCGTCGATGCGGTTGATCTTGTGATCGGCGATGCAGCCGAGAACGTCGGTCAGCCAAGCCTGCGGGTCAATGCCGTTCAGCTTTGCGGTTTCGATCAGCGTGTAGGCGGTAGCCGCCGATCGGCCGCCGCGCTCGGAGCCGGCGAACAGCCAATTTTTTCGGCCAAGAGCGATTGCCCGGATGCTGCGCTCGGCCGCGTTGTTGTCGATCTTCAGGAAGCCGTGGCCGAGATAGGGCCGCAACCGCTTGATCCGGGTGAGCGCATAGCGGATAGCCTGCGCCAGGGGGGACTTGCCGGAGATCCGGCGCAACTGCGCAGTCAGCCAGGTCTCCAGATCGTCCAATAGCGGCTGAGCTCCGGCTTGGCGTAATCGGACCCGCTCGTCCGGCGGGGAGCCTCTTGCCTGCTTCTCAATAGCTTGACTCATGCCAAAGACTGGAAGACCGTTACCGGCGAACCTGCTCTTAAAGAACCACCAACGGCTGAAACATACACACATGCTGGTTTGCCCTGGTTCGAATATTATGGGAACGATCAAAATGCTCTCAAAGGTGGCGATGCCCTATCGAAGGTAAAATCGGTGGCTCAACTTCATAAAGAGAAGACCGGTGTCGCTCTGCCAAATTCAAAAGATACAATCATGTTGCCCTCACGGATCGTACGGGCTAACCGACGGCCCCCTCGAGTCGTAAAGTCTTCTAATGTGTTTTAATCATGGAGCGATCTCCTGGTTGGCAATATTTGGGGTCCGAAATAGCCCGATGTGCGAACGCAAAGGACGAATCCTGTAGCTGACCTCTGTGTCTTGTACTTGGGCAGATCGGTTTGATCTGGCCGATCTGTCCTCAGGACTGGAAAAAATCTGGCTTATTGAATGAACAACGGAGAGTATGAATGCAAAATATGCTTGATTTTGACATCGCGTTTGCCGTCGGAGACGATATTTCCGTCATCCTTGTTTCAGAAAATGATCAAGGTATCTTAAGATTTATTGCAGGCGGCGCCCAATATGTCGAAATCTCGAGACCTCTAAAATCAAATGCAGATATAGACTTCGTTATAAAAAAGTCATTTAACGAAAATAAATCTCTGGAAATAGAATTAGAAAAGTCAGTGAAAAATCCGAAAATGCTCCTGCCAAAGGATTGGAGCGCGCGTATTGGCCAATTAATTGAAGTAAAATTAATTGCGGCTGTTCATTTGCCAAGCGAAAAGAAAATAGCAGTTGCCATAGGAACGTCAAATTCCCACCATTATGACTTCATATCTTATGAATGTAGAGAGAAATCCAACAGAATGTTGATGGAGCATCATGCTGCATATGAAGTGTTTCGCGCCAATATAGAGTCCGAACGATCAAAGATCGAAGCATTATTTAAGGAGCCTGAGGCGCAATCGGCCAAAAATTTTTCTGATATGGAGTTAGCCATAAAAGAGAAGCGCGAGGCTCCCATTTTAAATACAGCTGAATTGTTGCCACTCCTTCCGAAAGGTACTGCATTTAGAGTTGGAACAGCGGCGATCAACACAATCGAGCGTCGGGCGATCCAAGCCATAACTGCGAGCACCTGGGCGCCGTCTCGTGACGGAACGTACAGCGGAATACTTCCAGGAAGGCCGCACAAAGAGGCTCTTGGGCTCTTGGTGTGGCAGCCATATTCAGGCCCGCCGTCCTATCCAGAAATAAGGGCCACGGTTCAAAAACTTCTGCCTAAAGCATTTGCTAAACCTCGCTCGTCTGCCCTAGGACGCCCAGACTTCGATTTTTCGATCACAACCTTTTCTGCGACTGTCGACCCGAAGGGCATTAACGAGCTAAACGGCATTTTTGGCGATATCGAGCTTGATCCGTCAGATGATGACGCGCGAACAGAACCGCTTCGGTCGGGTCTTCGTGACAGAGGTTTCGAGGCGATAGCGTGGTATCAATCTTACCATGTTTGGTCGGAAAACACGTGGGGCATCTACTTTGATGCTGCAAAACTTGATGATTTATCGCATAATATACTCAGGGAGTTGGGAAATATTCATGTAAAAAAATTGCATGAAATATCCGCATTTTTGGCCTTTGGTCTTGTGATGGCACACGAGCTGTTCCATGCTCGCGTCGATGCGGCAGCAAGTTGGCTTGAACTGGCTGCCCTCCAGCCGCGTTATCGCCGATATTTCAGCGATGTATATGATGTCGTTCGGGGCACGCCAGATTGGCTGGAAGAGGCCCTGGCAAATTGGAGTTCTTGGGAGTGGTTCAAATCTGAGGGTGTGCAAGAACATATTGATAATTGGCCTGGGGGGCTGATCGGAAATCTCGAACAAACCGTTGAAAACGTCCTTGATTTATCGCCGCCGGGGTACCGTGACTGGCGAAAAGGCGAGGATCTTTCCAATTGGCGCACCCTAACCACTCAACTCGTTCAAGGACGGATACAATCGCGACCTCGGGTTGTTGGATTGCCCTTGGAGAGCCTGCTTGTTGGCGCATTGCCCTTTGACTTCCAATCAATCGATATTCCGATCCGTTTTGTTGGCCGAGGGGTAATTGCCGATCACTTACTTAGCCAGCCAGCTCACTTCAATGTGCCAGCACGACGAGAACTGGAAGAAGCTTTGAGGTATTTCGAACATGTGAAAGACCCAAAGAGTGGTAAGGGGAGTCACGAGAAATGGACCGGACCGGACCGTCGCGCCTTCATCTTACCTTGCCGAGATCCAGTTAGTGTCAGGGTTTTCAGGACATTTCTGCAACACATAGGTGTAGATAAAGCCACATATATTGACAAGATAAGACCCAATTTGAAATAATAACTGGCACAACTTCCGTAAATCGAATGCTGGAAATTAGGCCGTGCACTCATAAACGGCCATTGGGGATTCCCAAAGGTGGACAAATCGGATTCAAGCGTGCTGGAGGAGGATTGTCCATGGCACGCTACGATCTCACGGATGCCGAGTGGTCGGTCATTCAGCCGGTTCTGCCCCAGAAGTCCCGCGGTGTTCCCCGTGTCGATGACCGGCGCGTTTTGAACGGCATATTCTGGGTCTTGCGCTCCGGTGCGCCCTGGGCCGACCTTCCGGAGCGCTACGGCCCGGTTACGACCTGCTACAACCGTTTCCGCCGCTGGACCAAGGCGGGCATCTGGGACCAGATTATGGACGCGATCACAGATGCTTATGGTGACGGCATCAAGATGATCGACGGCACAAGTGTCCGCGTCCATCACTCGGCAGCGACGTTAAAAAAAGCCACCCAGATCGTTGTCTCGGACGAAGCCGGGGTGGTCTTACAACGAAAATCCATGCTGTAGTCGATGGCCGTGGCCTGCCGGTGCGCCTCGCGATTTCGCCCGGCCAAATGCATGACGCCAGGGCGGCAGAGGATCTGCTATCCGCCATCGATTCCGGCGAGATGCTACTGGCCGACAAAGCCTACGATGCCGACTGGATACGGGAGACGCTGTACGCTGCTGGAGCCTGGGCCAATATTCCCGCCAGGTCGAACCGGAAACACCCCATTTGCTTTAGCCCTGCCTTGTACCGGGAGCGTAACCTCATCGAGCGCTTCTTCAACAAACTCAAATATTTCCGTCGTATCGCAACCCGCTACGACAAGCTCGGCTCAACTTACCTCGCCATGATCAAGCTCGCGGCCATCCGCATCCGATTGCGCGTTTATGAGTCGACGGCCTAGGGAGCTTTCTTATCAGAGGGAGTCGTTGAGGGGATTTTCAGAGGCGGCAAATCGTGATTATGGGATGGCCCGCCCCTACCATGGAGTGCCAGAACCGCAGCCCCGTCTTCGACCCGGCGGCGCCATCCCTCATACTGGATGCGTTCCGCCGCCGTCAGCGTCGCCGGGTCGATCGGGCCCTGTCCGACCGCGCGTCGCGCCTCGCCCATATGGCGACGGACAGCGACGAGGAAGGTGGCGCTCGCGTTCTCCATCAAATGCCAGCGGTCGGCGACCTGTTTCGCTTCGGGCCGCCCCTGCCGGGCGGCGGAGCCATACCCGCCACCGCGATCGCGAGCGACAATCTCGATGGAAGGGCGCGCCGCCAACCAGGCTGCGGCCGTCGCGGCCTCCCGGTCTGGCAAGAGGTCGATCACCTTCCGGCGCTCCAGGTCGCAGATCAGGGTTCCGTACCGATGTCCCTTGCGCCACGCCCAGTCGTCGATCCCGATCACGCGCGGCAGGTTGCGTTTCGGCGCCGCGCCACGGCGGACGACACGGAGAAGCGTGTCTTTGCTCGCCGGAATAAGCAACCGCGAGGCGGTGCGCTCCCCCGGACGGCCGCCAAGCACGAGACCGATGTGGCGCACGATGCCCTCGTGCCGTTCCATACGCCGGCCAAATCGCCGGGCGACCGAAGGATCGAGGCGTTCGGCGAAGATCTTCCGAGCGCAGCGCGGGGAGAGGCAGCGAAAGCGCCGGATCCGAACCCGCAGACGCACATGCCGCCCGTGCGCCGGCAGATCGGCAAGGCGGCGCTCGTAATGACTATGCGCCGAGCGGGAGGACACGCCGCAATCCGGACAGGCAGCCGATGCCAGCCGTAGCCGCGCGACCAACCGAACGACGTCCCCGCCCGCCTCGACGCTCTCGATCCTCAATCCCGCCGGCGCCGCATCGCCAAACCTCGCCTTCGTCAACATGCTGTTACGCCTCCCTGGAAAGTTGCAACATCTGCCGCAGATGCATCAGAATTGAGTCAGAGCCAAAATTGCATGCTGATCCACACCAGTGCTGGTTCCGGCACTCATCTCGGAACCGGCCATTTAAAGCTCTCGATGAAGGCGTTCTGCACCGGCTTGCCCGGTTTGATGAAACGCAAGGCGACGCCGGTCCGCTCCGACCAGTCGAACATGGCCTTCGACGTGCCCTCCGGGCCATTGTCTAGCACGATCTCTTCCGGCAGCCCGTGAAATGAGCGCCAGGTCGTCTAGATAGTGGGCCAGACGCTCACCGGAGATCGAGAAGTCCACGATCTGGCCCGGACACTCGCGGGTGTGATCGTCAACGATGTTCAGCACCCGGAATCGCCGGCACATGGCGAACTGGTCCGACATGAAGTCCAGCGACGAGCGTTGTGAGCCGCTCCCCTCGTTTTCCTGAACAGTACGGTGGACCAAATCAATAGGGGAGGCTCACTCCGGTCCCGTGAACACCTTCGCTTGCAACATCGCCACGTCGCCGCATAGCATGTACCACTTGATGGGCTAACACTCTCCTATCTCAGCAATTTGACCGTTCCAAAAGCCCTGACCACCGACATGAGAACGCAGATGCGGCCACTTAAGCGGGGGAACGATGCAGCCGGCAACACTGACGATCCACGAAATATTCGAGAAGGAACGGCGTTACACTGTTCCGCTCTTTCAGCGCGCTTATGGTAAGCGATGCGTGCGCCCACGTAGCAATCAGCTTGACGTAGGTGTCCAATTCCAGGGCAAGAGCTCGTCGAGGCGGTCGTTGGGGTGGCCGCCCGCGATGGCTTCGAGTGTCCCTTTCAGATAGGCGAACGGTTCGACACCGTTGATCTTTGCCGTTTCGATCAGGGAGGCAATCCGGCCCCAGGCCTTGGCGCCCTCGTCGTGGCCGGCGAAGAGTGCGTTCTTTCTGTTGAGGGCAATCGGGCGCACAAGGTTCTCGACGGCATTGGAGTCGATCTCGACGCGGCCGTCGGTCAGGAAGGTCTGCAGCCCGTCCCAATGGCGGTGGATGTAGCCGAGCTTTTCACCCAGGCGCGATTTTGCAGACACCCGCGCGCGGGCAGCGTTCAGCCATTCCCGGAAGTTGGCGACCAGGTGCGCCGTTCGTGCTTGACGGACGGCCAGGCGGTGGCCGGCATCGGTGCCGCGGATCTCGTCTTCGATCTCGTAGAACCCGGCGATGCGCTCGAGCCCTTCGCGGGCGATGGCCGAGCCGTCGCGTTCGAAGACCTCGCGGAGCTTGCGCCGCGCATGCGCCCAGCAGTGGGCGACAGTGAGCGGAGTGCCGCCCTTGCGCGACAGTCGAGTGAGCCGGTTGTAGCCGGCATAGCCGTCGATCTGGAGAATGCCGTCGAAGCCGTCCAGGAAGGTCTCGGCATGTCCGCCGCCGCGGCCGGGTGCGTAGAAGTAGACGACGCCCGGTGGGTCCGGGCCGCCCCAGCGGCGATCGTCGCGGGCCAGCGTCCAAAAATATCCGGTCTTGGTTCTGCCCTTGCCTGGGTCCAAGACCGGCGCCGTGGTCTCGTCCATAAAGAGTTTGGTCGACCGTTTCAGGTGCTCGGCCAGACGATCGACGACAGGGCCGAGGTGGAAGGCTGCCTTGCCGACCCATCCTGCCAGCGTTGAGCGGTCGATTTGAATGCCCGAACGCGCCAGGATTTGGGATTGGCGATAAAGCGGACAGTGGTCGGCATATTTCGAGACCAGCACGTGGGCGATCGCGCCCTCCGTGGGCAACGCGCCTTCGATCAGCCAGGGTCGCGCCGGCGCCTGTCTCACGCCGTCGGTGCAGATCCGGCAGGCGTATTTCGGCCGGATGGTCACGATCACGCGCAACTGGGCCGGCACAATGTCGAGCCGCTCCGTGCGGTCTTCGCCGATCCGGTGCATGGCCCCGCAACCGCAGGGGCATTCGAGGCTCTCCGGCTCGATGATCTCCTCGATCCGAGGCAGATGCTCTGGCAGGTTACCGATGTTGCGGTTGACAGCCGCCGGTCTTGGGCGCGACGCTGAAGGCGTCGCGTGGGCTGCTGCCGACGCGGTTTCGACCTCTGCCACCGCAGTCTCCAGATCTTCGAACGCAAGCTGACGCTCGTCTACTGTCAGCTTCTCCGATTTCCGGCCGTGCAGCGCATGACGCAATTCCTTGATCAGCGCTTCAAGACGCCGGTTCGATACCGCCAGGGCGGAATTGTCCGAGCTCAGGGCGGCAATCTGTGTCTGCAGCGTTTCAAAAGCCGCCCGGTATTCCGGCGGCAGGACGCTCAAATCGAGATCGCTTGGGGCAGCTGACATGCCATGGATTATACTGCCAGATCGCCGGCCGACGGCCTTTGAGATGCCGCCTGAATCACTCCGTCGCAACCGGCGGGCGCACCCGCCGGCCATGCACCCGGCGCCAGTCGAGCCCTTCGAACAGGGCCTCGAACTGCGCCTTCGAAAGCCGCATCACACCGTCCTTGATCGCCGGCCAGGCGAACTTCCCCGCCTCCAGCCGCTTGTAGGTCAGCACGAGCCCGTTTCCATCCCAGACCAGGACCTTGATCCGGTCGGCGCGCTTGGCACGAAAGACCACGACGATCCCGGAATGCGCCTTCAGCCCGAGTTCCTTCTCGACATAGGCGGCAAGCCCGTCATGGCCCTTGCGGAAGTCCACGGGCTTGGTTGCGATCACGATCTTGACCGCCTGGAAGGGAACGATCACCGGGCGAGGCGCAAGGCGGCGGCGATCTCGGCGATCCGATCGGCCGGCGTGTCGGCGCCGAGACGGATCGTGATGCCGTCGGCCTCGATCTCGATCGGCGTCGAACATGCCGAAGCCTCGTCGTCCAAAATCTCGAGTGCCGAGAAAGCCGGCATATCCTCTGGCCCAATGGCGACGTCGAGCTTTCCCTTGCGCGCCAGGCCCCGCCAGGTGGAGAGATGCTGGGGCGCCAGCCCATGGCGCCGCGCCACATCGCACACCCGCGCTCCAGACTCGAAACTCTCGGCCACGATCCGTGCCTTCACATCGTCCGGCCAAGACCGACGGCCCGTCGGTCCCTCCAGAACCTCCATTCGCGAAACACGGTCGCGAACGTCGTCTAACAAACCGATGTCGTTTTGGTCGAAACGTTTCATCTCACGATCCTTCTCATCAGGATCGTTCAACCGCTCAATCACACAATCAGCAACGTGGGGCGTGCGCATCGCTTACCGCTTATGTGTGGACACTCGAAGATCAATGGGAGCCCTTGTGGGAGGATATTGAGCGTCAGGCACGCAATTGCTTGGTCGCCTTGAAGGAACAAAGGCAGGCAACGACAAGCCATTTCCTGGGCGCCGTGGTTTTTAACGTGGCCAAGGTTTTCGGCCGCGGTCTTGCCCGCTCCGAGGTCATCGATGGCCAGCAGCGCCTTACTACGCTCCAAGTGTTTCTAGCGGCGCTCCGCGATTTCGCTGAGGCTGTGAGAGATGAAGTGGCTGATGACGCCAGCCGCCTTACCTTCAATCCGGTGCGCGACTCCGAGTCGGAAGAGCGGCTGAAGGTTTGGCCAACAAATGCCGATCGCGCAGTCTTCAAGACCGTGATGACCGCCGGTTCCATCCAGAATGTTAAGGCTAGGCTCGGCACAGGTCCGGACGGGGGCAAGATCCCACTCCCTAAACTGGCCGAAGCCTACAGCTTTTTTTATGATTCCATTTCAGGGTTCGTCAGCGGGGCAGAGGATGGCGGTGAAGACGTAGGCGAGGCTGAAGCTCTGCAGGTCTCTTCGCGGGCGGACAGACTTTACGCCATCCTTCATGCACTCAAAACGACACTCCAAGTCGTGGTTATAGAGTTGGAAGAGCGCGATGACCCGCAGGTTATTTTCGAGACCCTGAATGCCCGGGGCCAGCCGCTCCTGCCGTCGGATCTCATTCGTAACACCGTCTTTCTGGATGCGTCTGGTAAGGGCAAGGATATTGACAGTCTCTATACAAGTTATTGGCAGCATTTTGATGAGCGCCGAGTTGATGAACGGGATGCCCGAGGCGAAGACCGGTTTTGGCATTTGATCGAGCGCCAGGGCCGGCTGACGCGGCCCCGCATCGACTTGTTTGTCTTCCATGATTTGACAGTGCGTACCGAACGCGATCTCAATATTGGTCGGCTTTTTCGCGAATTTCGCGACTGGTATGCCAACTCCCAGGCTACGACTGAAGATTACCTCGCCAGCCTGAAGAGCCACAGCGACCATTTCGCTCGACTAATCCTACCGCAGGGCATTGACCGCGTGTCGGTCTTTGCACGCCGGTTGCGATCACTCGATACCAGTACGGTCCACCCCATCTTGCTTCTTTTAATGGAACTGACCCCTGAGCGACTTAGTCCTGATGCGCGAGATAGAATTATAGCCGATCTTGAGTCCTACTTGGTGAGACGCTTCATATGTCAGATGACCACAAAGAACTACAACCGCTTCTTTCTAAGCCTGCTTCGTCGTCTCAAACGGGCCAGCGAACGGGCAGAAGACATGGCCAAAGTGGCGCGTGCTGAATTGCTTAAATCGAACGAGCCGACTGTCCTATGGCCGTCGGACCAGGCCTTTCGTTATGGCTGGCTTAATACGCCCCTCTATGTGAAATCACGTTCCGACAGGAGCGCTATGATCCTTCGGGCCCTCAACGAGGCGCTCCGAACAAGCAAATCAGAAACATTTGTCTTACCGGAGCAGCTAACGGTAGAGCACCTCTTGCCTCAAGAATGGGAGGCGCATTATCCGTTGCCAAATGATCTTCCCCTCAACGGAGAGGAGACGACGGAGCAGCGACGCCAACGTCTTTTACACACGGTCGGTAATCTGACACTTCTGACTGGTCCGCTGAATACGTCAATCAGCAACGGTCCATTTAAGGACAAGGCGCGGGAGATTGGGAACCTCAGTGATCTTCGGCTCAATGCGCCATTTCGCGAACGCGAGCACAGTAAATGGGACGAGCATGATATTTTGAGTCGAGGAGAGGTGCTGCTTCAAACCGCCAAGACACTTTGGCCGCGTCCGGATGCATCCCTAACTGATGATGCATAGAGCTATAATCGATTTTGGACGGTGCGGCGAGGTGTGGTGAGCTTTATTTCTGTGTTTCTACTGTTGGTGGGACTGCAAATTGCTATTCGTGCCGAATTCGTACGCAGGCCCTGACCCTGCCCCCTGCGCATCCGTGAACTTCGATCGCTTCATGGAACCTTCCTCCTTCCTGACTGGGAAACTGGTGGAAAATTCCAGTTCAGGACGGCCCAATTCTCGGGAAGCAGGTCAGCGATCTGATGGGTCAGTTCGGAATATCAGTGCACCAAGCATCCAGCGCGATCAGACCGCACCCCGAGCTGCGGGAGACGCAGCAGGAAGTCATAGCTCTCGACTTACAGCATGAAGGGTAGAAAAGCCGAGGTCTCGGTGCGAAAGGCGCTGCTCTACTCCGCGCTCAAGAGCCTCGGCCTTGACACCGGTCCCGTCGCCAGGGGGGACCAACAGATCATCTGCTGAACCGCGAAGCGTTACCAGGAGCCACAGCATGAGTTCAGTACCTCAGCCAGGCCATGTCATCCAATTGCGCTCGGTCACTTGGAAAGTGCTGGGCACCTCAATGCTCAAACAGGGATATCGTGAAATCCATTGCCGTGGACTTTCAGGCCTTGTTCGAGACAAGGAAGCTCGTTTCGTCTGGGACTTAGAAAAAGACACACGGATCCTGGATCCTGCCGCGGTGCGCCTTGTTTCCGACACGTCATCAGGACTCATAGACACAAAGCTTCATCTGGAGGCGGCATTCAGAAATACACCCACGACAACCCGCCAGCCGCTGACTTTGGGGCGCGCCGCGATAGATGACCTGACATTCCAGCACCTGCCTGTAGAGCGCGCTTTGGCGCAGGATCGGGTTCGCTTGCTCATTGCCGATGATGTCGGCCTCGGGAAAACCCTCGAGGCGGGACTGATCACTTCTGAACTGGCGCTGCGTGGCCGAGCAGACCGAATCCTTGTCGTCACAACCCGGGCTATGCTCACTCAGTTTCAGAAGGAGTTCTGGACCCGGTTCTCGATCCCGCTGTCTCGTCTCGATAGCGCAGCTATACGGCGGATGCGGAACAGGATTCCTGCGCATTACAACGTGTTCGATCAGTTCGATCGCTCTATTGTTTCAATCGACACACTGAAACGAGACGCTCAAATTCGAGATGCAATCAAGCACTCCTATTGGGATTTGATCATCATTGACGAGGCGCATAATGCGGCGGCACGGAAGGCGGCCGTTGGGTTAAAGTCTCAACGTGCCGAACTTGCCCAACTCCTGTCCCGCCGGACCGATTCTCTGCTTTTGTTGACCGCCACACCACATGACGGGTCCCAGGAAAGCTTCGCCAGCCTGATCGAAATGCTGGACCCGACTCGGGTTCCTGACCCGACCCGGCTGCACCGATCGGATATCGAGGATTTGGTGGTCAGAAGGTTTCGGTCGGACAAGAACGTCGCGGCGGATATCGGACAGCAAGTGCCAAAGCGAGAACTGATCCGCCGAAATTTCCCGCTGAGCACGGAAGAAGAGATCGCCTATCAGTCGATTGCCGAGCTTCAATTAGACCTCGATGAACAATCAACCCGAAGCCGCGCCATCGACCTATTTCGGACTACGCTAGCCAAGGCGATCTTCTCGAGCCCAGCCGCCTGCCTCGAAACGCTCACCCGCCGCATCCGCGGGATTGAGAACGGTACCGCCCGCGGGACGGAAGAGGATCGGGAGCGGCTCAAGGCGCTCGCAGATCATGTGGCCGCGATCGATACGGCCGCCTTCACCAAGTATCAGGATTTAATCCAGATGCTGCGTGACCTACGCTGGACCGGAAAAGCCCTGCGAGACCGGCTCGTTATCTTCTCTGAGCGAATCGCCACTGTCTCCTGGCTCGCAGAGCGCCTGCAGGCGGACCTGAACCTCTCTGAGAGTCAGGTGGCGCGGGTGGACGGCGGGAGCGTTGAAGCTGATGTTCGGACCCAGGAAGTGATCGATAATTTCGGGCAGGAGAGCTGGTCCCGAAAAGTTGGACAAGGGCTTAAGGTGTGTTCCACCGAGCATCGGAGGAACCAAGTATGGCGAAGCGTCGCCGATTTACGGGTGAGTTCAAGGCCAAGGTTGCGCTGGAAGCGCTGCGGGGTGAACGTCCGATCCAGGACATCGCTGCAAAGTACGGCGTGCATCCCAACCAGGTGAGCACCTGGAAGAAGCAGGCGGTCGATGGCCTGAGCGGTGTGTTTTCGGACAAGGCCGAAAAGACGGAGCGGGATCATGAGGCGGCTGTTCGCGATCTGCACGCGAAGATCGGCGAATTGACGGTGGAACGGGATTTTTTGGCACGAGGGCTCAAGCGATGAGCCGGGACGTTCGCCAGGCCATGATCGAGCCCGACCATCCCAAGTTGAGCCTGAGCCGGCAATGCCGTCTGGTGGCGATCAGTCGGTCGTCGCTGTACTACCGCCCGCGGCCTGCCAATGCGGAGACGCTGGCGTTGATGCGGCGGATCGACGAGATCTACCTGGCCTGTCCCTTCTATGGCAGCCGGCAGATCATGCGCCAATTACGCCGGGACGGGCACCCGGTCGGCCGGCATCGGGTTCGCCGGCTGATGCGATTGATGGGCCTGCAGGCGATCTACCAGGCGCCGAAGACCAGCGAGCCACATCCGGAGCATCGGATCTATCCGTATCTTCTCAAAGACCTGGTCATTGGCCGCCCGAACCAGGCTTGGTGCAGCGACATCACCTACATCCCTGTCCAACGCGGGTTCCTGTATCTGGTGGCGATCATGGATTGGCACTCCCGCAGGGTGCTGTCGTGGCGGCTGTCGAATACCATGCACGCCGACTTTTGCGTCGAAGCACTGGACGAAGCGCTGACGCGCTACGGCAAGCCGGAGATCTTCAATACCGACCAGGGCAGCCAGTTCACCAGTTCCGATTTCACCGGCCTTCTGCAGGCGCACGAGATCCGGATCAGCATGGACGGGCGCGGCCGCTGGCTCGACAACGTGTTCATCGAGCGCCTCTGGCGGTCGCTGAAATACGAGGCTATCTACCTGCACGAGATTGCCGACGGCTTTGCCGCAAGGCGCGTCATCGGCGAGTGGCTGACTTTCTACAATGCCACCCGCCCGCACTCAGCCCTTGACGGCCGGACACCGGCAGAAGCGTATGAAACCGGCCTGCTGGATATGATGGACAAGACTGACGCCTTGCCCACATCTCCACAGGCCCAGCAGCAACAAAAATTTATCAATGGGATTTTGGCAGCCTGATCAGCAAGCGGGATACACCTTAGCAACGCTGCCAACCTGTCCAAACGACCAGGACCACCTCTCATAACGCCCGGACCTCAGACGGGGAGAAGCTCAATCCTCCGCCTCCCTGAACATTATGGTGGACCATTTCAGTGGGGGAGGCTCAGCCTAAACTGATCCCAAAAAGCGAACCAGAGCCTCCGTTACCAAAACGCAATCGAAGTCCGAAAAACTCTGACGACGGACATCCAACTCTTCACTAACAGGGTAAGCCTCCGCGGCAACCCGAGGCGCCACCGAGAAATGATCGGGGCAACGTCAAAGCAATCTGGGTTGAAGCGACAACAGCCGGCGAGCGCACCTAAAACACCACACAGAAGAAACGAGATGATAGGTTTCCGTGTAGCCCGGACGCTCAATCCTTAGTTTGTGGCCTACCCCCTGCAAGTGTTCAGGCCACCCCGCTTTAAAGCACCCGGTTTAGATTAAGTCAGACTGCGTAAATTTAATCTGACAACGCTACGTCGATGCACTTTATGCTATGCGCTCACTCCCTACATTATCTTGTTAGCTTAACTACTACGAGCGCTGGCGTCCGCATCAAGTTCTCTCCGCCCGCAAGCAGCAGAAGGAAAGTCCGATATGACCTCGTCCCTGCAGACCCGTCGTGCCCTTCTTGTCGGGAGCGCTGTCGCCACTGGGGCAATCCTCACGTCAGGCGCCTCGGGCCTGCTTGTACCGGCACAGGCGAAGGGCCTGGCGCCTACACCGACCATGCGGGGTGGGGCCAACAATTACCGCCCTGGTGCGCCGATTGTGGAGCGAATCGGTGGCGGCGGCTTCACAATGTCCGGGACGGTTCGGCGGGCGGGCGACGGTGCGCCGCTGGAAGGGATTCGCATCCAGATCTGGGCGCACACAACGGAAGGGTACGAACGCGACGCGCGCAGCCATGGCGCAACGCTGACCGATGCGAACGGCGAATTCCGCATGGACATGCCACAAATCGTACCGGCCTTCGGCCAGCCGCACGGTCACCTCGCCTACGATGCGGAGTACGATGATCTTAATTTCGAGACCGTCTTCCTTCGCCCCGTCATGCAGAGTTCCGGTGACACCAGCCTACGCACACATTTCGTGCTGAGGGCGGTCTAATCTCGGCAGGGTCGGTTGTGAGCGTGGCGCGGACGACCCTGATCTGGGCGGCCCTTGTGGCAGCTATTGTCATACCGATTGCTGTAGCAGCGGGAAGCCCGCTGCTTGCTTGGCGAGACCCCATTTATATCGCGGCGGGCTTTGCGGGCATTGTGGCGATGGGGTTGCTGCTATTGCAGCCGTTGCTCGCGGGCGGCTACCTGCCGGATCTGCCCAGTCGGACCGGACGAAGGTGGCACAAGTGGGTCGGAAGCGGGCTGGTCACTGCGGTGGTAATCCATGTTGGTGCCCTTTGGGTGACCAGCCCACCGGACGTGATCGACGTGCTGCTGTTCCGCTCGCCAACGCCGTTCTCAGTATGGGGAGTGGTTGCAATGTGGACGGTGTTTGCCACCGCACTGATCACCGCATTCCGTCGGCGCCTGCGCCTGCGGGCTCCAGTTTGGCGCTTGCTTCACATGAGTCTAGCGGTCGTGATCGTCATGGGCAGCGTGGTGCATGCCATGCTGATCGAGGGGACGATGGGGACCGTGTCGAAAGCGGTGCTCTGCCTGTCGGTTGTGGCGGCGCTGACCAAAGCCATCGTCGACGTTCGCCCTTGGATACCGTTGACACGACGGTGGACCAAAGCTTGACCTACCGCTCCGGATAAGCGTCCAGCAGAACCTTGCCAACATACTCCCGCGCGTCAACAGGAGAGAACGGCTGCATGAACGGGCCGGCGCGGACGTCGCGGTAGAGGCGAGATAGCCGGTTGCCGGCCATGAAACCTCCGCCGCCGAACAGGTCCATTGCCTGGCTGACGATCTGAATGGCGTTGCGGTTCACCACCCATTTGGCGGTTTGATAGTCCTTCATCAACTCGTGCCCTTGCTCCCAGGTTATGTCGGCGCGGCCATGCCTCTCTGTCATGAAGGCGTCGAGTTGCTCCCCCATACGGGCCAAAATGCTTTGCGAAGCGGCGAGTAAGATCTCCATCTCGGCCAGTGCGTGCGGAACGCCGGCGCGGTCCGCTGCGCCCCGCGCCTTGCGCTGGTGATCCAACGCATAGTCAAAGGCCGCCTCCGCGAGACCAAGGAACGCGCCTCACTGGCGCATGGCTGGACGATGGCAAAATCGCCGCCTCCGCGAGACCAAGGAACGCGCCAACCAGCGGCATGTTGGCCAGAGTGCGGTTCACGAGAACCGGGATGCTCCACCGCCCCCAAGGGCCGATCTTGCGGAGCGCGTCCGCTGGCACAATGCAGTCGTCGAAACTGACGGATTGGCTGCCGGAGGCTCGCATGCCGAGAGCGTCCCAATTGCCGTGCTGGCGGACACCGGGCGTCGTCATCGGAAAGAGGACGTTGGTGATATGATCGCCTGTGTCGTCGCGCATCCGTACGTTGGTCGCGATGTGGGTCGCCACCGGCGACATGGTGACGAAGTGCTTGGTGCCATTGATGCGCCAACCTTGGTCGTGCGTGAAGGCCTCGGTCAGTGGGTGAAGGTTGTCGTTTCCGCGCTCAGTAGTGGTTGAACAGATTAAGACCTCGCCTTTGGCGACTTTCTCGAGGATGCCCTTGCTGCGCTTGTGCGGCGCAGAGCCTGGCAGGTTGGCGCGGTAGACGTCGGCGAGGCCGCGCGTCGCGGAGAGATGCATGCTGATCGCAATCGCCGCCGACCCGTCTCCTTTCGCCAACGTTGCGATGGTCAGGATCCAGTCATGCATGGAGCGCAGGCCAATGCCGCCCAATTTTTCCGGCACGAAAGCGGCGGCAAGGCCGGAGATCTGCATGTCCCGGTAATTCTCAGGGCAGATGCTGTTGGCCCGGTCGGCAGCGTCAGCTCGCTCCTGCAGTGCCGGGATCAGGCTCTCGGCAATAGCGACAACACGTGCACCCTCTGGTGTTGCATGGGAGATGCGGTAGGTCATGCGAACTGGCCTCCTTCGCCAGCCCTCACTCTGAACCACAAAAACACCTCTCCGGGAATCCTTCGCGGCTCAGTCAAATCCACAACCGCTCTAGCGACCGGCTTCAAGGCTGAAGCAGTCATTCCACTCGTGCGCTGTTAAGCTCCGCACAGGGCCGAAACGCGACATCGAATGAACGCGTTGATCAATCATTGCTGCCCACGCGGGGTTCCCCAGCGGATAAAATTTCGAGCGGCAGAAGGCTGGCGCGATGCAGTGCTGCTCGTTACCCCTTACGTTACCCCATAGTTAAATTCTGGGTATGGCCGCGTGTCAAATGTTGGTAACTCTCTGATTTAATTGGTGCCGGCTGAGGGACTCGAACCCCCGACCCTCTGATTACAAATCAGATGCTCTACCAACTGAGCTAAGCCGGCTGCCGGAAAGCGGTCGTCACCCCTGCGCGCCCTCTGTCGGAAGGCCGTGGCAACGGCACCATTCGTATAGCGCAATCGCCGCCGCATTGGAAACGTTTAGGCTCTCCATGGCGGGGGCGATCGGGATCGCCACCAGGGCGTCGCAGGTCTCGGCGGTCAGGCGGCGCAGGCCGCGGCCCTCGGCGCCCAGAACCCAGGCCAGCCGGTCCGGCGGCGGTGCGGCGCCCACCAGCGACGGCGCCGGGTGGTCCAGCCCCAGGCACCAGAAGCCCGCCGCCTGCAACCGCTCCAGGTCGCGGCGCAGATTGCCGGCCTCGGCCACCGCCAGCGTGTCCAGCGCGCCCGAGGCCGCCTTGGCGAGCGCGCCGGTCTCCTCGGCCGCGTTGTGGCGGGTGACCACCACCCCCGCCGCGCCGAAGGCGGCGGCCGAGCGCAGGATGGCGCCGACATTGCGCGGGTCCGTGACCTCGTCCAGCACCAGCACCTGCGCCGGTCCCGTCGCGGGCAGGTGGGCGATCAGGTCCTCGATCGCCAGCAGCGGCAGCGGCAGCACCCGGGCGGCGACGCCCTGGTGCACGGCGCCGGGGCCCAGCAGGTCGTCCAGTTGCGCGCGGTCGGCGGTCTCGACCGCGACCGGGCGCGGCCATTCGCTGGCGAAGCGTTGCCGGAATTCGGCCGTCGCCACCACACGCTCCACCTGGCGCCTGGGGTTGGCGAGGGCGGCGAACACCGCATGGCGGCCATAAAGCCAGAGGCCGCGCGGCGCGGTGCGGCGGCGGCGCGGCGGCTCGTTCGGGCCGGAACGGCGGCCCTGGGGGCGGCCGGAGGGGCGGGAAGGGGGTTTGGGCATACCGGTTCCGACGCGGGCGGGTGCAGACAGATCGCCTCAGCCGATGGGAAAAAGCGGCCGGGCCGGCCCTTCCCTAGTTGACATTCGGGGGGGAGCGCAATAACTCTCGCGCCTCGCGATAGCGGTTCGGCCTCCCCCGCGGAGGGCGAAGCGGTCGGAGGGGTGCCCGAGTGGCTAAAGGGGACGGGCTGTAAACCCGTTGGCGTACGCCTACGTTGGTTCGAATCCAACCCCCTCCACCATTCCTCTATGGCGAACGCCGGTGAAGGCATGGTCCGCTTCGGGCTTGAAGGTGCGCGGGTGTAGTTCAATGGTAGAACCCCAGCCTTCCAAGCTGGTCGTGTGGGTTCGATTCCCATCACCCGCTCCATCCTCCCGATGTGGCGGCCAAACCAGCCCGGATCGGCCGCCGTGCAATTGTGATTGGTCTACTAGAGTCTGAGGAACGACGCGGGACTATGGCGAAGGCAAAGTTTGAACGTACGAAGCCGCACTGCAACATCGGCACGATCGGCCACGTTGACCACGGCAAGACGTCGCTGACGGCGGCGATCACGAAGGTTCTGGCGGAGACGGGCGGCGCGACGTTCCAGGCGTACGACGCGATCGACAAGGCGCCGGAAGAGAAGGCGCGCGGGATCACGATCTCGACCGCACACGTGGAATACGAGACCGAGAACCGGCACTACGCGCACGTGGACTGCCCCGGTCACGCGGACTATGTGAAGAACATGATCACGGGTGCTGCGCAGATGGACGGCGCGATCCTGGTGGTTTCGGCGGCGGACGGCCCGATGCCGCAGACGCGGGAGCACATCCTGCTGGCGCGCCAGGTGGGCGTTCCGGCGCTGGTGGTGTTCCTGAACAAGGTGGACCAGGTCGACGACGAGGAACTTCTGGAGCTGGTGGAGCTCGAGGTTCGCGAGCTGCTGTCGTCCTACGACTTTCCGGGCGACGACATTCCGATCGTGAAGGGCTCGGCGCTGGCGGCGCTGGAGGACAGCAATCCGGCGATCGGGCATGACGCGATCCTGGAACTGATGCGGGCGGTGGACGACTACATCCCGCAGCCGGAGCGTCCGAAGGACCGTCCGTTCCTGATGCCGATCGAGGACGTGTTCTCGATCTCGGGGCGCGGCACGGTGGTGACGGGCCGGATCGAGCAGGGCGTGGTGAAGGTCGGCGAGGAAGTTGCGATCGTCGGCATCCGCGACACGCAGAAGACGACGGTGACGGGCGTGGAAATGTTCCGCAAGCTGCTGGACCAGGGCGAGGCGGGCGACAATGTCGGCTGCCTGCTGCGTGGCGTCGGCCGCGAGGACGTGGAGCGCGGCCAGGTTCTGGCGAAGCCGGGCTCGATCACGCCGCACACGAAGTTCAAGTGCGAGTGCTATGTGCTGACGAAGGAAGAGGGCGGTCGTCACACGCCGTTCTTCTCGAACTACCGTCCGCAGTTCTACTTCCGCACGACGGACGTGACCGGGACGGTGGAGCTTCCGGAAGGCACGGAAATGGTGATGCCGGGCGACAATATCGCGATGACGGTGAACCTGATCGCGCCGATCGCCATGGATGAGGGCCTGCGTTTCGCTATCCGCGAGGGCGGTCGCACCGTCGGCGCCGGCGTTGTCGCCTCCATCATCGAATAGGGGCGCCGCGTTCGCTTGAGTTCCGGCGCCGGATCGGCTAAGCAATAGCCGCTCCGGTGCCCACAGGAGTGTAGCTCAATTGGTAGAGCATCGGTCTCCAAAACCGAGGGCTGGGGGTTCGAGTCCCTCCACTCCTGCCAACCTCTCCGCCGCCGGGTGCGGCGACGCTTTCCGGCGATGAGGGGTTGACATCGGACGAAGCCTTGTCCTAATGGAAGGCTTCGTCTCAGGCCCGCCAGATGCGGCGGGCCTTTGCGTATGAAGGCGGCGCGCGCGCGAAAGCGAGGCAGGCCGCTTCGTTACCGAACAATCCGGCTGGCAACAGGCACTGGCGATTATGGCAAATCCCGGCGAGTTTATCCGCCAGGTCCGACAGGAAGCGTCCAAGGTGACTTGGCCGACGCGCAAGGAAACCGGGATCACCACGATGATGGTGTTCCTGATGGTGGCCATTGCGGCGGTATTCTTCTTCGTCGTCGATCAGGCCCTGGCGTTCGGCGTCCGGTTTATCCTCGGTCTGGGAGGGTAGCGGGATGGTGGCGCGCTGGTACGTGATCCACGTCTATTCGGGCTTCGAGAAAAAGGTCGCAGCCTCGATCCGCGAGCAGGCGGACAAGCAGGGCATCGGCGAGCAGATCGAGGATGTCCTGGTGCCGACCGAGGAAGTCGTGCAGGTCCGCCGCGGCCAGAAATACAAGGCTGAGAGCAAGTTCTTCCCCGGCTATGTGCTGGTGAAGATGGACATGACCGACCATGCCTGGAACCTGGTCAAGAACACGGCCAAGGTGACCGGCTTTCTCGGCGGCGGCAACCGGCCGGTGCCGATCAGCGAGTCCGAGGCCCAGCGCATCATCAGCCAGGTGTCCGAGGGCGTGGAGCGCACCGGGCCCTCCGTCATCTACGAGGTGGGCGAGCAGGTGCGCGTGTGCGACGGCCCGTTCGCCTCGTTCAACGGCCTGGTCGAGGAGGTGGACGCCGAGCGGTCGCGCCTCAAGATTTCCGTTTCGATCTTCGGCCGGGCCACCTCGGTCGATCTCGAATATTCCCAGGTCGAAAAGGCCGTTTGACCACAAGATCCCGCGCGGGAGGGCCGCTCCCTGCCCGCACCGCGCACCGCCGGCCTTGCCAGGGCCGGGCGGCTTTGTAAGGAGACCAACGCATGGCAAAGAAAATCACCGGCTATATCAAGCTGCAGGTGCCGGCCGCCAAGGCCAACCCGTCGCCGCCCATCGGGCCGGCGCTGGGTCAGCGCGGCGTCAACATCATGGAATTCTGCAAGGCGTTCAACGCCGCGACGCAGCAGATGGAGGCCGGGATGCCGATTCCGACCGTCATCACCGTCTATGCCGACCGCAGCTTCAGCTTCGTTACCAAGTCGCCGCCGGCGACCTATTTCCTGAAAAAGGCCGCGGGCATCCAGAAGGGTGCCCAGAACGTGAAGACCGAGCGCTCCGGCCAGGTGACCGTCAGCCAGTTGCGTGAGATTGCCGAGCAGAAAATGAAAGACCTGAACGCGAACGACGTCGATGCCGCCGTGGAAATGCTGCGCGGCTCCGCCCGTTCCATGGGTCTGGCCGTGGTGGAGGGCTGAGGCAATGGCGATCGGTAAGCGCATCCGCAAGAACAACGAAGCCGTCGACCGCAACAAGCTGTATTCGCTGGACGAGGCCATCGCGCTCCTGAAGGGTGCGGCGCTGGCGAAGTTCGACGAGACCGTCGAAGTGTCGATGAATCTGGGCGTCGACCCGCGCCATGCCGACCAGCAGGTCCGCGGCGTCGTCAACCTGCCGCATGGCACCGGCAAGAGCGTGCGCGTCGCGGTGTTCGCCCGCGGCGCCAAGGCGGAGGAGGCCACGGCCGCCGGCGCCGACGTGGTCGGGGCCGAGGATCTGGCCGAGACCATCCAGGGCGGCACGATCGATTTCGACCGCGCCATCGCCACGCCGGACATGATGGCCGTGGTCGGCCGTCTCGGCCGGGTGCTGGGTCCCCGCGGCCTGATGCCGAACCCGCGCCTGGGCACCGTCACCAACGACGTGACCGAGGCCGTGCAGGCGGCGAAGGGCGGCCAGGTGCAGTTCCGCGTCGAGCGCGCCGGCATCATCCATGCGGGCGCCGGCAAGATCTCGTTCGACCCGAACCAGATCGAAGGCAATGTCCGCGCATTCGTCGACGCCATCAACCGGGCGAAGCCGTCCGGCGCCAAGGGCGTCTATCTGAAGAAGATTGCGCTCAGCTCCACCATGGGGCCGGGCATCCGCCTCGACATTGCCGACTTCCGCTCCGTGGAGCCGGCGAACGCCTAGGCGTATACGAGTTTCCGCCATTTGGCTTCGGCTGGGTGGCGGGTCCGGCCGCGGCGCCGCGCCATTCCGATGGCAAGGCAAGGCGGCCAACCTGTCCGAGATTGTGGGTGCCGGTTCTTCCCCCCGGGGAGCCTCCGGCTTAATCGCCGCCCGCATGAGATAGGGGCTAGATCGGTTGGCTTGCGACGCACCCGCGTCAAGGGTTCGGCCAGCATCGGCCTCGCCTCGGCGCACCGGCAACGGTGGGCTGGCTCGAGGGACAGGACGAACCCCCGCCAGCAAGGCTTCGGCCGGGCGGGCGGGTCAACGGTCGGGCGGCGGTTCGCCGGTGTCCGGCCATGGTGCAACCGGCATGGGCATAAGGGCTTTGGCCCGGTGCTTGTGCTCTGGATGGAGTGAAGACCAGTGCTGCGCAAGCAGAAAGAAGAACTGGTCGAGCAGTTCTCCGAGCAGCTCAAAGACATGGGCGTGCTCATTGTTGTGCAACAGTCCGGCATGACGGTGGCGGAGATGACCAATCTCCGTGCCAAAATGCGCGAGGCGGGAGCAACCTTCCGCGTGACCAAGAACCGGCTGGCCAAGATTGCGATCGAAGGCACGCCGTTCGTGGGCGCGAAGGATCTGTTCCAGGGACCGACGGCGGTGGCCTTTTCGGCCGATCCCGTGGCGGCGGCGAAGGTGTGCGTGGCCTATGCGAACGAGAACAACAAGTTCTCGATCGTCGGCGGCGTCATCGGCGAGCGCGTCATGGACGCCCAGGCGGTCGAGCAGCTGTCCAAGCTGCCGTCTCTGGACGAATTCCGGGCCAAGATCGTCGGGCTGCTCAACGCCCCGGCGACCAAGCTGGTCACTGTGCTGCCGAAGCCGGCAGAGCAGCTGGTCACGCTTGTGGGCGCGCCGCAGGCCAAGCTTGCGCGCGTGTTCGCGGCCTATGGCGCGACCGGCGGCTGAGCCGGCGGTGGTGCTGCACGACGCATGCGAATGCTCGACCCATCCCTTACCGAAACCCAATGCAACCGATCTGAATAGGATTCAAAACCATGGCTGATCTGGAAAAGCTGGTTGAAGACCTTTCCAACCTGACCGTTCTCGAAGCCGCCGATCTGGCGAAGCTTCTGGAAGACAAGTGGGGCGTGTCCGCCGCGGCCGCCCCGATGGCGATGCCGATGATGGCCGCTGCCGGCGGCGACGCCGCTGCCCCGGCCGCCGCCGAGGAAAAGGACGAGTTCGACGTGATCCTCACCGGCGCCGGTGACAAGAAGATCAACGTCATCAAGGAAGTCCGCGCCATCACCGGCCTGGGCCTGAAGGAGGCCAAGGACCTGGTCGAGGGCGCTCCGAAGCCGGTCAAGGAAGCCGTCAACAAGGACGAGGCCGAAAAGCTGAAAAAGCAGCTTGAGGATGCCGGTGCGTCGGTCGAGCTGAAATAGGCTCGATGGACACCGCC